>NZ_JBWKQH010000010.1:264777-319802 GCF_059418665.1 Undibacterium sp. GW821-FHT07F11
CTGGAGCGGGAGAAGAGTCTCGAACTCTCGACCTCAACCTTGGCAAGGTTGCGCTCTACCAACTGAGCTACTCCCGCATTTTACTACTAACTTGCTTTACTGCTCTTTCGCTGCCGTTCCAAAAACTTTGGAGCGGGAGAAGAGTCTCGAACTCTCGACCTCAACCTTGGCAAGGTTGCGCTCTACCAACTGAGCTACTCCCGCGTTGCGAAGACCAGAATTATATATCATCCAGCCATTGTGTCAACTACCCATTCAAAGATCATTCCACGATTACTCAACGGCTATTCCATTTTATCCGTGGTTTCCTTGATCAAAGGCCATGCTTTACGCAGGTAATAGAACATAGACCAGACTGTCAGGATGGCAGCAATCAACAGCAACCATGAGCCCAGCAGCTTGGTGTCTATCATGCCAAACAACATGTCGTAGTACAGCAGCATAGGAATGGCGATCATTTGCGCAGCAGTCTTGATCTTGCCTAAAGAGCTGACTGCCACTGATTTGGAGGCACCTATCAATGCCATCCATTCGCGCAAGGCAGAGATGGTAATTTCACGACCGATGATGACGAAGGCGATCACGGCGTTGACGCGGTCGAGCTGCACCAGCACCAGCAAGGCACCGGCGACCATGAGCTTGTCGGCCACAGGGTCAAGGAAGGCACCGAATGAGGATGTCTGGTTCCATCTGCGCGCCAGGAAGCCGTCAAACCAGTCGGTGACTGCGGCGACGATAAAAATCGTGGTGGATGCCAGACCTTTTTCAAAGGGGCTTAACCAGAGATCGGGCAGGTAAAAAACACCAACTACCAGCGGTATCAGCGCGACACGTAACCAGGTCAGCAGGATAGGAAAATTGAAGGGCATGTTGTTGTGGTTTTTATTCGGTTTATGCATCAGGCACGCTGACTACAATGCCAGCGCCTGACGCAATTATATTTCCCTATCGCAGCCGCTTGTAAATTTCTTCTGCCAATTGGCGGGAAATACCTTCGACACTGGCCAAATCGGCGACGCTGGCATCGCTGACGCCTTTTAAGCCACCAAAACGCACCAGCAAGCGCTGGCGGCGTTTGGGGCCTATGCCCTCGATCTCTTCCAGTTGTGAGGTCTGCCTGGCCTTGTCGCGCTTGGCACGCATGCCTGTGATGGCAAAGCGGTGAGCTTCATCGCGGATGTGGGCGATCAGCATGAGGGCGGCAGATTCCTTACCCAGTTCTTTTTCTGCCCGGCCATCAACAAACACCAGGGTTTCAAGACCTACCTTGCGCCCCTCGCCTTTGGCGACACCAACGATGAGGCTGATATCCAGGCCAAGCTCGACAAAAACTTGCCGCGCAATCTCAACCTGACCTTTGCCACCGTCGATCAGGACGATGTCTGGCATGCGGCGTTCATTGGCCCCGTCGCCACTCGCCTCACCACTCGCGACTTTTTCATAGCGGCGGAACAGCACCTGGCGCATGGCGGCATAATCATCGCCTCCTGTGATGTCCTTGATGTTGAAGCGGCGATATTCACTGTTCTGCATGGCGTGATGATGGAACACCACGCAGGATGCCTGTGTGGCTTCACCCTGGGTGTGACTGATGTCAAAACACTCGACGCGCAATTCTTCGAGATTTTCTACATCCAGCTCCAGCACGCTTGCCAGGGCTCGTGTACGCGCCTGTTGCGAGCCTTGCTCAGACAGCATGCGCGCCAGCGCCAGTTTGGCACCTTTGACGGCCATGTCCAGCCAGGCACGGCGCTGCTCTTGCGGCTGGAAGGATAGATGAATGCGATGGCCACATTGCTCGGCCAGAGCCAGCATGAGATCAGGCGCATCGAGTTCCACATTCATGACCAGTGTGGATGGGATGAATTGGTCAACATAGTGTTGCGCCAGAAAGGCAGAGATCACCTCGACTTCGATTTCATTTTCTGCGACGCCGACCGCATCATCAACATGGGTAGGGAAATAAGCCCGGTCACCCAGATGCCGTCCGCCCCTGACCATGGCCAGGTTAACACAGGCACGGCCACCCTCCACTACCACAGCCAAAATATCGATATCGACATCGCCTGCGGTTTCCATACTTTGCTGGTGCAAGACTTTGGACAAGGCCTGCATTTGATTGCGCACTGCGGCTGCCTGCTCGAATTTGAGCTCCATGGAAAAATCCAGCATCTTTTTTTCCAGGGTCTGCATGACTTCAAGCTGGCGGCCACGCAAAAAGTCGGCAGCATTGTTGACGTCTTGCTGGTAGTCTTCTGGCGCGATGATGCTGACGCAGGGTGCACTGCAGCGACCAATCTGGTACAACAGGCACGGCCGGGTGCGATTGGCAAACACGCTGTCTTCGCAACTGCGCAGCAAAAAGACTTTCTGCAAGATCTGCATCGATTCCTTGACTGCCCAGCCGGACGGGAATGGTCCAAAGTATTGATGCTTTTTATCGATCGCACCACGGTAATACATCATGCGCGGCGTTTTTTCTGCGGTGATTTTCAGATAAGGATAAGACTTGTCATCACGGAACAGGATGTTGTAGCGCGGTTTTAATGCCTTGATCAGGTTGTTTTCAAGGATCAGGGCTTCTGCTTCGCTACGAGTGACTGTGGTTTCGAGTTTTGCAATTTTCTCTACCATCATCGCGATGCGCGGGCTGGAAAGATTTTTGAGGAAATAGCTGGAGACACGTTTTTTCAAGTCACGTGCCTTGCCTACGTACAGCACCTGGTCATTGCTATCAAAATAGCGGTACACACCCGGCAGGTTGGGTAATTTGGCAACCAGATCGAGCACTTGCTGGCGTGCTTCTGAGATATTTGGTTCGTTCATGATGCAATCAATCTGCAGCGCTGGTAGAAGTCGCTACTTTAGCAGGGATTGTTCAATTCGATGATGACGAAGGCAATGGCGTAATCAGTTTCATCACTGACAGAGATACTCGCCTTCAGATTACGCTCCTGCATCCACGCCAACATATTACCGTTGGCCTGCACCTGAGGCTGACCCTGATCGTTATTCAGTGTTTGTATGGCATGCCAGTTCATGGGGTCACGCATGCCCATGCCCACGGCTTTTGAGAAAGCTTCTTTTGCAGCAAACCGGGTAGCCAGATAACGCAGGCCGCGTGTTTCGACCAGGGTTTTGCGCTCACGATAAGTCGCCAGCTCATCTGGCCCCAGGATTTTTTCAGCAAAACGTTCACCGTTGCGCGCAATGGCTTCTTGCATGCGCGAGATTTGTACGATGTCTGTGCCTATGCCGTAGATCATGTCAGGCTGCCTTATGCAAACTCGTCAGACGGGCCTTGACCATCAGGGCCTTCATGTCGCTGATGGCTTTTTGCCAGCCTACGAACAGTGCCTGGGCGACGATGGCGTGGCCTATATTCAATTCTGAAATTTCCGGGATGGCAGCAATGGCTGCAGTATTAGTCATGTGCAAGCCATGACCTGCATTCACTTTCAAGCCATGACGTACGCCTGCAATGGCAGCTTGCGCTATGCGTGCAAACTCCTGTGCCTGCAATTGCGGATCATGCGCATCAGCGTAACGGCCAGTGTGGATTTCTATGACACTTGCGCCTGCTTCTGAGCTTGCCTGTATCTGCTGCTCATCTGCATCGATAAATAGCGACACACGTATGCCTGCCGCCTGCAATTGCCGGACTGCGGCCTGTACTCTGGCAAAATCTCGGGCAACATCAAGACCACCTTCTGTCGTGACTTCTTCACGGCGTTCTGGCACCAGACAAACATCTTGCGGCAGGATGCGGCATGCCAGATCAAGCATTTCATTATTGACTGCGGTTTCCAGGTTCATGCGAGTCAAGATACGTGGGCGCAATTGTTCTACGTCTGCATCGCGGATGTGGCGACGGTCTTCACGCAGATGCAGGGTGATGCAATCCGCCCCCGCCTCCTCAGCCAACAAGGCAGCTTGCAAGGGGTCTGGATAAGTCGTGCCGCGCGCATTACGCAGAGTGGCGACGTGGTCAATATTGACTCCCAGTTCTATCAACTGGCTTTGTTGATGGATATTCATAGATTTTGCAAATCAATCAGTATTTGCCGGGTATTCAGCGCAGCGCCATGCAGGTGATGAGCAAGCAAAAAGCGCATCAGCAACTTGCTTTGCAGTTGCGTGCTCTGTTCAGTATAGTCGCCGCGCTGCATGGCCAGCAAAGTCTTGCCGCTGACTCTGGGCACGCTGTCGGCTGGCATGGCTGGCCTGGGGCCGCGTTCAGGGTCAAGCACATAGAATTGTTCAACCTGCACTCGCTCACGTTGTTGCGTACAGCGGGTCAGGTCACCCAGCAAGCCGGATTCGCGCAGCAACGCGAGTTCAAAGCGACGCAGGACGATGGTGGCTGGTTCATCATGGGCAAGCTGGTTCAGCGTAGAGACATACAGATCAAACAAATCCGGGTGCGCTTCATCGCGCATGAGGAACTTGACCAGCAATTCATTGAGGTAGAAGCCGCATAACAAGGCAGATTTTTCCAGCGGCAGCATGCCACCTACCCAGTCTGCAGTGGTCAGCGTGCGGATTTCGCCCTTGCCTGTCCAACCCAATTGCAAGGGCTGGAAGGTTTGCAAGACACTGCGCAATTGTGAATGCGGACGCTTTGCGCCCTTGGCAACCAAAGCTATACGGCCATGGTCACGCGTCAATACATCGATGATGAGGCTGGTTTCTTTGTAGGGCCAGGAATGCAGGACAAAGCCTGGCTGCTCCAGTATGCGCAAGTCTTTGGCGGGGGATTTGCTGGCAGCGCGTGGGCTTGTCGGGGTTGCTTTAGGTGCCCGTGTTCGGGCAGCAACTTTTTTGGCAGTAGGTGGCGCTGGCGGTACAGCGGCCGCATCTGCTACGGCACTGCCTTCCTGCACGGCGACTGCCTGCTCATCCATGGATGGTTTTACTCGTAACCGTAGGCACGCAAACCGGCTTCATTATCTGCCCAGCCAGATTTGACCTTGATCCAGATTTCCAGATACACGGGGCCACCAAACAGCTTCTCCATATCCTGGCGTGACTGGGTAGAGATATCTTTCAGACGCGCACCCTTGTTACCGATGACCATCGATTTATGGCCGTCCCTGTCCACCAGAATGGCGACGAAAACGCGGCGCAAATTGCCTTCTTGCTCAAATTTTTCTATCAGCACGGTGCTGGTGTAAGGCAATTCATCACCAACGAAGCGGAACAGTTTTTCGCGGACGATTTCTGCTGCAAGGAATTTCTCGCTGCGGTCGGTAATATCGTCTTCACCAAACATCGGTGGGTTCAGCGGCAGGTATTTGCGGATTTCGCCTTCGAGATTTTCGAGCTGGAAGCGCAAGGTGGCCGATACGGGCACGATCGCCGCAAAATTATGCAGGGCCGCCACTTTTTGGGCAAACGGCATCATCACAGCCTTGTCTTTGACGCGGTCTGACTTATTGATGACCAGCATGCATGGTACGTTCTTGGGCAGCAAATCGATGACTTGCTGATCTGCCGGGCCAAAAGTGCCTGCTTCTATGATGTACAAAATCACGTCTGCCGCTGTCAGCGTAGTGGTGACAGTGCGGTTCAGGGTGCGGTTCAATGCGTTCGAATGACGGGTCTGGAAACCCGGCGTATCAATATACACGAACTGTGTATTGTCTTTGGTCTGTATGCCAGTAATGCGGTGGCGTGTAGTTTGTGCCTTGCGCGAGGTAATGCTGACCTTGGCGCCTATCAGGGCGTTCATCAGGGTCGATTTACCGACGTTAGGTCGCCCGACGATGGCGATGTAACCACAGCGGAAATCAGGATTGTCTATTAATTCAGTCATGCGGTCGTCAGGCAGTCTTAGGGTGAGTCTCGGGGTGTACATCATGCGTCAGCAGTTCATCTGCTGCAGCCGTGCTGGTGGTGCTGGCAGTGCTTTGTGCCGCTTTGGGCTTGTCAGCCTTGGGTGTCTCTGCATCCAGCAAACTTTTTTGCTTGGCTGACTGCGGCTTGGTTTCTGCCTCACCTTGCACTGTCGCTATACCAGCCAGCTTTAACTGCGAAGCGCGTGGCTTGGCTTTCTTGGCTGCAGGTGAGCGTACCAGCATGGCCAGGGCAGTTTCCAGCGCCAGCTTGGCTGCGGCCTGCTCGCCGGCACGGCGACTACCGCCAGTACCAAATACCTGGATTTCAAGTTTTGGCACCAGGCATTCAATTTCAAATTCCTGATTATGTGCAGCACCATGGGTTGCCACTACATTGTATTGCGGCAAAGCGATTTTTTTACTTTGCAAAAACTCTTGCAACAAGGTCTTGGCGTCCTTGCCCAAGGTAGTTGGATCAACGCTGGCCAACACTGGCGCATACAAGGCACGGATAACTTCACGCGCAGCATCAAAACCGGCATCCAGGAAAATCGCGCCAAACAAGGCTTCCAGCGTGTCTGCCAAAATCGACGGGCGACGGAATCCACCGGACTTCAATTCACCCTCCCCCAGACGCAAGAATTGAGACAACTCTATTCTTTGGGCGATTTCATACAGCGATTGTTGCTTGACCAGATTGGCACGGACACGCGACAAATCACCTTCATCAATATTGGCAAAACTGTCGAATAACAAAGACGCGACGACACAATTCAGGACTGAGTCACCAAGAAATTCCAGACGTTCATTATGCAAAACACTATGACTACGATGTGTCAAAGCCTGCTGCAACAAAGCGGGGTTGCTAAACTGGTGCCCCAGCCTTTTCTGCAATAGTTGTTGATTCATACGAGTAACTTAATCTGCCTTGGCAGGTTTTGTAACGACGACACCATTCTTTGCGGTAGTGCCGGAATACTCCATCAATATACTGGCTGGACCAACCAGAGGGATTTTCTTGCTATAGGAAAAATTGAGGTCAAAACCACCATCATTATTTTTTACGATAACCAGATCCTTGCCAGTCACCGCATCAAAATAACCAACTTCCCTTTGTTTATCGAAAGCAATCTGAATTTCCCTTGGAGTAGATCCAGCATTTTTGGAGCTATTCATCGCCTTAGTGATGGAATTATATTCGATCGCTGTAGGCACCACTTTCATTGCAACCATTGCAATAACAATGATGACGGCAATTGCCATGATCAAACCAATCAAGGTAATGCCTTGTTGTTTTTTGAATGTGGAATATTGAATATTTGACATAGATTTTTTCCTGATTAAGACTGAAATTTAATGAAAACTACCAATACGTTCGATATCACCAAAATTCATCCAGATGAAAAATGCTTTTCCAACAATATTTTCATCGGGTACAAAACCCCAGTAGCGGCTGTCGAGACTATTATCCCTGTTGTCACCCATCATGAAATAACGGCCTTGCGGCACATTACAGGTAAAACCATCATTATCATAAGAGCATAAATCCCTGCCCTTGAAGTCATGCGGATTTTCGACATAAGCCGGCCTTTGCTCATTCACCAAAATACGGTGACTTACTCCGGTCAATTCTTCCTTGTATTGCTTTAAGTAATCAAGATTATCGCGGAAGTCAGGCATGTTCGTATATGAAACTTCTTTACCATTCACCGATAAACGTTTGTTTTTATACACAATTTTATCACCTGGCACGCCTACCACACGTTTAATATAGTCCACGCTAGGGTCTTCAGGGTATTTAAATACCATGACATCGCCTCTTTGCGGATCATTAATGGAGATGACTTTTTTATTAATCACAGGCAAACGTATGCCATAAGTAAATTTATTGACCAGTATCAAATCACCAACATATAAGGTTGGCAACATTGAGCTGGAAGGAATCTTAAATGGTTCAAACAAGAAAGAACGCAAGAAAAACACCAGGGCTATCACTGGGAAGAAGCTGCCAGAATATTCTATCCAGACTGGTTGCTTGAGCAAGCTGGCTTCCATGTCATGGCGGGTGCTTTCTTCGAGGCGTATGCCCTCTGCAGTCAGCTTGGCTCTGCGCGCATCATATTCGGCCAGTGCCTTGTCAGCGTTTTGACGGCGTTGTTTGGCAAATATAAAGACATCAAGAAACCAGATAACACCAGTAACAACGGTCAACACAAACAGGATCAGGGCAAAATTGCCCAAGATTGATTGAAAACTCATTTTTCATCCACTTGTAAAATCGCCAAAAACGCTTCTTGCGGGATCTCTACTGAACCCACCTGCTTCATGCGTTTCTTACCTGCTTTTTGTTTTTCCAGCAATTTGCGCTTACGGCTGATATCACCACCATAACATTTGGCCAAAACGTTTTTACGCAAGGCTTTAACGTTTTCACGCGAGATGATGTTGGAACCAATAGCGGCCTGAATTGCCACGTCAAACATCTGGCGCGGGATCAGTTCACGCATTTTGGCAGCCACTGCGCGGCCACGGAAATGACTGTTTGCCCTGTGGACGATAATCGCCAGCGCATCCACCTTTTCGCTATTGATCAGCATGTCAACCTTGACCACGTCTGCGGCACGATTTTCCTTGAACTCATAGTCCATGGAAGCGTAGCCACGTGAGGTGGATTTCAGACGATCAAAGAAATCCAGCACGATTTCAGCCATAGGCATTTCATACGTCAGCTTGACCTGGCGACCGTGATAATTCATATCCATCTGCACGCCGCGTTTCTGTGTACAAAGGGTGATGACCGAACCTACATACTCTTGCGGCATGTAGAGATTGACGGTAACGATAGGTTCACGGATTTCTTCAATTTTTGACGGCTCTGGCATCTTGGAAGGGTTATCCACCATCAGGATAGTGCCATCAGCCATGACCACTTCATACACCACGGTTGGGGCAGTCGTGATGAGGTCCATGTCGAATTCGCGCTCCAGACGTTCCTGGACGATTTCCATGTGCAGCAAACCAAGGAAACCGCAACGGAAACCAAAGCCCAGCGCTTGTGACACTTCAGGCTCATACATCAGCGCCGCATCATTAAGCTTGAGTTTTTCAAGGGAATCACGCAAGGCATCGTATTGATTGGCTTCAACCGGGAACAGGCCGGCAAACACTTGCGGCTGTACCTCTTTAAAACCAGGCAAGGGTTCGGCAGCAGGTTTGTTGGCCACAGTAATCGTGTCGCCGACTTTGGCTGATTTCAATTCTTTAATGCCAGCAATGACAAAGCCCACCTGACCGGCAGTCAATTCTGTACGGCTCAGTGATTTGGGCGTAAATACGCCAACACTTTCAACCAGATGTTGCGCTTCGGTTGCCATGAACAGTATTTTGTCTTTTGGACGCAAAGTACCATTCTTGATACGCACCAGCATGACGACGCCCACATAATTATCAAACCATGAGTCGACAATTAATGCCTGCAAAGGGGCTGTTGGATCACCTTCTGGCGGTGGCACTTTAACGATCAGGGATTCGAGTACATCTTCAACGCCCAAGCCGGTTTTAGCAGAGCAATGCACTGCATCGGAGGCGTCTATGCCTATCACTTCTTCGATTTCCTGGCAGGCATTGTCGGGGTCGGCAGATGGCAAATCAATTTTGTTCAAGACGGGTACAACCTCTACACCCAGTTCAATGGCAGTGTAGCAATTTGCGACTGTCTGCGCTTCCACACCTTGCGATGCGTCCACGACCAGCAAAGCACCTTCGCAGGCGGACAGGGAACGGCTGACTTCATAACTGAAATCAACGTGACCCGGTGTATCAATCAGGTTCAGGTTATAAATCTGGCCGTCGCGCGCTTTGTAATGCAATGCCGCTGTCTGAGCCTTGATCGTGATGCCACGCTCACGCTCAATATCCATGGAATCAAGTACTTGTGCTTCCATCTCGCGGTCGGAAAGGCCGCCACAAAGCTGGATAATGCGATCTGCCAGTGTGGATTTGCCATGATCAATATGGGCAATAATCGAAAAATTGCGGATGTTATTCATTGAAATTACGAAAGAAACAAAGGTGAAGCGAATACCAGCTATAAAAAAAGCGCTCTGAGCTGGGCAAGTTTCCCCAGGCGAGCGCCTTCAGTTTGGGTTTTGCAAAACGCCATTTTACCGGATTTCACCCCGGAAAGCCGAGAAATCGTAGGTTTGATGTCAGTTGATCACTACAAAAAAGACAAGAAAGCCAGTGTTTCCACCAATTCTCTTTGTGGCAGGCCCCATTTGTCTTCATAGTCGATTCTTGCCAGGTATAAACCGTCAGGCATGAAAGTAGGAGCAGCTATTTCGCGGTTCATGCTGATCAGCACTTCCCCCATCCATTCCGGCTCTCTTTTACCCGTACCAACAAAGATCAGTGAACCAACGATGTTCCTGACCATGTGATGCAGAAAGGCGCTGGCACGCAGAGTAAAAATAATCATCTCACCCCGGCGCTGTATCTGTATGTCGTACATGTGCTTGACCGGGGTTTTGGCCTGACAGCCAGAGGCACGGAAGGCAGAAAAATCATGTTCACCCAATAAATGGGCCGCGGCAGCGCGCATGCGCTCTACATCAAGAGGACGGAAAGTCCATCCCGCCCGCCCGCTCCACATTGGTGAGCGGATGGCAGCATTGTGCAAAATATAATGATAAGTGCGGGCCCGGGCACTAAAGCGCGCATGGAAATTGTCTTCTGAATCAGGGTCGAAAGACAATTCTTTAGCCCACTGGACTGCCACAGTGGCAGGTAAAAAAGCGTTCACGCCATTTACCCAGGAATAGGATTCACGCACCAGCTCAGTATCAAAATGCACGACCTGCTCGATGCCATGAACACCGGCATCAGTACGTCCGGCACAAGTGGTTTTGATGTCACTTTTAGTAAATTGTTGCAACGCCCGTTCCAACGCGTCTTGCACGGTATTACCAGAAGGCTGCGTTTGCCAGCCCTGCCAGGAATTACCGTCATACTGAACACCTAAAACTAATCGTTTCAACACAATGCAATTTCCCAAAAAACAAAACGGGCGCCAGCATACGCTGCGCCCGTCATGATTACCTCAAGAACATCAAGCCATCTGGGCTATCATGGACTTGGCTCTTTCTACCTGATCAGAAGTACCACCCTTGAGCACTTCGTCCAGCAATTCACGGGCACCTTCTTTATCACCGATTTCATGATAGGCAACTGCCAGATCAAGCTTGGTTGCCATTTCAGCATTATGTGCTGGCGCCTCTTCAATTGCTGGCGCTGCAGGAGTAGCTGCTGCTGGCTCCAGATCAAGATCAATGCCGGACAAATCAAATTCAAAAGCTGACATTGCATCTTCTTCAGCTTTTTTGGGAGCGGTCAATTCTGGCAATGGTGATTCTGCTGCCTCACCAGTCAAAGATGCTGCCAACAGATTTTCATCAAGCTTGTCGTCTGACGGCAAGATATCCAGAGACAAAGGGTCTGACTCAGGCTTTTCTGATGCAAAATCAATATGACCCAGATCGAGCTCAAATTTCTCAACATCAGGATCAGCCGCTTTTACAGGAGCTGCTTCAGCAACCACAGGTGCATGAACTGGTTCAGGATCTTTAGTACCAAAATCAAAGTCTATCGTACCAAAATCCACTTCAGGCGCAGCGGCTGACTCTGCAACAGGGGCAGCATGAGCTACAGGCTCAGGAATTTTTGGGACTTCAGGCTCAGGGATGGCAGAAATATCCAGGTCGAAATCCAGAGCATGCTCATCCATTGCAGCTTCTTCTGCATTGGCAGTGGCTTTTGCACCACCATCACGCTGAGCTGTATCGATAATGCTGATCGCTTCAAGCATGTCCTGAGACAGGGAATTCGCCAGCAAGGCCTCTGGATCAAGGTCTTCCAATGGTTGTGTACCTGAGCCCAGACCCGATGCTGCAGCCATGTCTGCCTTGGCTTTGCCGCCGGCATACAAAGGATTACCCGGCTCCAGCACGATACCCATGGACGCTGCTTGCGCCCAGTCATCACCCTCGCCGCTGGTCATGCCATACAACTCACTGGCAAGGCGCTCAAAGGTTTTGGCATCTTTACGGCCAAAATAAATTTCCAGTAATTTAACCCTGACTGCATGACGGTCTGGCTGGGTACGCAATGCTTCTTTCAGAATTTCTTCTGCTTGAGAATCACGACCATAGGCGATATACACGTCTGCTTCAGCGACGGGATCGACTTCATTGGCATCCAACTGACTGGCAGATGGCGCAAAATTGGAGTTGAAGACACTGTTATTGGTATCAACACTCTGACCACCCGTAGAGCCAAACATGGAGTTGGCTTTCATGCTGGAGCCGGTCAGTATGCTGTCTTCAAACTGCTGCAATTTTTTCTTGCGCTGGCTAGTCCAGATACCTACGCCGCCCAAGATGGCCAGCAGAGCTATGCCACCCGGCAACAGGTAGTCAGAAATACTATCGAGGAAACTAGGCTCTGGTGGAGGTGGCGGTGGCGGAGCTACAATCTTGCGCTTGACTGGCGGCTTTGCGGCAACCGAAGCTGTAGATGCGGCAACTGCTGGCGTGCTGGCAGTGGCAGGCGCACTGGCCTGGACCGGAGCAGCAGCCGAAGCTGGCGCTGGCACTGAGACCGGCGCTGGCGTAGACGCAACTACAGGTGCCGCTGCACTGGCAGCAACTGGCGCAGGCGTTGATGCAGGAACACTTGCCTTGACATCGGGTTTTGCCTTGGTCAGCTCTGCCTGCTTGGCAGCCATTTCTTTGTTTTTGATTTCTATCTTCTGGGCTTCCAGCAAGCCCTTCAGGTCACTGACGTTTTTCTCAAGTTCCTTGACGCGCGCATTGGCTTCCTGCGCAGCTCTTTCTTTGGCTAACTTGTCTTCTTCACCGCCTTTGCCAGAGGTGCGCGCAGAAGCCGGCCCCACTTTGGACAATTTCAGTTTATCAGGGGAATCGGTAGTGGCATTCGGTACTTCTTTTACCTTGGCACTGATCTTGCCACCACCACTTTGCTTGGTGGCAGGCGCTTTTTCTGCCGGTGCTTCGGCTACCTGCCCGGCAAGCTTATTGCGATATGCATTGAAATCAGCTGCATGAGCAACGACCACAGAATGTGCCTCATTTGTCGTACCCACATTGGCACGAGCAGAATCAGCATCTGGCACTGTCAGAATCTGCCCTGACTTCAGGCGATTCATATTATTACCAGCAAAGGCTTGCGGATTGGCGCGATAAATACTGACCAGCATCTGATCCAGTGAAACACCTTCAGCACGGTAACTACCGGCAATCTTGCTTAATGTATCGCCTGCCTTGACTTGATATTCGCCGGCGGATTTGATTTCTTTGCCGGCCTCAGCGTTTTTTGGCGTTGGCGACCTGTCATTTCTTAAATTGGGGTTTGTTGCTGCCGCATTTGGACGGGTATTTTTGGCCGCATTAGACGCAGCTGTGTTTTGTGGCTGGTTAGCAACAACAACCGGATTGCTGACTTGCGCAGATTGACTATTTCGCAATTCTGCAGGATCCAGCAAGAAGGTGTATTCTCTCAATAGCTTGCCATTTGCAGAGTTCAGCTCGAGCAACATGTCAACGAAAGGTTCGTTCATGGCTTGAGATGAGCTAATGCGGATTACATAGTTTGCACCACGCTGCTCAACTGCAAAACGCAGTGACAATAATGCGACATTGAAGTCTATGTTTGCTTGTTTGAAAGCCTCTTGAGATGCCAGTTTGGGCACCAGGGAATCAATTTCTTCCTTGGCAGGAGAGGTCAGCTCTACCTCTGCGCGCAAGGGCTGCCCCAGAGAGGAAAGCACCGTCAGCTTACCGAGACCGGTAGCATGCGCGCTCGACAACATGAACAAGGAAGACGCTACAGCTACACTTAACGCCTTGCGTCCCACGGTAATCACAGACGATTTTTTTTGATTATGCATTTTGTCAGACATATTGGGAATTTTTGGCGAACAAAGTCCGCTGGGTGACGCTTTACACATTGCCTAGCGACGCGTCCTAATGTTTCACATTAACATTACAAACATTGCCACGCAAGCTTAACGCGATTTATCACAGTGGTAAATACATTAAGAACCCCGAAGTGCAAGGATATCGCATAAATGTTGTTGCCAAATGACAAGTGAAAAAATAATCGCCAAAATCCTAATTATTTATTATTAAAATTAAAACTAAATGCTCGCCACTAAATAGACGAAGCTTTTTGAAGTTTCAAAAACGACAAGGGGGCGTTAAACGCCCCCCTATATTCTACAACAAGTTTTAACAATTACTTTAAAACATCAAGTTTTGCTGACTTTTTAATCAATCAAGATACGCAACATGCGACGCAGCGGCTCAGCGGCGCCCCACAATAATTGGTCGCCCACGGTGAAGGCGCCGACATATTCCGGACCCATCGCCAGCTTGCGGATACGGCCAACCGGAATTGTCATGGTGCCAGTAACGGCGACCGGCGTCAGATCACGAATGCTGGCTTCACGGGTATTTGGCACAACTTTTACCCATTCATTGTCAGCAGCGATCATGGCTTCGATATCTGCCAGCGGCACATCTTTTTTTAGCTTGAATGTCAAAGCCTGGCTGTGGCAACGCATGGCACCAATACGGACACAGAAACCATCGACCGGCACGGCTGCCGTACCAAAGCCTGCGCCCTGACCAAGTATCTTGTTGGTTTCTGCCATGCCTTTCCATTCTTCTTTCGACATGCCGTCGCCGAGATCCCTGTCGATCCAGGGTATCAGGGAGCCACCGAGTGGCACACCAAAATTGGCTGTTTCGTCAGCGGTCAGGGAGCGCTGTTTGGCTATCACTTTACGGTCAATTTCCAGAATCGCGCTTTTCGGATCATCCAGCAGAGAACGAACTTCTGCATTCAAGGTGCCGTATTGTGTCAACAGTTCACGCATGTGCTGGGCACCACCGCCAGATGCAGCCTGGTAAGTTTGCGTGCTCATCCATTCCACCAGACCAGCTTTATACAAAGCGCCAACACCCATCAACATGCAGCTGACTGTGCAGTTACCGCCTATCCAGTCTTTTTGTCCATTGACCAGCGCTTGCTTGATCACTGGCAGATTAACCGGATCAAGTACGATAACTGCGTTTTCATTCATGCGCAGGCTGGAGGCAGCATCAATCCAGTGACCATTCCAGCCGGTTGCGCGCAGTTTTGGGTAAATGTCATTGGTGTAGTCACCACCCTGGCAGGTAATAATAATTTCGCACTTCTTCAATGCATCAATATTATTTGCGTCTTGCAAGGTCTTTTCATTCTTTGCCATTGCAGGGGCGGTGCCACCTGTATTGGACGTTGAAAAGAACACGGGTTCAATATGATCGAAATCACCCTCTTCCTGCATGCGTTGCATCAGGACAGAACCCACCATACCGCGCCAACCTACCAGACCCACCAGTTTCATCATTTTTCCCTAAAATTTTGCAGGACGTCCCTGCCCTTCACGAACAAATAGGATTTATGCAAAATTGTCCCAGCAAGGCTATCACCAAGGAAACCTCTCTTGCAAGAGAGCTTCGTTATGCTGGCAGGCAACATGTTGCCTGAAACCCCAGCTACACCGTTAGCGACGAAGACAGTGCTTTAGTACGGCTAGTCGCTGCAACGCAGCTGGGGCGGTTTTGCGCAAAGACTAAATTAACTCAATGCCTGCAATACGGCCTGCCCCATCTCACCAGTACCCACCTTGGTAGTACCAGCTTCATAAATGTCAGGGGTACGCAAACCTTGCGCCAACACTTTTTTAACAGCGTTTTCAATACGGTCGGCTTGCTCAGCCTTATTCAAGGAATAACGCAACATCATGGCTGCAGACAGAATGGTTGCCAGAGGATTAGCCACGTCTTTGCCAGCGATATCCGGCGCAGAACCATGGGAAGGTTCATACAAGCCCTTGTTATTCGCATCGAGTGAAGCAGATGGCAACATGCCGATAGAACCAGTCAGCATGGACGCCTGGTCAGACAGAATGTCGCCAAACATATTGCCTGTGACGATGACGTCAAATTTCTTCGGTGCACGCACCAACTGCATGGCGGCATTGTCAACATACATATGGTCCAGTGCCACATCAGGATATTCCTTATGCACTTCAGTGACGATGTCTTTCCAGAACTGGAAAGTTTCCAGCACATTGGCTTTATCGACGCTCGTCAGTCGCTTGCCGCGTTTTTGCGCAGCCTGGAAAGCGACGTGAGCAATGCGACGGATTTCTGATTCAGCATAACGCATGGTATCGAAACCCTCGCGCTCACCTTTGAATGGACCATCAGGGCACTCACGCACACCACGTGGCTGACCAAAATATATATCACCCGTCAATTCACGGATGATCAGAATATCCAGACCCGAAACCACTTCCGGCTTCAGCGTTGAAGCTCCGGCCAGTTCGGGATACATGATTGCTGGACGCAAATTAGCGAACAATTTCAGGTTTTTACGCAAACCCAAAATGGCTTGTTCAGGACGCAATGGGCGATCCAGAGTGTCGTACTTCCAGTCACCAACTGCACCAAACAAGACAGCATCAGCTTCCAGCGCCAGCTTCAGTGTCGCTTCTGGCAAAGGATGGCCTGATGCTTCATAACCTGCACCACCAACTGGCGCTGTTTCCATTTCAAAAGATTCGCCCAGCGCGTTCAATACTTTGACAGCTTGCTCGACGATTTCCGGACCTATGCCGTCACCCGGCAAAATAGCAATTTTCATATTCTCAAGAAATTAATTTAGATAGCTTACTTAGTTGGCTTATTTAGGTAGCCTAGATGGTATTGGCGAGCCAGGGCTGCGCAGCGAGGTGGCGCTCTTCAAAAGCGCGTATCTTGTCAGCCTGACGCAGAGTCAGGCCAATATCATCAAGGCCATTAAGCATGCAGTATTTGCGGAAGGTATCAATATCGAAAGCATAGCTGGCGCTGCCATTGCTGGTGCGCACGACTTGCTGCTCCAGGTCAACGATCAGGCGATAGCCAGGAAAGGCTTTGACTTCATTGAACAGAGCATCAACTTGCGCTTCGCCCAGGACAATAGGCAAGACGCCGTTTTTATAGCAGTTATTAAAGAAGATATCGGCAAAACTGGGAGCGATAATGGCGCGAAAACCAAATTGCTCCAAGGCCCAGGGCGCATGCTCACGTGAAGAACCACAACCAAAATTTTTGCGCGCCAGCAAGATGGATGCCCCCTGGTAGCGAGCCTGATTCAATACGAAATCAGGATTGACAGGACGCTTGCTATTGTCCATTCCGGGTTCGCCGTGATCAAGGTAGCGCCATTCATCAAACAGGTTAGGGCCAAAGCCACTGCGTTTGATGGATTTCAAAAACTGCTTGGGGATGATGGCATCAGTATCCACATTGGCCCTGTCCATGGGCGCAACCAAACCATCGAGTAAAGTAAATTTTTCCATGTCGCTACTTATTTTTTGCCTGCATTTTCGACTGCTTCGCCAGCCTTTTTAACGTCTTTCCCCAAACCCTGAACGGTATTGCAGGCTGTCAGCACCAGTGCGCACATTGCCAGTAAAAATATCTTTTTCATGTCATCTCTCCGTCCAAATTAAGATAAGCCACGTACATCTACAAAATGCCCGGCAACACCGGCAGCAGCAGCCATCGCAGGCGACACCAGATGGGTACGACCGCCCTGCCCCTGACGGCCCTCAAAATTACGATTGGAAGTGGAAGCACAACGCTCACCTGGCTCCAGCCTGTCGGCATTCATGGCCAGGCACATGGAGCAACCCGGCTCACGCCATTCAAAACCAGCTGCCTTGAATATCTGATCCAGACCTTCGCGCTCGGCCTGTTCTTTCACCAGACCAGAACCTGGTACAACCATCGCCAGCTTGACATTCGATGCACGATATTTGCCGCGCACCACGGCAGCAGCTGCACGCAGATCTTCTATGCGTGAATTGGTGCAGGAACCGATAAAGACTTTATCAATACGAATATCAGAAATGGCAGTATTTGGCTGCAATGCCATGTAGATCAGGGCTTTTTCTATGGCGTCACGTTTGACAGCATCTTTTTCCTGCTCAGGATCAGGTACACGGCTATCTATTGCCACCACCATTTCAGGAGACGTGCCCCAGGTGACTTGCGGCTTGATTTCGGCGGCATTCAAAGTCACTACCATATCGAACTTGGCACCTGCATCAGTATGCAATGTACTCCAGTATTCGACGGCCCTGTCCCAGTGCGGACCAACTGGCGACAATGGCCGGCCTTTGACATAGTCGATGGTAGTTTGGTCAACTGCCACCATGCCAGCGCGCGCACCGGCTTCGATCGCCATATTGCAGACGGTCATGCGGCCTTCCATGGACAGGCTGCGAATAGTCGAACCGGCAAACTCAATCGCATAACCGGTACCGCCTGCTGTACCTATCTTGCCGATCACAGCCAGGACGATGTCTTTTGCCGTTACGCCCACAGGCATGGCGCCATCCACCTGCACCAGCATGGATTTGGATTTTTTTGCAATCAGGGTCTGGGTTGCCAGCACATGCTCGACTTCAGATGTACCAATACCATGCGCCAGACAGGCAAAAGCACCGTGAGTAGACGTGTGAGAATCACCACAGACAACAGTCATGCCTGGCAAGGTTGCACCTTGCTCAGGCCCGATGACGTGAACGATGCCCTGGCGCTTGTCGGCCATGCCAAAATAGGTCAAACCATATTCTTTGGCATTGGCATCCAGCGTCTCTACCTGCAGACGGGAAATCGGGTCATCAATACCATTGATACGGTTCGTCGTTGGCACATTGTGATCAGCCACCACCAGATTGGCAGATAGTCGCCAAGGCTGACGTCCAGCCAGTTTCAAGCCATCAAAGGCCTGCGGGCTGGTAACTTCGTGCAACAAATGGCGGTCTATATAGAGAATTGCAGTGCCATCATCTTCGGAATGGACTACGTGGGATTCCCATAATTTATCGTAAAGCGTTTTAAGCATGATCTGAAGCCTGGAAATAAGTCATTGGTTCTTACTACATCCTGTACTGCATCTTTTTTTCGCATTTGATTATGCCACAATTGTGCAACGCAAAACCAACCCGCACGCCAAATTGGTGCATGAAAGTTTCAGTATAAATGCATGAGTTTGATGAAAATCGCCAAATTTTCATCTGGATTTTGATGATAATCTGGAAAATTGCCAGTGAATATTTTGAAGCAGATCAGCTGACATGGCGCATAGAGTACCGCCAACAAGAGATGAGGAAAGGGGAAAAAAGTCAGGAGCAGCAACGCACGCAAGCTGCAGGGAACTTATAAAGTCAGTGTAACATGTTCCCGCTCCACTCTTGAAAGGAATAGAGCCGGAACAATGACGAGTATCAATTACCCGGCTTGACATCACCACATTGCGCCCTGTGACGCAGGGCATGGTCCATCAAGACCAGGGCCAGCATGGCTTCAGCAATCGGAGTAGCACGTATGCCAACACAGGGGTCATGACGGCCAAAAGTCTCAACCATGACAGGATTCCCATCTTTATCTACCGATCTTCTCGGCGTACGTATCGAAGATGTGGGCTTGATAGCAATGGAAACCGTAATATCCTGGCCAGTCGAGATGCCACCAAGTATGCCGCCAGCATTATTGCCGACAAAGCCCTCAGGCGTCAGTTCATCACCATGCTCAGAACCGCGCTGTGCGACTGAGCGAAAACCGGCACCGATCTCCACGCCCTTGACGGCGTTAATCCCCATCATGGCATAGGCAATTTCTGCATCAAGCTTGTCATAAATAGGCTCACCCAGACCGACCGGGACATTGGATGCGACCACATCGATCTTGGCCCCGATGGAATCGCCATCTTTACGCAAGGCATCCATATAATCTTCAAGCTGCTGTATTAACGCAACATCAGTCGTAGGCGCAAAGAATGGGTTGCTTGCCGCATGTTCCCAGGCTTGAAAAGGGATGGCAATTCCACCCAATTGGCTCATGCCACCATGGAACACCGTCCCATATTGCTGATTCAGCCATTTCTTGGCTATCGCCGCTGCGCCAACTACTGGCGCAGTCAATCGCGCAGACGAGCGGCCACCGCCACGTGGGTCGCGGATGCCATATTTATTCCAGTAAGTGAAGTCAGCATGACCTGGACGGAAGGTTTCCGTGATATTGCCGTAATCCTTACTACGCTGATCCTGATTACGGATCAGCAAGCCTATGGGTGTGCCCGTGGTTTTACCCTGATACACACCAGACAGGATTTCCACCGTATCTGGCTCCTGACGCTGGGTCACATGACGCGAAGTGCCAGGGCGACGACGGTCAAGCTCTGGCTGTATGTCTGCCTCAGACAATTCCATGCCCGGCGGGCAGCCATCAATCACGCAACCTATGGCCGGACCATGTGATTCGCCAAAGGTTGTAACAGTAAACAAGGTGCCAAAAGTATTACCGGACATAATATTTCGAAAATGAGAGGTTAGACAGAATAAACCCCATTTTACCAGTGAAGCGCCCTGTACAGAATTTAGCCGTTGTCTGGAGTGACAAAAGATTTCACTATTTTTCGCACTTTACAGCCAAATTCAGGGCATTTTTCTCCCCGTTCAGACGAATCTTGTTTTATTCTTACCAATGAAAAATATATGAAGCTTGGCTACTGATACATTTAGTGTCATAGTTCCGCAAGGAACCAATTTTGCAGTGCCCTTACCATACGATATGCCAAGCATGGAGCCGCATTACAGATGAATTCAACGATCCACTCTTCTGAAGATGATCTGGTTTTCCTAGATGAACCAGACAGCGATGAAACTGCGGCGGCCTCGCGGCCTGCGCAGACTTGGCGGATCATGATTATTGATGATGATCCAGATGTCCACTCGGCCACAACTTTTGCGTTGGGCAGCCTGGAAATCCAGCATCGCGCCCTGAGTTTTCTGCATGCGTATTCAGCGGCAGAAGCACGCGACATTCTGAAAAATGAAACCGACATCGCCATCATCCTCCTTGATGTGGTCATGGAACAGGAAGACGCCGGACTGCAACTGGTCAGCCATATACGCAAAACCCTGGGCCTGACCGATGTGCGCATTATCCTGCGCACCGGACAACCAGGCTATGCCCCAGAAATTGATGCGATACGCGATTACGACATCAATGACTATAAAACCAAATCAGAACTGACACGCACCAAACTGTACACCGCAGTCACGTCAGCCATACGTTCCTACGAGCAGATTTGCGCTATCAGTGCCAGCCGTCGCGGCCTGGAAATGATTATCCATGCCAGTACAGAATTGATGGCCTTGCAGGGCCTGCAGAATTTCGCGGCTGGTGTACTGGTGCAGATAGCAGGTTTATTGGGACTCAATACTGAAGGATTTGTATGCGCCAGGCAAGTGCCTGTGGAACTGCAGGATGACAGTGATGACCTGTACATTATCGCCACCACCAATATGTACTTGGGAAGCCTGAACAGGCCACTGGAACAGTTAAGCAACCATGCAACTGGCGATATTGTCAAACGCTCGCTGGAAGCCCATCAAAGCATATTTGAGGCTGAATCAACTGCACTTTACTTCAATAACGTCGCGCAAAAAGATTTCACGCTCTACCTCAATACCGGCCTGCATTTGAATGAGATGGACAAGCGCCTGCTGGGCGTATTCTGCGGCAACGTATCGGTAGGTTTGGATAACGTCATGCTGACTTCGCGTCTGCACAATTACGCCTTCTATGACCCGCTGACAGGCTTGGCAAATCGTCTCAAATTATTGCAAACGTTAAATGAGACCCTGCTCACTTCGTTGAAAAACCACAGCTCCCTGTCGCTGATAGACATAGACCATTTTGCCGAAACCAATGATGCGCTTGGTCATCAGTTCGGCGACCAGTTATTATCCTCAGTCGCACAAAGACTGGTCGCAAATTTTGGCGAACATTGCCAATTAGCAAGAGTAGGCAGTGACACTTTTGCCTTGCTGGGTGATGAAACCCTGGTCTGCCCGGATAAAATTCTGTCTTTATTCACCTCACCTTTCGATGTTGATCAACAAGATGTGCAACTGTCAGCAACCATAGGCCTGATCAAGCTTGATGATTATGACAGTGATGGCTCAGAAGCTCTGAAAGATACCAATATCGCACTGAAGCGCGCCAAGATGAACCGTCGTGGCGGCTACGAATACTTTACCCGCAATATGGGCGTAGAGATACGTGAGCGCGTCTTGCTCATGCATGCCCTGCGTGCAGCGTTTGAGCAAAAAAAATTGTTCCTGGTTTTCCAGCCCCAGATTGATATGCGCGATGGCCGCGTACTTGGTGCCGAGGCTTTGCTGCGCTGGAAAACTGATGAAGGCAAATTCATTCCGCCAGATCAGTTTATTCCTATCGCCGAATATTCTGGCCTGATTGTCGATATCGGTGAATGGGTCTTGCGAACCGCCTGCCTCGAACTCGTGCATTTGCGCAGCCTTGGCTATACCAATTTCCAGATGGCCATCAATGTCTCGCAGGCACAGTTTTCACACCCCCTGTTCATGCAGTCACTGAACAAGGCGCTGGCCGATACACAGGTACCACCAAAGTATGTGGAACTGGAAATTACCGAATCCATGGCCATGAAAGATCCGGAGTTACTGATCAAGACCCTGCACCAGATCAAGCAACTGGGCATGAGTATTTCTATCGATGACTTTGGCACCGGCTTCTCTTCACTGAGTCACCTGCAAAAACTCGATGTAGACAAATTGAAAATTGACCGTGCCTTTGTCAATGAAATCCAGAAAAATCCGAGTGAAGGCAGCATTGCCAAAATGATTGTTCAACTCGGTAAAAATCTCGGGCTATCCATCATTGCCGAAGGTGTGGAAAGTGAAATGCAGGCAAATACCCTGCTTTCTTATGATTGTCATATCGCGCAGGGCTACCTGTACTCCAAGCCTTTGACACGCGATGATTTGCATACTTGGCTGGCAAGCAGATAAGTCCATGGCACGCAGCAGGCTGCATCTCGAGACCTGATGCGTGCACAGCCCCTCCCCTTCCGACGCTGCTGCGCCAACAACCATGCATATTAAATGAGGCATTTTTCATTCTGTCCTGCATTTTTTGCAGACTGTCGCAAGTCGCTGTCCAAGCAAGGACGATTTCCCTACAGTATCAACATGGACTGAAAAGTCGCAAGCAGCCAGTGCATGGCACTCCGGCTGATATGTCAGGGATAACCGTTAAAAGAGAAGCATCATGAATAATACCAATGCAGATACGATCAAGCAGCTCATGGCAGACCTCATGGCCTGGCTTAGCAAAAGCTTTGACACAACGGCAGCCTGGGTTACCAAATTATCCTGGTGGAAGTTTTTCTTATTTGCCATTATCACCATCACTGCAGGCAGCATGCTGCAAGACATGTTATTTACGTCTGAAGAAAATGTGGTGGTGACCAAAAGCAAAACACCCGGCAAATCAAAGAAAGCCAGCAAAATCACTGATGGCGACACCAGTATAGAAATAGACAATACTGGTCTGCATATCCGTAAAAACAATATCGATGGCAAGGGCAAGCAGATAGAGATTGATGAGAACGGCGTCCACATTCGTAGAGATGACGGTGTTGCTCCACCGGCTCCGCCAGTACCACCTGTGCCGAACTCTTCTGGTGCAAGCACGCCACCAGCACCGCCTGCGCCACCGAGTCCGCCATCTATCTCAGAAAGAGATGATATACACATCAAACTGCCTGCAGAAATAGCCAAGGAAATTAGCGAAGAAATCAATAATGCTGTTGCCGATGCCGCTGATGAAGAGGTACGCAGCTACAAGCGCACATCTTCCAAATGGTTCGCCAATTTCGTGGTCTTGCTGGTATTTGGTTTGTTTGGCATGAAAGCCTTGATGAGTGGCAAAGTACGCGCCGAAGAAAAAGCCAAGGAAGCAGGTATGGCAGCTGAGCGTGAATCCCTGTTACGCCAGGTCAGCGAAGCACAGATGCAAATGATGCAGGCACAGGTGGAACCACACTTCCTGTTCAACACCCTGGCTTCAGTTGAGTATTTGATAGAAACCGACCCACCACGTGCTGCTGCCATGCAGCGCAGTCTGATCGCTTATTTGCGTGCGGTGTTGCCGCAAATGCGTGAAAATGCCAGCATCACCAATCTGGGACGCGAAGCGGATATGATCAAGTCTTATCTGGAATTGTTGAAAATGCGCATGGAAGAAAGATTGAATGTCGACTTCATCATGCCGGAAGGCTTGCGCAGTGCCTCTTTCCCGCCGATGATGTTGCAGTCCCTGGTCGAGAATGCGATCAAGCATGGACTGGAATGCAAGGCAGAAGGCGGCACCATACACTTCCGTGCAGAGGTGGCGCATAACAAGTTGCGCGTCTCTGTCAGCGATGATGGCCTGGGATTTGGTGCCATGCCCAGCAACGGTACTGGACTGGGTTTACAAAATATACGCGAACGTCTGAAATTGATTTATAAAGAAAAGGGACAAATGATCATTACCCCTAATCAACCTAGCGGAGTTTGCGTTACTATAGAAATCCCTTACGAATTAGCCAACTAGATTTCAATTACGCTGACCATGCCTACTGCCATAATTGCCGATGATGAAAGACTGATGCGCGACCAGTTAAAGTCGCGCCTGGAACAAGTCTGGCCCGAGCTGGAAATCCTGGATGAAGCAAAGAATGGTGAAGAAGCCGTCGCCCTGGTAGAAACACATAAACCAGATTTGGCCTTCCTCGACATACGCATGCCGGTCAAAACGGGTCTGGAAGCGGCCAAGGATATAGGCAACAAGGCACATATCGTCTTCATCACTGCCTATGATCAATATGCCATACAGGCTTTTGATCATGGCGCAGTTGATTATGTCCTCAAGCCTGCCGATGTAGAGAGGCTCACGCGTACGGTCGAAAGGCTCAAGGCCAGGTTAACAGCCCAGAGCCAGCCCAACGACATGAGTACCATGCTCTCGCAACTGGCCAAGCAAATGGGTATAGCCCCCAAGCCCGACTACTTGCAATGGATACAGGCTTCCATAGGGCAGGAGTTACGCCTTATACCGGTGGAAGAAATTCTATTCTTCCAGTCTGACGAGAAATATACGAGGGTGCAAACCGCCACTTATGAAGCCTTGATACGCAAACCTGTGCGTGATCTGGCAGAGGAACTGGACCCTGCTCTGTTCTGGCAAATTCACAGATCCACTCTGGTGAACGCCAAGGCTATCTCAGGCGTGGTGCGCGACCTGCGCGGTCGCCATCTGGTGCAAATCAAGGGACTGACAGAAAAACTCGAAGTCAGTCGCAGTTTTGTACATTTGTTCAAACAAATGTAAGCTCCATCTCAGCAGCCTACCCCAATAAAAAAGCGCCTCAGTTTGTTCAACTGAGGCGCTTTTTCTTAAAGCGATGGCTGACTGGAATTACAAAATATGCTTGCCTATCCACCAGGCTATAGCGGCCACAAAAGCAGAAGCTGGTATGGTCAAAATCCAGGCCCATACAATATTGCCAGCAACACCCCAACGCACCGCAGACATTTTTTGCGCTGAGCCCACGCCAACAATTGCACCTGTAATAGTGTGCGTTGTCGATACAGGAATGCCCAATACTGTCGCCATGATCAAGGTGATAGCACCACCAGTTTCAGCACAAAACCCGCCGACAGGCTTGAGTTTGGTAATTTTTTGACCCATGGTTTTAACAATACGCCAGCCACCAAACAAAGTACCCAGACCAATCGCAGCATAACAGGAATACACCACCCATCCTGGTGGGCCTTTATCAGCCTCACTGGAATAACCAGCGGCGATCAACAGCATCCAGATAATACCCATGGTCTTTTGCGCATCATTACCACCGTGACCCAGACTGAATACCGAAGCTGACACCAATTGCAAACGGCGGAACCATTTATCCACTTTCCTTGGCGTCGATTTAACAAACAACCAGGATACGATCAGCATCATTACAGAACCAAGGAAAAACCCCAGCAATGGCGACAAGACGATAAACAATATGATCTTGTAAAGACCGGCAGCAATCAGGGCACCAGTACCTTCTTTAGCTACAGCAGCACCAATCAAACCACCGATCAAGGCGTGTGAAGATGAAGACGGAATACCGAAATACCAGGTCACCAGATTCCAGAATATCGCTCCGACCAGGGCACCGAAGATGACATAGTGATCAACGATAACAGGATCAATGGTGCCCTTGCCTATGGTTTTGGCGACAGACAGGTTAAAAACAAAAAAAGCAAATACATTGAATAAAGCCGCCATGGCTACCGCCTGGCTGGGTTTCAAAACCCCTGTTGAAACAACGGTTGCGATCGCATTCGCGGCATCATGGAAGCCGTTCATGAAATCGAATAACAATGCCAGTACCACCAATAAGATGATGACGTACAGGCTCATATGAAAGGATTGCATAAAAGTGAATTCCCTTGTTCGCTCTCTGCATTGACAGAGAACTGTTAGGCGTCAAAATAAAAGAGTCAGACGCTTAAGCGTTCTCAACAATAATGCCTTCTATGATATTGGCAACATCTTCACAACGATCCGTTACTGTTTCCAGTATTTCGTAAATCGCTTTGAGTTTGATGAGATTGCGGACATCAGGTTCATCGCGGAACAGTTTGGACATAGCAGCGCGCATGACGTGATCCGCATCCGATTCCAGGCGATCGATTTCTTCGCACAGCGCCAGGATTTCACGGGAATTATCCATGTTGTGCAACAAGGCGACGGCTGCTTTCACTTTTTCAGCACAACCCAGGCAGAGTTCTGCCAGGCGTTTGGCTTCTGGCGTAATTTCGCGGATATCGTACAGGGAAATAGTCTGACCGGCATCTTCGAGCAGATCCAGAATATCATCCATACGCGTAATCAGTTTATGGATGTCATCTCGGTCCAGAGGTGTGATGAAAGTTTTGTGCAACAACTCTATCGTATTGTAGGTAACAGTATCTGCCTGCTTTTCTATGCTCTCTATCGCGTGAACACGGATCTCCAGATCATCAAAGTTCGTCATCAAGGCAACCATTTCCTTGGAACCTTTGACACATAACTCTGCATGTTGATTGAAGAGTTCAAAAAATTTGCCCTCGGTGGGCATCAAGCGTCCAAACATTTTATTCTCACTGAAAATATAAGATTTCTAGAATTGTCCAGGCAAGCGCATGCAATCAAGCATGCCTGGCAACACTGTTCTACTTTTTAAGTCTTGATTTACTACTTTGCGTCTACCCACCAACACCAGCATTTTGCTTTGAAATTATTCACTATCACCGTAAATCGACAGGGAACCAACATAGTTGTCAAACTTGGTATATTCGCCCAGGAAAGTCAGACGGACACTGCCAATAGGACCATTACGCTGCTTACCAATAATGATTTCTGCCGTGCCCTTGTCGGGAGAATCCGGGTTATACACCTGATCACGATAAATAAACATGATGACGTCGGCATCCTGTTCAATCGCACCAGATTCGCGCAAGTCAGACATGACGGGACGTTTATTCGGTCTTTGCTCCAGAGAGCGGTTCAACTGGGACAAGGCAATCACAGGACAATGCAGTTCTTTTGCCAGGCCCTTCAGATTTCGGGAAATCTCGGAAATCTCGGTCGCACGGTTTTCACCGGCAGAGTTGGCTGACATCAATTGCAAGTAATCGACAATCACCAGGCCCAGCTTGCCGCATTGACGTGCCAGACGACGGGAGCGCGCGCGCAATTCTATCGAACTCAACGCTGGCGTTTCATCAATATACAGTTGCGCTTCATTCATCTTTTGAATGGCATGTGTCAGGCGCGGCCAGTCTTCATCGGTCAGCTTACCAACGCGCAGACGGCTTTGATCCAGACGCCCTACCGAACCCAGCATACGCATCGCCAGTTGGGCGCCACCCATCTCCATGGAGAACACGGCAACTGGCAAGCCGCTGTCTATGGCGACGTTCTCACCGATGTTCAGTGAGAAGGCTGTCTTACCCATGGATGGACGACCTGCAACAATGACCAGATCACCAGGCTGCAAGCCCGAAGTCATTTTGTCCAGATCAGCAAAACCGGTAGGCACGCCGGTAATATCATTTTGATTATCGCGGTTATACAGCTCATCAATGCGCTCAACCACTTGCGTCAGCAAGGGCTGAATAGCCTGGAAACCCTGGGCACCACGGGCACCCTCTTCGGCAATCGCAAAAATCTTGGATTCAGCCTCGTCCAGCATTTGCTTGACTTCTTTACCCTGGGGGTTAAAGGCATTTCCGGAGATTTCATCTGCAACGGTAATCAGTTTGCGCAATACGCCACGGTCACGGACGATTTCTGCGTAGCGACGGATGTTGGCAGCTGAAGGAGTATTTTGTGCGAGGGCATTCAGATATGTCAGGCCACCGGCATCTTCTGCCTTACCCGTACTGGTCAGCGCCTCAAAAACGGTGATAACGTCGGCTGGACGAGAGCTATTGATCAGTTTGACCATGCACTGGAAAATAATCCTGTGGTCATAACGATAGAAATCTTCTTCACCAATAAAATCGGCAATACGGTCCCAGGCTGCGTTATCCAGCAATAGGCCACCCAGAACAGATTGCTCTGCTTCTATGGAATGAGGGGGAACGCGTAAAGCGTCAATTTGAGGATCAGAACCAGCTTTCATGGCGCGCATTATAACCGTTAAATCAAATGACCAGAGCGTTCAAAGTACGAGAAGTTGGCGAGTTTGTGACAAGTTTGTGACAAACGGATAAATAGTGAAAAATTTCTCTCAAACATGAAAAAAGCCGGGTCTCCCCGGCTTTTTCCAGCAATTTGCAAAAAGCAAATTAAGCGTGTTCACCTACCACTGCAACATTAACGTCAACAACAACGTCAGTGTGCAAAGCAACAGAAACACTGTGCTCGCCAGCGATCTTCAACGGACCTTGTGGCAAACGTACTTGTGCTTTTTCTACTGCGAAACCTTGTTTAGTCAGGGCTTCAGAAATATCAGCATTAGTGACGGAACCAAACAAACGACCATCAACACCAGATTTTTGTGTGATTTGTACGGTCAGACCGGACAGTTTTTCGCCTTGAGCTTGAGCTGCTGCCAATTTGGCTGCTGCTGCTTTTTCCAGTTCAGCGCGTTTTGCTTCGAATTCAGCAACTGCAGCTGTCGTAGCACGACGAGCCATACGTTGTGGAATCAAAAAGTTACGTGCATAGCCGTCTTTAACGCGAACTACATCACCCAGATTGCCGAGATTAACGACTTTATCCAACAGAATAACTTGCATATTTTTCTCCTTTACCTTGTCGTCAATTACGCTGTGTGCAAATCAGTGTATGGCAGCAACGCGAGGTAACGTGCACGTTTGATTGCAGTGTCAACTTGACGTTGATACAGCGCTTTTGTACCGGTCAAACGTGCTGGCATGATTTTGCCGTTTTCTTGCACGAAATCTTTCAGTGTGTCGATGTCTTTGTAGTCAACTTTTTCTACATGTGCTGCTGTGAAGCGGCAGAATTTTTTGCGCTTGAACAAAGGGTTTTGTTGTTGGCGCTTTTGCTTCAATTTGCTTTTGTCGAATTTTTTACCGAATGCCATTTTTGGCTCCTAATCTAGTAAATGTGTCCCGAATTCAGTGATATGAAAAACGAGACTTTTGCTATTGCGATTTTTGCGCGCTAAAAAACCGGTGAATTCCATGGTCTGTTCCAGGGCAATTTCTGCAAAACGCTGGGATATTTCACCAGCAGCCATCGCAGAAATCTCAAACTCGACCTGCCGAACCGTGTTCGCCTCACGAGTTTCTGAACTATGCATCAAGGTAGCAGAAGCTATCGGGATACCGGCCGGGGTGTAACGCAATGCGCTTTTTTCCACAATCCGGGCTACGAGCTTCAGCTGATTCACTATTTTTTTACGCGACCTTTGTCAATTATTAAGCAGCAGGCGCTTCAACACGTTGCGCTTTTGCAGCATCTTCTTTCTGAACAGCTTTCATCATAGGAGAAGGTGTTGTTTCTGCTTTTTTCAATTTGACTGTCAGGTGACGCAAGACAGCATCATTGAATTTGAATGCTGTTTCCAACTCGAGCAGAGTTTCAGCATCGCATTCGATGTTCAAGCAAACATAGTGTGCTTTTGCCAGTTTTTGAATCATGTAAGCCAATTGACGACGGCCCCAGTCTTCAACGCGGTGGATTTGACCACCACGGGCTACAACACTTGCCTTGTAGCGCTCGATCATTGCAGGAACTTGCTCGCTCTGATCTGGATGTACGATAAATACGATTTCATAATGACGCATATATTCTCCTTGTGGACAATAAAAATAGCCCGCCTCGGCGTCAAGACGAGTGCGGGAAGAGGAAAGCCGACAATAATAACCCAGTTTTTCATATTGATCAATTGGATCAGTGACTTAGGCAATTTTTCAGTCCGTTCTTTTGAGTAAGTGCGGTATTTTTTTCACATTTATGCTTAATCGAAGGCATTTTGACTTGCATATTCAGCTCTACTGTATAAAAATACAGACTGCTTGTATATACAGCACCTTAACACTAGAAAACGCCATGCTTAAACTCACCGCTCGCCAGGAGCAAATCCTGAACCTGATTAAAGACGCCATCCAAAACACGGGCTTTCCCCCTACCCGTGCCGAGATTGCGACAGAATTGGGATTCCGTTCAACCAATGCTGCAGAAGAACATCTGCAAGCCCTGGCACGCAAAGGCGTCATAGAAATTGCCGCGGGCACTTCACGTGGCATACGACTGCTGGAATCTGAGTTGTCCAGCCATATCACAGGCAAGCAACTGGCACTGCCTCACCCCGCCCTATTGCAACTGGCCCTGCCACTGGTTGGGCGCGTTGCCGCCGGCTCGCCGATACTAGCCAGTGAACATATAGAATCCACTTACAACGTAGATCCGGCCCTGTTCTCTGCCAAGCCAGACTTTTTGCTGAAGGTGCGGGGCATGTCCATGCGCGATGCTGGCATACTTGATGGAGACTTGCTGGCAGTCAAAAAAGCCGACAGTGCACGCAATGGCCAGATCGTTGTCGCCCGCCTCGGTGATGATGTGACCGTCAAGCGCTATAAGAAAACTGGCAATCTGATAGAACTGATGCCTGAAAACCCGGACTACCCCGTCATCAAGATTGGCGATACTGAAGAAGATTTCGCGCTGGAAGGTCTGGCTGTTGGCCTCATGCGCAACTGGGTTTGAGATCAGCCCGGGTGTGATTCAGCCCTCTCATTTGCATCATGCCCGGGCAGCATCTCAAACTTATTAATACCTGCCCACTGGCAAGTTCTGATAAGCAACTACCATAAAAAAAACGTCCGGATATCCGGACGTTTTTTATTTCAGAGCAACAGATTTAGCGCTCGACAACTTATTGCCCAACAATTTAGTGCTTGACCACGGTAGTATCCGCAGGCGTTTCAGTTGGTGCCGTGGCAGGTGTCGCTGCAGCCACTGGTACCGGCTCATCTACCAAAGGAACAGGTTGTGTTTCCAGCGCGATTTCCAGGACTTTGTCTATCCACCTGACCGGGATGATTTCCAGTTTGTTTTTGACATTATCCGGGATCTCAGCCAGATCCTTGGCATTTTCCTCAGGTATCAAGACTGTCTTGATGCCACCACGGTGAGCAGCCAGCAATTTCTCTTTCAAGCCACCGATAGGCAATACTTCACCACGCAAGGTGATCTCACCTGTCATGGCAACATCAGCACGGACTGGAATGCCAGTAAACACTGACACCAAAGCAGTCGTCATGGCGATACCGGCAGATGGACCATCTTTCGGTGTTGCACCTTCCGGTACGTGGATATGGATGTCGCTCTTCTCGAACACATCCGCCTTGATACCCAGACGCTTGGCGCGACTGCGTACAACTGTGCGAGCTGCTTCGATGGATTCTTTCATGACATCGCCCAATGTACCTGTGCGGATGACACCACCTTTACCTGGCATGGCTACGGCTTCTATGGTCAGCAAATCGCCACCCACTTCAGTCCAGGCCAGACCGACTACCTGACCAATCTGGTTATCTTTAACGGCAACGCCAAAGTCATAGCGACGTACACCCAGGTATTTATCCAGATTTTTTGAATTGACCGTGGCTTTTTTCTCGGTCTTTTTCAACAAGAGCATTTTCACGACCTTGCGGCAAATCTTGGAGATTTCCCTTTCCAGCGAACGCACACCGGCTTCACGGGTGTAATAGCGAATAATGTCGCGTATTGCACTTTCAGCCACGGTGATTTCGCCTTCTTTCAAACCATTGTTCTTGATTTGTTTAGGCAGCAGATAACGTTGCGCAATGCTGGTTTTTTCATCTTCGGTGTAACCCGACAGACGTATAACCTCCATCCTGTCCAGCAAAGCTGGCGGGATATTGTAGGAATTGGATGTCGCTACAAACATCACGTCGGACAAATCGAAATCGACTTCGATATAGTGATCTGAGAAAGTGTGATTTTGTTCAGGGTCCAATACCTCCAGCAAGGCAGATGAAGGGTCGCCACGGAAGTCAGCTCCCATCTTGTCCACTTCATCCAGCAGGAACAAAGGATTACGCACACCAACCTTGGACAAGCTTTGCAAAATCTTGCCTGGCATGGAGCCTATGTAAGTACGGCGATGACCGCGAATTTCTGCCTCATCACGCACACCACCCAGGGCCATACGCACAAACTTGCGGTTTGTTGCGCGGGCGATGGATTGCCCCAGCGAGGTTTTACCCACGCCCGGAGGACCTACCAGACAGAGGATAGGTGCTTTGAGCTTGTCGACGCGCTGTTGCACTGCAAGATATTCCAGGATGCGTTCCTTGACCTTATCGAGGCCAAAGTGTTCGTCTTCCAGCACTTTTTCAGCATTCGTCAAATCATTGTTGACCTTGGATTTTTTCTTCCATGGCAAATTGACGATAGTGTCGATGTAGTTACGCACGACAGTAGCTTCTGCCGACATAGGCGACATCATTTTGAGTTTTTTCAACTCATTCTGTGCTTTGTCGCGGGCTTCTTTAGGCATCTTGGCGGCCAGGATTTTTTTCTCCAGCTCGTCAATATCAGCGCCTTCTTCACCCTCGCCCAACTCTTTTTGTATCGCCTTGACTTGTTCGTTCAGGTAATACTCGCGCTGGGATTTTTCCATCTGGCGCTTGACGCGGCCACGAATACGTTTTTCAACTTGCAGGATATCAAGTTCACCTTCGAGCTGACCCAACAAATGTTCAAGACGTTTGGCCACACTGAAAATTTCCAGGATGACTTGTTTTTGCTCCAGTTTCAAAGGCAGGTGCGCGGCGATGGTATCAGCCAGGCGACCAGCATCATCAATGCCGGACAGGGATGCCAGGATTTCAGGAGGGATTTTTTTGTTCAGTTTGACGTATTGGTCAAATTGCTGAACGATAGTACGGCGCATTGCCTCTACTTCCGACTCATCACCTTCGTCAACGGCGATAGGTGTCAGATCAGCAAAGAAATGCGATTCAGAATCATGTATCTTGCTGATGCGCGCACGCTGCGCACCTTCGACCAGCACCTTGACGGTACCGTCGGGCAATTTCAGCATTTGCAGAATATTGGCAATACAGCCAATTTCGTAAATGTCATCTGCTGAAGGTTCATCCTTGGCAGCAGCTTTCTGGGCAGCAAGCATGATGCTCTTGCCCTGGTCCATGGCGGCCTCGAGAGCCTTAATGGATTTGGGGCGGCCCACAAACAGGGGGATTACCATGTGCGGGAATACAACGACATCACGCAGTGGCAACAACGGCAATTGGGTTTGTTCGGTAATCAGAGTAGTCGTCATGGCGCACCTTTCATAAATACTGGTTAACAATGTTGGCGCACTGGGCGGAAACACAAGCCCATTCTGGAAAAAAACAATAAAAAAAGCCACTCAGAGAGCTTCTCCGGGTAGCTTTACGATTGAAGCCAGAATCGTTTTGTTAATCCATTGTACTTCGAATCAAATTAAAACAAGGCAAAATAAATAAAAAATGGGGAGTTAGCTCCCCATTTTTCTTACTTCGTGGCAAACAATGCCATCAGGCACCTGAAACTTTTGGCTGCTCATGGTAAATCAACAAGGGTTTTGCGCCATTGGTGATCGTACTTTCATCAATAACGACCTTTTCCACATTCTGGTGGCTAGGCAAGTCATACATGACATCCAGCAAAGCATGCTCAAGGATGGAACGCAAACCACGGGCACCAGTTTTACGCATAATCGCTTTTTTGGCAATTGCCTGCAAGGCAGCCGGGCGAATTTCCAGTTCAGTACCTTCCATCTCAAGCAGTTTTGCATATTGCTTGATCAGGGCATTTTTTGGCTCAACCAGAATCTGGATCAGGGCAGCCTCGTCCAGTTCATTCAAAGTGGCAATCACAGGCAGACGGCCAACCAATTCTGGAATGAGACCAAACTTGATCAAATCTTGCGGCTCAGCATCTTGCATGACTTCGCTGGCGCTCTTTTCTGCCTGGCTCTTGACGCTGGCAGAAAAACCTATGCCGCTGCGCTCTGAACGGTCGGAAATGATCTTGGCCAGGCCATCAAACGCGCCACCGCAGATGAACATGATGTTTGTGGTATCAATCTGGATGAAATCCTGGTTAGGATGCTTGCGGCCACCCTGAGGCGGCACAGATGCCATCGTACCTTCAACCAGCTTCAGCAATGCTTGCTGTACGCCTTCACCGGAAACGTCACGGGTGATCGAAGGATTATCAGATTTACGGGAAATCTTGTCGATTTCATCAATATAAACGATACCTTTTTGCGCGCGCTCGACTTCATAGTTGCAATTTTGCAGCAATTTTTGAATGATGTTTTCTACGTCCTCACCGACATAACCTGCTTCTGTCAGTGTAGTCGCATCAGCGATCACGAAAGGCACATTCAACATGCGTGCCAGGGTTTGTGCCAGCAAGGTCTTGCCGGAGCCGGTTGGCCCTACCAGCAAGATATTGCTCTTTGCCAGTTCAACATCGTCTTTTTTACCCAGATGCTTGAGGCGCTTGTAATGGTTGTACACCGCTACCGCCAGAATACGCTTGGCACCCAACTGACCAATGACGTACTGGTCCAGCAAATCAGTGATTTCTTGCGGCGTAGGCAATTCAGTTTTCGCGCTGGCAATATTATCAATTTCGGACACTTCGTCACGAATGATGTCATTGCACAAATCGATACACTCGTCGCAGATGAATACGGATGGCCCTGCTATTAATTTTTTAACCTCATGCTGACTCTTGCCGCAAAACGAGCAATAGAGCAACTTTTCTCCGCTGGAGGATTTTTTATCGGGCATGATACGTATATGAAATAAACAAAATTAATCTATGAAACTGGTGATTAAGCTGCGGCTTGACAGGATTTTACTCAGGCTTCGCCCACGCAAATTAAGCACAAATTTCCTCAGCTTCTTGGACTTGCATATTACCTGCAAAAACGGCTTTCGTCATGACATCAATATGCAACTATGGGGAGCAATGAGACATTATAGAACAGAATAAAAAAACGCCCGGACCATCAAGGAACAGGCGTTCTTTTTTGACAAGCTACGTGGTTAAGTGACTTAAGCGCGATGTGCCAGCACTTTGTCGATCAGACCATATTCCGCAGCAGCATCTGCTGACATGAAATTATCACGATCTGTATCTTTAGCAATTTGCTCCAGGCTACGGCCGGTTTTTTCAGCCAGTATGCCATTCAGGCGCTCACGCAAATACAGAATCTCACGCGCCTGAATTTCAATATCAGATGCCTGACCTTGAGCGCCGCCCAGAGGTTGATGAATCATGATACGGGAATTGGGCAAAGAAAAACGCTTGCCTTTGGCACCTGCAGCCAGCAAGAAGGCGCCCATGGATGCCGCCAGGCCTGTACATAAAGTCGACACATCAGGCTTGATGAACTGCATGGTATCAAAAATCGCCATACCTGCAGAAACTGAACCACCCGGGGAGTTGATGTAAAGTGAAATATCCTTATCAGGATTTTCACTTTCCAAAAACAGCAATTGTGCAACGATAAGATTAGCAGCCTGGTCATTGACTGGACCAACCAGGAAAATCACACGCTCCTTGAGCAAACGGGAATAGATGTCGTATGCACGCTCACCTCTACCACTTTGCTCAATCACCATAGGCACCATGCCCAGCATGTTTGTGTCCAGTGCCGAATTACGGATGATGCCTGTCATGTGTTTTCCTTTATTTGTTACGCTTGTGCGTTGTTACCCATCAATTCGTCGAAAGGCAGAACTTTGTCTGTTACTTTCGCTTTACCCAACACATAGTTAACGACGTTTTCTTCTAATACAAGGGCTTCAACTTCAGCCAGACGGTTGCGGTCGCTGAAATAATATTTAACGACTTGCTGTGGGTCTTCATAGCTTTGAGCGAAATCTTCAACTTGCGCTTTGATTTGTTCAGTAGTTGCTTGCAAGCTGTTAGCTTTGACCAGTTCAGCCAGGATCAAACCCAGACGAACGCGACGCTCGGCTTGTGCATTGAACAGATCAGCAGGGAATGGTACGTCATTGACGTTCATGCCGCGTTGCGCCATGTCTTGACGTGTCATTTCCGCCAGGCGCTCGCTGTCTTGGGCAACCAGAGTTTTAGGCACATCGAATTCAACCGTTTTAACCAGTGCATCCATGACGCTTTCTTTGGTCTTGGATTTAACACGGCCACGTACTTCACGCTCCAGATTTTCCTTGATGTCTGTACGCATCTTGACCAGATCACCATCTTCTACGCCCAGCATTTTGGCAAATTCGGAATCTACTTCAGGCAGGTGTGCCCATTCCAGCTTTGTCAAAGTGATGGTGAATTCTGCAGTCTTACCGGCTACATCCTTGCCATGGTAGTCTTCAGGGAAAGCCAATGGGAAAGTCTTGGATTCGCCAACTTTCAAACCGATAGTTGCTGTTTCAAACTCAGGCAACATGCGGCCTTCGCCCAGCACAAATGCAAAACCATCAGCTTTGCCACCAGCAAATTCGACGCCGTCGATCTTGCCTACGAAATCTACTGTAGCGCGGTCGCCATTTTGTGCGGACTGGTCTGCACCACCGTCACCATGCGCGCCCTGCTCGCCTTTAACGTGGAAATGTACGCGTTGCTTGCGCAGGATATCGATAGTTTTATCGATTTCAGCGTCAGTCACATCAGATTTGACTTGCTCTACTTCAGCAACAGACAAATCACCGACTGTGATTTCTGGATACACTTCAAAAGTTGCATCGAATGCCAGGCTGCCTTCGGCCACGTCTGATCCAGACTTTGGCTCTATGCTTGGGTAACCAGCAACACGCAATTTGTTTTCATTTGCAGCAGCAGCAAAAGCCTGGCCGACTTTGTCGTTCAGTACTTCTGTTTCTACTTGATAGCCGTATTGTGCAGCTACCATTTTCATAGGTACTTTACCAGGACGGAAACCAGGCGCTTTTGCTGTACGTGCACGCTGCTTCAAACGTTTTTCAACTTCCGATTGCACATCAGCGACCGGGAAAGAAATCGTCAAACGGCGTTCCAATTTATCTAAAGTTTCGACTGCAGTTGCCATGAAAATCGTCCAAATAGTAAAAATTCTGTGGTGCGAGGAGGGGGACTCGAACCCCCACACCATTGCTGGCGTCAGGACCTAAACCTGGTGCGTCTACCAATTTCGCCATCCTCGCGGGATGTATGTTTTATGTTCACCGGCGCAATGCCGCCACACGTTGAGCACGGCCGTTACAAAAGCAAAGGGCGACCCGAAATTCAAGCGTCGCCCAAAACTGATGTATGTGGCATTACAACTCCAGCCCGATATTCTACTGGATTTTACCAGCATGTGCCTTATTTTTTTAAATACGGGCCCAATACAGGCACGCTAAACACTTAATACCGGCACCAACACCCTATTTATCCCACTTTTCGCCCCTGCCAGCACTCATGTACTGGCAGGAACAAGGCCACAAACTGACTCAGATACTGGTTTTCTTGACCCTGAACCAGGCAGCATACAAAGCTGGCAAGAACAGCAAGGTTAAGGCTGTAGCAATAATCAAGCCGCCCATGATGGCAACCGCCATCGGTCCCCAGAACACAGAACGCGACAAAGGTATCATCGCCAGCACGGCTGCGGCCGCTGTCAGGATGATGGGGCGGAAGCGGCGCACTGCCGATTCCACAATCGCATCCCAGGGTGCAACACCCTCGCCTATATCATGCTCGATCTGGTCAATCAGGATCACCGAGTTACGGATAATCATGCCGAACAAGGCAATCACACCAAGCTGGGCCACGAAGCCAAATGGACGTTGCAGTATCAACAAGGCCATTGCCGCCCCTGCCACGCCCAAAGGTCCGGTCAGGAATACCAGCAAGGATCTGGAGAAACTATGCAATTGCAACATCAGCAATGTGAAGATGATAAAGATCACCAAAGGCACATTCGCTGCAATCGATTCCTGCGCCTTACCACTATCCGCTGCTGCACCTGCCAGTTCTATCTTGTAACCTGGCAAGAGGCTGGCCCTGATCTGATCCAGCTTGGGTGATACCTGGCTAGATACTGTCGGCCCCTGTATGCCATCCACCACGTCAGATTGCACGGTCACAGCCCATTCACGGCCTTCACGCCAGACTACACCGGGCTCCCAGACCAGATTGATACGCGCCACTTGTGACAATGGTACATATTTACCACTGCCTGTCGGCACATTGGCATTACCCAAAGCATCAATGGTAGAACGTTCATCCACAGGTTGACGTACCACGATGTCGATGAGTTTGTTACCGTCGCGGAACTGCCCAACAGTAGAACCTGTAAGGATAGTATTCGCCGCACGCATGACAGATTGCGAAGTAATGCCCAGGGCACGCAACTTATCCTGGTCCAGATCGATACGCACTACTTTGACCGATTCATTCCAGTTATCGTTCACACCAACCGTATTTGGATTGGCGCGCATGACTTCTTTAACGCGGTCAGCAATTTCCCTGACCTTGGTTACTTCCAGACCAGTCACACGGAATTGCACCGGATAAGGAACTGGCGGGCCATTCGGCAGCAGTTTCACACGACCACGCACTTCAGGAAAATCCTTCTTGAAGGCTTCAATAATCTTCAGACGCAATGCCGCACGCGCCTTCAAATCCTTAGGCAAGACCACAATCTGCGACACGTTGGTCTGCGGGAAAATCTGATCCAGCGGCAGATAGAAACGAGGACTACCCGTACCTACATAGCTGGTGACGCTTTCCACACCTTCCTGTTTTTGTATGAAAGCTTCAAATTTCTTGGCTTGCGCCTCTGTCGCCTTGAAGGAAGAACCCTCAGGCAGCCACAATTCCACCATCAATTCAGGACGGCTGGAATCAGGGAAGAATTGCTGCTCAATAAATTTGAACCCGAACACACCCAGCATGAACACACCAAGCGTGATGACGATGGTAGTCTTGCGCCAGGTCACACACCAGTTCACCAGCGCACGGAAACGCGAGTAAAACGGCGTATCGAAAATCTCATGTTCACTGCCACCACCACCTGCATGCGGTTTGACCTTCAGCAGCAGATAGCCAAGATACGGTGTAAAGATAACTGCGGCCAGCCATGAAATCAGCAAAGCAAGGGCATTCACCGAGAACATGGAGAAGGTATATTCACCCGCTGCTGATTTTGCCAGCCCAATGGGCAAGAAACCAGCCGCAGTAATCAAGGTACCAGTCAGCATAGGCATGGCAGTAGAGGTGTAGGCAAAGGTCGCTGCATCAAAGCGCGAGAAGCCTTCTTCCATTTTCCTGACCATCATTTCTACAGCGATAATCGCATCATCGACCAGCAAACCCAGGGCGATAATCAAGGCGCCTAGCGATATCTTGTGTAAATCAATATCCAGTATGCGCATGAACAAGAAGGTAATTGCCAGCACCAAAGGTATCGTCAAACCGACCACCAGACCTGGCCAGATATCCAGACGGAAGGGTTTGGTATGCAAACCCAGGGCCAGGAAGCTGACGGCCAGCACGATGATCACCGCCTCTATCAAGGTGCGGATAAATTCACCCACCGAGGACTTGACCGCATCCGGCTGATTGGTTACCTGCTCAAGAGTGATACCGACTGGCAGCTTGGCCTTGATTTCAGCAACATCTACTTGCAGATGCTTGCCCAATTCAATGATATTGCCGCCCTTTTCCATGGAAATCCCCAGGCCGACAACCTCTTTGCCATTGAAGCGCATTTTGTCCTGCGGCGGGTTTTTATATTCGCGCTTGACTGTGGCGAAATCGCCGAGACGGAAAGTCGTGCCGTTGGCGCGCAACTGCAAGTTCTCCAGCTCTTTCACTGTCATCAAAGCGCCAGAAATACGCACCTGCAAATTGTCGGTCGATGTCGTCAATACACCTGTGGCTTCAACACCATTTTGTGAGTTGATTTGCCCTACGATGGCATCAAAAGGCACGCCCAGTTGCGAGAATTTCTTTTGCGAGAATTCAATATTGATTTTCTCGTCCTGCACACCAAACAATTCAACCTTGGATACAGAAGGGATGCGCAAGAATTGCTGACGTACAAAGTCTGCATATTCCTTGACTTCTTCATACTTGAAGCCATCACCGGACAAGGCGAAGATAGAACCGTAGGTATCACCAAATTCGTCATTAAAGAATGGGCCGAGCACACCAGGCGGCAAAGTGCCACGGATATCCCCTATCTTCTTGCGTACCTGATACCAGGATTGCGCAGTATCTTTGGGTGGCGTCGACTCACGCAATTGCAGGATGATTAAAGTTTCACCCGGCTTGGAATAGCTGCGTATCTTGTCTATGTACGGCGTCTCTTGCAGTTTTTTTTCCAGCTTGTCAGTCACCTGATCAGCCATTTGCAAGGCCGTAGCACCTGGCCAGATAGCCCGTACCACCATGGCGCGGAAAGTAAACGGCGGATCTTCATCCTGTCCCAGCCTGCTGTAGCTGAGTATGCCACCCAGCAAGAGCACAACCATCAGATAGCGCGTCAGCGGAATATGCTCCAGCGCCCATCTGGATAAATTGAAACCACGTGAAGAATCACTCATTTGGTCGCTCCTGCGGCCGCTGCCGCCGGAGCCACATCACTGGCAGCAACCACGGCCTTGGCAGGCGCTGCTGCGGCAGCTGGCACTGTCTCTACACCAAGAATAGTTACTTTTTGACCGTTCTTGAGCAAGTTGGCGCCCGCTGTCACCACCACCTGACCAGGTTTGACACCACCAGCCAGCAAAGCTTCTTCACCAGAAGAGCCGGCAACCTGCACAGGCACCAGCCTGACTACACCAGACTCAACCACCCAGACTGAAGTTGAATTTTTTTCCTGAAACAAGGCAGTCAAAGGTACTTTGATCGCATTATTAGGATTTTTTGCATTAAAACTGACATAAGCCGTCATGCCGAGCTGCACATCCTTATTATCACCACTCAGACTGACCTTGGCAGTGTAAGTGCGCGTCACAGCATCTGCTATCGGCGACAACTCACGCAATTTACCAGGGATGGACTGGCCAGGATTAGCCCATAAACGCACGTTCACGTCCGTCATCTGACGAATGGAATTGACTTTATCTTCAGGGATGCCAACCACTACATCCATGGCCCCCATTTGCGCTACACGCACTACTGGTGTACCTGCAGCAACAACCTGACCAACCTCTGCATCAATGCCGGTGACTACACCATCCACATCTGCCACCAGACTGGTGTAAGAAGACTGATTGGACTGGTTTTTATAAGCTGCCAGCGCCTGTTCGTAAGTTGATTGTGCTGACTTGGCCGCGACCTCTTTACCATCCAGCACGGCTGCCGCGACGAAATTCTTGGCGCGCAACTCTTGATAGCGCTTGAGTTCTGCTTTGGCCAGATCACGGTTACTCTCTGCTGCCGACAAGCCAGCCTTGGCCTGGACTTGTGCCAGCGCCAGATCTTGAGGATCGAGCTGCATCAATACCTGGCCACGCTTGACCAAAGTACCAGTATCAACCTTGCGGGCGACGATTTTGCCAGGAACCCGGAAACCCAGACGTGACTCTATGCGTGGGCGCACTTCGCCAGGCAATTCAGCATTGATATCTATATTGCTACTTGCCAGGGTAATAGTTCTGACTGGACGTATATCTTCAGTTTTCTCGGCAGGCTTGGAGCAAGCCAGCAATAGTGTCGCAGAAGCAAGGATGAAGGCGAATGGGGCAGCGCGCCTTCCAGCAAACTGCCTCGCTTGAGGATGGATGGTAGTTTCTGGTGTTAACACAGGAGTTTTCCTTTACTATGCAGGCTTTCTGGGCCGGAACAAAACGGGTAATAATGACGATGCGATTTTATTAATATTTTATATTGACTGCATGCTACTATCAAATAACTGACTTTGCGGTTAGTAATTATAGTTAAGCATCTTGTTTTTGCCAATGACTTTTCGGTCATTAAGACTTTTCATGGAATTTAGTTCAACAAATGTCGGTCAACCACTACGAAAACTTCCCCGTTGCCTCCCTTTTGCTTCCTGCCAGACTCAGGCCCGCAGTAAAAATCATTTATGCATTTGCCCGTAGTGCTGACGATATTGCCGATGAAGGTGATGCCAGTCCCGCGCAAAGACTGGCAGAATTGGCAGAATATGAGCAGGAACTCAATAACATAGAGAAAAATAGTAGCAGCGAATCACAACTATTCAAGGCGCTGGCGAAGGTGATCCAAGAATATGATCTGCCCCTGCAATGCTTTCGGGATTTGCTATCGGCTTTCAAGCAAGACGTGGTGACCACTAGATATGCAGATTTCCCAAGTCTGCTGGACTATTGCGCCCGCTCTGCCAACCCCGTTGGTACATTGATGCTGCATCTGTATGGCGAAGCCAGTCCAGAAAATTTGCGCGACTCAGACGCAATTTGCAGCGCACTGCAATTAATCAATTTTTGGCAAGACGTTGCCATAGACTGGCAAAAGCAAAGGATCTACCTCCCCCTTGATGACCTGAGCAGATTTGGCATAAGTGAACAACAAATCGCCAGCGGCATGCAAAATGATGACTGGCGCAACATGATGCGTTTTCAGGTGGCACGTGCCAGGAATATGATGCTGTCAGGTAGCGGCCTGGCCACGCGCCTGCCCGGCAGATTAGGGTGGGAATTGCGCCTGGTGGTACAGGGCGGACTACGGATACTGGAAAAAATCGAGGCTGTCGATTGTAATGTGTTTCAGCACAGACCCAAGCTGGGCAAGACCGACTGGCTCAAGTTGGCCTGGTGTGCAAAGAATATGTAAAGAGCATGTGATTACAAACCGGTACAAATCAGCATATGTAAATTGCAAACCCATAGCAAACGATTGCTAACATCTCGCTGTATCAAAAAATAGCTGGAACATATAAATCATTCCTGTTTTTGTCCAATAGCAATAGGAGATATACAGGATTGAACTTAAAATCAAACTATCAATCACACCAAACAGCAAGCCCCTTGCATCCATTCAATGAGCCTGGGTCTGCACCGAATTCTGGAATCTGAATGCGAACTTGTATATATCGATGCGCTTTCCTACTATCTCTATTGTCACTGAACGGCTGTACCGTGATTGCGATCGCTGATGCTGCCGTCTCAACAACAGTGAAAGTCGGCAGCGCCGTAGTCGGAACCGCAGTGGATGTCACACGCGCTGGCGTGCGCGCCGTCACCAGCAGCGATAGTGACGATGATGGCGATGGCAGTAATGACCTTAATAATCACAGCGATAAGCAAGACGACGGCAGCGATTCAAATAGCAATTCCAGCAGCAATCACAACAAATAAGCCCCGATTTTGTACGATAGCCTACTCAATATCATGCCCACAGCATTGCAAATTGCCAAGCACAGGGAAATACAGGCCGCTGCCAAAACGGTACTGGCGCGCCTGGCTGGCATGATCACTGCGGAAGATACTGAACAAACCATCGCCGACAAAGCATATGCCATGCTGTGCGAGTCTGGCTATTCAGAAACCTGGTACCACCAATGCCCTGCACTGGTCTTGCTCGGCTCACGCAGTTGTGTTTCGATTTCTGGCAGCGATTATCAGCCCGGCAAGGAAGTCGTAGGCAAAGCCAATTTGATTACCGTGGATTTGAGCCCCGTTCATGATGAGTATTGGGGAGATTGTGCCCGCTCCTTCCCGGTAGAAAATGGCAGGGTCACGCAAACCCCACAGTTGCTGGAGTTCCGCAACGGTCTTTGCTTCCAGCAGCATTTGCATGCACAAATGCTGGAAACCGTGACACCAAAAACCACCTTTGGCCAGTTATTTGACTGGGCCAATTTGCGCATACGGCAAAATGGTTTTGTGAATCTGGATTACCGCAATAATGTCGGGCACAGCATAGTCACAGACCGCGACCAGCGCCAGTACATCCACTCAGACAATAAGCAGGAATTAGGCGAAGTCGCCTTTTTCAGTTTTGAACCCTTCATACGCCTGAAAGGTGGTAAATGGGGCTTCAAACATGAAGGCATTTTTTACTTCAATGACCAAGGCAAACTCGAAGAGTTATAAACCTGACAGACACAGTCAAGCTGTTTTTTTGCGGACTAATATAAAAAAGCTGGGCAGATTTTATCTGCCCAGCTTTTTTGTTTACTCCTGCACTATAACGTCAGGTCTTGGCGCAATCCACCACCGCATTTCTTGAGGCACCAGGATTGGCTGCATCAACAAAACCAGTACCAGCGGTGACCTTACAAGTCTGACCTGTGGGCTGGGTATCAACAGTGATGTTGAATGGCTTGCCAGTCAACCAGCTCCAGTTGAACTGATAATTACCCGGCGCACTGACTGCGAATTTATCTGCGAAGCCATCCACAGTATTGACCATTGTCAGCACGGTACCTGCTGTCAGACCATTAACAGTAAATTGTACTGGCACAGCTGGCACACAAGAAACCAATGCCGTCAATGAAGCAGCAGGATTGGCATTGTTCACCGTACCGGTACCGTTTGCTACCGTACAGTATTGGGATGTTGGCGGGATACCTACGGTAATCGCAAAAGGCTGACCACTCACGCCATAAGCAGGGAATTGGAAAGCGCCATTGGTAGTGACTGTTGCAGTAGTCAATGCATTATTGACGAGTACGATAGAGCCTGTATCAGCCATGCCTGACAATGTGCCGCCAACAGGGACATTAGGCACACATGTTACGGCAATATTCTTGACTGCTGACTCGCTGGACATTTTTCCTGTGCCATTGGCAACCGTACAGTTCACAGAATTTGGCTGCGTCAGCACGCTGATGGAGTAAGTGCCATTACTGGCCACATTGAATGAGAAAGAACCATCCGCGGTCAAAGTCTGGGTGTAATTGGCTTCGTTACGCAAGACCAGAACATCACCGGTACCCAAACCGGTGACAGTGCCGCCAACTGTTGTATATACAAAGCCACCACATCCGGCGAGGACTATGCCCACACCAGCTACTAATGCTGCAAATTTCGATTTATTCAAGATATTCGTCCGAATGAGTAATTATTTCAAAAGCCGCACCGATTTTTCATGGTGCTCTATCGCTCTATAATGCGCCGCCTATTATACGTTTAGTCCTGCTGAAGAAGGCAGTTCTTCGTTTTCATTACAATATGTTACGATAAAACGGCGCTATCCCGACATCAAAATACACTTCTTATACAAAGCTGGTGAGCTTGCCAAGCCATTAGAAAATTGACTGCAGACCGAATACTCCCTACTTCATTAATAATAAATTCACATTTCTACTGTAAACTAAGGAAAAGTCCTCAGTCACAGCCACAATGTGGCGCAAGAGATTTGTGAGCTTTGCCACAGTTTGTTAACATAGCTACTTTTTTGGCTTTAGCAGCCGCCACTTATTACTCATTCAGCATGTCTCCAGACGAATATTGCCAGCAAAAAGCTGCACAAAGTGGCTCCAGTTTTTACTATAGTTTCTTGTTCTTGCCCCAGGCCAGAAGGCGGGCAATTACCGCCCTGTATGCATTTTGCCGTGAAGTTGATGATGTCGTCGATGAAAGCACCGACGATATGGTGGCGCGCAGCAAGCTGGGCTGGTGGCGCAAGGAAGTCCAGGCCATGCTGGCAAATCAACCCACGCACCCGGTAACCAAGGCTCTGCTGCCCCATATGGCGGAATACCAGCTTGATGGCGCACACCTGCTGGCGATTATCGATGGCATGGAAATGGACTTGAACCAGACCCGCTATCTCGACTTCAACGCGCTGCAAAAATATTGCTGGCATGTCGCTGGCGTCGTCGGCATTTTGTCGGCCAGTATTTTTGGCATCACCAATCCGCAAACCCGCGAGTTTGCGGAAAAGCTGGGCTTGGCTTTCCAGATGACCAATATCATCCGCGACGTGGGTGAAGATGCACGCAAAGGCAGGATCTACCTGCCCGTCAATGAATTGCAGCAGTTTAATGTCACTGCAGCAGATATTCTGAATGCGCGCCATAGCACGCAATTTGAAACCCTGATGCAATTCCAGTATGAGCGCGCGCAAAAACTGTATGAAGAAGCCTTTGCCCTGCTGCCACGGGAAGACCGCAAATCACAAAGAACCGGCCTCATCATGGCAGCAATTTATCGCGCCCTGCTGGTGGAAATCCAGCGTGACGGCTTCCATGTACTGAATCAGCGCATTTCGCTGACACCAATACGCAAACTCTGGCTGGCCTGGAAAACCTACGTCCGTGGCTAAAAAAGATACGCTGAAAAACAAGTCTGTCGCCATCATTGGCGCTGGCTGGGCTGGTTGCGCGGCTGCCTGTGAACTGGCACAACAAGGCGCCACTGTCACATTATTCGAGTCCAGCCGCAATCTGGGTGGGCGTGCGCGTGGCGTCACCGTGCATGGGCAAGAACTGGACAATGGCCAGCATATTCTGCTGGGTGCCTACACCCAGAGTCTGCGTCTTATGCGACTGGTTGGTGTAGATACCGGGACGGCACTTTTGAACTTGCCACTGCAAATGGTCTATCCGGCGCTGGAAGACGGCATGTCATTCATTGCCCCACGCTTGCCTGCCCCGCTGCACTTATTGCTGGCGCTGATCAAATCCAGTGGTCTCAGCTTCGCTGACAAAATGGCGCTGGCCAGGTTCTCGTCCACCGCACGCTGGATGGACTGGCGCTTGAATGAGGATTGCAGCGTCATAGAATTACTGGATCGCTTTGATCAGACACCCCGGTTATGCCGTTTGATGTGGATACCGCTTTGCATTGCTGCCCTGAATACGCCGCCAGAACGTGCCTCGGCCCAGGTATTTTTAAATGTGCTGCGGGATAGCCTTGGGGCGAAACGTGCCGCTTCTGACATGCTGATACCGCGGCTGGATCTGAGTAGTATCCTCCCCAAAAAAGCGGCAGACTACGTACGCGCTCACCGCGGGCAAGTTTTGCCTGCACATACCGCAACAGGCCTTTTGCAAAACGAAGATGGCAAATGGCAAATCGAACTGAAGCAAGCTGAAGCACAATTGCTGCCCTATGATGCAGTCATACTTGCCTGCGATTTCGCCAATGCAGACAGGTTACTGTCAACCTTGCCAGCCAAAGACCAGGCAATCCCCTTGCCTGCAATGAGTTACGAGCCCATCACTACCTGTTATCTGCAATATGCACCGAACGTGAAGCTGCCACGCCCCATGCTGGCCCTGCTTGACGATGCGGGTCAGAAAAAATGGGGGCAATATGTATTTGACCGTGGTCAGTTGCAACCAGACCAGGCTGGCTTGCTGGCAGTGGTTGTGAGTGTCTCGCAAGCTGCCACGGAAATCGACCGGCATGAGCTGGCGATGGATATTGCCGCACAACTGGCACAAAGCCTGGGCATGCCAGAATTGGCACAGCCGATATGGCATCAATGCATATCAGAAAAGCGCGCCACCTTCAGTTGCACACCCGGCCTGGACAGGCCAGATAATCATACTGCTTACGCTGGTCTGTACCTGGCAGGCGACTATACCAAAGGCGATTACCCTGCCACACTGGAAGGCGCAGTACGCAGCGGCATCGCGGCCAGCCAGGCTATCGTCAAAGACTTGAAGACAGCAAAAATCTAATCCTGAATTTCGCTATCCACATCGCGGATTCTGGATAAGGCTTCTTCTATCCTGTCCACACCGATGATGGTCAGGCCTTCGATTTTTTGTTTGGGTGCATTTGATTTCGGGATCATGGCAATGGAAAAGCCCAGCTTGGCGGCTTCACGCAAGCGCTCCTGCCCACGTGGTGCCGGACGTATCTCACCCGCCAATCCCACTTCCCCAAACACCACCAGACCGCGCGGCAGCGGCTTATTGCGCATCGAAGAGTTAATCGCCAGCAGCACGGCCAGATCGGCTGCAGGCTCGGCAATCTTGACGCCACCCACGGCATTGATAAACACATCCTGATCGAACGCCGCCACGCCTGCATGTCTGTGCAATACTGCCAGCAACATAGCCAGGCGGTTTTGCTCCAAACCGACGGACAGGCGGCGCGCATTAGGGGCATGCGAACTATCAACCAGCGCCTGTATCTCAACCAGCAAGGGCCGCGTCCCCTCTTGCGTAACCATCACGCAAGAGCCAGCCACCTGGGTATCGTGCTGGGACAGGAACAAAGCCGAAGGATTGGAGACACCTTTCAAACCTTTTTCAGTCATCGCAAACACACCCAGTTCATTGACTGCACCAAAACGGTTTTTAATCGCCCGCACCAGACGGAAACTGGAATGGGTATCGCCCTCAAAATACAAGACCGTATCGACGATATGCTCAAGTACGCGCGGACCGGCCAGTGCACCTTCTTTGGTGACATGACCAACCAGTATCATGGTGATATCCATGGTCTTGGCGACGCGGGTTAACTGGGCGGCGCACTCACGCACCTGAGCGACTGAACCTGGTGCTGAACTCAGTGCGTCAGAATACATGGTCTGAATAGAATCAATGACCACAACCTGGGGCTTATGCTCAGCCAGAGTATTGAGGATTTTTTCCAGTTGTATCTCGGCCTGCAATTGCAAGTCTTTGGCATCCAGTGATAAACGCTTGGCACGCAAGGCGATTTGTGCTCCGGATTCTTCACCACTGACATACAAGACTTTTTTTATGCGTGCCAGGTTGGCCAATGCCTGCAACAACAAGGTCGACTTACCAATACCTGGGTCACCACCTATCAGCACTACGCCGCCGGCTACCAGCCCGCCACCCAGCACGCGGTCAAATTCATCGATGCCAGTACCAAAACGCGGCACATCCAGCGCCTCAATTTCAGCCAGATTCAACACAGGCGCGGATTGTGCCAAGCCCTGGGGTTTGGCGCTAAAACGGTTGCCGACTGATTCGACGATGGTTTCGACGAGAGTATTCCATTGCCCGCAAGCCGGGCACTGCCCAGCCCATTTATTAACAATACCACCACATTCAGTGCAGGTAAAATTGGTTTTCGCTTTTGCCATCTTCAGACCTGAGGAAATTTTAAGAGGCATGCGCAGTATAAAAATAGCGCAAACTGCAAGCATACCAGCCAGAAAAACACTGATATTTTAACCAGTATTCAGCAATTAGCTTGCCTTATTTCACTAATTCCGCACAATTTTCATGGTATAAAGCTGCCAGAGACATTTTGTAGCAGGTATACATAGAGCATGAATAAAGCATGAAGAGCGGTTTTTATACGATCATGGCGGCGCAGTTTTTTTCTTCGCTGGCCGACAATGCCTTACTGATAGCCGCGATGGCACTGTTGACGTCCATGCAATCTCCCGATTGGATGCCACCGCTATTGAAGTTGTTTTTTGTATTGTCCTATGTCTTGCTGGCCCCTTTTGTTGGTGCCTTTGCTGACTCCCTGCCCAAGGGCAAAGTCATGCTCATCACGAATATGATTAAAGTCGGTGGCTGTGCCCTGATGTTTTTTCATGTGCACCCCTTGATCGCCTATGCTGTTGTCGGCTTTGGTGCTGCTGCATACTCACCTGCCAAATATGGCATCCTTACGGAATTACTACCTCCAGAAAAACTGGTCGCAGCAAATGGCTGGATAGAAGGCCTGACTGTCTCTTCCATTATCTTTGGCACGGTACTTGGTGGCGCACTGGTGAATACCAAAGTATCTACAGCTTTGATCAATTTTGATTTCCCGCTGATCGACTTCAATATCACTACCCCATCTGAAGCAGCACTTTGTGTGGTCACAGCCTGTTATGCGGCGGCGGCGCTATTCAATATGCGCATTCCGGATACTGGTGCACGTTACAAGCATCAGCAACGCAATCCAGCCAAACTGGTAACAGAATTTGCTGAGTGCGTGACCATCCTGTGGAAAGATAAACTGGGTCAAATTACCCTCGGTGTGACCACCCTGCTATGGGGCACTGCGGCAACCCTGCAATTTATCGTCTTGAAATGGGCTGAAAAATCCCTGCATATGACGCTGGACAAGGCCGCCATCCTGCAAGGTGTAGTTGCCATAGGGGTGGCACTGGGTGCAGTAGCTGCAGCCCGCTTCGTGCCATTGAAAAAATCCCTGAATGTCATGCCCATGGGCGTTGCCATGGGCCTGGTAGTCATCACCATGATTTTTGTGCACTCCATCTGGATCGCCTACCCATTGCTAATACTGGTTGGTGCACTGGCTGGCTTTTTTGTGGTTCCCATGAATGCCTTGTTACAGCATCGTGGTCACGTATTGATGAGTGCCGGGCATTCCATTTCTGTTCAGAATTTCAATGAAAACCTGTCAGTCCTGACCATGCTTGCGCTTTACACTCTGCTCAACTCCATGAAGATAGATATCATGGTCATCATCGTATTGTTTGGTTTGTTTGTGTCCAGCACCATCTATGGCGTGATGCGCAAACATGCGGCCAATCAGCGTGAACACGACTCACTGGCACTGATAGGCGAGCACAAGCATTAATCCAATAGAGTGCGAAGAGAGTGCGCCTGATGAGGCGCATATCAAGAAGCCAAGAGGCGCGTGCCAGCGATTATAGTGCGCGCTTCAGTTTGACGGCGTCAGCCTCTTCAAACCAGTCATCGGGCACCACCATGCCCCTGCGATATTCCTGCATCACTTCCAGGCCATCCTGACCTTCCTGCATCAGTGCCAGCATGAGCGGTGTATGGGCATTGGTAAAATAGGTGTGCATGCTATTCAGGACAGTATCCTTATCCAGCGCCATCCCCTTGCCGACCTGAGCTGGTGCCAGCCAGTCCAGCCTGTCCAATAGCAAAGCACATTCGAAATCCAGTGCCTGCACTTCTGCTTGCGTCCATATCGCACCGCGGTAATGATCTGTTGCCAGACCAGCCATATGGCCATAATCAGCAATGAAGGAATCAACTATTTTTTCATCGCGATAAAACAACCAGCCCAAAACCAGTGCCTGCGCACTGTGCACAGCTTGCGGTAAAACTTGTTGTGCCAACGGATGCCGTGCTAATAGCAATTGCTGGCCTAATATCTTGTGCAGTTTGGCACCAAGACTATCAGCCAGATTGGGGCCTAGATATGCATATAAATCCGGAGAGCTAGTCGCATCTGCATGATATAAATAGAATTTTGTCGCCAGTTCCAGATGCTGCAATCCGGTATTGGTCTGCAACAGGAAATCAAACTCGCCTATGGTGCCCGCGCCTTTGTCATGCACTTGCAGACCATGCGCATGCAACAAGCCATGGGCATTCAAATAGAATTCATAAAGCCGTTCAGCATACAGACCCAAGCGGCGCGACGGATGGCGCCGCAAAAGATCAAGCAAGGGTTCAGGATTGCTGTCAAGTTCAGCCAGCCATTGCGGCAAAGCTTGCATATCTGTGTATGCTGCGGTCGCCAGTGTACCTTGCCAGAGAGCGTCGTGCCCATCCAGCAAACCCGGCGCAGTCAGCATCCAGGCCAATGCCCGTACATGAGGATGATGGAGATGCTGCCACTGGTGATGAAATGCAGCTTGTGCGCTCCCCATATGCTTCAACTTGCCGGAAGCGCTTTAATGGCCAGACACAAATCTGCCCAGGCTTTGGCTTTGTCTGCAGGCTTGCGCAAAAGATAGGCCGGATGATAAGTTGCCACTACAGGTATGCCCTTGAATTGCTGCACCTTGCCGCGCAATTGCCCGACAGGTGTTTCCAGATCCAGGCCCAATAAGGATACTGCAGCAGTTTTTCCCAGAGCGACAATAATTTGCGGTTTGATCAAGTCTATCTGTCTGTGCAGATATGGCAGGCAAGCAGCAATTTCATCCGCGGTCGGCGGCCTGTCTTTGCCTTGCGCATCTGTTGGACGGCACTTGACGATATTGGCGATATAGCTTTGCTCACCACGCGGCACTCCAAGTGACTTGAGCATATTGTCAAGCAACTGCCCGGCAGCTCCCACAAAGGGCAAGCCTTGCAGGTTCTCGTTATAGCCTGGCCCCTCACCAACAAACAGCCATTTAGCCTGTTTGTCGCCTGTGCCAAATACAGCTTTTTTCCTGCCATGACATAAACCGCACTGACGGCAACTTTCTACCACGGGTTGCAATTCATCCCAGGACATGGAGGCAATTGCAGGTTCACGGCTGATTTGCTGCACTTCGTTTGCAGGCATATCAACTGGGATTTCGTTCGCCAACCAGGCATCTGGCTCAGGCACACGTTCAACAACTGGCGCTACTGGCTGCACTTGCGGCAAGTTTTTTGTTTGCTCAATTTCAGGCTCTGACCAGGCTGAATTCACCGGAGAGACTGCACTTGTCATCGTCTGCGGTGGAACAGGGACAGGTTCAGGAGTGGGCTCAGCCTGTGCTTCTGCTACTGCCACAGGCATAGCAGGTTCTGCGGCCCGCAATAACCACATCGGGCCCAAACCCAGTTCATGCAAGGCTCTTTGCCGGTTGTGAGTATCAAACGTCTGCATCAACATATCTCCGCATCACTATTGCATCTTCGCGCTGGTTATCATGCGCCGGATAATACCCTTTACGCACACCGATCGCTGCAAATCCCGCTCCTTCATACACAGAAATGGCACGTGTATTGCTGCGTCTTACCTCCAGCAAAATCGAGGCATGAGCATGTTCAGTGGTGTAGGCGAATAATTTGTCCATCAATAATTTTGCGTAGCCCTGTCCCTGACATGGCAGGTCCACTGCGAAATTAAGCAGATGCAATTCATCCAGTATCGGCATGACGACAAAGTAGGCAAACAAATCCAGTTCTGTATTTCTGAAACCAAAAGCTTCATAGCCACTGGAAAGAGAATCAGTAAAGTTCCCACGTGACCAGGGATGGGTATACACCCGCTCTTCTATGCTGAGCATGCGGTCTACATCTGCAAATCCCAGCTTGCAATAATGCGGTGTGATCAATTTTAAATCCATAGCCAATTCCATTACGTTGGCGCTTTGGCAGTCTGGAGTTTGACTTGCTCGCGCTCAGCAGTAGTGAGGGCAATCTTATTGCGCAGATACAAAGGCTGCGCCTGATCTGCCGGCAGGCTATGACCAGCAACAAAATCCAGTCGCCCCAGTATGCCAACTTGTTTTGCATGGGGCATGCATAGCAGACTTGGATATCGCGCCTGCTCCGACTCTGGCAAGAACACACCATTACCCAGTACCAGATGTGGATTTTCCAACGTAATGGCAGCCAATGCTGACGCCAATCCTGTCAAGGCAGGTGCACTTACCTCTACCCAGCCCGCATCATCAAAACGATATTGCGCCCAATACACTTCATTCATGCGTGCATCAAGTATGCAGACAAATTCATTTGCTGCAACTTGCTCACGCGCGGCTTCAGCCATGGCTAGCAAGCTCACCACTGGCACGACTGGCAGGTCAGCACCATAGGCCAGTCCCTGTACGATGCCGCAAGCTGTACGTATGCCGGTAAAAGCACCGGGGCCACAGCCAAAGGCAATCGCATCACAATCCTGCAAGCGCACACCGGCCTCTACAAGAAGTGCTTGTATGGCAGGCAAAATACCCTGGGAATGTGTTTGTACGCCGCTGAGTTCGCGGATGAATATGCCGCTATCAGTCAATATGGCTGCGGTAGCGAGTTCAGTTGAGGTTTCAATTGCTAAAATTCTGGTCATGCGCGTATTTTACCGTGTTCCATCGATTTCACGGCCGGCTCTTTGCAATACCTCGCACCTTAGTCACGCCTTAAATCATCACTTCGTTTAAAATTGCATGATGAACTCGACAATGAATACCGAAGACATTTCCTCAGTAAAGGCTGAACTGGCAAATAAAGACTGGCTAGTTGCCTGCCTGTGTGCTGCCTGGTGCGACACCTGCAATTTCTACAAACCATCCTTTGATGAACTGATGAGCAAGCATCCGGACAAATGTTTTGCCTGGATAGACATAGAAGATCAGGCGCATCTGGTGGATGAAGTGGATATAGAAAACTTCCCCACCATTCTGATCCAGCATCGCGATCAGGTGATTTTCCTGGGCACGGTCTTGCCGGATGCAGCACAACTGCAGCGCCTGATTCAGTCCATGACAGAAGAAATACCAGACCAGCAAGTCAAGCGCAGCGCCCTCAACCAGGCAGCCCCTGAGGGCTGGAATATACGCGAACTGATACTCGCGAGCTAACAAAGCATCAATCATCTGCAGCAATGCTGCAGATCAAGACTAAATATTTCTATCGTTAGTTTCGCTCACCAAAAAGACAAAAGGGACTAGATTTGCATCTAGTCCCTTGAATCTGGTGCGGCTGGCAGGAATCGAACCCACGACCCCTTGGTTCGTAGCCAAGTACTCTATCCAGCTGAGCTACAGCCGCGAAAAACAAGATTATAGCGAGATTCAGGCAAAATGAAAAGCCCCAGGGCTTAGATTATTTTAAATTTGAATAAAATCAACCCTCTTAACCCAGTTTTCCCTCTAAATTTGAATCCAATGGCAAAAACTGAAAAAGGTATTTCACAGAACTATTCAGCAAGATGCTGCGAGAAGACCGCACTTCTGTCTGAGTCTGCATTAAATCGGGCACTAAAACGCTGTTAAAACAGTTTTACCCAAACCCAAAAAGACAAAAGGGACTAGATTTGCATCTAGTCCCTTGAATCTGGTGCGGCTGGCAGGAATCGAACCCACGACC
>NZ_JBWKQH010000010.1:319900-337712 GCF_059418665.1 Undibacterium sp. GW821-FHT07F11
CCCCTTGGTTCGTAGCCAAGTACTCTATCCAGCTGAGCTACAGCCGCGAAAGACCGAGAGTATAGCACAGGCATTTTGATTTGATAAGCGCCTGCGCCAAGTTTTTAGATTTCCACTTGCGAACCCACTTCAATAACCCGATTGCTGGGGATCTGGTAGAAATCAGCAGCATCGCGAGCAATACGGGACATGGCAACGAATACACTCTCACGCCAGGCAGCCATACCACTACCGGGACTGGAGATAATAGTCTGACGCGAAATGAAGTAAGAAGTCTCCAAAGGTTCAAATATCAAGCCATACGGCGCGCACAATGCCAGTGCATTCGGGATGTCAGGTTCATTTTTAAAACCATAATAGACATCAATCTGAAAACAGGAATTACCCAGATCGATAACCTTGATGCGCTCAGAGAATGGTACCCAGGGGATCTCACGATTATGCAAAGTCAGGAAAATCACCCGTTCATGCAGAATCTTGTTATGTGAAAGATTATGCAATAGCGCATGTGGTACACCGTCGGCTTCGCCACGCAGGAAAATAGCTGTACCAGCGACACGCACTGGTGGCGAAACAAACAAGGATTCAAGGAAATCTTCCAATGGAATCGCATGTTTTTTCAGGTTATCAAAAACCAATTCACGGCCACGCTTCCAGGTCATCATCAGCGTGAACATAACAATACCAAGCACAACCGGGAACCAGCCGCCATGGAAGAATTTCAAGGCATTGGCAGAAAACAGCGCCACATCAATGAACAAAAAGAAGCCAGTCGCCGCAAAGCACAGGAAGGGGTTGTATTTCCAACCGTAGCGTATGACGAAGAATGTCAGCAACGACGTCACCAGCATGGTACCTGTAACCGCAATACCGTAGGCAGATGCTAAGCTGGAGGACGAACCAAAACCGACAACTGCGGCAACGACGACAGCAAGTTGCAACCAGTTGACCGCAGGAATATAGATCTGGCCTATCTCTTTAGAGGATGTATGAACGATCTCCATGCGCGGCATAATCCCCAATGAAATAGCCTGTTTAGTCATCGAGAAAGTACCGGAGATCGTCGCTTGCGAAGCAATCACTGTCGCTATCGTGGACAAAATCACCAGTGGATACACACTCCATGCGCCTAGTTGCTGATAGAAAGGATTGCTAACGGCCTCAGGAGTAGCGAGTAAAAGTGCTCCTTGCCCAAGATAGTTCAGGCCTAGGGAAGGAAACACAATCATGAACCACGCTGCCCGTATAGGTTTGCTACCAAAGTGGCCCATATCTGCATATAGAGCTTCGGCACCTGTAAATGCCAGCACGACAGCACCCAGGGCAAGAAAAGCCAACCACTTATATTCAGTTAAAAAATGGAATGCATATGCAGGATTCAGCGCCCACAATATACCCGGCATCTTGGCAATATTATATAAACCCATACCAGCAAGCACGATGAACCAGACCACCATAATGGGGCCAAACCATTTACCTATGCCCGCAGTACCTTTGTATTGCACAGAATACAACAACAACAGTACCACCAAAGTGATTGGTACAACATAGGGAGTGAATGCAGGCGTCGCAACTTCCAACCCTTCTATCGCAGATAGCACCGAGATCGCTGGGGTAATGACTCCATCACCATAAAATAGCGCGGCACCAAACAATCCCAAAACAAGCAAAGTGAAGTGCCATTTTGAGGATTTTCCTACGGACTCCAGCGCTAATGCTGTCAAGGCCATAATGCCGCCTTCGCCGCGGTTATCTGCCCTGAGTATTAAAGTCACGTACTTGATGGCGACAATGATGAGCAGCCCCCAGACAATCAGCGAAACTACGCCAAAAATATTCGCCTCATTCAGGGGAAGGCCATGTTCTTTTGAAAATACCTCTTTCATCGTATAAAGAGGACTAGTACCTATATCGCCGTAGACGATGCCGACAGCAGCCAGGGTCAAGCCTGCAAGGCTGCTTTTAGTATGTTGATTAGCCAATTGTGTACCTTGTTATTATTGGTGCATTGCACAATAGGTGAATTCGACCAGATTTTCAAGTAAGTACAACAAAAAAAGGATGCTTGACAAGGATCAAATTCAAGCGTTGACTTTTTATGAAAATCTCATTTTTGTGCATGCCGTTTTCTACAATTCTTGTTATATTTAAAATTTATACGGCCAGAGGTAAATCCAGATAAAAACTGGTTCCTGCTCCAAGACTGCTTTTGACGCTGAGTTGTCCGTGCAAAATCGAGGTAGTAATGTTGTAGCAAATATTCAATCCCAGGCCACTGCCGCCCTGACCCAGTTTGGTAGTAAAAAAGGGGTCAAAAATCCGCTTTTGATTTTCTTCAGGTATGCCCGCGCCATCATCACTGAATGCAATCAGCACGCGCTGTGCATCCACCAGGGTGACGTTGATATCCATATGACCTGCCTGTCTTTTATCAAAGGCGTGCAGGATGGAGTTTTCCACCAGATTGCTGATCACCTGCCCCAGAGAGCCCGGGTAGCTATCCATATGGATGTTATACGGCACATTCACTTGTATGCTGTGCCCGGTTTGAGTGATGCGTATATTCAGGGTGGCAATGATGTCGTGCAAAACCTGGCGCAGATCAAAGCTGCGTCTATGCTCAGAAGTGCGGTCTACAGCCACCTGCTTGAAACTGCTGACCAGGGTCGCTGCGCTACTCAATCCACGCATCAGTATCTCTGATGAGGTTTTGACTTCTTCACAAAAATTATTCAAGTCGGAACGCCGCAAGGTTTGCCCTGCCAGCTTGCTGCTCAGATAGCGACTGCCATCCTGCAAGGTACTTGCAACCAGCAGGCAATTACCTATGGGAGTATTGAGTTCATGTGCAACACCTGCAACAAGTGAACCCAGGGCGGCCAGTTTTTCCTGCGCCAGCAAATGCTCCTGGGTTTTTTGCAAACGCATATACGCGTCAGCATTGCCCAGGGCAATCGCACCATAAGCGCATAGCGAACGGAAAATCATCCGCTCTCTGTCGCCATATACATGCTGGCGCGACGATTGTATGGTCATTGCCCCCAATATTCTGTCACCAATAATCAACGGGGCAAATAACATGCTGTGTACCATTTCCGTGCCGGGTATCAGTCCAGGCAATTCATCTTCGGCGGCCAGCTCTATGGCAACTTCGCGGCGCTCTTTCACGCAGCGTATGGAATTAGACACCGGGCTGGACATATAGACGGTATCTGGTTCTATCGGTATGCCATTTTCAACGCCAAAGGCTGAGGTCATGCTTTGCTGGTCGTTATCCATCATGTAGATGACAAAGGCAGTCACATGCAATAAATCATGCACATGGCGATTCAATGCCTCAAAGACTGCTGCCGCATCAAGGCTGGCGGTAATTTCCTGTCCTATGGTTCCCAGTTTTTCCAGCACGACGCTGGTTTGTTGCAAGACTTCAGCACGCTGGGCTTCAGCTGCTGCCAATTGACGCAGGTGTTCGCTTTCTGCCTTCATGCGTTCAGTCTGCTGGCTGAGCTGCATGGCATTCAGGCGATTGGCAGACGCCCGGTTATGGCTTTTTTCACGGGCAGTCAGGGCAAGCTGACCAAATTCATAGGCTTCACGAAAATTGCCGGCGTTGGCGTAGGCTTGGGCTATTTCTTCATACAGGTCGGCAGGTACAGTAAAGCCGCTGATATGTCCAGCCAGATCCAGTGCCATGCGTAAATAATGCAAGGGCGCGCTGGCAGCCTGCATTTCTGCCGGTTCAGGCAAGCTATGGCGCATATACAGTGCAGCGAGTACACGCAAGACTTCTATATGCCGGTAACTGTCAGTGCTCTGCCGTGCCAGTGCCAGCGCCTCCAGCGCAGCCGCCAAAGCTGCCTTGGCCTGCCCTTGCATGGACAAGGCATTTGCATAGCCACGGCGTGACCCTATACGAAAATCCAGATGATTTTTTTTATCTGCCCAGGAAATCAGCTCAAAGAAGCTCTTCAGGGCTGTCGCATAATCCCCCATGTCCAGCGACAAATCTCCCAGGTAACGCAGGGCCAGCAAATGCGAACGTGAACCGACCACATGAACCAGCATGGGGAGTGCATTTTCCAGCATCTCTTTGGCCGCTTCCAGGCGCCCCAGCCTGCGCAAAGTCTCGGACATTTGTATCAGGCAACTGGCAATGCTGTTGGGCCAGCCGGCAGTCCTGGCCAGATCCAGGCCATCCTGTATCCATTGCAATGCTGACTGATGATCACTCATGCTGTTGAAGGCATCGCCAACATTGCTGGCGACATTGATCATGCGACGCTTTTGCCCGTAATTCCGGGCAAATTCAAATACCTGTATGCCACGCGCAGCTGACTCACCAAAGTCACTGGTGAGGGAGTAGGTATACATCAAAAATTCGTTGATATAACTGCGCAGGAAAAGATCTGTGCTCTGGCTTTCGGGATTGCGGCTTTCGCCCCAACGCTCCAGCGCTAAAGGTAGATTGCGCAATACCAGTTGATTTGCCAGCAAGGATTCTCCTGCCACCTCGCGCATATAGTCCTTGGCCTGGCGGGCAAACTGCATGGCCTGCCCGATCTCAAATTCAACTACCGGCACTTCGCCTTTTTGCAAGCCAACACAGGCGAGCAAAAAACGTGCATCTGCAGTGCAACAAGCAGCCTCGGCAGATGCGCCATCTGCAACCAGTTGCAAAGCCAGGTTTGATAACTGGGCTGATTTATCGAACTCGCCGTATAACCAGGCAGCCTCAGCCCTGACCAGCACCAACCTGGACCGCATGAGCCTGAATTGCTCACTGCCTGAATCTGTATCAAGATGATCAGGAAAGAAATCGTTCAGCAGATACTCTGCCGTTTGCGCCAGATGCAAAGCTCTGGCAGAGTCACGCTGGCGCAGATGCCAGGCCAGACATAACTGCATATTCAATAATTCCATACCTCGCAAACCAGGCAATTCGCGTTCCCATTGCTCTACTTCGTCATTGGTAACGAACATTTCCATGGGATGAAATTAAATTGAGGTTGGACGATTTTTAGAACTTGGGTATTACAGAAATAGTATCAGATCGAGGAGAAATTAGAAGTTAATCCGGCGGCCAGAGGTCTGCATTTGAAGAATATTGACAAAACCATATACTGAAAAGTAACACTGGCTTGCGTTCAAGTAGAGAACGCAAGCCAGTCAATTAATCTTAAAGCAATTTAATTAAGATTCAAACAATACCCTGCAATGGCGGGGAAATTCAATCCGCTTTTTTAGCTACCAGTGTCAAAATATCATAGGACGCTACCAGTTCATTGTCCTGATTAGTCACTTCCACATCCCATGCCACAACGCCCTGCCCCACGCCTTTGACATCTTTCTTTTGCCTGTCTATCTTGCGCTTGCAGGTCAGGCGTGCGCGTATGGTGTCACCTATGCCTACCGGCTTGATGAAGCGCAGGGTGTCGAGGCCATAGTTGGCCAGGACGGGACCAGGTGCAGGAGACACAAATAAACCGGCCGCCGCTGACAATACGAAATAACCATGCGCAATACGCTTGCCGAAAGGGCTTTCTTTGGCAGCGATCTCATCGAAATGCATGTAGAAAAAGTCACCAGACAAGCCGCCAAAGGCAACGATATCGGCTTCGCTGACAGTCCGCCTGTGTGTCAGCAAGGACATACCGATTTGCAAGTCTTCAAAATAGCGGCGGAAAGGATGGATGTCGGATTCCAGCACAACCGCACCCCGTACATGCTCTGCTGTCACTGCTGCCAGCATGGTGGGTGAACCCTGTACGGCAGCTCTTTGCAGATAATGTTTGACTGCCCGGCTGCCACCCAGTTCTTCACCACCACCAGCACGACCAGGACCGCCATGCTTCAATTGCGGCAAAGGCGAACCATGGCCGGTTGATTCTGGCGCTGACTCGGCATTCAATATCATCAAGCGACCATGCCGTGCCGCCATATGTGGTATCGCCATGGTAGCGATATACGGGTCTTTGGTGACCAGGGTAGCTACCAGGCTGCCGTTACCCTTTGCTGCCAGTGTCAGGGCTTCCTGCATGTCCTGGTAAGGCATCAGGGTAGTTACCGGGCCAAAGGCTTCAATCTCATGTACTGCAGAATTTTCCATAGGATGGCGGCAGACGATCAGAGTTGGTGAAACGAAAGCCCCCTGCTCCAGCCCTTCACCCTGCATTTGCACAGGCACAGTGCCACCACAGATGATTTGATTGCCCGCTGCCAGCTGCTCAATGCTGGCGAGTACATCATGCTGCTGGGCGTGACTGGCCAGCGGCCCCATGCGCACACCATCAAGACGTGGATCACCGACGATGGTTTTTTCCAGTCTCGCGCGTATTTTTTCAGCCACCACATCCAGTTGTGCAGCGGGCACCATGGCCCTGCGTATGGCCGTGCATTTTTGCCCGGCCTTGGCAGTCATTTCACGCACCACTTCTTTGACGTACAAATCCAGCTCGTCATCACCAGCCACCACATCCGGCCCGAGTATCGCGCAATTCAGTGAGTCAGCTTCGGCATTGAAGGGGATGGCACGGCGCACGATATTCGGATGCACCTTCAACTGCGCTGCCGTTGCCGCAGAACCGGTGAAGGTGACGACATCAGTTTCTTCCAACAGATCGAGCAAATTGCCAGTGGAGCCAATAACCAGTTGCAAACTACCTTCAGGCAGCAAGCCACTCGCATGAATTTGCCTGACTAGTGCCTCGGTCAGATACGAGGTCGCAGTCGCCGGTTTGACTATGCATGGCATGCCTGCCAAAAAACTGGGCGCAAATTTTTCCAATAAACCCCAGACCGGAAAATTGAAGGCATTGATATGCACTGCCACACCCTGACGCGGCACCAGGATATGCGTACCAGAAAAATGCCCCTGTTTACCCAAGGGTATGGCCGGGCCTTCGTGCACTACATTCCCGGACGGGAATTCATTCGTGCCTATGCTGGCGTAGGCAAATACGGTACCTGCACCACCTTCTATATCTATCCAGCTATCGCTACGCGTTGCGCCAGTGTGGGATGAAATGGCGTATAGCTCTTCCTTGTGTTCAGTCAGGTACTTGGCCAGGGTGCGCAAAATAGAAGCACGTTTTTGGAAGTCCAGTGCCAGCAAGTTTTTCAGGCCAGTCTGTCTTGCATAATTCAGCGCTGCACCAAAGTCCAGGGCTTCGGCATGACTGGCGTAAATCGCGCTGCCATCAATGGCGCTATGCAAGACTTGTTGGGGTTCTGCACCAGTCCATACACCGCCTACCCAGCTTTGCAAAATTTTCATGGATTACTCTCTTAAATAATCAGATATTCAGAATCAGGACTTGGTGCTATATGTCGGCAAACCTGCTGCCAGCGCAATGCGAGGGCGATTTTCTTCGACGGCAGTCAGCGCTTCCACTTCCTGCATGCTGGCAAGTGATCGTCTGGTCAGTGCATGATATTGCGCCGTGCCTTCAGTCTTCCAGGCGATTTCTTCATCACGCAAAACACGTGCGATACGAGCAGGCGCACCCATGACCAGGCTGCGTGGTGGTACATCCATACCGGCTTTGACAAAGGACATGGCAGCGACGATGGATGATTCACCAACGACTGCCTTGTCCATGACCACAGCATTCATGCCCACCATGGCGTTTTTACCTATGCGGCAGCCGTGCAATACTGCGCCATGGCCGATATGCCCATCCTGCTCCACCACGGTGTCGCTATCGGGGAAGCCATGGATGACACAGGTATCCTGCACATTCGCGCCTTCTTCCAGGACTATGCGGCCAAAATCACCACGCAGGCTGGCAGACGGGCCTATATAACAGCCAGGCCCGACGATCACGTCGCCTATCAGCGTGGCGCTGGGATGCACATAGGCGCTGGGGTGCACCACCGGTATCAGACCATCGATTGCATATATGCTCATGCCACGCTCCTGTCTTCAGGCACGTTCTATAATCAACGCAATACCCTGTCCTACACCTATGCACATGGTGCACAGAGCGTAACGGCCATTGATGCGTTCCAGTTGGTTCAGTGCTGTGGTCACCAGACGCGCACCGGATGCGCCCAATGGATGGCCTATCGCGATTGCACCGCCATTTGGATTGACATGCGCGGCATCATCAGTCAGGCCAAGATCACGCGTGACCGCCAGCCCCTGCGCAGCAAAGGCTTCATTAAGTTCTATGACATCCATCTGCGCCAGATTCAAACCTGTCTGCGCCAACAATTTACGGGTTGCCGGTGAAGGGCCAAAGCCCATGATGCGCGGAGCCAGACCTGCTGTCGCCATGCCAACGATACGGGCACGTGGTGTCAGGCCATGCTGTTTTACTGCAGCGTCGGATGCCAGCAATAAAGCGCAAGCACCGTCATTGACGCCAGATGCATTGCCAGCTGTGACTGTGCCATCTGGTTTGACCACGCCTTTCAAGCGGGACAGCATGGCGACATCTGTATCTGGACGTGGATGTTCATCGGTGGTGAACAAAATGGCGTCACCCTTTTTTTGCGGGATGCTGACGGGGATGATTTCCCCGGTGAAAAAACCGGCAGCGTGGGCTGCTGCCCAGCGTTGCTGGCTGCGCAGGGCAAAGGCATCTTGGTCCGCACGGTTAATACCAAATTGCTCAGCGACGTTTTCTGCGGTTTCGGGCATGGAATCTATGCCGTATTTTGCCTTCATCAAGGCATTCACAAAACGCCAGCCTATCGTCGTATCTTCTATCTTCGCAGCACGTGAGAAAGCACTGTCGGCCTTGGCCATGACAAAGGGTGCACGCGTCATGCTTTCTACGCCACCAGCAATAATCAGTGATGCTTCACCTGATTTAATGGCACGCCCGCCTATGCCTATGGCATCCAGGCTGGAGCCACATAAACGGTTGATGGTATTGGCCGGCACATCTACCGGCAAACCAGCTAGCAGCACGGCCATGCGGCCTATATTGCGGTTATCTTCACCTGCCTGGTTGGCGCAACCGTAGTACACGTCATCAAGCATTTTCCAGTCTACGCCAGCATTACGCTCTATCAATGCCTTGATCGGCAAGGCTGCCAGATCATCAGTACGTATGCTGGCCATGGCGCCACCGTAACGCGCGAATGGGGTCCTGACAGCGTCGCATATCCATGCTTCCATTTTCTTTCCTTTGTCTCTTATTTTTTGACTGGCTTACTCAATTACTCAAGCCTTTTTACGATTGTCCACTACACGCCTGGCCTTGCCGACCATGGTGCGCTCTATGCTGTTGGCGGGCAGTATGCTGACATGGCAACTGACACCGATAAAGGTTTTGATATGATGCTCTAGCTGTTGGTGCAATTGCTTCACATCCTGCTCTGACAAAGTACCTGATACTTCAGGCCGCAATTCCGCCACGATAGCTAGCTTGTCCATATGACCTTCACGCGTCACTACCAGTTGATATTGCGGTGCCAGTTGCGGGTGTTTGAGTATCAGCTCTTCAACTTGCGTGGGGAACAAATTCACACCACGGATGATGAGCATGTCGTCAGAACGGCCAGTGATCTTGCCCATGCGACGCATGGATCTTGAAGTCGGTGGCAGTAAGCGTGTCAGGTCGCGGGTACGATAGCGTATGACAGGAAAAGCTTCCTTGCTCAGTGAGGTAAACACCAACTCGCCTTCTTCTCCATCGGGCAAGACTTCGCCAGTTTCAGGATTGATAATCTCTGGATAAAAATGGTCTTCCCATATCACCGGACCATCTTTGCTTTCTATACATTCACTGGCGACACCTGGCCCCATGACTTCTGACAAGCCGTAGATATCAACGGCATCAATACCTGCCCGTGTTTCGATTTCACTGCGCATGGCATCGGTCCAGGGCTCGGCACCGAAAATACCTATACGTAAAGAGGTGTTAGCGGCATCTATGCCCTGGCGCGTCATTTCTTCTATGATATTAAGCATATAAGAAGGCGTGACCATGATGATGGATGGCTGGAAATCCTGTATCAGTTGCACTTGTTTTTCTGTCTGACCACCAGACATGGGGATGACCGTACAACCCAGTCGCTCTGCACCATAATGCGCACCCAGGCCACCAGTGAACAGGCCATAACCGTAAGAGACTTGCACGATATCCCCTGCACGGCCACCGGCCGCACGGATAGAGCGCGCCACCAGGTCCGCCCAGTTATCAATGTCTTTTTGCGTATAACCAACCACGGTTGGTTTGCCTGTGGTGCCGCTGGATGCATGGACTCTCACCACTTTTTCACGCGGTACGGCAAACATGCCAAAGGGATAGTTGTCGCGCAAATCCTTCTTGCCTGTGAAAGGGAATTTCGCCAGGTCGGCCAGGGTTTTCAAATCATCTGGGTGTACGCCCGCTGCATCAAAACTGGTGCGGTAATGCGGAACGTTGTCATACACGTGTTGCAAAGTCCACTTCAGTCGCTGCAATTGCAGGGCCTGAAGTTCGTCCTTGCTTGCTGTTTCTATCGCGTCCAAACCCACCGCTGTTTTTCTGTCTGTGTTGTCTGCCATGTTTTGTCTCCCGCTCACTTATCCTGATTTCGTTTCTATGATTGATGGCTAAACACAAGTTCAATTTGGAATTGCGTTTCCCTGCAATACCAGACCCGGTACAACTTCCGCATTCAGCTTATGCGACTTACCGCGGAACAGCGCGATCAATTGACCATGCTGATTAGTCAGACGCACATCGTAAATGCCGGTGCGGCCAGTCAGTGATTGTTCTGTCGCCGTCGCAGTAATGACGTCACCTTCGCATCCTGGAGACAGGAATTCTATGCTACATCCGGCAGCAACAGTTACCTGATTACGACTATTGCAGGCGAAGGCAAATGCACTGTCGGCGAGGGTAAACAGATAACCGCCGTGACAAGTCTTGTGTCCGTTCAGCATATTAGATTTGATCAGCATGCTGAGTGTTGATGTCCCTTCAGCCATATGAGTTATCTGCATATCCAGACCGCGCGTTGCGGCATCGCTGGCGAACATGGCGGCGGCAGTGAGTTCTGCCATGTGCTGGCTGTCTTTGACGACTTGCTTATTTACTTCGCTGGCATCTGTGCTCATCTATGCTTTTCCTTATGCCGATCAAACTTACTTGCCAACAAACTTTGGTGCGCGCTTCTCTACAAATGCAGCTACACCTTCACGATAGTCCTGGCTTTGCCCCAGTTCACGCATCATATTGGTTTCCAATATCAATTGCTGTTCCAGAGTATGTTGCGGGCTGGCATAGATTGCCTGCTTGGTGAAAGCCAAACCCTTGGTCGGAGCAGACGCAAAATGTGTGGCCAAAGCCATGGCTTCAGCCTGCAATTGTTCATCATCCACGCACTTCCAGATCAGGCCCCATTGCTCTGCCTGTTCAGCACTGATTTTGCCGCCCAGCATGGCAGCACCCATGGCTCTGGCGGTGCCCAGTGCACGCGGCAAAAAGTAAGTGCCACCTGTATCCGGTATCAGGCCCAGCTTGCAAAACACTTCAACAAAACTGGCAGAGCGTGCTGCCAATACGATGTCGCATGCCAGTGGCAGGTTGGCACCAGCACCGGCGGCTACACCATTCACCGCGCAAATAACCGGGATGGGCAAGGCACGCAAGGAAAGTACCAGCGGCGCATAATATTTTTCTACTGACTCACCCAGGTCTGGAGGTGCACCGTCTGCACTCACGGCTCTGTCAGATAAATCCTGACCAGCACAAAAGCCGCGTCCGGCACCGGTCAATACCATGACGCGCACCGAAGCATCAGCCCGCAATTTTTCTAGTGCATCCTGTATTTCCAGATGCATGCCGACGTTGAAACTATTGAGTTTTTCAGGGCGGTTCAGGGTCAGGTGGGCGATGCCTTCGCTGATGTGAAACAGAATATGGGAATAGTCCATTCAATTCTCGCTATCAAAATCCAGAGTCAAGGTATCGCTGACCGGGAAACTCTGGCAGGTCAGCACGAATCCACGTGCCACTTCATAATCTTCGAGGGCGTAATTCCTGTCCATATCGACCTTACCTTCCACGACTTTGGAACGACAGGTAGAACAAACACCGCCCTTGCAGGAATAACGCATATCATGCCCCAGCTTCAGGGCGGCATCCAGTACAGATTCCTTGTCTTTTTCCATGTCGAAATGGGTGTGATGACCATCCATGATAATCGTCACGGCACAGGATGACTTGCCTGGCAAAGGCTTGGCGCTGGCGACATGCCGGTGCGCCGGTATGCTGGAGGCAAACAATTCGACTTTAATATGCTCCTTGGGCATGCCACGCTGTTGCAAGGCAGCGCTGACGGCATGCATCATTTCTTCCGGCCCGCAGATGAAGGCGGCATCCATGTCGTCTATGCGTATCCACCGATCAAACAGATTCAGGCATTTCTCAGCAGTGATGCGGCCATTAAACAAATCTATATCCTGCTGCTCACGGCTCATGATGTAGATCAGGTTCAGGCGTTGCAAATAGCTGTCTTTCAACGCTGCCAGTTCTTCCTTGAACATGACTGTCGATGATGCCCGGTTGCCATACACCAGGGTAAATTTGCTGTGCGGTTCTGTCTGTAGTGCAGTCTTGATGATGGACAGCAAAGGCGTGATGCCACTGCCCGCTGCAAATGCCAGATAGTGCTTTTCATGTTCAACAGCCAGCGGCAGATTGAAATGCCCCATGGCAGGCATGACTTCGATATCCATGCCTGTGCGCAAGCTGTCATGCACCCAGTTGGAAAATGCACCACCCTGCACGCGCTTAATGGCAACCCGCAATTGCCCATCCTGGACAGCAGAACAAATCGAGTACGAGCGCCGTACATCCTCGCCCGCTATCTTAGCACGCAAGGTCAGATGCTGTCCTTCACGATAGGCAAACTGCGCCTGCAGATCAGCTGGCACGGCAAAACTCAAGACCACGGCATCGCGGGTTTCTGGCTGTATCTGGCTGACTGTCAGTGGGTAAAATTTGCTCATGTATTGTCGTCTCCTTTTATTCTTATTATTCGCTCAGTGCGGTTTGAAGTAATCAAAAGGCTCCAGACAAGCCCGGCATTTATACAGAGCCTTACAGGCAGTTGATCCAAACTGGCTGACCAGTTGAGTATCGACAGAACCACATTGCGGGCAAGCGATGGCTGGCTGTACTTCGCGATAACGCTGGATGGAGGAGATATCCACCACCTGTTGCTGTGGCGGCGCGATGCCATAGCCGCTGAGCTTTTGCCTGCCTGCTTCTGTCATCCAGTCAGTACTCCAGGCCGGTGACAATTGATAAACAATGCTAGGCGGTCTGATGCCATGCGCCTGCAATGCCTTAACTATTTCTTCGGCAATCACATCCATGGCTGGGCAACCGGAATAAGTGGGGGTAATCGTGATGACACACTCGCCCCCCTGCCATTCCACTGCGCGGATAATACCCAGGTCCGTCACCGAAATGACCGGGATTTCAGGGTCACTGACTTCCCCCAGCCATTGCCAGATCTGCCCTGTACTGGCAGGTGGATTTTGCACATAGTCCATGGCAGAAGCTACCATCGCGCCCCCGGATAGGCACGCTGCAAAAACTGCATTTCTGCCAGCAGGTAACCCATATGTTCAGTATGCACACCTTGCTTGCCCCCCTTTTGCATCCAGCTATTGGCGGCGGGCAGCCGCAAAGTGGCAGCATTCATGACATCGGCAAGATGGATATCCCAGCCGGCTTTCAAATCTGAAGGCAAAGGGGCAATGCCTACCGCGTGCATGGCGACATCGAGCTCATCATCCATGAACATTTCGCCAGTGAAGCGCCACAATTCTTCCAGTGCCGCTTGCATCATTTTCTGGCTCAATTCAGTACCATCACCAAGTCGCACCACCAGATCGCTGCTGCGACGTAAATGGTAAGTTACTTCTTTAAAGGATTTTTCTGCGATAGCGGTAATCTGCTGATCAGTGGATTGCTTCAGCGCTTGCAGGTAATGGTAATGCCAGGTATCAAACAGAAATTGCCGCATCAGGGTATCGGCATAAGTACCATTTGGTTGTTCGAGCAATAGGAAATTATGGAAGTCGTGGGCATCACGCAAGAAAGCCAGGTCGTCTTCTGTGCGTCCTTTGTCTTCCAGTTCTGCGGCATAGGCGTACCACAATCTGGCCTGCCCTATCAAATCCAGCGCCACATTGGTCAATGCCATATCTTCTTCCAGCGCTGGCCCCTTGCCGCACCATTGCGACAGGCGCTGGCTGAGTATCATGACATTATCTGCCAGACGCAAAACATAGCTGAACTTCTCATTGAGCTTATGATTGAACTCATTCTCTGACATCTCAATTCTCCAGAATTATTTAACTACGATGTATAGAAAGAGTTCAATTACAGATTCTTGACTTCATCGGGCATGGGGAAGAAAGTCGGATGACGATATACCTTGCTGTTTGATGGCTCAAACAAAGCTTCCTTGTCGCCGGGGCTGCTGGCAAAAATGTCACCTGCTCTTGCCACCCAGATGCTGACGCCTTCATTGCGACGTGTGTACACATCACGCGCGTGGTTGATCGCCATCTCTGCATCTGGCGCATGCAGGCTACCTACATGCTTGTGCGCCAGACCATGCTGGCTGCGTATGAATACTTCCCACAAGGGCCATTCTTTGCTCATGATCTGTCTCCTGCTGTCTTATTTCTTTTTATGTACATATTTATGCGCTTTTCTTATTTTCTTGCTGCTTGTCGGCATGCGCCTGCAAAGCATCACGGAACCATGCGCCGTCGTCGTAGGCTTTGACACGGGTACGCAGCCGTTCACGGTTGCAGGGGCCATTGCCTTTCAGGACCTGGTAAAACTCTTCCCAGTTGATTTCACCAAAATCATAATGGCCGCGTTCTTCATTCCATTTGATGGCGGGATCAGGCAGTTGCAGGCCCAGGTATTCAATCTGTGGCACGGTCTGGTCCACCATGCGCTGGCGCAACTCGTCATTGGAAAAAAGCTTGATACGCCATTGCGCTGATTGCGCACTATTCACCGATGCTGCATCTGACGGGCCAAACATCATCAGCGCTGGCCACCAATAACGATTCAATGCATCTTGCGCCATGGCTTTTTGTTCTGCTGTGCCACGGCACAAGGTCATCATGATGTCGTAACCCTGGCGCGCATGGAAGGATTCTTCCTTGCAGACGCGTATCATGGCACGTGAATATGGACCGTAAGAACAGCGGCACAAAGGTATCTGGTTGATGATGGCTGAACCGTCGACCAGCCAGCCTATCGCACCCATATCAGCCCAACTCAAGGTCGGATAATTGAAGATGCTAGAATACTTGGCTTTACCGGAATGCAGGTCGGCCAACAGCTCATCGCGTGACACACCCAGGGTTTCGGCAGCGCTGTAAAGATACAGACCATGCCCTGCCTCATCCTGGATTTTTGCCAGCAAGATGGCTTTGCGTTTTAAAGTAGGTGCTCGGGTAACCCAGTTACCTTCTGGCAGTTGGCCAACGATTTCGGAATGCGCATGTTGGGAGATTTGCCGTATCAGGGTTTTTCTGTAGGCATCCGGCATCCAGTCTTTGGCTTCAATACGGATACCGGCATCAATGCGCTCCTGGAAAGCACGCTCGGCATCGCTCAACTCTTCTGCAGTTTTGAGCTTGCTCAAGCCGGTCTCGACTAATTGTGCATACATGAAACACTCCTTGGCATCCTGAAGATGCGAACATGGAAGATTGATCTGCGTCAAACAATTATATGATACAGTTTTTATTGATGTTGAAGTTTTTTTGTATCATTTTAATTTTTTGAGGGATTTACCCCCCATTAGCTACACCATAGGTAAAATCTGGACAACAACCAATACTCACATACAACCACTTACACAGCCGCATGCAGACCAGCACTGCCATCCAAACCTGGATAGACCAGCAACTAACCAATAATCCGCCAAGGGCAAAATCCCTGGTAATGACGGTATTTGGCGATGCCATTGCCCCGCATGGCGGTACGATATGGCTAGGTAGTTTAATCTCATTAATGAGTCATTTTGGCATTAATGACAGATTAGTACGCACCAGCGTGTTCAGGCTGGCCGAAGAAGGCTGGCTGGAAGCCAAACGGGATGGCCGGCGCAGCACTTACCAGCTGGCAACTGCAAGCTATGCCAGGTTTCAGCATGCCTACAAGCGTGTGTACGTACCGCAAACAGGCAAATGGGATCATTACTGGACACTGGTCATCATGAGCGGTGACGACACATCCACCGGCAACAAAGCCAGCCTGAAAAAAGAATTGCTGTGGGAAGGTTTTCGCATGATTAATGCCGGAGTATTTGCGCATCCACAAGCAGATACTGCAGCCTTGCAAAATGTACTAGGACGTAATGGCTTCGCCGGATTATGCACGGTGTGCCGTGCCAGCGATTTGAACCTGCCAGATGCCCGCCCGCTACCATCGCTCATTGCCAGCCACTGGCAACTCGATGAGGTGAATGTCGCCTACAAGAATTTTATTGAAGCATTCTCACCGTTAAAAAAGCTGGTGCAAGGACAAGCTCTTCCTGAACATGCTGCCTTTGTTATTCGCAGTTTGTTGATACACAGCTTTCGTCGTACCCAACTGCACGATCCAAACTTACCGAGCAGTTTGCGACCTGAAGGTTGGCTGGGTGATGAAGCTTACCGGCTTTGTCGAGACCTGTACCGGGCTTGTTTCCGGCCAGCAGAAAATTTATTGAGCCAGGCATTGGATCCTGAACATCGACAAGATAGTAGCTTGAGTTTACAGGAAAGGTTTGGAGGACTCTTTTGAAGCCGCAGATCTGTTTTATGCCATATTAGTTTATACAGTATTGAAAGCTATGTGAGCGTTGAAGCATATAGCCCACCTTAGGCTAGCTGCTCGGCGAGCGCAACAATGATGCCCTCGGGGCCCCGAATGTAAGCCAGGCTATACGTATTCTCATACTGCATTTCGCCAATCAGCTCTGCGCCGTGTGCAAGCATGCGTGCAACGACATCACCGATGCCATCAACGGCGAACATGATACGACGCAAGCCCAGTGTGTTTACCGGCACATCCACCGGCCCAAACCTGATCGCATCCGGCGTGTGGAATTTATCCAGCTCAATTCCTTGTCCGTCGGGAGTCCGCATCATTGCGAGAGTCGCACGGACATCCTTTAGACCGATCAGGCTAGCTATCAAGGGCCCTTCGACTGTCGTCTCCCCTTCAAGTTTGAGGCCAAGCGTAATGAAGAAGGCTTTGACAGCTTCGAGGTCATCAACAACGATGAGGATGTTGTCCATGCGTTTAATTGTCATAATCTTGCTCCCCTTCTAATTGCTGATGTACATATCCGTCGCACTTGATCCATGACGAGTTAACAATACAGGCTATTAAGCGTCACACTAGAAGTTATCATAAAAATGTCATTGACTCTTCCAGACCTGGCATTTGCGAATACAAACTCAATCAAATTATTCAATAAACACATCGATGGCTATTCACGGTAAATCGATACAAGAGATTCATGCCTAAGGGAAAGGATACTCAAGTAGTAGTTATTCAAAAAATGATCATGTATAAATCAATGAAGAAGTCGAGAATTAATACAAATACCCAGGCCTGCCTCTCTGCTTATCGACGAACGCCGCGGTGCTCCTGCCTGTGCAGGAGTGACGATGTTAAGTTTTCATGCTGAAATGCGTAAATGTAGATGCCAAGACCTGAACTGCAACTTTGCTGCTAATACTGACGATGCGGGCAGTCATCCGCCCGGGTTAGAAGAGAATTAGCCTGATGATCGTCGCTCCAGCGGATGCTGGAGCCCGGTGTCGTTGGCTGATCGGCCGAGC
>NZ_JBWKQH010000011.1:0-199275 GCF_059418665.1 Undibacterium sp. GW821-FHT07F11
GGTGCGATCAACCTGGCCGGTGCACAACTGTCCAACATCGAAAACATCACTGCGAACTCTGCGGTTGTGATTACTGCCAGCCAATACGCCGCATTAATTGCTGCTCGTGCGGCATTGAACCTGTCTGGTCCGGTATTGACCTTCAGTGGTGCAGGTCCGCATCAGTTGACGATCGTCGATGACGTGGCGGGTGTGAACAATATTGACCTGTCGTTTATCGCCATCACGGGTGGTACGCTGGTGTATGACGTGACTTCGTCTTCCAATGCGACAGGCGGGAATGTTAATAACTCCACTACTTCCAATGCGATTGTGGTGTCGGGTGGGGCTAGCGTGATCTCCGGTACGATAGGCACCAGCCCATCGAATGGCAATGGTCAGGCTGCCAATGGTACTGCCTTGACTGCAGGCGGGATATTCAATGGCACTGCCGGTCTGAATGAAAATTTCACCGGCAATGTGGCTGCCCTGGTCGGTACTACCGTCAATGGTAACAATGGTGACTCTGACACTATCACCATCTCTGGTGGTGGTACGGTCAATATTGGCAGTGGTAATACCATCACCAATATCAAGACACTGACGATGGACGGTAGCGCTGGCAGTGTTGTTTTCTTCTCGGTAGCGAATTCTGGCATTGCCACCGTCAATGGTGGCTCAGGTAATGATTATGTTGATCTGGCGAATAGTGGCAACTCCATGCTGGCCGGCAATGTCAATCTGGGGGCAGGCACCAATACCCTGGTCATGGAAGGCAAAACCTATACCGGCACCTTTGTGGCTGGCTCGGGCACATCTGATACCTTGTACCTGTTCAATGGCAGCAATATCAGCGCGGCCAATGTCAGTGGTTTTGAAACCGCCAATATCAACAATAACGCGTCTGTCACCATGACAGCAGCACAGTTTGCTGGCTTTACCACCTTCACTGCCGCAGGGACAGAAACAGTCAATCTCACGACAGCAGGCACGATCACAGCAAATGCGAATGTGGAAAACTATGTACTTGCCAATGGCAGCAATACCTTTACCGCGGCAACAGGCCTGGTTTCTGTGACCGGTGGTACGGGCAATGACACTATCAATGCCAGTTCGGCCATTATCGCTGCTTCCACAGCCATTAACGGCGGCCTGGGTAGCGATACTCTTAACGTTGGTGCTGTCACAGCAGCTTTGGACATGTCTACCAAAGTCAGTAATGTAGAAACCGTAAATGTCACAGGCGGCACAACTGCGACCTGGACAGTAACGAATGAGAATGGCGCAGGCGTCACCCTGAACTTCACCAGGTCTGCTGCTAATGACATCAACAACATCACCCTGGGTTCAGGCGGTCAGACTCTCAATATCCTGGGTACAGGCACAGGGCGCACTACCATCACTGGCGGTTCTGGTGCGGATGTCATTAATTTGTCCACGACAGCAACTGGTGCGGATGCCATCGCGGCTGGCTCGACCATCAATGCCATGGATACCGTCAATAACTTCAAGGCAGCAGGTGCAGACATTTTTGCTACTGGTGTCTTGCCTACTTCGCTGTATAACCTGAACATTGCCAATGCCGACAGCAGCAGTCTGGCAGCAGCGATTGCTACAGCAGCAACTGCGGCGGGTGCGAGTCTGGCAAATACAGGCCAGGCTTATACCATCGTCGTCAACAGCGGTACTGCGGCAGGCACTTATGCCTTCCAGAATTCTGGTGGCAGTGTAGGGGCAGTTGATGCCAGCGACTTCATCGTCAAACTGGGCGGCACAATAGGCTCGATAGTCGCCAGCGACTTTGGTATTGCCAATGCGGTTGCAGTGACTGCGGGCGGCACGTTAAATGGCACATCTGGTGCGAATGACATCTTCATGTCCACCATTCCCAACCTCAATGGTACAACCATCGCCGGTAATGCTGCAGACACTGATGTACTGACCCTGACCACTGCTGGTACTGTCACCATCAATAACGGCAGCACAGGTGGCACCATAAGCAACATCAAGGTCCTGAACCTGGCAAATGGCACCAATACCATCACCTACAACACGTCAGCGGGCTTCACTACCATCAATGGCGGCTCTGGCGATGATACCTTCATCCCCAATACTGCCTTGCTGCCTATCGTTGTCAGCGGTGGCCTGGGCACCGACACCATCGTGCTGACAGCAGCCTATGCTGCAACAGCTTCCGGCTCGGGTACTTTTGCGGCCAATGTCACCGGTTTTGAGAAATTGCGCCTCACCAGTGCTACCAGCCAGACCATAGACTTGCAGACTCTGGGTAACTATAGTGACGTTACTTTCTCTGGCGCGAATGGACTGACATTGAGCAATTTGCCCAGCAATGGCAACATCACGCTGAATGGCGCAGGCACGGCCTTTACCATTTCCAATGCCGCGTTTGTGGGTGGTGTCAATGATGTCGTCAACCTGTCGCTGACTGACGGCAGTACTTCCGCTGTCGCCTTTGCCACCGCAGGTATTACTGCATCTGGTGTCGAAACTGTCAATATCAGTGTCAACGATACCCAGGCGACGCCCACAGGTCTTTTCAATGACAACATGACCTGGCTGGGTAACTCGGTCAAAACCTTTAATGTGAGTGGCAATGCAGGCCTGACCCTGTCTTCCTCCAGCACCTCGTTGACGACAGTTGATGCCAGTGGCATTACCCTGGGTGGCTTTACCTGGACTGCCAGCGCCCTGACAGGCACGGCTACTGTCAAAGGCAGTACCACCGGTACCAATACCGTCAACATGAACTCTGCCACGGCGGGTGTTAATTACACTGGTGGTGCTGGTAACGACAACGTCACTATCAATGCTACTGTTTCCAGTACGGCGTCTTTAGGCAACGGTAATAATAGTATGGCCCTCAATGGCGTTACCATCCTTGGCACTTATACTGGCGGTACTGGCACAGATAGCCTGGCGTTCTTCTCGTCAACACCGGATATCAGCAATGCCACAATCACAGGCTTTGAAAATCTGACGGTGACCAATAATGCCAACATCACGGCAACCATAGCCCAGATGTCGCAATTTACCGGCACCGTCAACGCATCAGGTACCGAGACACTGAACCTGACGACGGCTGGTACTTTCAATGCCATCAGCACGATAGAAAAGTACAACCTGGCCAATGGCACCAACAACTTCACCTCGGCCAATGTGGCGGTCAGCGTCATAGGTGGTACAGGTGCCGATACCTTCAATTTCACGGCCAACCAGATCGTCAACTTCCTGACCACGGTAGATGGTGGCAATAGTACAGATACACTCAATATCGGTGCTACCACAACCCAGAATATCGATTTGAGCACCAAGGTGGCCGCTATCGAAATCGTCAATGTGGCAGGCAGCACGGGCACAGCCAGCCTCACTAATCTTAATGGTGCAGGCGTGACGCTGAACTATACCAAGAGCACTGGCGACAACACCATTACCCTGGGTAGTGGTGGCCAGACGCTGAACCTGCTGGGCTCCAGTTCAGCGGCGACCACCATCACAGGTGGTGCTGCTGTCGATACCATTAACTTGCAGGCTGCTGGTTCCGGCTCGGAAACCCTGATAGAAACCGGTGCCAATATGTCGAACAAGACGCAGATCGATGTGGTGGGTAATTTCAATGCGACCGGTACGGATTATTTCAAGACTGGTGTCAATGCAGCGAGTGTGGGTTCCTACATCATCGGTAATGCCGATACATCTAACTACCTCGCTACCATCACTGCTGGTTTATCGGTCGTACTCAATAACACTGGCCAGTCTTACCTGATCACGATACAGACAGGGACAGCAACTGGTACTTACCTGTTCCAGAACACCGGTTCAGATACCAGCCAGTTTGATAATACTGACTTCTTTGTGCAATTGACGGGCACTGTCGGTACTATTGGCACTGGTAATCTGATTGCATAAAGAAAAGCATCACCGGGGCGGACAGCAATCCTGATCCTTGCCTGCAGTATTTAAAACGCCAGCTTTGCTGGCGTTTTTTTTGTCTCTCGCTCTCCATAGTTTTCTACGCCGGATTGCAGCATGCGACAAATCTGCCAGCATCTTTTTGAAAATTGCTTGAATTTGCAAAACCAGTGTATTACTATATTAATACACATGAGGTTGCTGTATTAATCATTCACCCCATGCGAAGCTGCCACAACGCATTCATCCTGACGATGGAGGCGTTCAGGTATTCGTTTAAACACGATGAGAGGCCGGAACATGGAGCATGAAACATGACGCCAGGCATGACAAACATTAAGCCGCGCCAGTTAGGCGCAGAAATATTCCAGGTGGCCACTGGAAGTAGTGAACCTATTTACCGCCAGTTGATAGAACAATTGCGGCGTTTGCAAGCGGGTGGGCAAATTACTGCAGGCGATGCCATGCCGTCTGTGCGCGATGTCGCCAGCGAGCTTGGTGTCAACCCCATGACCGTATCCAAGGCTTACAGCATGCTTGAAGCCGAGGGCTTGCTGGTGCGCCGCCGTGGCCTGGGTATGGAAGTGGGGACCCGGGCCAGTGGCAATTCTGATCTGGCATCCAGACTGGAATTGTTACGCCCCAGTCTTGAGCGCATCGCCCTTGAGGCCAGCCAGCTGGAATTGGATTCCAAGGCAGTCATCACACTCTTGACCAGTATTCTTAAAGGAAAATAAGCATGCAAGCTCAGTTAAACGCACCCGTGCAAATCCAGGGATTGAGTAAATCCTTCAGCGGGCAAGCTGTCTTGAAAAATCTGGACTGGCAAATTATGCCTGGCAGTATCGTCGGTCTGTTGGGGCGCAATGGTGCAGGCAAATCCACTCTGATTGAATGCCTGCTGGGTTTGCGTGATGTCGATGCCGGTACCATGCAGTTATATGGCGAATCCGCAGCGCAACTGAGTAGCGATACCAAGACCAGGATCGCCTACGTACCACAACGCAGTGATCTGTTTGAATGGCTGACAGCCAGGCAGTTGCTGGCCTACTTCCAGCTACTTTATCCACGCTGGAATGAAACCAAGGTACAGTCGCTCATGCAAGCCTGGGAGCTGCCCTACGACAAGGTCATCAGCAAACTCTCAGTCGGGCAAAAGCAGCGTCTGTCCATCATCCGCGCGCTGGCGCATGATCCTGAATTGTTGATACTTGATGAGCCGGTATCCAGTCTTGACCCTGCCGGTCGCCGTGAGTTTTTACGGGAATTGATAGACCGCGTCATCGAAAAGCAGACCACGATCGTTTTCTCTACCCACATCCTGTCTGACCTTGAGCGGGTGGCTATGGATGTCGCCTTCCTCAGCAATGGGCAAATCGTGCATCAGCAATCTCTCGATGACATGATGGATAACACGGTGCGCATCTGTGCAACATCAACGGTATTGCGGCAGTTACAGCCTGCAAAAATCCTGCGTCAGTCTGGTACTGCGAACGGTGAGGGTAAGTTGCTGGCGCAATTCAGTCATGAACAATTACATATGCTGCAGACTCGTCAGGATATTCGTGTGGATAAGCTAAGTCTGGAAGATATGTTCATAGAAATGACGAACTGAGACATGTCGTGTTGAACGAAGCCACAGTTCGTCCTCTCAACAGCTTAAGAAAGACAAATATGAAAGCCATTATTTCAGTGTGGATGCAGCCCGTATATGCACGCATCAACACTGCCAGTTTAAAAACCTTGAACATCATGTTGGGCTTGTTTGCGTTGGCGCCGGTGGTAGCAGTATTGTTTGCACAAGCCCAAAAGCCAGACTGGCAATCAGTCATGCTGGCATTGGTGCTAGGCGTTGGCGGCGCACTGGGCCTGTTGCTGCTGTCCTGGTTTATCTTGCTGGTACCTAGCGTCGCCTTGCAATACACGCCGGCCTATGCCGCGCTGGTGCCGCAAATGAAACGTCATATGCAACTTGCGCTGGCAATTCCCATATTGCTGATGCCCATAGCCTTCTCCCTGTCTTTGGGTATGCACATGCAGGGAAAGTTTTTTCAGGGCTGGTTTTTTGGCGTGCTTTGCCTCTTGATCTATATTGCCTCCATGCGCAGTACATGGATCATCATTCTGGTCGTATTGATGGCGCAGGCGCCGATGTTGCTCAGTAATAAAGTCAGTATCTCAGTACAGGCAGACTGGAACCAGCCAGTTGCGTTTGTCGCCGCCGGTTTTGCCTTGACTGCATTGGTATTGCACTGGGTGTTCGCCTTGCGTGGTGATCAGCACTTCAAGCGTGACGAGAGTTTTGCCATGTTAAAAAAACATATGCAGGGCGAAGAAGCCGGCATGAGCCAGTACACGTTGAAATTCCTCAACCCATATCATCTTTTGCTGCGACTTTGCATGCGCAGGGTTCATGCAGTACCGGACAAAGTCAGTCAACTGATGCCATTTTCCATAGGCTCTCAGATTTTTTGGTTGAGCAACTTTATCCCGGTTGTCGTCATGAGTGCAGGTCTGGGCATGTACTTTGTATTCTTTGTGCATGGCTCGCAAAAGAATGGAGATGTCAGTAATTCTCTGGCATATTTTGCTGCTATGGTATCTTTCATCATGCTGCCGCCTATCTATGCCGCCCTGGTGCGCACCTGTGTCTATCAGCGCAAGGAAGAGCAGGGCTTGCTGCTGCTGGCACCCAGGCTGCCATCCATACATGAGCACAGCAAGTTGATGCTGCGATTCGTGTTGCGCCAGTATTTAAACTTGTGGCTGGTGTCACTATCGATTATCGTGGGAATCGCGTATTTGTCACCCGCTTCAGAGTATATGCGTGACGTGGCCTGGATCATTTCCTTTAGCCTCTTGCCGGTCTGCGTGTTGAGCCTGACTAACTATGCGCAGATAAAGTCCAGCTATCAAACCGCGCTGCTGGTGGCATTGGCAATACCGGTTTTAATTGGCGCGGCCATGCTTGGCATGCATAAACTGGTTCCTGCCCTGCCGGTGTGGTTGCTCTGTAGCCTGGTTGCTGTTGCGACTGCAGCGGTATTGCGCTGGCGTTGGCAGGGGCTGGCACAGGTCAGGGCGGTTTTTCCGGCTGGCCGGGCTGTGTGAGGGAGGCGTCATGCGCGTGCTGATACTTTGTGCCGGGTTTTTATTCATGGCCATGTTGCTAACCCCGCCAGACCTGGTGGCGTCAGCCGGACGGGCGGCAATCCTGTCTTGCCAGTATGCCAGACTTGAGCTTGGGATTTGGGATTGTCTGAATTTTAAGCTCAGTAAAACCACCCTGGAAGTACTGTATTCATACTTTAGTATAGGGCACATAAAGCTGTAAATCGCCTATATTCACTGCATCTCTTCGTTGAGTATTTCGACATTAAGGATCTCAGTATGAATATGCCACTGCCCATGCAAGTATTTGCACCTGCTGTCAAAAAAGAAGATGCCAGAAGCCTCAGTGCGCTGGAACAGTATGAACGCCGCCGCCAGGTCGTGCGTGCCCACCAGCGTGGTGCCCGAAAGGTGCAGATCGCACGTGAACTGGGCCTGAGCTATACTGCGGTCTGCCTTATTATTGCCCGTTATCAAGAGCAGGGGGCAGATGCCATATTGCCACACCGCCGTGGCCGCCGTTCAGGCGAAGGACGCGCCATGAGCAGCGAGCAAGAGCAACAGGTACAGCAAATGATACGCGACAACAAACCATGTCAGTTACAAATGGACTTTGCCGAATGGACACGTCCTGCCGTTGCTGAGCTCATTAACAAGCAACTGGGCGTAAAGATGCACATACGCTCAGTCACCAATTATTTGAAACGCTGGAATATCGTGGTCGAAAGAGCCGTACCCAGCCCTTACTTGCGTGCGCAAAAGTTGATGATGCTGGATGCAGGGGAACAGGTAAAAGCGCCAGTTCCCTCAATTTATGATCCGCTGACCCAGGCTGCATCACATCTCAATTGATGCATTGATTGAGAGCCTGCGTTCTGATCAGCCCAGCCATTTCAGCAGATCACGCAGGCGTTGCTCATTATTGCCGGTATCAAATTCCTTGATGCCGACTTGTTTGAGCGTGACCTTGCCTGGCTCGGTTTCATCGAGTTGCCCCAGTTCTTTCTTCAAAGCCTGGATTTGTGCAGCCGTGATTTTGGGATGTGCGATCAAAGGCTGATAAGGCTGGGGCTGGCTGCTATGGATGACACGGTGGCCGGTTTTTTCCAGATTCTTGGCAACGCCTGAATAAGAAGCAATGCCACCTACGTCGGCCAGCAGATTATCCAGGTAAAACAGGACTGCCCCTTGTTCTTTGGCATACTGGACTTTTTCATTCGCCAGGTTGAAGCCATTGTGTGTCAATTCTGCTGTACAGAATTTCGACATATAAGAAATCTTCTCAGGCAAGGCAATGCGCTTGCCCTTGACATCGGCAATGCTTTTCAAGGGCGATGCCTTCGGTACGATCAGCAGGCACTGGCCATCAGGCTTGGATGTCGATACCAGTTGATATTTGTAATCACGTATACCGCGCGCAGGATAATCGCTGGGGCGGGCAATTACAAAGTCCATCTTGCCAGCCTTCATGCCTTCTTCCAGCTGGGCAAACTCACGCGCCACAACGATAGTCACCTTTTTACCTAGCGCCTTGCCCATGACCTCGGCCAGCCCGGTATATTTTTCTATGACCTGTGCGGCATCCAGCCCACCTGAGGTGCCTTCGCTGACGTACAGACTATAGTTGTTTTGCGCCTGAACCTGGACAGTAAAGCCGGCCAGGCAGCAAGCAGCAATTGAGAGAACTTTTTTCATCTACGTCACCCTGAAAATCTGTTGATCATCCTTGTCGCGCATGCCCACGTCTGGCTGATATGTCCAAACCTGCCAGGACATATTTAAACAAGACACGAATACTGGCAATTTGTGGTCTGATTCGCGGTTTGCTGTACTGCAGCATCCTACCTTGCGGAAACACCAACTTTAATCCAGTTAAGCATATTCAAGCAACCATTTTTAACATTCTTGCTTTTATAAAATGTTTTTTTACAACCTGTAAAGAGAGTATGAAGTCAGAAATAAGTTGAAAATAAGTCAGAAAATTTCATGATCAGTTTGCCTATAAATCTGCTATTGTTGCCGCATAAATTGGCACTTATCTGAATACAGGAGCGAACATGAGACAGCTTTCCCACTACACCCGTACATTTGCCTTGGCGCTGGCCTTCAGTTGCCTGGGGCAAGCCACTGCCTTGGCGCAGGCACCAGCCAAAGTGCAGGCCGCACAAAAATCCAAAGTGGTTTTCCAGGTCAGTGATGGCGAAAGCCGCAAATGGGAACTGGCCTTGAACAACGTCAGGAATGTCATCAAAGACCTGGGCAAGGACAATATCGAAGTAGAAATCGTCGCCTATGGCCCCGGTATAGACATGTTCAAATTCGAGTCACCCGTAGCCAGCCGTATTGATGAAGTCATCAAGATGGGTGCCCATGTGGTGATCTGCGAAAATACCATGCGCGCCCAGAAAATCACCAAGTCAGACATGCTCGACAACCTTGATTATGTAGAAGCGGGCGTCACCCAACTGATCAGGCGGCAGCAGCAAGGCTATGCTTATATCAGGCCGTGATTTGCAGTAATCCACTAGCCGTGGCAGTTAAGCTATAATTTAATCTCCGGGCTGCATAGCCTGGTTCAGTGAATCCATACGGACTTCACCAGGAGGAACGACCTTCCCCGCTTTGGGAATGAATGTCCGGGACGGCCCGGCTCTTTGAAAGGAGAGCTGCTATGGCTTGGATATTACTGGTATTGGCCGGATTGTTTGAAGTGATCTGGGCTTTCTCCATGAAGCAATCTGAAGGTTTCACGAAATTTATTCCCTCTGTAATCACCATCGGCGGCATGATCGTCAGCTTCGCTTTGCTGGCGCTGTCCATGCGCACCCTGCCATTAGGTACAGCCTACACCATGTGGACTGGCATAGGTGCTATTGGCGCATTCATCCTGGGCATCGTATTTTTTGGTGAGCAACTGAACTTCATGCGCGTTTGCGCTGTTTTACTCATCGTCTGCGGGCTGGTCTTCATGAAAATATCATCGTCACATTAACATGTGCAGAGCCCTTGATATGCCGTCGCGTTTCAAGGGCTCTATTGCACGAGGAGCTTAAGCCATTTTCAAAGCTTCCAGCGTCGCTTGCGTCGCCTTACAGTCAAAATCGATGACCTGGTAGTCAGCGACATCAGCTTGTACATAAGAATCTTCAGCCAGTATTTGCAGTAGCTTTTCTTTGGCCATGCTTTGCACCGCGATGACGCCACCGAGCCCACTCTTTTTTGGGCCTGCGAATAAGAACACGCCTTCCTTCAAATAACGGCCTACCCATACACCATGGGATTTGATGTGTGGTTCTACTTCTGATGGATTTTTGCTATAGCTGACGTTGAGTATGAACATGGTGTTTTCCTGGTTATAAAGTGAATGTCAAAAATCTGAGCAGATGAAATACTGGTGATTCTTTTCCTGTCCTGAACGTGCTGAACAGGTGATACCAGTATATTTAGCGGCAATACTTTGATAAAGTCGCAACAGCTTCGTACATTGCCAAGCACAAGTGTTGAATCAAGCTGGCGTCTGCGTACCTTTGCCAGAGGTTCTCTTTAAACTGAAAGTCCCATCATGATGTTGAGCCTGATCCGGAAAATTGCTTCGGTCCTTTTATTGCTGTGCTTTGTCTTGCCTCTGTCCACATGTTCTTTTACGCCGGATAAAGCCACCAACAGTAGCAGCAAGGAGGCTGCTGCCAGCAGCGCCGAAGAAAATGCTCAACAAACGAAAAAAGATGAGTCCTTATATGCTTATGAAATTGTAAAGACCGCTTTTGATGATCTGCGCAAAGGCGAACTAACGGACGGCAGCCTGACTATGCTTGCAGTTTTTGCGGTGTTTTTTTTGCCTTGCGGTCTATTGGCCTTGAAAGAAAAGCCGCAAGCCATTGTCACGATACTGGCCGCTGTCGGTGCAGGTTTTACATTGTTCTTTTGGGTGTTTTTTGGCCGGACGCCACAAATCGGCGGCATGCTGGCGATTATGTGCTGGAGCAGTTTATTACTGGTCAGCCTGATATATTCAGTGCGCTGGAGTGTGCAATGGTGGCAGCAGCGAAAATTGAGAAAGCAATGGTAGGTGATGAACAGCAGTTTGGAAAGAAATCACTTTTATCAAAAGTGTAAGCACAGGTGACAAAGCCAGGCAGCAGCTACTGTGAGGCGTATTTTTATTCTGGGAATTACTTACAAACATTTCAGCGCACACCCTCCTTGAAACTTAGAATGCAACACTCTTTACAGACATTCACCAGACAGGGATATACGCATGAAAATTTCCAAACTCGCTGCCATCATATTACTTTTGCCTTTGACAGCTTTCGCAGGCAAGGCTGAACGTGATTTCATGAGTAATGAAGTAGAACCGGCAGTCAAGGCCGCTACTGCAGGCTTGAAAACATCTTGCGGTTGTGACGTCAAATTTGACATCAAGGCTGACAGTTTTCAAACCACAGACGACATGTTCAAGATCAAGCATTTTGCATCCACCATCAAGGATAATGCCGGTGCTTATTGTGCTGATGCCGCCTCCAAAAAAGCCATCTGCAAAATGAAGTCCATAGAATTCAGCAAGGCTGCCTCAACCTACCTGAAGTTTGCTGCCGGTAAGGTAACTGCTACGACGGACGGTACTTCCCAGCCTTCATGGGAAATGCTGACGAGGGAAGTTGACAAGTAAGAGCCGTACTTGGTAAGTGCAATGCACTGACCAAAAAAAACAAATAACCAAGAACAGGGATAGTCCATCAGGCTATCCCTGTTTTTTTTGGGACTGGCTTTTTGCAGAATTTTTAAATCTCCTGCAAATTTTCTGATTATGTACTATCATTAGTTACATGAGACGAGACAGCAAACTTTCCTCCATCCTCCACGTGCTATTGCACATGGCGCATGGACAACGGGCCATGACTTCTGAAGAACTGGCGCATTACCTGACCACCAATCCTGTGCTGGTCAGACGGGTATTGGCTGGCTTGCGTAGTCGTGGCTATGTGAGTTCAGACAAAGGCCACGGCGGCGGCTGGGTGATCTCTTGCGATTTGCAAACGGTGACCCTGCGTGACATCTATGACGCCCTCGGTGCACCCACTGTATTTGCCATGGGCAACCGTAACGACAAGCCTGAATGCCTGGTCGAACAAGTCGTCAACGAAGCACTGGCAACTGCCTTTGACGAGGCCGAAGCCTTGCTCATTGCCCGCCTCGGTGATGTGACGCTGGGTGACCTGGCGACAGAATTCAGCCGTAAATTTAATGCACATAGCAAGAAGGGGAAGAAGGATGACCACAATTACCAGGGACATGATTTTTGATGCCATCATCATCGGCGGCAGTTATGCAGGGCTCTCTGCAGCCATGCAACTGGCACGCGCCAGGAGGCAGGTGCTGATGATAGATGGCGGCCAGCGCCGTAACCGTTTTGTTGAATATTCACACGGTTTTCTCGGGCAGGATGGAAAAAATGCCAGCGCCATCGCCAGCGAAGGCAAGGCGCAAGTGATGGCCTATAAAACCGTCAGTTGGGTAGAGGGGCAGGCAACATCTGTCTCGCGTCAGGACGAGGGTTTTGCTGTCGCAGTTGAGGGACAGCAGACCTATCAGGCACGTCGGCTGATACTTGCAACGGGTGTTACTGATGAATTACCTGCGATCGATGGTCTGGCAGAACGCTGGGGCCGCAGCATTTTCCACTGTCCATATTGCCATGGCTATGAAATCGACAATGGCCGCATCGGTGTACTGGCTACCGGGCCACTATCACATCACCACGCCATGATGTTGCCAGATTGGGGGCAAGTCACTTTGTTCACCAATCAATGCTATGAGCCAGATGCTGAGCAGTTGGCGGCCTTGCAAAAACGTGGCGTCATCATGGAAACAGCGCCAGTGCGCAGGATCAGTGGCATTGCCACGGTAGAACTCCAGGACGGCAGGCAATATGAAATGGATGGTTTGTTCACTATGAGCACCATCCGCATCAACAGCCCCTTTGCAGCACAACTGGCTTGCGAAATGATGGAAGGTCCCATGGGCACGGTCATCCGCACCAACGAAATCAAGGCTACCAGCGTACCCGGCGTATTTGCCTGCGGTGACGCCGCTCGCATGGCAGGCAATGTCGCCATGGCGGTTGCTGATGGCGCAATGGCGGGGGTGGCAGCGCACCAGTCGATGATATTCGAGGCCAAGGCTGCCTGATGGCTTGACTGCATGACGCGGCGAATGCTCTGGTCATGTTCATGACATAAATCTGGAATAAATTTCTGTCTGCTGCTTTGAAAGAAATTTCTTCCACCTGACCTGATCACTGATGCCATGAACCCATCTGAAAACCGTCGCCACCAACGCGTGCAATTCTTCTTAGTTCCCCTCGGCACTCACGAGATACGCCCGGTCTGGGTATTCAATTCACCTGAACACGCAGATGCCTTGCCAGCTTTGCTGGTCAACCTCAGTACAGGTGGCATGCAGGTACTGACCGAGCTGGAATCAGATATCCCTGCAGGCCAGTATCAACTCAGCTTCCTGCCAGATGAAGCACAACCCGACATGATACTGGGGGACTGCCATATACAACTGCTGTGGACAGAGCGCGAAGCTGGCATGCATACCAGGTCCGGGTTTGCCTTTGTTGGACAGATACCGGCAGATTTGCAGGACTTGCTGGTGCATGAGGATGCGGCGAAATTGTTTTTGCGGTGTGTGATTTTGCCGGTGAGTGATTTTGCCGGTGAGTGAAGTACTGCCGAGGGATTTGGAGACGATTTGAAGTTTTTCTCAACGGCTACTGAAGACTGTGGTTCGCAATATGATTGCCGGTCGTGTTGACGTGGCAGTTGTTTTTGATTTTTGCCGTTCCGATGTGTCGATGCCTTTGATGCGAGGCAGAAAATGGATTAAGAAATACCCGTGTTTGAGGTGTAGCAGGGGTTTCGTGCAGCATGCTGCACGCCTGCGTAACGGCAATCGCCTGCAAGCGATTGTGCGCCCTGCAAGGGTAGCGAGTTTGGGGGATTTCCCATTTTTTGACTTGCAGCAAAGGGAACTCCTTTAGGGGGCAGCGACGCCTCGGTCGCCTTCTTTTGCGTTCTTTTCTTTGTCAAGAAAAGAATGTAGCTGTCGGGCTACCCCCGACCTGCAATCGTATTTGACGTTTGCAGATGTTTAAAATCAGGGTATTTAAATACAACGATTCTGAAATTAATGTAGCTAACAGGATGCAGAGAACGCCACTGGAGCGCCAGCCCGGTGGATTCCTGCCAAAAGCACGCAGGAATGATGTTAACAAGGATAAGGGGTATCGATAGCAAATAGCTGCTAACAATCTCAGCCTTGCTGATAACAAAAAAACTGAAAACTCAATCATCCCCACCCATCAGAACCTCGTCCCGCTTTTTTTTCGTCAATCCAGACAAAGCCTTCTGATAAGAATATTCCAGCAATTCCCGCAAATACTCGTCAGGAAATTGCTCGACAGCGACGATGGTCACCCAATGAAAGCGCCCCATATGCCGCGCCGGTTTCACACCCGGCATATCAGTCAGTTCAAGAAAACGCGCAGGTGTCACCCGTATGCTGAAACGCCAACGTTCAGGCTCGCTGGTCTTGAAGTAGGCAAAGGATTTATCGCCCACGCTATACACCAGTATATTGCTAGGCGCATCGTGCAATCTTTCGCGGGCACCGGCATAACTGGCACAGAGTTTTTTGAGACCAGCTAGTTTCATCGTAGGCTTAAAGTCAAAATACAGATGGAATTAAAGGTAGATGGAATTCATAAGCGCTCAAGTGTATTGCAATTGCGATAATTTTGCTTGCTGTGGGAAAAGAGGCAAGACTGGCTTGCCTCTTTCTGCCTTAATGACATTATTCACTGACATTACTCATTGACATTAGCTACGCAAGCCACGATATTCCAGCACAGAAAATGCCAGCACCACCAATGCCTGCACGCTGACAAAAACAAATCCCAATACGCTGGGTTCAAACCAGACTTCCATCGTCAATATGCTGGCGATCACCCAGCCAATGTTACCGAGTATGACGACCCAAACCAGCAAGGCTGGCGGTTTTTTATCGCTGCCAGTGCGGCTGGTAAAGCCCACCAGCGCAGCAACGGGGAACAGGCTGACGCCCGCCATGAATAAAAAATCCTTCGGCAAGGCCAGTAAGCCAGACAGCAAGCCAGAAGTAGCGACCAGCAACAAGCCCATGGCAAGACCGGTGATGGCGTCGAGCGCCAGTATGGTTCTCAAGGACAGGGCAGGGGCATGCAGTTTGACGGCAGTAGATGCTGTAGACATGATGTATCTCCAAAAACAGTTGAGGGGATTGCAGTTTCGCTCTACATTTGCAGCAAGTCGATTACCTCGCAGGTAATGGCGATGGCGCAGCAATACACTGATAATTCAGGTTCAGCTTCAGCTTCAAATTCCAGACTTCATACCGGGAGCAGCAATTGAGTCATCTCATCTCTACTACAGCAGACAAGGCAGAGGCACCAGTCGGTACCCTGATACGTGAATGGCGCACGCAACGCAAATTGAGCCAGATGGAGCTGGCGCTGGACATTGATATCTCGCCGCGCCATCTGAGCTTTGTAGAAACCGGCCGCTCACGCCCCAGTGCCGAACTCTTGATGAGCATCGCCAGCCAGCTCGACGTACCTTTGCGCGCCCGCAATACCTGGCTGCTGGCGGCAGGTTATGCACCACGCTATAGCGAACAGGGTCTGGATACGGCACGCATGGCCCAGGTCAGGGCGGCTGTACAACGGCTGCTGGATACCCATGACCCATATCCCGGCGTTGCGCTCGACAGGCACTGGAATGTGGTCTTGCATAACCGTGCAGCAGAAAAACTCATGGGCTTGCTGCCAGCAGAATTGCTGACACCTGAAATCAATATTTTCAGGGCCAGCCTGCACCCGCAAGGTTTTGCTGCCTATACCAAGAATTTTTCTGAATGGGGCAGTTATCTTTTGCAGGTTTTGCAGCGTCTGATGCTCAGCGCCCGCGATGAAGACATCATTGCCCTGGTAGAAGAGGTGAATGCCTATCCCAATGTGATTGCCCTGAAACAGCAAACACCAGTTACACAATCGACCGAGCCTTCCTTGCTGATACCCTGCATCATGGAGTTGCATGGACAGGAGCTTTCGCTGTTCACCACCCTGACCACCTTTGGCAGCCCACGCGACATCACGCTGCATGAGCTGTGCGTAGAATTATTTTATCCGGCAGATACACAAACGGAAGTCTTTTTGAAGGCAATGGGCGGGTGATTGCCGTGATTATGCACAATCAGTAAAAGTTGGTAAGATGCCTGTTCTCTTTACATCCAAGGACGCGCATCATGTACAAACTGCATAGCCTCTGCCAGTCAGGCAATTCCTTCAAAGTTGCTTTTTTATTGCGCGCATTGAACCAGCCCTTTGAGAACGGCTATGTTGACATGTTCCAGGGAGTGACACGCAGCAATGAATGGCGTGAACAAGCCAATGAAATGGGTGAAGTGCCGGTGCTGGAAGATGGTGAGCGCGTGTTGACACAATCGGGCGTCATCCTCAGCTACCTGGCCAACAAGCATGGTGCTTTTGGTGGCACGAATGAAGACGAAAAACTGGAAGTTTTGCGCTGGCTCTTGTTTGATAACCACAAGTTCACCAGCTATTTTGCCAGCTACCGTTTCAATAAATCCTTTGGCCCTGCCGCACCTGATCCAGCCGTCCAGGCATGGCTGTTGGGGCGCATCGACAATGCCTTTCATATCGTCAACAAACATCTGGCCAACCGCGAGTACATGGTCGGCGACGCGCCGACGATAGCTGATTTTTCCTTGAGTGGTTATCTGTTTTATCCGGAAAATGAAAGCGATTACAAGCTTGAAGGCCGCTACCCGCATATCATCGCCTGGCTGGAACGCCTGCGCGCCATACCAGGCTGGGCTTTTCCTTATGATATTTTGCCGGGGGAGAGGATTACACCCAAGTGGTGAGAGGAAGTTTCATTTTCCCTTGTTTAAAAAATGTTGCTGCAATTTGGCTTGAATTATTAACAATTCACATGCTAAATTAGCAGCAATTTTCAATTTATATTCAAGGATGAGCTATGGCAGGCGCGGACGAGAAAAAAATCGAAACGGTTGTTATACGGCAAGCTGAATATTACTTAAAGGCAGGAACATTCAGGCACGGCTGTCACCATCTTATCCAGGCTGAAACCGTGCATATAGAAAAGGGGTTTGTGAACCCCGGTTGTGACCTCACACTCATGGCGGCGCAAGTGCTGGTGGCTGCAGAGGGGGCGACGATTGATGTCAGTGGCACGGATGCCGTGAATCGCCCTGACAATGTCGCGCAAAACAGCGGCACCGGGTACAAGAATAATGCAAGGGATGGTGCCGATGGCCGCAATGGCGCAGATGGCATCGCAGGGCAGCACAGCGGCAAGATCATCATTTATGCCGACACTATCGAAGGGGGCGAACTAAACCTGCTGGCCAAAGGCGGCAAGGGTGGCAAGCCGGAATCTGGTGGCCATGGCATGAAGGGCCTGGATTTAGGTGCAGACAAGGACCAGAAGAGCAAACCCTCAGTGCCGACCATGCAAGTCGTGGGTTCGCATACTGTCGTTGTTGATAATCCCAAGGGTGCGCCCATCATCAAGGTCGTCAATGACTATGCCTGGGGCAGTGATGTCAGCACTATTGGCGAAGGCAAGCTGGGTAATTATCTCAGGGTGAGCGTTAGCTCTGCCCATGGGGACAACGGCGGCAATGGTGGCAATGCCGGTCTGGCAGGTACACCGGGCAAGGGTGGCGATGGTGGTGTGATCCGCCTGCTGGATAATCTGTCCAGGAACAAAATAAACAAAAATTTTTCTGGTGGCGCCGCAGGTGATGTCGCCAGACATGGCGACCCTGGTCATGGTGGTTCTGCGCAACAGGGGGCCAAGTACCTCTATGCGACCAGCATAGGCTGGAACACGATAGACTGGGCCGCTTTCGATGAGAATCAGGCTTTGCAAGATTTATGGACATACAAAGATCGCTTCATGGAGCCCGACCACTTCAGCAACCTGAGTGTAAAGTCCGCCTACATCGTCACCAATGGCAGCGAAAAAAAACTCAAGCTGCGGGCAGATCCCGGCAATGCTGGCAACAGAGGGGGCTATGGTGCAGCAGCTAGCACCAATCCACCCGCCATCGCCACGGCAAAGGAAGGCAGCAAAGGCAGCTTTGACACCATCAGCACGGCCAGTCTGGATGCGGAAATTCCTTACAGTTATCTATTGATGCTGGTTCGTTGCGCCAAGGCGGCGGTTCTTAGTGATGATACGGAAAGAGCGCGTCGTATCTTGCGCTGGTTGGTGACACTGACTGGCAAATTTGCTGCCTATGCAAAAAACCTGACTGAAGACCAGCGCAACAGGCGGCAGATATTAATGGAGGCTGAGCTGGCACTTGCTACACTGGGCAACAAGGCTGCACGGCAAACGACACCTTGCCCCTACACCGATATCAAGGCCTATTCATCCTATGTCAAAGATGCTTTGGCGCACTATAAAGACAAGGAAAACTACGCCAAAGAATTCGCTGCAGAAAAGAAGACGCTAGAGCAACGCAAAAAGACACTGACCGAAGCGCTTGCCGATGCCAGAAAATTCAACGAGCACTTGACTGGCGACACTGACAAACCCGGCAGCTTGAAATATCTGCGGGAAAAAGAGTTGCAACTCAAGTCCACCATAGGTGAGTTAAGAGGGCAAATCCATTTGCAGGGTAAAAAACTGCAAGACATGCCGGGCAAATTGCAGCAAGCCATTGATGCGCAATTCCGTGCCAAGACCAGGATGGATTTCTGGAGCCTGGTCGAGGTCATGTCCATGGTCGCCGGTGTTGCCATGAGTTTTGCCAGTGCAGGCAGCAGCCTGGCAGGATTCTTTGGCAAGGTAAAAGATTTTTATAAGCAATCACAAGAACTGACCACGCTCAAGGACATTTTGCAGAAAGGCATATTCAGCAAGGAAGTGCTGGAGCTCAAGGACGATATCGCCAAACTGATGAAAACCGATGAGTGGAAAGAAGCCAAGAAGCTCAGTGCAGAATTCATCGATACCGTCATCGACATGCAGGTCAAGCTCAAGGCGGCTGAAAAGCTTTATAAAGACTATCAGCAAGTTGAGTTCACGCTCGATGAAACTGACTTGCTGACAGATAATCTGGTGTTTGACGGTGCCAGGCTGGAACTGAAAAAACAGCGCAATGAATTCAAGGCCTACATCGTTCAGTTCCTGCAAGAGTATAAAGAAGCGCAGGAATGGAAACATGCCTTCAACGATTACTTTGACATGTCTTCTACGCATCTTGATTTGCTGATGCACCTGACCACGGTGAAGGCCGACAGGCGTGAGTTGGAATTCAAGAAGCGTCAGTGCGAAGAAAGCATTAAAGTGCTGAGCGCCAGTCTGGATGAGCTCAGCTACGACCCCGCGCTGGAGAGTACGCAGGATATACAAAACAGCCTGGACAACAATCTGCAGCTAGCGATTAACTTCAGCCTGCAATTGATACAGAATGAAGCGCGCGCTTATGAAATCTGGACACTTGAAAACTATGAGCTGCCAAACTTGCCCAAGAATCTGAGTGAAAAGTATTTGTCCGATGAATTGCATCAGCCATTGTGGGAAAAAATTTCCAATCGTCTGAGCAGCGCCAAGACACCCGCCAAGCGCGATTTCTCAGATACCCCGATAGTCTGGAAGCGGGCCGATTGTCCGCAACTGTTTGAAGAGTTCGCCAGCACCGGACGTATCAGCCTGACCGTGCCACCCGACCTGGATTCAGACATTTATTTTGAACGCCTGATCGACGCCAAAATCTATTTGCGTGGTGCCAAAGTCAAGGAAGGTTCAGAATTCCATTGCGTGCTGAAACACAGCGGTATCTCTCAATTCTTGAGTAAGCGGACAGCGGCAAACACAAAACAGCAGCGCATCAAAGTGTGTTATCAGGAACCTGCGGGCACGACGTTTTCCTATAAGCTCATCACGAATGGTGACAGGAAAGAACCTACTTATGACTACAAAAATGCCATCATCAACAAGTTTGACGGTAGTGAGAAAATGAACCGGATACGCTATAGCCCGTATACCACCTGGCAATTGATCTTCCAAAAAGACTATCGCCTGAATACCAATTCCATCGCCTACAATCAGGAACTGGATTTATCAAAACTCGAAGCGATAGAACTGCGCTATGAAGTTTTCTTTGAAAACCGGTGATGTATGCAGTGGTGATGAATACAAGCAAATCAGATAATCCATCAGCACTAAAGCACCATGCAATGAAGCACACTTTATTTTGGAGAGCAAAAAAATGAATCCTAAAGTCGATGCATATGTCAGCAAGGCAAAAAACTGGAAAGAAGAAATTGAGCAATTGCGCAGCATTGTTCTTGAATGTCCTCTGAAAGAAGAATTAAAGTGGGGCAATCCTTGTTATACGCATGAAGATACCAATATCGTCCTGATCCATGTATTCAAGGAATATGCTGCCCTCCTGTTTTTCAAAGGTGCCTTGATGAAGGATGCCAAGGGTTTGCTGATACAACAAACAGAAAACACGCAGGCAGCGAGGCAGTTGCGCTTCACCAGTGTCAGTGAAATCACCAAACTGAAAGCCACCATCAAGGCTTATATAAAAGACGCCATTGCAGTGGAAAAAGCCGGTTTGAAAGTGGAATTCAAGAAGACGGCAGAATTCAATATGCCTGAAGAATTTCAAATCAGACTCGATGGCATGCCGGCCTTGAAAAAAGCTTTTGCTGCGCTGACTCCAGGACGGCAAAAAGCTTATTTGCTGCATTTTTCCGCCGCCAAACAATCCAAGACCCGGGAATCAAGGGTAGAAAAAGCTATCCCGCAAATCCTCGATGGCAAGGGTCTGGATGATTAGAACGCATTGTCTCTATGGGTTTTAATATCTGGGCCCATCATAACGCAGCTCACGTGCCAGTTTGCTGCCCACGTGTTTGCTGAAAATTTTTTCCAGGCTGCCATCGTCGGCCATGCTGTAGATGGCTTTTTTCAGTAAGTCGCGCCGGGTTTTACTGACACGCTCTTTCGATACGATGAGACCGTGGACTATACTGTCTTGCGGTGCCCAGTCGAGTACCAGGATTTGCTTGCTGATATCTTCTTTTTTCAGCAACGGTTCCCACACGGTGGGTAGCGCCAGTACGGCGTCAACGCGGTGAGCAAAGAACAGGCGTAGCAGGGTGTCAAAATCTGCTGCTTCATAGACGCGCTTTTGTGTCCATAATTTGTCCAGCCATTCGTCAAACTGTGGGCCGTGCTTGAAGCTTTTGACGACACCTACTTTCAAATTGGCATCGGCCAGAAATCCAGCCATGGTCTGATTGTGTGCCGGCATGTCCCGGTGCAGCAAGATGTAGTTTCTGGTGGAAAAGTAGGGGATGAATTCAGCGAATTTTTCCCTTTCTGGTGTGGGGATGCCAGAAACTGACATGTCCAGGATGTTGTTTTTCAATTGCGTCCAGATACGTACGCGGGATTCCAGTACGGTATCAAATTTGCAGCCGCTGCGGCGGGATACTTCTTCAATCACGTCCTTGTCTATGCCTGCATAGCTGCCATCGGCATTGTGGTAATACAGCGCACCCAATTCATAATAAGCCAGTTGCATGCTGCCGCAGCCAGAGTTGAACTCGCTTGCGCTGGCAGGTATGCAGCATAATCCCAGCATTAAGAATACGAGCGCAATATTCTTCATTTGCTGACCTCCGGGCCATAGTTACTTCAGCCTAGTGTGAGAAACCATGTTGCGCAATAGTCGAAACGATAAGACTGGCTGGCGCGTGCTTTGCCTTACGCGTCTGGACGGCAGATATGCATGCGCAGCCTTTGGTTTTTTGAGGGATATCCCGTAACTTCCCTCTGCGCTACAGGTTTGCAAATGCGGATAGTTCAGGACTTCCCATGCTCAGGCAAGTAAAGCTGCCATTGCTAACAATTGTAAATTAGCAGGAGAATGTGGCAGCGTCAGCTTTGCACAAAGCATGTCTCATTACCCTGCCAGCCCGGCACTTGAATAGGGGTGCCTTGTTGGCTGTAATTCTTCATGATAATTCGGCGCACGGGTTTGCATGGTGTGTTCGTTGCCCAGCACGGTGGTGGTAGTCAATGCGGCTTTGTCGCTGCCCCAGCAAGCCAGTGCGGAGTTGCGGTTGCCGTGCAAGTCGATAATGATGCGTCTGGCTATCTCGTCAGGCAATTCTCCCGACGGTGGTGCAGGCCGGGTCTTGGGTGGTACGACGATGGCATCACCTGGTTCTATCCACAGATCAGCCAGCGATATTTCCTGCACATAGGGCCGCCAGCGTGCCACGCTGATGACGAGGGGACGGTCATCTTGCGAGAAAAACACATGCGGAAAATCATGGAATTCAAGATCGGTAGGATTGTGGGTCAGTAATTCACGCCGCCGCCGCTTGCCGATGTAGGGAGACTGATAGCCAGCCCATTTTCCATAGGTATATTGGGCCATGATCATGCCCTCATATTCAAAGCGCAGGCATTCACCACTTTTCAACAACGTCATGCCAAAGGCTTGCACGCTGTCTCTGGTCGCGGTGATAGCTTCGTAATGGACTTCAGGCGCATTGAAATTGAATTCAGTAATCTGGTAAGGATAGCCGTCATTGGGTATGGTCTTGGGCTGGTGGCTGATGCCCTTGTATTTGACGCCCAACTCCAGATCGGGATTATCCTTGGCGATCGTGATTTCCTCACCAAAAGGCTGCCGCAATTGTCTGCAGTGTCCCCGGTCATTGTATAAAAAGGGATATTCCCTGGGGAGTAAATCTATGTAGGGGCCATCTTCGATGAAGATGGGGGCGTCAAAGGCTTCATTGCTCACAATAGCGCTCCAGTATGGGGTGGCAGGGATGGTTGGGATGACGCCCTGGCTCAAGCTGAGCTGACAGGTTTTGCTGCGGGCAGCGTCATGATGTCATGCTAACTTGTTATTGATCTCTTGCGCTATTTTTTTGATAAGTTTTATCAAATGTGGAATCTCAAGTGTGGAATATCAAGCGTGAAAAACGGGGATCATTTCCCACGCTTGCAAGTGCATTAGCGCACGGTATACACCTGTCCGGTTTGCGCACCTTCCACACTTCTCGCATAAGCCAGTCCCACACGTTTGGCCGATACTGCTTCAAAGCCGGGGAAGAAACTACCCAGCGCAGCAACCGATGCTTCCAGCAAGCCGGGGCTGACGACATTGATGCGCAAGCCGCGTGGCAATTCGATAGCTGCGCCACGCACAAAGCCTTCCAGTGCACTGTTGACCATGGCGGCGCTGGCACCTGCGCGTATCGGTGTTTCACCAACCACGCCGCTGGTCAGGGTGATGGAGCCGCCATCATGCAGATAAGCCTGGGCAATCTGGGCGACATTCACCTGGCCCATGAGCTTGCTATTGAGGCCGATGTGGAAATGCTGTTCTTCTATTTCATTGAGAGGGGCAAAATGTACATTGCCTGCTGCCACCACCACGCCATCGACCTTGCCGGTGCGGGCAAATAATGCACGTATCTGTTCGCTGTCACTGATATCAAGCTGGATATCGCCACTGGCTTTACCTACGCGGATGAGTTCGTGACGGGCACCCAGTTCATTGCTGATGGCGCTGCCTACTGTGCCGTTGGCACCGATGATGATGAGTTTCATGATATTTCCTTTTAGGTTTTTCAGCCCGTCGCGTCGGGCTGTATGGGGTAATTTCTACAGGCATATGCCATGAAATTAAGTATCTTTCATTTTTTAATGTAGATAAATATCCGAAAAATACATATATTGCTAACTCATGGTTAGTAATTGATGGTTGGTAATAAAGGATGCATTCATGGATAAGTTACGCAGCATGGAAGTGTTTGTCGCCGTGGTTGATGCAGGCAGTTTTACCGCTGCCGCGGCAGAGTGCGAGATCTCGCCCGTCATGGTGGGCAAGCACATACAATTTCTCGAAAGCCTGCTGGGTGCACGCCTGCTGACGCGCACCACGCGACGGCAAAGCCTGACTGAGCTGGGTTTGCAATACGCAGAGCAATGCAAGGCCATACTGGCGCAGATCGGCGAGGCAGAATCCGGTGCGGCCAGAATGCGTGGTGGCGCGCGTGGCGTACTGAAGATCACCTCACCCGTCACCTTTGGCAGTGAAATGCTGGCCCCGGCCATGGTTGATTATCTGGCGCAATATCCTGAAATGCGCGCCGACCTGCATATGAACGACAGGCTGGTTGATGTGGTGGAAGACGGTTTTGATGCTGCCATACGCATAGGCAAGCTGGAAGATTCCACTTTGATAGCACGTGCGCTGCAGCCATACAGCATGATGATCTGCGCTGCGCCTGCCTATCTGAAACGCAAGGGAATACCCCATACTCCAGCAGATTTGTTAGACCATGAATGCCTGGATTTTTTACACTGGAACAAACACGTACGCTGGCGCCTGGCTGAAGAAGCGCAAGAAATCAGTGAAATTCCGGTCAGCCGTTTGCGTTCAAATAACGGCCAGGCTTTGAAGAGTGCTGCCGTGGCTGGTTTTGGTATTGTCATGCAATCTGAATTGCTGCTCGCCAGCGAAGTCGCTGCTGGCAGGCTGGTGCCGCTGATGGAAGATTATGTGCCAGCACCGCGTCCCATGCATTTGCTGTATCCGCGTGACAGGCAGCCTACACCCAAGCTGTCTACCTTCATCGAATTTATGCTGGACAGGTTTGGTTTGAAGATAAAGGGGCCGGTAACCTGATCATCTCAATTCAGTTTGCTTGTTAAAGTGACCTTTGCTGCGTAACCCTGACCAAAACCCCGCACTGACAAATAATCCCGCAACAAAGCCATACAAATGCCCGGCCTTGATACCCGCTATCGCATGCACGTCCAGCGCAGCCTGTATGGCGACGATCAGGCCAGCAAACCAGGTCACTCTGCTGCGTGGCTGCAAGACAAACATGCCCGCGCATAAAGCCATCAAAGCCTGTGATGCACCATCCGTGACCAAGGCAGGGTAAGACCAGACGCTCGCCAACTGGCCTGCCGTGCCGCCGGCCAGGTAAATGCTGAGCAACACCAGCCAGCTTCGCGCTCTCTCCAGGCTGCTGGCGAGGATGAGGATGCACATGGCATTGAACAGCATATGCAGGAAATGCACATGCAAGAATTGCGAGACCAGCAAGCGCCACCATTCATGCGTGACGAACAGTTCCCCCGTTGCAGCCCCCAACTGTGGCAAGCGCAAGGATTTTTGTGACGCAAAAAGGGATTGCCCAAAATACAGGGCAGAGATAGTCCAGCCTGTCAAAATAAATACGAAGATAAGAATCGCAGTTGGTGATCTGAAGAATATATTTTTCTGATGCATCTTGATGAAATGGCATGTTGGCATGGGTGCCAGAATCTATCACGAACCAGATAATTTAGTCGCTACATAAACTTTTTGTGCCTTGCACAAAAGAAAGTATTTGCTTTTTTTCCTTCCTTATTTGATTATATGCGCAAATAGTAGTATTTGCGCTTGATCAAATTCAGATCAGTAAAACTGTGCTTAAAGAATAGGCTATGCTGCTAGCAGTGGTAAGGCATGCGGGCACAGGATGATCGCAGTATCTCATTGGAAAGTTTCAGTCTCATGTCTATGCAGATTAAAAAGTCCGGTCTTTTGCGTCGTGCGCCCGAGAATTTTTTGGATGCTCCTTTGCGTCTGTCCATCACTGAACAAGGCCTGAATGATGAGCGCCGTGGTTTCTTGCGCAAGAGCTTTGCGGCCGCCACGGCTGCGCTGGCATCTGGCGTAGCAATGGCAAGGCCGGGTACTGTGCCTGAGGGTGATGGTGACCCGCTGATATTGAATTTGCAGGATCATGCCAAGACCCTGGGCAACCCGGTCGTCATGCAGGGCTATGGCCAGCCATCGAAGTTTGAAGCCAATTTGCAGCGCCGCCAGTCTCCCGGTCTGACGCGGGTGCCACAGGCTTCTGTCTCGTTTGCTCCCTTGCAGGGATTCTTTGGCATCATCACTCCTAGTGGCCTGCATTTTGAACGTCATCACCAGGGCTGGATAGATATAGATCCAGCACAGCATCGCTTCATGATCAATGGCCTGGTGCGCGAAGCCAAGGTCTACACCATGGATGACCTGATGCGCCTGCCCTCGGTCTCACGCATGCACTTTATCGAATGCGGTGCCAATAGCGCGACTGAATGGGGTAATGTCGCCGTTCCTACGGTGCAATACACCCATGGCATGCTGAGCTGCTGTGAATTTACGGGGGTACCCTTGTCCGTCTTGCTCGATGATTGTGGCATCGATCGCAAGAAAGCCAAATTTGTCCTGGCTGAAGGTGGCGATGGTTCTGCCATGACGCGTACCATCGATATTGCCCGTGCCATGGATGATGTTATCGTCGCCTATGGCATGAATGGTGAAATGCTGCGGCCAGAAAATGGCTACCCGCTGCGTCTGGTCGTGCCCGGTGTGCAAGGCGTGTCATGGGTCAAATGGCTGCGCCGCATAGAAGTCGGTGACCAGCCATGGGCCACCAAGGATGAGGCTATCCATTACATCGATCTGCAACCCAGCGGCTTGCACAGACAATACACCTCGGTGCAGGAATGCAAGTCCGTCATCACCACACCTTCGGGCGGTCAGATGTTGCTGGAAAAAGGTTTTCACAATATCACCGGCCTGGCATGGTCAGGCCGTGGCAAGGTCAAGCGCGTCGATGTCTCTGCCGATGGTGGCCGCAGCTGGCGCACCGCCAGACTGGAAGGCCCGGTGCTGGGCAAATGCCTGACCCGCTTTAATATGGACTGGAACTGGGATGGCGGGCCAGCGATCTTGCAATCGCGCGCCATCGATGAAACCGGCTACGTTCAACCCAGGATCAATCAATTGCGCGAAGTGCGCGGCACCAAATCGATTTATCACAATAATGCCATCCAGTCCTGGAAAATTAACGAAGATGGTGAGGTCAGCAATGTACAGGTCGCTTGATATACGCAAGTCGCTAAGCACGTCTTTATTTACTCTTGTGCTGGCTGGTTTCAGTCTTGCCGCCAGTGCCGCAGACTATAGCAATATAGGCCGTGCTGCGACTCCTAAAGAAGTAGCCGCCTGGGACATCGATGTACGCCCCGACTTCAAGGGCTTGCCAAAAGGCCGTGGCAGTGTTGACCAGGGCCAGCAGGTATGGGACGGCAAGTGCGCTTCTTGCCATGGCACTTTCGGTGAGTCTAACCAGGTATTTACGCCTCTTGTTGGTGGTACTACCAAGGATGATGTCAAGAATGGCCGCGTGGCAGCATTGACTGGTAATAGCCAGCCGCAACGCACCACCCTGATGAAGGTGGCAACAGTCTCGACACTATGGGATTATATCAATCGCGCCATGCCCTGGAATGCACCCAAGACCCTGACCACGGAAGAAGTGTATGCAGTAACAGCGTATATGCTGAACATGGGTGGCATCGTCGCCGACGATTTTGTCATGTCTGATGCCAACATCGCTGATGTGCAAAAACGCATGCCCAACCGTGACGGCATGACAGAGAAGCATGGCCTGTGGCAAACCAATGGCAAGCCGGACGTGAAAAATACTGCCTGCATGAAAGACTGTCTGAAAGAAGTCAAGATCACCTCTGAATTGCCCGCCTTTGCACGCAGTGCCAACGGTAATCCGGTGGAGCAAAACCGCACTGTTGGTGCTGTGCGTGGGGTGGACTTGAACAAGGCAGCTGTTGTCAAAGTCAGTGCGCCGGCCGCCGAAGAAGGTTTGAGGCTGGCCAAGCAATATGCCTGCATCGCCTGTCATGGCGTCAAGGATAAAGTGGTCGGCCCCGGCTTTGCCCAGATTGCCGCGAAATACAAAGGCGATGCCAATGCCGAAGCCAGTCTGAGCAAGAAAATCAAGTTGGGTGGCAGTGGTGCCTGGGGCGATATCCCCATGCCACCGCAAGGCCATGTCAAGGATGCAGAAATCAAGACCATGCTGGATTGGATCATGCGTCAATGAGTTTGGCAGAACTTACGCAAAACCGCCCCAGCGGCGTTGCAGCTCCTAGCCGTACTAAAGTACTGTCTTCGTCGCTACGCCTTGCTGGGACAATTTTGCGTAAGTCCTATTTAGTAAAGCAGCAGGGATTTTTTCAGTTTTGTCATATCGATGGAACGATTTCGCGTTAAGCTTATCGAATGAAGTAAATTCAGTAAATCGCAATATCAGCAATATTAGTCATATCAGCAGCGCCGGATAAATGCTCACTCAGGAGACAGTAATGAAGCAGGCAATCAAGATCAACGATGACGGTCAGCAACGCCGTGATTTTTTACGTATATCCACGGTATTTGGCCTGGCCTTTGCCGCTGGCTTGTTAAAACCATCCGATGTATTCGCCGCAGAATGGCAAGCCAAAGCCTTTGAAGCCAAGAACATGCAAGATGTTTTTGCTGCACTGGGTGCAGGTAGCCCGGCTGTCAGTGCCGACATCGTGATTGGTGCGCCTGACATTGCAGAAAATGGTGCGGTAGTACCCGTCAGTGTCAGCAGCAAAGCTGCCAATACCGACTACATCGCCATCCTGATAGAAAAAAACCCGAACGCCATGTCTGCGGCATTCAATATTCCAGAAGGGACAGAAGCTTCAGTCAGCACCCGCGTCAAGGTTGGTGAAACCTCGAACGTGCATGCCTTGGTGAAAGCTGATGGTAAATGGTTGGTGGCTTCGAAAGAAATAAAAGTTACTCTGGGCGGTTGCGGCGGTTAATTTTTAAGACCTCTCAACACAGAGGCTCAGAGACACAGAGGGACACAGAGAAGTTCAAGAGAAAAAATCGGCAATTAGGTTGCAGATGTGTAGGTTGGGCTACGACTCACCAGCCCAACACTCGGCACATAAACAACGTAATCGTTAATGCGAAGTTGAATGATGTATCGATAATATGTTTCAGCCAGATAAGTAAGCTGAATATTTTATAGACCTTCTCATGCTTTTCTCTTTGCCTCCGTGTCTCTGTGGTGAGCTTTTAGGTCTTAATCAGATATTCATTTAAAATTAGCAAAAAAGGGAGACATCATGGGCGATCCTATGCGTATTCGGGCGGCGGTTACTGGCGACGTCGTTGAAGTAAAAGTATTGATGCGTCACGATATGGAAACAGGTCAGCGTAAAGACCTGGAAGGCAAAGTCGTACCCGCACATTTCATCAAAACCCTGCAAGCCAAATGGAAAGACAAGCTGGTGCTGGATGCGCAGTTTGGCCCTTCGGTTTCCAAAGACCCTTTCCTGTCCTTCAAATTCAAGGGTGGTGTCAAAGGCGATAAAGTGTCGGTGACCTGGACGGATAGCAAAGGTGACCAGCGTACTGATGAAGCAGCCATAGCCTGATAAGGAAAACCATGTCACGTCATGCTCTCAAATCACTGTCCTGTATGCCGCTGTGTGTCATGCTGGCATGTGTTGTGTTGCCCTCTGCACAAGCCCAAACTGCAAGCCCATCTGCGACCGATGAAATTGCCAAATACCGGCAAATGCTGGCCGATGGCAACCCGGCAGAATTATGGGAAATGCGCGGCCAGGAACTCTGGCAAAAAAAGATGGGCCCGAATCAGCAAACGCTGGAGCAATGTGATCTGGGTAAAGGGCCAGGCGTGACCAAGGGGGCTTATGCAGAATTGCCGCGCTATTTTAAAGATACCAACAAGGTCATGGACCTGGAACAACGTCTCATGCATTGCCGCATGAGCTTGCAAGGTCTGACACGTGAACAGGCAGTGAAAACACCTTTCGGTTCCGCTGGCAACCCGTCTGATATCGAAGCACTGGTATCTTTTTTAACGGCAGAATCACGTGGCATGAAACTGACGGTCAGTACCAAACACCCGGCAGAAAAACAGGCCTATGAAATCGGTAAAAAGATATTTTATTACCGTGCCGGTTCGCATGATTTTGCCTGTGCATCCTGCCATTCTGCAGAAGGCCAGCGCATACGCCTGCAAGACTTGCCCAATCTGAACAATAAGGAAAATGCCCAGGCTGCATATTCGACCTGGCCAGCTTACCGTGTGTCACAGGGCGAAGTAAGAACCATGCAACACAGGCTCAATGACTGCTTCCGCCAGCAACGCTTCCCCGTGCCTGACTACGCTTCAGACACCATCACTGCACTGACCATGTTCCTGGCAAAATCTGCCGAAGGCGCGGTCATGAATGCACCTGCCTTAAAACGCTAAGGGGATACGCATGAAAAATTTACGTATAAGCCATATCAGTGTTTTTCTGGCAACGGTTTTTAGCACAGCAATAGTTTCTGCTGCGGAACCGGATTACGCCAAAGCCGCGCTGGAGATGATGAAAGCCGATTTCAAATCCAAAGGCCCGGCCACCATGGAACGCATGGTGCAACAGGACGAAGCCCAGGCGCTGTGCAGTGCTAACCCGCAAGGCTTGAAAGCCAAGCCAGCAAAAAAACTGGAACAGGCGCAACTTGCCACTGTCAAATATCCGGCGGATGGCCAGTACATGGGCGACTGGAAAAATGGTGAAAAAATCGCCCAGAATGGCCGCGGCATGCAATCGTCCGATGCCATGGGTTCAGTCAATGGCGGCAACTGCTATGCCTGCCACCAGATGAGCAAGGCTGAAATTTCTTTCGGCAATATCGGGCCCTCGCTGTATCAATTTGGCAAACTGCGCGGTACCAGTCCAGAGATACTGAAATACACCTGGGGCAAACTGTATAACGCACAGGCTTACAACGCCTGTTCCAAGATGCCACGGTTTGGACATAATGGGGTGTTGACTGAGGCGCAGTTGAAGGATGTGATGGCGCTGTTGCTGGATGTTGAGTCGCCGGTAAATAAGTAGGACATTGCGATTTTGGTGCATACGTCTTGTTGTCACCGAAGTCTGTGCCTCTCCTTGTTACTGCGACCTGATTTACGTCGCTCCAGCGAAGGCTGGAGCTTAGTGGCGTTTGTTGCATGCCGTGTGCTTTGATTAAAGCGATTGCCCTTTGTGGACACAAGCCGGGTCTCGGCCCGGCGGCCGAATCCCTTTCTTTGCTTCGCCAAAGAAAGGAATCAAAGAAAGGCGACCGCAGACTTGCCCTTCGGGTGCTTACGCTGCGCTCCAGCACAATTTGTGCATCACAAAAAATGGGAAAGCTTCGAAACTCGCTACGCTCAAACAACGAAGCTTTCTGATCCATTTTCTGTGAAGCACAAATTGCTATGTCCCAAGCGGATTAAAGTCAAAAACAACATCAACAGCAACGTCAACGTCAACGTCAACGACAAAGCAACACCAAAAACAGAAAGCGAATCATCATGGGTCTGAATCGTCGTGATTTTTTACAAGTAATGGCCATCGCCGCCGCTGGTGGCATGCAGATAGATGCGCAAGCAGCCATGGCGAATCCTGCGGCACATAAGCTCTACGACCTGCCGCGTTTTGGCAATGTCCATCTCATGCATTTCACTGATTGCCATGCGCAGTTGTTGCCGCTGTATTTTCGCGAGCCCAGTGTCAATCTGGGCATAGGTGCGGCATTTGGTAAAAGCCCGCATCTGGTCGGTGAACATTTGCTCAAGCAATTTGGCATCAAGCCTAATACACCTGAAGCCCATGCCTTCAGTTGCCTGAACTTTGAACAGGCGGCAGCGACCTATGGCAAGGTCGGTGGTTTTGCGCACCTGACAACGTTGGTCAAGCGCATCAAAGGCAACCGCCCTGGTGCGCTGTTACTGGATGGTGGTGACACCTGGCAGGGATCGGCGACTGCCTTGTGGACCAAGGGGCAGGACATGGTTGATGCCTGTTTGCAGATGGGGGTAAATGTCATGACGGCGCACTGGGAAATGACGCTAGGCGACAAGCGCGTCAAGCATATCGTCGAGAATGATTTCAAGGGCAAGGTCGATTTCGTCGCGCAAAATATCCAGACTACCGATTTTGGCGATCCCGTATTTGAAGCCTTTGTCATGAAAGAAATGAATGGCGTACCAGTCGCCATCATAGGACAGGCCTTTCCGTATACGCCCATCGCCAACCCACGTTATCTGGTGCCGGAGTGGAGCTTTGGCATACAGGAAGAAAATATGCAAAAGACCGTCGATGCTGCGCGTGCCAAAGGTGCGAAAGTCGTCGTGGTCTTGTCGCATAATGGCATGGATGTTGACCTCAAGATGGCCTCGCGCGTGCGTGGTATAGATGCGATTCTCGGCGGACATACCCACGACGGCATGCCAGCACCTGTCATCGTTGAAAACAGTGGCGGCAAGACCCTGGTGACCAATGCGGGCAGCAATAGCAAGTTCCTCGGCGTGCTCGATTTTGATGTGAAAGAAGGTCGCATACAAGGCTTCCAGTACAAGCTGTTGCCCGTGTTTGCCAACTTCCTGCCAGCCGATATAGAGATGCAGGCGCTGATACAAAAGATCCGTGCACCTTACACCGCAAAGTTGAGTGAAAAACTGGCAATGACAGAGGGCACGCTCTACCGCCGTGGTAATTTCAATGGCAGTTTTGACCAATTGATTGTCGATGCACTCATGGAAGTCAAAGAGGCAGAAATCGCTTTCTCACCCGGCTTCCGCTGGGGTACTTCGTTGCTGCCGAATAGCGCCATCACCATGGAACATGTGATGGACCAGACCGCCACCACTTATTCGTACACCACCGTCACAGAAATGACAGGCGCAGCCATCAAGACCGTGCTGGAAGACGTGGCTGACAATCTGTTCAATCCTGATCCTTATTACCAGCAAGGCGGCGACATGGTGCGCGTCGGTGGTTTGAGCTATGCCATAGAACCAGCAGCAGCGATGGGCAAGCGCATACAGGACATGCGCCTGAATGGCCAGCCATTGGCAGATGGCAAAGTATATAAGGTAGCTGGCTGGGCACCCGTGGCAGAAGGTGCCAAGGGCGAACCAGTCTGGGATGTGGTGGCACAATGGCTGCGCACACATAAAAAAATCACGCCACGCACATTGAATACGCCGCGCCTGATTGGTGTGGCTGGCAACCCCGGCATGCTGGGGTAAGCAAATAGAACTCATTTCATAAATAGGTTGAGACGCGTTTGCCTCATAACGCGGGTTGGTAAGGCGAGAGAGGCAGTCAATAGCGGCGCTATTGATAACGAGTCCAACGCAGTCCGGCACGCGTTATGTGGCAAACCCTTCGGGAACCGACGATTTGGGCGCATTGCAGCGTGCAGTTTGTTACCTCGCGCTCGCTAAGGCATCAGCCTTAGCGTCGCGTCACGCCTTGCACTGCATCCCAAATCGTCTTGTTCGCACTCATCCTATTTATGAAATGAGTTCTAGATACCTGGGTGTTGTCGCCCAGATATCTATGAGTATTTTCTGCGTTTTTCTTCTCTTCTTTCGCTAATCTCTGCGATTTATCCTCTTGCCTGGGACTTAAGTTCCTGATGGCTTGCAGCGCTTACAAATTATTTTTGCTGCACAGCGCAAAAATCACCTGTTTTGGTTTATGTTATGACACTTTATTTGATTTGAGCTTGGAACAAGCGCGGGAGTAGTGTCAGCATGATCATCGGTATTGATTTGGGAACAACAAATAGTCTGGTCGCAGTCTGGAAAGATGGCAAATCTCAACTGGTACCCAATGGTCTGGGAGAAACGCTGACGCCGTCCTGCGTCAGTCTGGATGCCGATGGTTCGATATTGGTCGGCAAGGCTGCCAGAGAGCGTTTGCAGACCCATCCTGAGCGCACGGCAGCAGTGTTCAAGCGTTACATGGGTAGCGACAAGAAAGTGCGCTTGGGGCAAAAAGATTTTCGCGCCGAAGAATTGTCTGCCCTGGTCTTAAAGTCATTGAAGGCCGATGCAGAAGCTTTTCTGGGCGAAGCGGTAACTGAAGCTGTCATCACTGTACCCGCGTATTTTTCTGACGCCCAACGGAAGGCGACCCGCACCGCAGGCTTGCTCGCCGGTCTCAAAGTCGAGAGGCTGCTCAACGAGCCCAGTGCCGCGGCACTGGCCTACGGCATGCATCAGTTAAATAGTGAAAGCCGCTTTCTGGTGTTTGACCTTGGCGGCGGTACTTTTGACGTCTCCATCCTTGAATTGTTTGAAGGTGTGATGGAAGTTCGCGCATCTGCCGGTGACAATTATCTTGGTGGCGAGGATGTGACCAGTGCCATCGTTGACCTGTTCTTCCAGCGTAACAAGCTTGCCACCAGCCTGCGCAATAATCCCATGTTCATGCAAAGGCTGGGTGCCTCGGCTGAGACAGCCAAGCGCAGCTTGTCCGCAGGCCAGCAAGCTAAAGTGCAAATCCAGCTGGATGGCAATGACCTCAGCATGGACATTGATGAAGAAGCCCTGGACAAACTCTGCGCCCCCTTGCTCAAACGTATGCGCGAACCGGTGGAGCGCGCCCTGCGCGATACCAATATCCGCGCCAACGAACTCGACAGCATCGTGCTGGCAGGTGGTGCTACCCGCATGCCTGTTATCAAACGTTTGGTGACGCTGATGTTTGGCCGTTTCCCTACCAGTGAAATCAACCCGGATGAAGTAGTGGCCCTGGGTGCTGCCGTGCAGGCTGGCCTGAAGATGAAAGATGCCGCCCTGGAAGAAGTCGTCATGACTGACGTGGCACCTTACTCCCTGGGTGTTGAAGTCTGCATGCGTCTGGCCGACGGCAAGTCTTCTGATGGCCATTTCTCACCTGTCATCGAGCGCAATACAGCAGTTCCAGTCAGCCGTGTTGGCCATTACCGTGCTGTGGATGCGCGCCAGACCAGCGTGCAGTTGCGCGTTTTTCAGGGAGAGTCACGCCTGGTCAAAGACAATATTCTGCTTGGCCAGCTCGATGTTCCCTTGCAGCAGGACGGCAATGAAGAGAGGGCAGTCGATGTGCGTTTTACCTATGATGTCAATGGCCTGCTTGAGGTCAGGGCCAATGTCAACAATAGCACTGAAAGCTATGTCCTTATAATTGAAGGCAACCCTGGCATGCTTAGTGATGAAGAGATACGGCAGCGTTTTGCCGAGTTGGAAAAAATCAAAATGCACCCGCGTGATACGATGGAAATGCGTACCCTTCTGGCCAGAGCTGACCGCATCTACCAGCAGGTGCGTGGTGACTTGCGCTCCTGGCTGAGCGTGCAGATAGCCGAGTTTGAAGGGGTGCTGGAAACGCAGAACCCACGCCTTATCAATCCAGCCAAGAACAAGTTTTCCGACATGCTCAATTCCATAGAAAGCGATAGCCATCTGCATTCGGATTTTGACCCGCAGCCGAATTAAAGCGGGCATGCAGATGTTTTTGAATTGAATCATGGTATATATTCCGCCGTTTTTTCAGCTGTATGGTTTGCCTCCCGATGCTGACGAACGCTCAGTCAAGCGCGCTTATGCAAAGCAACTGAAAAAAATAGACCAGGAAGCAGATCTTCCTGGCTTTCAGGCATTGCGCGAAGCTTATGAAGAAGCCCTGGAATGGATCAGGTACAGAGACAGTGGCAGGCTGAGTCAGTCTTACGCAGCAGAGCAGCAGCCTGCTGATGCAAGTAGTGAGAACAAAACATCGCCCCCGCAACAGGAGGTAATTGCTGCGTCGCCAGTGCCATTTGCAGGGCAAGGAACTGCGGAAACTTTGGCAGATTGTATCGCTGCCCTTGAAACCATACGCTGGCCAGAGCCAGTACGCCCGCTGGCACCCCAAAAGCAGGCTCTTGATACGCATATAGGAAATGCAAAGCCACCTCCGGATGCGACAGCGTCTGTGACGGCGCCAGAGTCTGCAACGCAAACCAGTCCTGCACAGGCCATGCAGGACAGTGACGCTCAACTGGCTACCAGCAAGGCAGAGCGTGTTTTTGCCGAAATGCTCATGGCAATGCGCAAGTGCGCTGGCGAAGAAGGTTATGCTGAAAAACATTTGCAACTCGCCATGAGCGACCCGCGCCTGGGTAGCAGTGATGCCCGCTACGCCTTTGAAACCCTGGTGGCGGCCTATCTGTCCAGAGGCTGGCGACATGGCAATGGCGAGCTGTTCAATGCTGCCTTTGACATCTTTAACTGGACCAGGGACAGACGCCGTCTGTTGAGCCTGGGCCGTCCTGGCCATGTGCTGGAGCGTGCCTGCAAAGAGAAGCAGGCATTCCTTGAAAGACCTGCCAGCCTGCACAAAGCACAATGGGAACTGCTGAAAAAACTGAGACAGGAAAAAAATCCAGACAAGGACTACCTGGAAGCCAATTTTAAAAAAATGCTGGTGCTGGACGAGTTGTATCCGGTCTGGATATGGATGGTGACCAGCAAGGATAATTTCCATATCTGGAAAGCACAATATGAAGCGCTACAAGAGGTCGCCCGGGCAAAGGCGCTCAGGGAAGCCGCAGAAATTGAGGCGCGAAACAAAGTAGAGCCAGGAAGTGGCGGCACGTTTTCCGTACCAGGCGCAGACGATGGGACTGCTGGAAAAGCTGGTTTCTTCGCCGCCTTGCGTGCCAGGCACTGGCCCTTTGGCCGGTATTATCTGCCAGCTTTTTTGTGTGTAATTGCCTTGGTCATCGTACAATTGCTCGTGCATGATGCCAAGACGGCGATACCACTGGAGGCGGTGGTTCGGCAACCTGTACCAAAAACGCCTGCAGCGCGGTTTGATGCTGCCAGCCGCGACTTGAGCCGCGCCGGTAATCGCGAAGAAAATCTGCAAAAAGCGCTGCTTGAACTGGTGCAATTGTCAGACAACGGTTATGCCAAAGCTTCCTATCAACTGGGCTGGTTTTACCGTGAAGGCAGACAGGCCAAGCCAGACGATGCGGAGGCACTCAAGTGGTACACCAAAGCAGCGGAACAGGCGCACCTGGATGCTGCCGTCATGGTGGCTGATTATTATTTTGAAGGGCGTGGCGTCAAGAAGGATCTGGACCTGGCCATACGTTGGTACAGCAAGGCTGCCGCATCGGGGCAAAGTCTGGCACAGATTAAGCTGGCCCATCTGTACGCAGATGGTACGGGAGTGAAAAAAGACAAGCAGCGCGCACTTGAACTAATTGTCACTGCCGCAGAAAAAGGGCAGGCCCTGGCACAAAGCGAGCTGGGTCTGATACGCATGAATGGTTTGTATGGCACACAGGTCAGCAGTGAAAAGGCTGCTTACTGGTTTATGTTGAGCGCCCGCCAGAATGATGTACTTGGCCAGCGCATGTTTGGGCTCATCCATGAAAAAGGCCTGGGCGGTTACAACAAAGACCTCAATGCTGCCGCAAACTGGTATGGCAGGGCAGCCAGGCAGGGCGATGCAGAAGCCGAGAAGAGATTGAAGAGCCTGTGTCAGTCGGGTACTTATCCGTATTGCAGCGATACATAAATTTGCCCTCTGTTTAATTTGCTTCTGGTGATGAAATGTCTGCCAGAGCGATAAAGAATAAAACCAGCACAACCTGCACTGACCAGGCACTGGCTTCACCGACACTATATTTTCATGCGTAATCTACCCTTATTTTTTGTTGAAAATCAGTTAAATGCAGATGCTGACGAGCGCGACGTCAAGCGTGCCTATGCACGGAAATTGAAGCAGATAGACCAGGAAAATGATCTCCAGGGCTTTCAGGATTTGCGCCATGCCTATGAAGCTGCGCTTGCCTGGTTGAAGTATAGGGAACAGTTTCAGTGGCAATTCCAGATGCAGGAAATACCGCAGGAAGAGCACGACTATGGCATTGTTGCAGCGGTCACAGAAACTGAAATGACTTTGGCACGGCAGGACACGCCAGTGACGGATGAGATTCCGCCGCAGGATGAAATTGTTCAGGATGAATTTGATGCGGCTCATGGCACGACAGGGCAAGAAGAGAGTCCTGCCGAGGATGCGGCCCTGCCTTTGCAAGCTCAGGCGCCCGGTGCAGGTACAGGAACGCAGCAAGAGCCGGTAGTCGTTCAAATACCAGAAGCTGCCATCAATCCGGCACAAGCTGCAAAGAAAATCTTCAATGAAATGCTGGACGCAATGCGCCTCCATGGTGAAGATGGTGATGATGACGATTTCGCCGGGAAAAACTTGATAGCCTTGCTCGACGATACGCGTCTGTTTCATATGGAAACACGCTTGCTTTTTGAAGGCATGCTGGCAGAATACCTGCTGCAGGGCTGGCAGCCCGGGAATGGCGAATTGTTTGATGTAGCGGTGCAAAATTTTGGCTGGGAAAAAGACCGTCTGCGTCTGCTTCAACTTGGCAGGCCCGGTCGCGTTATTGATCGTGCACTGAGCGATGCCGCTGAGTTTTATCGTAAAGATAAAAAAGCCCGTGCAAAATTATGGGCTGTGATCATAAAAATCAGAAAAGAAAAATCTCCCGGCCAGCAATACCTGAAAACGAATCTGGGCTTGCTGAGGCATATGCAGGATACTTATCTTTCCTGGCTGCTGCTGGTAACAAGCAAAGAAAATCTTGCACAATGGTCAGCAGATGCAGAGGAAATCCAATCCAGCAACCCTATTGGTGATCAGCGGGTATTTCCACAAAAAGAAGAAAATAATGCACATCCTGCCTATTGGATAGTCATTGCCTTGGTTGTGTTGATGGGTATGTTTTCCAACAAGGACAGGTCCACACCAAGCTATGATCCGGGGAAATTCACGTCTGGAGACGGGACGTCATTTGTTCTGGAGAGACCTGATCGCAATTTGACACCGCAACAGAGAATTAGAAAGGCAGAAGTGTTGCTCTCTATGAACCGGGACCGCAAGGAAAATTTCAATAAGGCAGTCCGTTCTCTCGAAAGTGCGGCGGGGGACGACAGCAGTGACGCCGCTTACCATCTTGGCTGGTTGTACCGGGACGGCAAGTTTGCGTCTTCAGACAAACAGCGTCAATATGCCTGGTTCCTGAGGGCTGCTGAACTGGGGCATACGCAAGCCAGTGTCATCGTTGGTGATCTCCTGATGGATGGCCTGGACGGCAAGCCCAATCACAAAGAAGCCTTGCAGCATTACAAGAAAGCGGCAGACCAGGGAGATGCACGGGGCCAGTTCAAGCTGGCCTATATGATGGACCATGGCTATGGAATAAAACCAGACAAGGCAGTCGCGGCGCGTCTCCTCAATGCTTCCGCTGACAAGGGCTTTGCTCATTCGGAATCCCTGATGGGGCAGTTTCACCTGCGCGGAGAATATGGATTTCCTCGTGATGAAGTCAAGTCAGCCAACTGGTTTTCATTAAGCGCCAAGCACGGCGACCCTGTAGGAGAACGCTATTTTGGCCTGGTCCATGAACAGGGGCTGGGGAGCTATAAGATCAATCTGGGTGAGGCTGCGAAGTGGTATGGCAAGGCGCGTGACCATGGTGACAAGGATGCTGATAAGAGTTTGCAGCGTCTGTGCAAGAAACAGGAGTTTTCAGAATGCAAGCCTGCGTCTGCAAGCGTCAATACGATTTCTGTCGTGACTAAGGCAAAGTGAATGTCCATGAGCAAGTCCGGATTGCATGGACGTAGGGCAAGACATGGTCGAAGCTATCTGGCTGATAAAACAAGCCGCAGAAAAAGGACATGCCATTGCCGCCGTCAAAATGGGAATGATGCATTTGGAGGGCAGCGGTGGATTGGAAAAAAATGAAGAAAAAGCTGCATACTGGTTTGCGCTGGGCGCAAACCGTGGAGACATGGTTGGGCAACGAAAGCTTGGGACTATTTATGAGCTGGGCCTGGTTAAACATAACGCTAATCTCAATGAAGCCAGTGTCTGGTATTCCGCAGCGGCTGGACAAGGGGATCAGGAAGCGAAAACCAGGCTCAAGGTAATTTGTAGCAAGGGGGAAATACAAGGCCTGCTGAAGTCGCTCAATGTCCGCTTTCTGCCACATTTCATGTGGCTTACGTTGTGGCTTGATCCCCTGCAGCTCACGTTAGGCTAGGTAGTTGATCTCGACAAGGCAAGCATCTGGTGTGCCTGGATGGCACCAATGATGAACAGCAATCCAAAGCAAGATTGACGTCAATTGGAATGACAAAGAAAATACGCAGGCTGCGGATCTTAGATGGGATTTCCGTCAACCCGCAAAGATTTGCTTTTTCTGTAGCTTAACCAAACCCACCGCCAGCGCCGCACAAATCAGTAAACCACCGGCCAGCCTGATCACGTTTTCAGGATTGCCACCCAGCCAGGCCTGGTAATACAGCGGCAGAGTGAAGATTTGTATGATCATGGGGATGACGATGAACATATTGAATATGCCCATATACACTCCCGTGCGCTCTGCCGGTATGCTGCCTGCCAGCATGATGTAGGGGTTGCCCATGATACTGGCCCAGGCCAGGCCCACGCCCAGCATGGGGATAAATAATAGTGCTGGTGTATGTATGGCTGGTATGCTGATCATGCACAAGCCCGCCAGTGTCAGGCACATTGCGTGGCTGATCTTGGGCCCAAAACGGCGGGTGAAAGGTACCAGGGCAAAGGCGGCAATGAAGGCGATGAAATTGTAGAAAGCGCCTATCTGTCCATTCAATAATCCCGCTTCACGAAAGCTGGCAGAACTGGGATCACTGGTGCCAAATATGCTGCGCCCCAGCGACAGCATGATGTATTGCCAGTAGCAAAACATGGCATACCACTGAAACAGTTTGACCAGCGCCAGTTGGCGCATGGTCGGTGGCATTTCTTTTATTGCCAGGCCTATCTCGGCCAGAGTAGCACGCCAGCCTGTGGCTTGTTGCCTGATTTGTGCCAGTTGCTCAGCCGTCAAAGGGATTTCTGGCGTCGTCTTCAAAGTCCACAAGATAGAGGCGATTGAAAACACAGCACCGATGATAAAAGCCGCGATGACGATGTAGGGGATGTGATGGCTGTTGACGCTATTACTATTCATGCCTGTCACCACCAGTATCGATGGTGTCAGGTAAGCCAGGGTTTGCCCCAGGCCGGTGAAGGCGCTTTGCGTGAGGAAGCCGACAGAATGCTGGCTGGCATCGAGCTTGTCACTGACAAAGGCACGGTAGGGCTCCATCGTCACATTATTGGCAGCATCAAGTATCCACAGCAAACCGGCAGCCATCCAAAGTGTAGAGCTGAAGGGCATGATCAATAAACCCAGGCTGCACAATACTGCACCAATCAGGAAATAAGGCGTGCGCCTACCCCAGCGGCTGATGGTGCGGTCACTCATGGCACCGATCAGCGGTTGCACCAGCAAGCCTGTCACCGGCCCGGCCAGCCACAAATAGGGCAGGCTGGCTTCGTCAGCGCCCAGGTAAGCATAGATGGGGCTCATGCTGCTTTGCTGCAAACCAAAGCTGAACTGTATGCCAAAAAAACCAAAGTTCATGTTGATGATTTGCCAGAATGACAGGCGAGGTTTACCTGTCATTTGCTGCGGCTTGGCTATGGCTGCATTCATGAATTTGCTCCACTGCTTTCAATGACTGGCAGGGTTTCTGCATTCCAGCGTCCTTGCCATTGCTCATAAAAGCCAGCATCGCTGGCAACCGCACCGCGTACACCACAAATGGCTGCCGCAAATTGATGGGCACGCTGCAGGCTGATGTGCAAAGGCCATTCGCGCTGCATGCCAAGTAAAAAGATAGCGGAGAAGGCATCGCCACCACCTACAGTATCAACGACTTCAACTTTGACAGCTTCGCTTGTACTGCGCAGGTACTGCCCAGTCTCATTCAGATAGGCATAGCCGCGCTCACCCAGGGTGGCGATGATGGCTTGCAGCTTGAATAGACTTATCAATGCTGTTGCATGGGTCTGGATATCTCTATCGTCCAGTGCAGCTTCGTTTTCTGTCTTTGGCTTGTCCAGATAAATTTCTGCCAGTATCTGCAATTCTTCTTCATTGACCTTGAGTATGTCGGCAAACTGCAATGATTGCTCTATGGTAGCCAGGCTGTATTGCATGGCGCGCAAATTCAAGTCCAGGTACTTGAGTGCCTGTGTCTCCTTAAGCAAACCATACAAGGCTGCGCGTGATACAGGGTTTCTTTGTGCCAGTGTGCCAAAGTAAAAAATACCTTGGCCATGTGCTGAGCTTGCTTGTTGCATGACAGTGATGGCTATCTGACTATCGATGTAGTCATATGCCTGCTCGTGCAAAATCTCGAAATGGTGTTTGGCCTTGTCCATACTATCGTCTTGCGTGACTTTGACGCGGCCTGTGGGGTAGTGCAAGTCAGTCTGCAAACCAGTTGCAGACAATTTGAAACGCTGCATGTCAGCGCGTATCAATTCTGCAGTCGCATCATTACCCACACGCGAAATCATCAGGGGCGCACAATCAAAATAACCCAGGCTGCGTGCCACATTGAAAGGCGCACCGCCAACTACAGGCTGATCAGGGAAATCATCGATCAGGGTTTCTCCAAAGATGATGATGGGTTTGCTTTGCAATGACATGGGTTTCTTTTCTGTTAGCGTGCTTTAGTTGGGGGGGTAATTGCAGGTTTCAAATCCTTGATACCATTCATAAACCCCTCCCTTTCGAGGGGAGGGTCAGGGTGGGGATGGGTTTCGGCTAATCAAACTAGCACTTAAACTGTAAGCCCTTGTTTCTTTACCAGCCATAGTTGCGAATATGCTTGCAAGGTCAAGGTATTATCAACATCAAGCTTGCTCAACTGATCAACCCAGCCTTGCCCAGGAATATCATAGTCCGCCAGCAGTTCCGCCATATTCAAGCTGATGCTGCTCTCTGAAAAATTCCCCAAAAACAGCAAAGGCGCATCCGTGCTGCCACGTAAAAAAGCCAGCACGGCAGGATCTTTTGCATGCAACAAATGTCGTGCTGCCTGTGCTGCCAGTTGCGGCAATTGCCGGCGTTGTTGCAGCATATGACCCAGCACAGTGAATACAGCACCTGCATCATGCAAACTGGAATGACGCTGGTCATATAATTCCTCATTCCAGACCGGCCTGTGCAACCAGCGGCTATCTGCTGCCTGCGCGGGCACGTGTTGGTAGGTCTCATCATTCAGTTGTGCCAGCTCATCACCCATATAGATCAGCGGCATGCCGCCAAAGCAAAAACTCAGCCCATACAAGAGTAGCAGACGTTGCCTGGACAGATGTTTTTCTGTTGCTGTTTGTGCGCTGGAAAAACCGGTCAGCGCTGCCGCCATGCCGACCGTGCCGTGGACTGCTGCCGGGCCGTCAGCCTGGAAGCTGGCACCGCGCGCATAGCTGCCATTGCCGCTGTAAAAACGCGCTACCCCGGCCAGCCTTTGCTGTACATCTTCTGTCTCCAGATTTGCTTCTGGCCGCAGCACATTCCAGCCTATGTCGTCATGGCAGCGCACATAAGTCAGCCAGCTGCTTTGTTGCGGCAGTGCTGGCGTGCCTGCAAATACATGGCGTAACAGGCAGGTGTCCTGTTCTGCCAGCGCGACCCATGAGGCTGCCATCAGGCTGCTGTGATAGGCGAGGTGGCACTCCTGTTTTGAATTCGACTCACCGTTGTTGCCAAGGTAGGCGGGGAGCTCTGCCGTTTCAACGATGGCTTCAGCCTTCAGCAAAACACCAGGAGTAGCAATTTCTACCAGACTGCGCAAGGCTTGCAAAATCTGGTGGGCTTCTGGCTGGTTCATGCATTTTGTACCTGGGCGTTTCCATAAAAAGGCGGTTGAATCCAGCCGGAAAGCTTCTACCCCACGGTTAGCGAGGCGCAACAGGGCTGCCGCCATGTCGGCAAAGACCTTTGGATTGCTGTAATTCAGATCCCATTGATAAGGGTAGAAGGTGGTCCATACCCATTCCTGCAATTCAGGCACAAAGCTGAAATTGCCAGGGGCAACTTGCGGGAAGACCTGACCAAGATGCTTTTCAAAATTATCTGGAATTGTGCGATCAGGGTAGTGATAAAAATAATCTCGGTAGTGCGGGTCACCTTGTTTTGCCGCGATAGCCCACAGGTGATCGTCTGCCACATGGTTGAGTATAAAATCAGAACACAGGCTGATACCTGCTGCACGCAGGGCAGCGCTGAGTTCTTCCAGGTCTGCCATATTGCCAAGACGTGGTTCTATCGCATCAAAATCGGCTACTGCAAAACCGCCATCATTTTCGCCAGCACGGGCTTTTAAAAAAGGTAGCAAGTGCAGGTAAGTCACGCCCAATTCCTGCAGGTGCGGGATACGTTGTTGCACGCCGCGCAAGTCACTGGCAAAGCGGTCTACATAGCAGCAATAGCCGAGCATGTTTTCTTTGGTGAACCAGTTCTTGTCCGCACTTCTGGCATCATCCAGAACCTGCAAGGACAGGGGGCGTGCTGCGATAGATTCACCTGTGACTTGCAAGAGTTCTGTCAGCCATGCAGCGTAAGCTTGTTCATTGCTGAATTGATTGCCATACAGTGCCAGCAACGTTTGGTATAAATCGGGGAGATGCTTTGCCAGCCTGGTCGCTATGCTCGCGTGCATGCCCGGTGCCAGCTTGCTGAGCAGGGCCGTGAGGAATGGTGTTGTGTTCGATGCGGCAGACATGATGCAGGTAGTGCCTTAGAAAAAACGGGTCATTAAAAATGGCTCCCCCACATGTTGGGGGTGTAGGGGAGCCTAAAGTGCTACCAGGGACTGGTTCCTACTCGTGGCCTTGCCTAAGCTACTGCGCGGCGCGATTTTGGGCATGCGATGCTCATCGTACTTAAGTACGATTGCGCTTCTTAACCCAAACTAGCATCGCTCGCTACGCTTATGCAAGGCCACTTTACATATAGCGAAGTTCTAGAAGCTATATTTCAATGACGCTTTTACACTGCGTCCATTGATGGATCTTGCTGCATGTCCGTCGCCTTCTACTTCGGTGTATCCTATGTTGTTCGTCAGGTTGTTGACGCTCAGTGAGACCTGAACTTTGTCGTTGATGTTGTAGTTGACGAAAGCGTTCAGGACGTGGAAGGCGGGCAGAATCAGGGTGTTGGCGTCGTCACCATAGGACTTGCTGGTGCCTATCAGGCTGGCACCGAAGACGGCGTCGCCCATGGTGTAGGTGGGGGCAATCTGGTAGGTGTAGCTGGCCTGGCGGCGTGGTGTTTTGCCGACTACTGACTTGTCATTCGCTGCCGTGATGCTGGCATTGGTGTAGGTCAGGCCACCAGTAACGCGGAAGGCATCGTAGCGATAGCTGGCCTCAATTTCTACACCCTTGGCATCGTAGTTATTGGCAGTGAATTTTTGTGTGGTCGCTTCAAAATTCGATTCTTCTGTCTTGGCCTGGAACAGGGTTACAAAGCTGCTGAAGCTGCCGGCTTTCCATTTCACGCCTGCCTCGGTTTGCTTGACGATATTGGTACTGATAGGCGTGCTGCCATCCAGCGGATTACCAAACATGATGCGGTCTGCATTGAAGGCGATGCCTTCGCTGACGCGGGCAAACACGGCGATGTCTTTGGTGACACGATAATTGGCACCGAAAGAGTAAGACGTATGGTTCACGCCATAGTTGATGAATCTGGTATTGGCTGCACGATAGCTTTGATTGACTGCCTGATTGAAGGTGCCGCTGGCATCCTGTTTGTCATAACGCAGACTGCCATCCAGGTTCCAGTTGCCGCTTTCCCAACCCAGGTTGGCATACATGGCATTGGTCTTGTACTGTGCATCGATATTGCGGTTGCAGCAGCCGCCGAACACATCCGTACCTTGCGCCAGCAATCCGGGTGTACCGGCAATCGTACCATTTGAATTCAGCAGCGCAGGTTTATCACCGCTGGCTTGCATCAGGTATTGATTGAAGTTCCAGGTCACGCCCAGGTTTTGCAGGGATGAATACCAGCCTACGGTAGTGGCAAACTTGCCGCCGGACGTCTCAAATACCTTGGACAATTTCATGTCATTGACGGTACTTCCCAGGTCATCAATTGAGGTGTTGAAGACTGTTGCCGTGAATGCTGCACCAGTATATGTCTTGCCAGCATTGGGGCCGGTAGCGTAAGTCATATTTGTTGCCGCGGCACCGCTGACACCTGCATCAGCCGGGAAGATGGAAATAAAGCGACCTGTATTATTGGATTTGCGGAATTTTTCATCCAGGGTCCAGCCACCACCCAGTTTCAGGGATGCCTCTGCACCAAAGGCATTGTTAACGACGTGCAGGCCATCGTTCACATTCGTCGCTATCTTGTTATTGTTTTTATCGAGGACAATATCGCGTGTCCAGTAGGGTGAATAAAAACTGGCGGTGCGCGGGTCTATGCCGGGCAGTTCAGAAATATTGCCATTCACCGTCCTGACTGGTACTGGCATATTCATCGGTGTCTTGTCATCCAGATGCTTAAAGCTCAGACGCAAGTAGCCATTGTCCAGTTCGTGGGTGATATTGGCGCGTAGTTGCCCGCCTTCTTCTGCTGTAAGGCCAGCTGGGCGTGAGCTGTCGCCGCTACGATAATAGCCAGCGATAAAGGCGCGTGTCTTGCCAGACAGGGCTGCGCCATAATCAAAGTCAAAGCGGGTCTGGCTAAAATCCACACCCTTGCTGATGCCTATGCTGCCACCTTTTTCATTGCCGGTCTTGCTGATGAAGTTGATGATGCCGCCTGGTGAATTGGTGGCCATGGTCGATGCCGTGCCACCGCGCACCACTTCCAGATGTGACAGGCTGCCATCGGCGCGCAGATACATGTCTGGTGTGACGAAGGCGATATCGCCAAATTGCAGCAGTGGCAAGCCATCTTCCTGGAACTGTACATAACGCGCACCACCGGCAGAAATAGGTACACCGCGCACAGTCAGGTTGGCATTACCTTCACCGCCCGATGATTCTGCCCGCACGCCAGGGATGGAGCGCAAGATTTCTGCCGCATTGGTCGGGGCGGATTGAGAAATCTGATCAGCATCGATGGTACTGATGGATACGCTGGCCTTCATCTTGGAAGTACCTACAGGCGTACCCGTCACGATGACTGAATTCAGGTTCAGGGAATTTTTATCTTTATCCTGTGCTGCTGTATTGTCTTGCGCCCATGCACCGTTCATGTGCAGTAAGGCCAGGGAAATGACGCTGGCCATGCGCGTCATTTTGATGTGTGATGATTTCATTGCTGTCTCCGCTGTCATCATTTTTATAAAGCTGCACAGAACAGGTCTGCGCATGCATGTCTAGTACCTTGTTGTCTGAGCACAGGCATCACGCTGATAGAAGTGATGCTGTGTCAGTCACAAAAGACCTCCAACAATTTTCGCCGCGCTCTTTGGACGGTTCAGTCTGATTGAATTTGAAAATCAGCTGCCGTGCTCGATGGCGCTTTTTTGCGATCCCTGGTTTGCCAAGGCAAACGCTGTTGAAGATCTTTTGTAGTGCAGGTGAAGAGAATTATCTGGTAAATCGCATTTTATTGCAATCGATTGCAAAGATGCATTGCAATAAAATGGTGCAACATTTCTTCATGGTAAATTTCCAAGTCCATGTGGAGACGAGGGGAGAGCGCCAGGGCAAAGGATTGCGTCCTATGAAATCTAGTCGCGCATCTTTAGCATTTCTTCTGGCTGAAGTGTGGCGAACATAGCTGCCGACCTATGTGTTTTGTAAGCAACAGGATGGCTGGATAGAGTCATTTATGTTGCAATGCACAATGAAAATCGAGGGAGATTTTTGAGGTTTCTGTAGGAACGTTTTAAATTATTGCAATCGGTTGCAATAATTGTTGATAATCTAAATAGACCAAGCTTGCCGTATCCCGTAGGGTGCGTTCCAACGCACCAGTCAATCGAATGGCGTAATTTTACGTGAGAATTTGAAGCGGAAGAAACATGGCCAGCGAGGGACCTGTCTCGTATGAGTTGCACTATCCAAGGCAAACACTGCTTGCCCTCACCATCAATTCAGTAGGCAACAACTGCGCCTTGCTATCGCCATCTTCTATCAAGGTCAACAGGGCATCGACCAGTGCCAGGCCTGCCTGCGCCATGGGCTGGCGTACCGTAGTCAATGGCGGGTGGAAATAGCGTGCTAGTTCTATGTCGTCATAACCAACGACGGCCACGTCATCCGGCACCCGGTAATTATTTTCGCGCAGACTGTTGATGCTGGTCATGGCCAGCAAATCGCTACAGGCAAACAGGGCATCGAAGCTGATTTTGCGGCGGCACAGTTCTGTCACAGCCAGCTTGCCGCCTTCTTCTATGAATGAAGCAGGGACCACAAGTTTTTCATCAAGGGCTATACCATGCTGCGCCAGCGCCTTGCAATAACCTTCATAGCGTTGCGCTACTTCGGGCAATTGCGTGTCCCCAAAAAAGGCGATGCGTTTGCATCCGCTTTGCAGCAGGTGCTCAGTGGCTTTGTGGCCGCCGGTGACATTGTCACTACCCACGGTCACATACAATTGCTGTGGCAGTTGCGCACCCCAGACCACGATGGGCACATGGCGTGCCGCCAGTTGGTTCAATTGATCATGATGCCGCCATTGGCCTATCAAAATCACGCCCAACACCCGGCCGGTATCAAAAATCTGCGCTGCATTATCGAGATGTTCTGCATCGATGCGTGACAACAGCATGTCAAAACCACGGTCAGTCAATGCATCGGCGAGACTACCTAATATGCCCAGGAAGAAGGGGTCAGATAAATGCTGGCGGGTTTCAGAATCAAAGGGCACGACTACGGCAATCGTGCGTGTCTGCTTCAGGCGCAGATTGCGGGCATCGATATTGATGGAATATTTGAGCGAGCGCGCCAGTTCGGCAACGCGCTGACGGGTTTCATCATTGACCAGGCTGCTGCCACTCAGTGCACGCGACACCGTCGAGGTAGAGACGCCAGCCAGCCGCGCGATATCAGCCATTTGCAGACGGCGCTGCTCTTTGCTGGCGGACTTGTGTGTGTCTGCTGTAGTGTCCGTCTTGGCTTTCATCTTATTGTTCTTGGTTTGAATGTGTGGACTAAGTGTAGGACCAATGTGATTTTTTCAGCCCCATTATAAAACCGAAATCAGCCAGAGCGGAAATTATGCAATCTTGCTGGAAGTTTGACGTGCACTGAGGCTCGGTTTTTAACGCTCAGGCTTGATTCCCTGTTGCTCACGCCACTCTTTCAACAAAGCCTGACGCGCGCGCGGATAGGTTTGATCTGCCACTTGTAAACCCTGTATGCGGTCAGTACGAAAATGGCGGAAGTCATTGCGTAATTCACACCAGGCGACAATGATGCGCAGATTATCAAAGAAGGACAGGGCGCAGGGCCAGACGATACGTTCGCTGGCTTTGCCGGTTTCATCCTGATATTCGAGCACGAGTTTGTGCTGCTTGCGTATGGCCAGACGTATCTGGCGTAACTGTTCATCATTGCCGCCACTCCTGCTGCTGGGGCCTATCAGCAAGCCGCTGTTTTCCAGTTCCAGTCTCGCTTCTGCTGGCAAGACCGAAGCAATTTTTGCCAGGGCATCACGCGCAGCCAGGGCTAGTTTATGGTCAGCCTGTTTCGCCACCCAGCGCGATCCCAGGGCGATAGCGGCAATTTCTTCTTCCGTGAACATCAGCGGTGGCAGCGTGAAGCCGGGTTGCAAGACATAGCCTATGCCAGCTTCGCCGGCGATCTTTGCGCCCTGGCTTTGCAAAGTGGCGATATCGCGGTATAGGCTGCGCAGGCTGATGCCCAGTTCTTGCGACAAGGCTGCACCACTGACGGGATAGCGGTGCCTGCGCAGGATTTGCATCAGCTGTAACAGGCGTTCAGTACGCGACATATATATGCTCAGTTGTTGTCTGGGTCATGACAATTCATTTATCAGTAGTAATTTGCACAATTTTACCCTGTTGCATACCTATATTGCGCCTTGCGGAGCTTGCACTGCAATACAGCAACTTCGTCAGCATAGTCTTACGTAACTATCGTCTTAGTCCGATTTTGTTCTTCAGGGCTGGAGACTACTATGCAGATCATGGATGCAGGGCGAACAAACGAAGTAAATTGAAAAATAAACACGGGAGTTAACAATGCCACAAGCCACCTGGAGCGCCAAAAGAGAGCGCCAGTTCAAACACATCAAGGATGGTTTAATTAAAAGTGGTCGTGAGCCCGGTTTGGCTACAGAAATTGCTGCACGCACCGTTAACAAAGAGAGGGCTCAGCATGGCGAAAGCAAGGAAGCGAGCAAAACCTCCCTGCAGGATATGCCTGCAGGGAGACGCGGCGGACTTCATTCACATAGCGGACCAATGGGACGCACTTATGCGCAGTTATATCAGGAAGCGCGCAAGAAAAATATCCGGGGGCGTTCGGGCATGAACAAAGCGGAACTGGAGCAGGCAGTTGATTATGGCAGGCGTAGTAAATAGAAATAACGGCAAGAAATAACAGCAAAAAAAAACAGCAAAGAGGCAGTGAGTAATAAGTAGTAAGCAGTAAAAAAAAAGAGTTCAGGCAGATAATAAAAGTAAGCGAAATAGAAGTAAAAAAGAAATGTAAAAAAATATATAAATCTTCTGCATGGGTAAAATCATGATCATCATAGGCATCAATAAAGCACCGGCACAACAATGGCTGCTCGTTGCATTACGGACCGCGAAGGCAGCGGCGGAAGCAAATGAAGTCGAATGGGAATATGCCCATATCAGGATAGAGCTACCACAAGGTCGTTCGTATTCCAAGCTGCCAGGGCATATGAACCTGGTGGAAAATTAATAGCAACAGGTACACATTGGCAGAGGGGAAGATCATGCATACGCCACAACTTGTTTTGTATGGGGTAATGGCCATGATCTTGCTGGCTTCATTTTTCTTGAAGAGATGATCATGAGCGCTCATTATTTCGCCTTGGTCGTATGTAGCCTGTTGATGTATGCGCAATATAGCTGTGCACAGGAAGTAAAGTCTCCCCCAGGTAATGACATTACAGCGCAGCAGGCTGGTCTGTCCAAAGACATATCCAGAGAACTGACTGCAGACGACAATAAAGCCAGCAAACCAGGTGATGCCAGCACGGTGGATGAGAAAGCAGCGTCAGCACGGGGAGCTGACAGGACTGAACTGAATGGCCCGCCAGTGCCCGCTATTTCTGATGCGCAGCTCACTGGAAGAGCTGGCGGCACTCAGGCTGGAAATGGGCAGGACTTATATACCCGCGTCACGAAGGAATATTACAGCCAATCTGCAACCGCGCCTGGTAAGCAGGAAAAACCGGGTACTCTGTCCAGGTTTGGCCTACGCTATTCTCAAAGCGGCAATGATCATATTTGGCTGGAATACCGCTTCAGCGACAAAGGCGCGATACGCTTGCGCGGCGCAGCTCACCGGGGTGTGAGAGTTCTTGCGGTTTTTGAATATTGAAACTCAATATTCAGGCAGAGACATGAACTAATAAATCAATGCATGCAGTCTCCGGCAATTTTTACAGACCGGTGAAACTCATTATCTGCCTGCATCGCCAGTTCTGAGCGTCTGGCATGGTCAGGCTTAATGCATTGTTTTTATGCCGTTTTTACGGATACTGACACACCTGATAAGGAGCTAGCATGAACAGCAGATTTCAAGCAACAATCGAACGAACGCCAACCATGCATTACAAGAATTATGATATTTTTGTGATTGCATTCCCAAGACCCGATGGCCATTGGTCTGCCAGTGGTGAAGTGCAAAAATATGGTGCTGAAGGCCTGGAAATCGGTCAGCAATTCAGCGGTCCCTTCAAGGCGAACAGCGAAACCGAAGCCAAACTCGCCGTCATCCGTGATGCCAAAATGAAGATCGATGCCATCCTGGCCGAACCGAACTAGCTTGTTGCATATAATTCATAGGTTCAATTGCAGTTCAGGAACTGAATATGCTTTTGTTCTTCTTTGTGAAGTTCACTTCTCAGTGCTCAGTATTGACAGGCATTGTTTTTGTCTTAAATCCTAAGCCTGCAATTCCTCAATCAGACTAATGATCTCTTTACCGTAGCTTTCCAGCTTCTTGTCACCGACACCTGAGATGGCACGCAAGGCAGACAGCGTGGCTGGCTGTTGGCGAGCGATTTCGCGCAAGGTGGCATCGGGGAAGATGACATAGGCTGGCACGTTGTGGGTGCGTGCAGTTTCCACGCGCCACCAGCGCAGCTTGTCGAAGACGCTTTGCGCTTTGCTGTCGAGATCGGACTCGGCAAAGTCTTTGGCTGACTGGCGTTTGTGCTTGACGGCTTTTTCGGCTTTTTTGTATTGGCGCAGCTGCACCTTGATTTCACCACGCAATACGGCACGTGAGGCTTCAGTCAGTTTCAGCGAGCTATAGTTTTCATAATCGACGGCGACCAGGCCCAGGGCAATCAGCTGACGTAACAGAGCGCGCCATTCGGCTTCGCTCTTATCTGAACCTATGCCATAGGTGGACAGTTTTTCATGCCGCCATTGCTGTACACGCTCAGTATCTATGCCGCGCAAGATGTCGATAACATGGCCAGCCGCAAAGCGCTGGTCGACACGGTAGACCGTGGACAATATTTTTTGAGCAGCCACACTACCATCAAAGGATACAGGCGGGCTCATGCAGGTATCGCAATTGCCGCAGGGTTCAGCCTTCTGGCCAAAATAATCGAGGATGTGGACGCGACGGCAATTCAGGGTTTCGCACAGCGTGAGCATGGCGTCCAGCTTGACGCTTTGCACTCGCTTGTAAGTCTCATTGGCTTCTGACTCATCGATCATGCGGCGCTGTTGCACTACATCCTGCAGGCCATAAGCCATCCAGGCATTGGCGCTGGCACCATCGCGACCGGCACGGCCAGTTTCCTGGTAATAGCCTTCTATGCTTTTTGGTAAATCCAGATGGGCGACAAAGCGCACATCGGGTTTGTCTATGCCCATGCCAAAGGCGATGGTGGCACACATGACGATGCCATCTTCGCGCAGGAAGCGCGCCTGGTTGCGGCTGCGGTCTTGCAAATCCATGCCTGCATGGTAGGGCAGGGAAGTGATGCCGTTTTCATTCAAAAACTCAGCAGTTTCTTCTACTTTTTTGCGTGACAGGCAATACACGATGCCAGCATCACCGCTGTGCTGGGCGGTGATGAAGTCCAGCAATTGCTTGCGGCCATTGGCTTTTTCGACGATCTGGTAACGGATATTCGGGCGGTCGAAAGACGACACGAACTGCATCGCGTTTTCCAGCTGCAGGCGATGGATGATTTCGTCGCGGGTTTGCTGGTCAGCCGTGGCTGTCAGGGCAATGCGCGGCACGTTAGGAAAACGCTCATGCAGGGCCGACAGCTTGATGTATTCAGGGCGGAAATCATGGCCCCATTGCGAAACGCAATGTGCTTCATCAATCGCAAACAGGGCGATGTTGACGACTTGCAGTAGTTCCAGGCAACGTTGGGTCAGCAGACGTTCAGGGGCGATATACACCAGGTCAATATCGCCTTCGCGCATTTTCTTTTCCACCGCCAGGATTTCATCAAAGCTCTGGGTAGAATTCAAGAAGGCGGCACGTACGCCTACCTCGGCCAGGGCATCAACCTGGTCTTGCATGAGGGCGATCAGTGGTGACACGACGATGCCTACGCCATTGCGCAACAGGGCAGGTATTTGATAACACAGGGATTTACCGCCGCCAGTTGGCATCAGCACCAGGGCATCGCCGCCATTGACGACATGCTCAACGATTTGCCCTTGCTGGGAGCGGAATGCCGGATAGCCGAAGATAGTCTGCAATAAATGCAAAGCCTGGTCTACCGTATTGCTGCTGGTCCCGGTATTGGTATAGCCCGCCGCTGTCACCGCTGTTATCACCTCTGTCGTCACCTTTTTAATCTGCCCAGGTAATCACGCCAGTGTAGGCGGTAATCAGGATCATGATGCCGAAGGCAATGCGGTACCAGGCAAACACATTGAAATTATGCGAGCTGATATAACGCAGCAACCAGCGTACACAAAAGAAAGCTGAGATAAAGGCCGCAACCGTACCCAGGCTGAACATGGGCAAGTCAGCCATCGACAAATCTTCACGCGCCTTGTACAGCGAATACACAGTGGCACCCAGCAGCGTAGGTATCGCCAGAAAGAATGAGAATTCAGTCGCGGCCTTGCGGGACAAGCCAAACAGCATGCCGCCTATGATGGTGGCGCCAGAACGGCTGGTGCCAGGGATCAGGGCAAAAGCCTGGGCCAGGCCTATCTTCAGGGCATCCAGCAGGCTCATGTCATCGACAGTCTGTATGCGCGCATGGCTGCTATCGTGGGTGTCGGTTCCTGCGTGCTTGCGTTCAACCAGCAGGATGATGATGCCGCCTATGATAAAGGCCAGGGCAACCGGCACCGGGGCAAACAGCACAGCCTTGATCTTTTTGGAAAACAGCAGGCCCAGTACGGCTGCTGGCAAGAAGGCAACGATGAGGTTCAGGGCAAACTTGCGTGCCTTGGGATCGCTGCCAAGGCCGCCCACGACGCTGGCGATCTTGGCGCGGTATTCCCAGCAGACCGCAAAAATCGCACCTGCCTGTATCACGATCTCAAAGACTTTCATCTTTTCGCCGGTGAAGTTGAGCAAACTGCCTGTCAATATCAGATGGCCGGTAGAAGAAATTGGCAAGAATTCCGTCAGACCTTCGACGATGCCCATGATGATGATTTTGACAGCGAGTAGTAAATCCATAAAACACGAAAATAATGAAGTTTTGGTCGGGACGAAGCTTAGCATGTCGCCCACCAAACCTGCTTGGAAATTTGCTGGAAACGATGAGTTCACAAGCGTAATTGCTTGCAGTATTGCCACTATTTTATTGTTGTTTCAGATTTGCCAGATGGCAGTAGCCTGCACCTTAAGTACTATATTTCAGTACTTTATCTTATTTCATTGTCGTCAAACTTATCCATGGTGATACTTCAGGCTGTTTATAAATATGGCCCAATATCTGATGCCCAGCCAACCCAAACGATTTATCGCATTTTGCAAGCATGGCCTTGGCGCTGGCTTGCCTGCGGGATTGGCTTTGGGACTGGTATTGGGTCTGACCGCCTGCAGCACCACCGTGCCTGCCCCGCCATCACCGGCAGGGTTGACAGATGGCGGCGAAGCCATCTTGACTGAATACCGCAGTAATCAGGTCGAAGTTACCGTGGTGCGGCAGCAATACGTCTGGCGCTTGCCTGACGCAAATCAGCATCTGGCACAGTTTGCCCACCACATCCAGGTAGATGGCAGCGTACCAGCGCGCTTGCAAGAGTTTGTGGTTACTTACCGCAAATCGCAAGGCCAGCAGCGCAGCATGCCTGTAGAAAGTGGTGTGCTGGGGGCAAGCCTGGTCGATGAGCTGCAAATCAGCAAAAACGGTCAGTTCCTGCTGAGGGAAAGCATATCGCCCGTGTTTACCGGTGAGCAAAGTTATCGTCGTCTGGAAGCCGCCAAGCTCAAGGTCGGTGATGAAACCTATGTGCTGACCGTGGCAAATGGTTTCTTGCACAGACCCATGTGGCTGGCAATATTTGCGGCTGATGGCAGCCCGGTCTACCGCATCGGCCTGCCGCATGGTCACTGGCAGTTGACTGAACATGCCGATGGTATCTCCATGGTGGATACCTCGGGTTCTGGCCGGCGTCTGTTGATCAGGCCGGAACACTAATGAAAAGCAAGTCAGGAGTAACGCCATTTCGCTTCGCTCTGATTGCTTGCTTATGTATGAATTTGAGTGGCTGCTTGGTGCCAATGCCGGTGCCTTTGCCCATCATCGGCGGTGGCATTGCCGGCGCAGGACGGGACAGTGATGCAGTCAGAGACGAAGCCTGGAATTACCCTGAATTTAAGGAGAAGCATGTGCAAACCGAAATCACCCAACAAGCAGTAAACAAGACCCGCACTGACCGCAATAATTATTTTGCTGACTTTGCCGACCATGTCCACGTACGCCGCAATACGCCCACCAGGATGGGTTCATTTGAATTCAATTTTGTGCGTTCAGGCACCGACAATGGGGTGTTGATCCAGGTCTATCATGATGGTTTGCGCATCATGCTGGAACGCATACCTTCGGCTTTCTACATGGGTGAATTGCAAGCCAGCGAAGTGCAGATAGGCGGGCGCGACTACCTTTTGCTGGCTGCCAATTCCCGCACCAGTACCCAGCGCATGTGGTTTGGCATTTTCCGTCACGATGGCAGCAAGCTGTATGCCGCCAGCCTTGAGCAATCTGTTGTGCGCGTCAATCAAAACGATGATGGTATTTCCTTGTTCTTTTTGAGCGGTGATTCCATGCGCATCAAGATTTGAGACCAGTCCTTGCGATGTTTGATTGCTGATTGTGTAAAGAAGGTTTTTAATGCAGACCATCAATTTTGCTGATGTAGCAAAGTTGATGGTCTGGGCCTTCAATTCTTAAAACTCTTCCCAATCCTGCTCAACCGCTTTTGACTTTCTTTGCGGGATCTGGCGGATCTGTGCTTTGGCAGCATTTGTTGTGTTGCCTGATCTACCTGCTGCCCTGGCAATAACTGGCTGGCCTCTGGTATTCGCAGAACTACTGATTTGCACCGTCGGCTTTTGCGCCTGCGCCATGATGTTGAACTGAGAAACCAGCTCGGATAATTTGCCTGACTGCTCGCGCATGCTTTCTGCCGCCGCAGCAGCTTCTTCTACCAAGGCAGCGTTTTGCTGGGTCATCTCATCCATTTGTGTGACGGCCAGGTTCACTTGCTCAATACCGGCGCTTTGTTCCTGGCTGGCGGCAGTGATTTCACTCATGATGTCAGCCACGTGCTGCACGCTGGTGACGATGTCTGTCATGGTCTGACCAGCAGTATCTACCAGGCGGCTGCCATGCTCGACCTTGCCTACCGAGTCGTCTATGAGGTGCTTGATTTCTTTGGCGGCAGATGCGCTACGTTGCGCCAGGTTGCGCACCTCAGTCGCTACCACGGCAAAGCCACGGCCCTGTTCACCGGCGCGGGCGGCTTCAACCGCTGCATTCAAGGCCAGGATATTGGTCTGGAAGGCAATACCGTCAATGACAGAGATAATATCGACAATCTTGCGTGAGCTTTCCTTGATAGAACCCATGGTTTCAACCACCTGACCCACCACTTCACCACCTTTGACAGCAACGCCAGATGCCGAGATCACCAACTGGTTGGCCTGACGTGCATTGTCCGCATTTTGCCTGACTGTTGAGGTCAACTCTTCCATTGACGACGCGGTTTCTTCCAGCGAGCTGGCTTGCGATTCTGTGCGCGATGACAAGTCAGCATTGCCCGAGGCAATTTCAGCCGCTGCCACATTGATGGTCTCAGTGCCATGACGTACGTCACCAATGACGTTGCTGAGCCCGGTGTTGATACCGTTGATGGCATGCATCATCTTGCCGATTTCGTCATGCAGTTTTATCTCTATGGTGTCACTCAAATCACCTTGTGCCATTTTTTCGGCAACAGCCGTGGCCCTCGCCAGCGGCCTGGTAATCGAGATGGTCATCAGCCAGGCGCAGACTACCGACAGCAGGGCAGCGATCAAAGAAAGTACGATCAGGAGTATGCGGCTGGATTGGTAGGTCTGCTGGATTTCAGCGGATGTGTCATCGATTTGCTTGCGCTGCATGGCCAGCATTTCTTCTATTTTTTTGACGTAAATGACTGATGCAGGGATAAATTCTTTGTCCAGTGCTGCATTGGCTTCATCGACCTTGCCTTCTTTTTTCAGATCAACCACTTTATTGCGGGCGCTGATATAGGCTTGGCGCTGTACGCCAATTTCCTTGAAGAGGGTGGCCTCTTCCGGGCTCTTCATATGTTCGGCGATTTCTTTTTGCAAAATACCAGACGTTCTTGTCGATTCCTCCTGGTCTGCCGCAAAAAAACTGGCAAGTGAGGGATCTGTGCTTTTTGCAATAGCGGTGGTCCTGCGTACGCCGGTATGGATGTTTCGATACCAGTCACTGATCATCCGTTCGGTCGCCAGCGGGTCTTTCAATAAATTATCTGCCGCCGCAGCAACGGCATTGAGTTTAAGAATAGCGACTAAAGTAGTCACAAAAAAGAGAACAAGAATGAGTACAAAGCCCAGGCCTAAGCGCTTACCCACCGAAAGGTGTTTGACGAGAGAGATCATAGATTTTCTATTTGTTGTCGTAAGACAAATTGAAAATGCAGACCTCTATACTGACGCATAGTGCGCTGGATGGCCTGCATCATAAAGATGGGAAATATAATTTCCATGCGGCAATTATACTTTGAAGTAATAAGCTAATTGTATGAAGTTTGTATGCTTTTAATGCAAATTTCTATAACAATTGTTGCATCTTCTATAGCTAAATCTTATGTCAAGAAGTCGATAAACCTGGAAATGAGGGGATATATGTTAAGTGTAGTCTAGACTAAAATTTACAAAAAACTATGCCGATTCCTGGTTATGAGTCATTCTTACTTTTTCTTGCTCAGTTTTTTTTCAGCAGATAGACCAGTATGGCTTTTTGTACAGGCAAGAGTAAGTTCTTTTGCTGATACCCAGTAAAACCTGCATAGCTGACAGGGTCAAAGGCAATTTCTTTGCCTATGGAAAATGGTGGTGTTGGCAATAGTTTGGGGTTACCCATCTGCTCAAGATGCGTGGTCATCAATGACCATTCTGCATTATCATAAGTACCAGGCCAGCCGTCGGTAATGACAATGTCGAAGCTGGAAGAAATCGACGAGGCATAACTGACATTTGGCTTCGCTTCATGAAAAGCTGCCTCACATATCTGGGTAATCTGAAACCCCATCACTGACGCCAGTTCATGCCAGGACAGCATGACATTGCTGGGCGGCCCCCATAGACATATGCGGGCTTGCCTGATGGGTGCGATTTCCCGATTCACGTAGTAAGCATCTGTTAACACTTCACATGGATGGCCCTGGCTGGATAGCGCATTGATGACCGGGTGGCGGGTGTCGCTGGCAAACTGCGCCAGACGCTCATGATTACGTTCGCGTATGACATAGATATCGTAAAAGTCATCCAGATAAGCGGCAAGATCGCTTGTTCTTTCTGCTGTTTTGAGCAAATTGGGTAACTCAACAAAGCTCAAACCCAGTTGCTGGAATGCCTGTATGAAGCTGGTGCGGGTCCGTATGCCATTCCCTTCAAAAGACCAGGCAACCCTTCCCTGGATTTGCATATCTGCCTGTCCGGCCATGTTCCAGATGCTGGTGATATCGTCTGCGGACAGATCAGAAATTTGTATCAGGTTCATACGTCATGGCCTCATGCACTAGTAGACGCTATTGCAGGCGCTGTTGCAAGTTCAAGCTGCGTCAGAAAAAACATGGCTTGCTCACGACTCTCGCCGCACATATCAAACGAAGGCTGCAAGCCAGCGCAAACGGCAGGCCGGTCTGGATGGCCAAAAATTCTGCAACCCAGTTGCTCGTCCAGTTGTATGCAAGGCACACCAGCGGGTTTGCCATCGGGCATGCCGGGTATGGCACTGCTGATGGAAGGGGCTGTGCAGCAGGAGGCGCAATGGGGGCGGCAGGAAAAAGAAGTGCTCATGCGCGCATTTTAAAGGATATGGGCAATTACTCGCTAATAAGTATGTACTTTCAGTATTTCTGCCACGAGCGGCCTGGTGTATTTTTCTATGGGATTTTCGTCGGGAAGGTCATGTGGACGGTGATATTCGCCTGAATCAAAAGCGAGAAAAATAGAGAATGCAGGTTCTGGAGTATTTATTTCTGGACCGAAAAAAGGTGCTGTTGCCATGACACCAAACAGGTGATTCATCACTGCGTCGCAGTCATCATATGTATAGAGTTGCTCATGAAAGCCTCGTGCTACTTCCAGGGAAAATTGATTAAAAAACACTTCATGGCTAACTTGCGCTGCGTCGCAGTATGAAAGTATCTCCGCTGCTGTCAGTTTATCTTCTTGTTTAGTCGAAGATTCGACCAAAGCTTTGATACTCATATTGACTTTTGAAGTTAAAAATTGTCCGATATGGAACCGATCGCCGATGTGAACGATTGGTAATCGAGGGTTTGATTATGCCTCCAGTATATGTTGTCACCTGAAGCCGCGTCAAAATATGATCGCATCGGTTTGCGATGATTAGCTTTGAGTTATCACGAGACTGGAGGCGACGTTCGCTGCACCTCCAGCCAATTCACTTCATCACTATTTCAAATATCAACCACTGACATTCATACGCTGTGTATGCGTCCACTGATGATCATAATCATAGACGGCAGAACCATAGGTTCTGTAGGTTTTGCCTTCGCCCGGCCATGGGTTCATGATGTAGATGTAGTTAGTGCCGTTATATACTTCATAGCCGGTGCCGACCATGATGTGCCCGCCGCCGTTGGTCCAGCCATAGCGGATCACGAAGGGACGGTTGGCATTGATGTCGCTGACCACGGTATTCCATGAAGATGCGTAGCTATAGGCAGTATTTGGCACGCCCCAATGTGCCAGGATATTTTGTACACTGCCGCCGCTGCCATACATGGAGTTGGGCTGGTTGGCATTGCTGTTCCAGTTAAAGTTAGTATTGCCACAGGCGTAGTTCAGGCCGTAAGCCCAATTCACGATCTGGCATTGGCTGGGATTTTGATTGTAGAAGCTCAGCAATGCCTTGCTGCTACCCGCCCAGCACCACTGGCTATGTTCTTGCGTCACCAGCGGTATGTTCAGTGCACGCCATTGCGCATAAGCGCTGGGTATGCCCAGCATTGCTCCCAAGACGAATATGAGCTTTAACAGATTTTTTTTCATGATATCTCCGTATTTATTGTAGGTATGATTTCTGGCTTAGCGGAAGCTGTCGATGTTGCGTTTGACGCTGACGCGCAAAGGATCGAGGATATCGCTTTGCTCCAGCAAGCCATGGTTGGCAGATTGTGTGCCGAGTTTTTCGTTGCGCTGTTGCAGCAACAAAGTCTGGCGTGCTGAATGCAGGGGCGCAAAGCGGGCGCGCGCATCGGTGGGTGACACTACTTCCAGAAAATCCGACATGGCCTGATAGATGCGGATGAAACGCAAGTTAGAGCGTGTGCTATTGCCATGCACCGCAATTGCCGCATCCACGTCTTTGGCCAATACTGCGGCACCATAGGATGTGATGCCCCAGCGCCCATTGTTTTGCCGCAGTGTTGCCAGGCCTATAGGCGCATCGTTGAGGGTGATGACAAAGCGCCATTCGCCGGTTGCTTTTGCCATGCTGCGCAAATCACCACGGCCTGTCATGACATCTTGTGGCGGCACGCTGTAGACCGGAAAGCCATAGCCTATTTTTGCATCCTTGAGGTCTTGCACATCATTGACCTCCAGCGGAAATTCAGATGGCAAAGTACCGCCGCGACGCTGCACATTGAATTGTACAAACTCGGCAAAATCGCGTTGTGCTGCCGCGCTGACCAGGCGTGCCTGTTCTGTCGTGCCGCCAATATCGCTGACCACATTTTGCGCAAATAGCGAGGAACTGGCGACAGCACAACTGATACTGAGTATCAAAGCGGCCAGGGTGGATTTTTTGAATCTTGAAACGGAGTGCAAATGCATGATGGTTTACTCCTTGGTTAAATTTAGACAATAGCTCACCCATTCAAGCGGACTGGGCGGCTTGAAACATGGCATGGCTGGGCATGCCGGACAACATTCCCGCGCAAACGGGAATAGGGGATCAGCTTATAGAGCTACATAAATCACTCTATAAAAAGCTGTATGACGCAAGCCGCGTCAACAATGGGCGTGACTGCACTGCGGTCGTGTGTCAGGTGCGTGCAATAGAGAGGTGTTTATGCTGAGATCGTCTTTGTAGCTAAGACTGTCGTGAGCAGCTTTGCATTCAGTTTTATACTCAGTTTCATGCTTGGTCAGCGCGCAGGCGGCCGCCATCGCGGTGACAGTGTCACCGTTCAAATGAATGAATTTCATGGTATGCAGACTCCAGACGTCAAAGGGATGTCCGTGCGCAGTTACGCAACGGATACCCCCTCTGTCCTGGACCTGAGAGATTTCGCCTGCGCCCGCTGGTAAGGCCGCAATGCTTGCTCCTTCGGTGTGCCTGGCGACGTAGTCAGGCAGCTCTTCAGAGTTTGAGAATGATAACGGTCCCTTTTGCCTGAGAGTTTCCGGGGCGGTTGCTCCTTCGGCGCTGTCCTTATTCGACAGTCTCTCCCGATATCATTTTTTCGTAATGTGCTCAACCTGTTGTACAAGTTGTAGAAATGAGCATAGTGCACACATTACCCATTTGCAAATCATTTTTGATGTCAAATGGATTATTTTTTTGTTTTCATTGAATCTGTGATTTGTATCCTGCATGAGCATATGGGTTTGGCTTTTACTTGCCTGTCAGGCTATGATTGCTGCATATCTCAATCAAACTCATCGTCTATGACTCAGCAATTGCCAGGCAAATCCCGATTAAAAGAATGTTCAAATTTGCGCAAACTCAGTCTGGCCTGTGCCATGGCATTGTGCTTCTCCAGCGCGCACATCCATGCGCAAACCAGGCCAGTTGCACAAGATGTCGCCAATGAAAAAGTGAAGGAGAGCGCCTGGTTGTCCGATTCTGCGCTAACCCAGTTGCTGCAAAAAATGGTGGAAAGCCGCTTCATGCCCTATAAGGTCATGGGGCAAAAGAATGACAAGGACATACTCAGCTATAAAGCCTATTTTCATCCCTTCCCCAAGGATATGGAGAGATTTTATTCATACTGGGGCATGACGCCAGAATGGTATGTCGCCCGCAAGAACAGCATGACGCAAGAAGGCTATCAGGAAATCTGGCACCACTCCTTCCGCGATGCTGGTAATACCGAATTGCATCAGGCCGTGTGGATGAAGCGATCAACAGAAAACCCTGAACTGCAAAAGCTGGGCAGCAATTATGCTGACGAAGAACATGAGCAAAACATCCTGGTGGGCATGCTGTGGCGCGGCGAATTCAAAAAACTCGATATTGCGCTTGATAGCGGCTTTGCTCTCAACAAGGCTGGCAGGTTGAAATCAAATACCCTGTATAAGCGCTTTGGCACTTTGTCGCGGCTGGATAAAGATTTTAAAAAGCAGTTTGACGCCTGGGTAAAATCCAGCATGCAGGGCTATGCTTATCTGGCACGCGGCATGTTCTTGCAACAACAGGCATGGGATGCCCGTGGCGATAAACTGGCTGCAGAAACCAGTAAAAAACAGTTTGCTGATTTTCATAAATTATCCAGCCTTGCCAAAGCAGACTTAACCAAAGCCAATGAAAAAATCAAGTCTTGCGCCATCTGCGCTGGTGAATTGATCGTTAATAGCAGGGCACTCGGCATCAAGGAAGGTGATGATGCCTTGTTGAAAAGTGCCCTGCAATACGACTCTAAATTGTATTCACCGGTGTATGCCTATCTGAGCAAATTGCTGCCTCAATGGGGCGGTTCTTTCTCAGAGATGGAAACCTTTATCGGTCATATCAGAAAAACCACTGGCGACGAAGTGCTGGTGGATGAGCTGAAATCACGTCTTTGCTATTACCAGGGCATAGCCATCTATCGCGAAGACCAGGAAGGTGCCCGTACCTGGTTTGAGCGCGGCCTGACCAGCCAGCCGTATCAGTTATTGGTCAATGAGCTGGCTCTGCTATATGCCAAAAAGAACAACCACAAACAAGCCATCGCCTTGTTGGAAAAAAGCATGGCCAATGGCAATGAATGGGACATCTACACTCTCGAAGCCCTGGCGCAGTCTTACTTTGCCCTGGGCATGCAGGCCAAGGGCGATAAGCTGATTGCCAAACGGGATGAGGCTGTAAGGCGGTTTCAGAATGGGGAATAGAGCGCTTTTGTAAATAGAGCCTGAGGACGGAGACTTCTTCCTGCTCAAGGGAAGATTTGTGGCACAAAGCTGCGCTTTATGAACTCTCACAAATCTCCCAGCAAAAACATTTTCCCGCTCACCAAACAACCGCCATCGCGCGGCTATCAGTTAAAATCTATATTGCCCCGTCAAGAAGAATTTCTCCAGTGCAATTAACCCGGCATTTGACTCACATTCCAGCCTACACAGCCCTCATGCTATGCCTGTGCATGCTGCTTGCCTGCGCTCGCAATGAGTCTGTGCAAACGCTGGAGCAGCGCGACCTCATGCGCCTGGTGTTCAAGGGTTGGGATATCAATGACGACAAAGACATCATCAAGGTACCGCAATTAAAGGCTGAGTTGCCAGCCTCTGTCACAGCAGAGAACGGGCTGGCACTGCGTATGCATGCCTTGCATGTACAAAAACTCGATGCAGATACTGCGGTCTTGCTGGTCAAGGGTGAACCCTTGGCATCGGGTTTACCCAATCTGATTGCTGCCTACTGGTTCAAGCGCCGTGGCGAGGCATGGTCATTGACCAATCGTCAGGATGTGGTGGAATGGCTGGCCGCTAATGGGCGTATCGGTAAGACCAGCATGGTGGAGTTATTTCCCGGCGACTTTGCCATGGCAATAGAACACAGTCATGTAGAAAAAAATGAAGTGCATGTCTGGCTACGCTTGTTGCGCATACAGGCAGACAGGATCAGTCCCATGTTTGATAAGGACAAAGATGTGGAACTGGTCAAGCATGTAGAGAGTGGGCCTGAATGTGAAGTCATGATGCGTCCCGGCAAAGGTAAGCATCCGCGCCTGCATCTGCATGAAAATGAACAAGAACCACCGCATTGCTACGACTACCTGGCCAGGTGGGAACTTGCCCCCGGTATCGCCGCGCCAGGCCCGTTGTTAGTCGAATTCGCAGGCAAGACTTACGGCTACCGCCAGGTCAGCCATATGACAGACAATAGCGGTGAACGTACCACCAGTTATGACTTCGTCGTCACCGCACAAAAGGGCAAGAAGAAGCTGGTGTTTGATGCTGATACGCAGAAGTATGTCACGGTGAATGACAAGCCGGTCAAAGTAAAATAGGCGGCGCAGCCTTTAAGGCCTTCCAGCTGCCACCCATGTAATCAATTCATCCAAAGCAGCTTTTGCCTTGACGGCTTCGTCATGATTAATCATCGCCACTACGATCCATTGCTGGTCGTTGATGTCCCGCACATAACCGGCAATCGCCACCACATCTTTTAGCGTGCCGGTCTTGATGCGCGCCCGCAATTCTGCCGGGCCGCCTTTGAGGCGACGGCGCATGGTGCCATCCATCGATGCTACCGGCAGGCTGCTGGCAAATTCTGCATACCAGTTGCTGCGCGCAGCCGCCTGTAGCAAGCCAGCCATTTGCTGTGGGCTGACGCGTTCCATGCGTGACAGGCCAGAGCCATTTTCCAGCACCAGCCCGGCATCATTGATACCCTGCCTGAACAACCATTGCCGTATGCGGGCGTCTGCTGCCTGCAAGTTAGTCATACCCTGTTTGTTGGCAGACTCTGCACCCAAAGTCAGGTAGAGCATGCGCGCCATGACATTGTCAGACTGCTTGTTGATGATGCGCAGGATGTCGGCCAGCGGTTCAGACTGGCGCTCAGTCAATACCGTGGCAGAAGCAGGCGTTTTGCCATCACGCACTTCACCCTGCCAGGTGCCACCCATCTCTTGCCACAGCGCGCGTATCAGGTGTGCGATGTACTGGTTGCGGTCAAGGATATTGATATTGTTCGTGATCTTGCAACGCTTGGGGAAACCACCACTGAGTGTAATCTCCAGTCCTGTTTTTGTCGTCTGGCGTACAGGCTTTTTGCTGGCTGACGCACTCGGGTTATCTGTCTCGGGCTCATCCGTCATATTGTTGACAGTCTCGATGACAGGTGGTTGCCATTCAGTCTCCCAGGCAGAGCAGGGTAGTTCATTGAAGTGCAGGTGATTGACGATCTTGACCTTGTCCAGTGGCGTGTTCAGACGTGCTTCTATTTTATCTGTCGTTGATTCGAGGGAGATGCTGCTGAGGTTGCTGTTGACCAGCAGGGCATCCGGTATCACATTGTAATAAGCATCCGGGAACTCATCGAATTGCGGCATGCCGATATCAGGCCGCTCTGGTTGGAAATAACTGCGGTCAAGAATGATATCGCCACGCAGTCGTCGAAAACCTTGCTGGCGCAGATTGCGCAACATGCTGCCCAGTTTTTCTATCGTCAGGTTGGGCTCACCGCCACCGCGTATGTACAGGTTGCCAGTGTAGATATCTTTCTTGTTGCTCTTGTCTGCCAGTATCTGTGTCCTCCAGCGAAAGGTCGGCCCCAATTCTTCCAGCCCCACGATAGTGGTTACCAGCTTCATCGCAGAGGCCGGGTTCATGGGCCGGTCTGCAGCCTGCATCAACACTGGCTGACCACCATTGGCAGGCGTGACGATCGCGCTGAATGCCTGGACCGGCACATTGGTCCTGTTGAATACAGTTTCTACAGAGGGGGGCAGTATGGCCTGTGCGAAAGCAAAAGCAGGTAACAAGGGCAAAACAAATAACAGGCTGACGGGAGATAGGCGCATAAGTTCAGGTTTGATCGTGGTAGACAACATTGTAGAGCAGGCAAGAAAGGGAAACAGGAAAGCGTTCTTTTTGCGCAATGAAATTTTGTCTGCGCCGCATATCTTCTGGTTATTTGCCCGCCTTGATCTACACTGCAAAAGACAAAAACCAGGCATTAATGTTGATTGAAACTCAAGAAAGCAGCTTTGCCAGCGCAAATATTGCTTAATCAACATTCAATTAATGCTGAGTTATAGCAGCAAATACGACATAAGCCATTGATTTCCTTTATAATTTCGCCCTTTCCCTGTCACCGGCCACCATCATGAGCTTGCTTGCCAACCAGACCGAACTTTTATCGCCCGCCAAAACCGTAGAAATTGGCCGCGAAGCGATCTTGCATGGTGCAGATGCCGTGTATATCGGTGGCCCTTCGTTCGGTGCGCGGCACAATGCCAGCAATGAGATCAGCGAGATCGCCAGCCTGGTGGAATTTGCCCACCGCTATCATGCGCGCATTTTCGTGACCATGAACACCATTCTGCATGATTCAGAGCTGGAACCGGCAAGGAAGCAGATACGTCAGTTGTATGATGCCGGCGTTGATGCCCTCATCGTGCAAGACATGGGCATACTGGAACTTGATATCCCACCTATCCAGCTGCATGCCAGCACACAGTGCGATATCCGTGGTGTAGAAAAAGCCAAGTTCCTTGGTGACGTTGGTTTCTCGCAACTGGTACTGGCGCGTGAACTGACGATCAAACAGATACAGGCCATCAAGGCGCAGGTTGCAACGCCACTTGAATATTTTGTCCACGGTGCACTGTGCGTGGCTTTCTCTGGCCAGTGCTATATCTCGCATGCCGACAATGGCCGCAGCGCCAACCGTGGCGATTGCTCGCAAGCTTGCCGTCTGCCTTATACCTTGAGTGATGGCGAGGGCAGGGTAGTGGCCTATGAAAAACATTTGCTGTCAATGAAAGACAACGACCAGAGCCGCAACCTCGAAGCCCTGCTCGACGCTGGCGTACAGTCATTGAAGATAGAAGGCCGCTACAAAGACATGGGCTATGTCAAGAACATCACCGCCCATTACCGCTTGCTGCTGGATGAAATCCTGGAGCGCAGGCCAGAATTCACACGTGCTTCCAGCGGCCATAGCCAGGTTGCTTTCACACCCAATGTTGATAAAAACTTCCACCGCGGCCATACCGATTATTTCGCTAATGGCCGCCTGGATGACATAGGCGCATTCGACTCGCCAAAATATGTAGGCTTGCACTTGGGTTATGTGACCCGTCTGGCCGCCAACTTCTTTGAGATCGAAGCTAATGAACCCATGTCCAATGGTGACGGCCTCAACTACATGGTCAAACGCGAAGTCGCGGGTATACAAGCCAATACGGTAGAGCGTGTAGGCGCATCAGAAAATGGTGAAATCTGGCGCGTCTTCCCGAATGAAAAAATGGCCGAGCTGGTCAGCCTCAAAGTCGGCACCCTGATCAACCGTAACCGTGATCATCGCTGGGAACATGCACTGACCAAAAAATCCGCCGAGCGCCGTATCTCTGTCTATATGACTTTGACAGAACAGGCAGATGGCCTGAGCCTGAAAATTACGGACGAAGATGGCGTGACATCTGAAGTCAGCACACAACTGGCGCTGGAACCCGCGCAAAACCGCGACAAGGCAGAAGCAGGCTTGCGCGATAATCTCGCCAAGCTTGGCAATACCATGTTTGAGGCAGCGCAAGTCAATCTCGATTTGCAACAGCCATGGTTCGTGCCATCCTCCATCATCAACGCCCTGCGTCGTGATGCTGTCACTGCGCACGAGGCGGCACGTCTGTCAGCTTGGCAGCGCCCTGAGCGTACGCCAGCAGTTGAACCGCCAGTGGCCTATCCAGAAACCACGCTGAGCTACCTCGCCAATGTGTACAATCATAAGGCCCGCAGCTTCTATGAAAAACATGCAGTGCAACTCATCGCTGCCGCCTACGAGTCACATGAAGAGCCAGGCGAAGTATCACTGATGATCACCAAGCACTGCCTGCGTTTCTCCTTCAACCTCTGCCCCAAACAGGCCAAGGGAGTGCAGGGTGTACAAGGCCAGGTCAAAGCCGAACCCATGACCCTGGTCACAGGTGAAGAAAAATACACCCTCAAATTCGACTGCAAGCCATGTGAGATGCACATCATCGGTGCGATGAAAAAACACATCTTGCAGGCACCACCACCGTCATCTGTGCAATACAGCACGGTGACTTTTCATAAGAACAGGCCGCAGACGGTTTAATGATTCAGCGGGTGGAAATTGAAGGCTCAAAAAGTGGAAATGCTTTTTGGGCCTTTCTTGTATTGTGGGTCAGGGTTTGTGAAAATTCTGGTGAATGATTTGTCGCATCAATGTGATAATCTGGAACAAGTTTTTTGACGTCATCTTTTGTCGTCACTTTTTTGTCACTCAAGGAGGAGATGCTGTGTTTATTAAATTCAAGGTGAAAAGCCTGGTTTGTGCATGTCTGGCACTCAGCATGCTACAGCCAGCATTTTCTGCAGAGACCTGTCCGCGCCGGGATGCCTCCTTTCCACTCTCGGTTACTGTCTTTGACGGTACGCCCGAAGAACTTGCCAGTCTGGTGCCAGAAGAGAGCGGCAAGCGTTCAGGCTACTGGATATTGGACTCAGTATACGATCAAAAGCGCTCTGTTACGGTACTCTGCAAGTACGCTGATGGACATGTTGAACGGGTTGATCTCAAGCAAAGGGTCAGCAAATGCAACTATCAAATCAATAAAAAAAATCAGTTTAGTATTCAATGTAAGTAAATGCTGACACGACAAATCTTGTCGATGAAACGAGATCATTGCAGGAGCTGCTTCAGCCGCGAACCTCCGATATGGCCAATGACCCGAAATGACAGGCACGGCAAGATCATCGTGTTTTAAATCGCCCGCAATGCCTATGTGGATTCCAACGTAATCATCAAGTCCTGATCAGGGTACACTTCACTAATTCCCTGTGGATTTTCTTGGCACAAATTTATAGCTATTATCAAAGCCGTACAAATTATCCTTGTACATACCCGCCATCTTCTTCACCAAATGCTTTTGCACTGACGCAGGCAATGAGAAAAAATTCTCGGTCGCCGTAGTCTGTCGTTCACCGTCCAGATTACCCGTGATGGCACGTATGACGACCTTGCTGCCTTTGTAGAACGTGATGATCTTGATGCGTCCTGAAAATGCATCACGGTCTATCTTTGCTTCATCCTTGTTATAAAAGCGATAGGCCAGGATGGGTTCCATGTTGCCGTCATTATCGATGTCGCTGATTTCTGTGAGCTTGCTCCAGAATTCCATGCCTGCTTCTTCGCTGTCGGCCTTGTCGCGTATGCTGATAACGTTGCGGAGGGATTTGTCACTTGCTATCTTGAGCAGATGGGCCTCAACTGCGCTGGATAATTTTTCAGTTGCGTAGGTCTTGTCCTGTTTTTCAGTCAGGTAGAGTACATAGTTGCCACTGTGATCGCTGTAGCAATAGTGCTTGAACACCGGGAATAGTATCTTCGAGTTTTTCAGCGTATCTGCGTGTAGCAGGGTGTCATCAGTACAGGTGGCTTTGAGGTCTTTGCTTTGGCCAAAGGCAAAGGCAGGCAGCAAGAAAAGCAGGGATAACAGGTATTTCATATCAGCAGTTGGCGCTCGTTGGCTTGTTGATCCGGGTGCATAGCTTAGCAAAGAAATCCTGTAACACCTGTATTACTTTGTTGCGGCAGCTTTCCTGCTTTGCAGTTCAACTGATCAAGAGGCATGACAAATGTCATGAAATACTGCTTACAGCCGCTACTTATGCCGATGGCTTGGTTTTTCTATACTGGAGCCTCAATCAACCAAGCAAGGAAAAACTGCCATGTCCGACATACTCTCTTACTCTCAAATTGTTCCACTGGGTGCATTTGCTGTCGCGATCGCTTACTCGGTCTGCCATGCCTGGATCAAGACCAGCCAACATGAAGCCGACCTGCAAAGCCGCACCATGGAACACCAGGAAAAGATGAAAGCCATGGAACTGGAAATTGCTCGCAATCAGGCGGTAGTTGCGGATAGAAAAAATCAGCTAGCCTGAGTCACATGCACCCGGTCAGTGTGCATGCGACACCCATATAGCGTGATCGCATGCCTGTTGCACTTGATATGGCTCGGCAAGCGCCACCCTGCATCACACCAGCAAATCCGCCAGACTACGTGCAATCACCTTGGTTGCCCGCCTCAAGTCTTCCAGATTCAAACGCTCATCTGCGCGTTTGGCATGTGATTCCAGTACAGTACGTGGCCCTGCACCATAGATAACACCAGGTATGCCTGCTTCAGAAAACAGACGCACATCCGTATAGAGCGGCGTACCCAGTGCAGGAATCGCTTCACCAAATACTGCGCCGCCATGCTTTTGTATCGCTTCCACTAGCGGTGTGTTACCCGGCAGTGGCCGCATGGAATTTGCCAGCAAGATGCGTTTTACGTCGACGCTGATGCCAGGCAACTCAGCCGCAGTATCGCTGATGACTTTGCGCAACGTCGCTTCGACTTCTGCCGGATTTTCTTCCGGTATCATGCGGCGGTCCAGTTTGAAAGTGACGCGGCCAGGAATGACATTGGTATTGGTGCCGCCTTCTATCGTCCCCACATTCAGGTAAGGGTGGGTAATGCCTTCGACTTTCGATGTAACCTGTTTGTACAGGGTATTTTGTGCATACAGGGCATTCAGGATCTTGACTGCAGCCTGCAAGGCATCGACACCAGAATCAGGGATTGCTGCATGGGCCATCTTGCCGTGCACGGTTACTTCCATCTGCAAACAGCCATTGTGTGCTGTGATGACCTGGTAAGAAAAACCAGCAGCAATCATCAGGTCAGGCTTGATCAGATGATGCTTGAGCATCCAGCCCGGGCCGACTTCGCCACCAAATTCTTCATCATACGTAAATAACAATTCCAGCGTGCCTGCTTTGGGTTTGGCCACGGCTTCGAGAGCACGCATGGCAAAGGTGTAAGTCGAGAAATCGCATTTGCTCACTGCCGTGGCGCGGCCATAGATATTGCCGTTTTCTATTTCACCACCGTAAGGGTTCTTGGTCCAACCTTCGCCTGGTGGCACCACATCGCCATGGGCATTCAGCAGCACAGTCTTGCCAGGGCCGTATTGACGCCGCACCAGCAAATTGGTGATGCTTTGCAGGCCTGCTTCTTTGACTTCGCTATCCGGCACTACATGTTTTTCTGCTGTGATGCCCATGTCCTGCAACAGGTCAGCGGTGCGCTCTGCATGTGGGGTGTTATTGCCGGGTGGGGTATCGGTAGGCACGCGTACCAGTTCTTGCAGGAATTTGACCTGCTCGTCAAAGTGGCTGTCTACCCAGGCGTCGAGTTGTTCGTAGTTATTCATGGTGGAGAGCTTTCATGGTGAGTGTTGAGTATGGTTGGGCGTCTTATGCCTGACGCCTCGATTGAAAGTGTTCAACAAAATGGGCAAAGGCTTGCGCGGCGAGTGCGGCATCTTCTGCCGTCATGATTTCATCCGGGTGGTGGCTGATGCCACCATTGCCGCAACGTACAAACAGCATGGCAACGTCGCAGATGGCAGCCATTGCCATCGCATCATGTCCTGCGCCAGAGGGCAGGTGACGCAGCGGTACATCGCAAGCAATGATGGAGTCAGCCAGTTGCTGTTGCAGCCATGGTGCACAAGGCACGCTGGCCGCTTCATGGGTTCTGCGCAAATTGAAATGCACCTTGCGGCGTGCCGCGATGCGCTCGATTTGTGTCAGCACATCGGCCACTGCCTGCTCGCGCACTGCGTCTTGCTCAGCACGTATGTCGATGGAAAATACGGCCTTGCCGGGCACCACATTGGTCGCACCATTCGGTACGTTGAACTGGCCAACCGTGCCAACCAGGCCGGGTATGCCCTGGCAGCGCTGTTCTATATACAGGCCGGTTTCTGCTGCGGCCATGGCTGCATCACGGCGCATGCCCATTGGCGCTGTGCCAGCGTGTCCTGCCAAACCTTCCACCTCGACCATATAACGGGTCGCACCAGAAATAGCCGTGACCACGCCCAGTGCCAGCCCTTCATTGAGCAAGACCGGCCCTTGTTCTATATGGACTTCGACAAAGCCCAGTACGCTGGCCGGGTCATAGGCCGCCTTGGCCAGCCCGGCTGGATGAAAGCCGGAAGCCGTCATCACTTCGCGCATGCTTAGGCCATTGTCATCCAGATTATCTAGCACAGCCATGTCGAAGGTGCCTGCGGCGGCTCGGCTGCCCAAGAGTGTGGCTTTGAAGCGCACACCTTCTTCTTCTGCAAAAGCTATGATCTCTATCGCGAACGGAAATCGCTGGCCCGCCGCATGCCATTGTTCCACACAGGCCAGCGGCAGCAAGATGCCCAGGTTGCCGTCATATTTACCGGCATTGCGCACCGTATCAAAATGGGAACCGGTCAGCAGGGCGGGGGTATCGGGTTCCAGGCCTTCATAGCGACCTATGACATTGCCCGCCATATCGCGCCGCACGTTCATGCCGGCAGCGCACATCCATTCAGCCAGTTGGGCGGCGGCACTGTGGTGCTCAGGGGTCAGGTAAGTGCGCGTCAACATGTCCGGTGTTTCGGTATGTTGCGCCAATACGTCAGCCCTGTTCATGATTTGCGAGCCACAACTCGCGTAGGAATGCATCTTGCTCGACATGCTGGTCTCCTCCTTTTGTTAGGTGTAGGTGTCTCATGCAGGCTTCGTAGTGAGCTGTGGCTGTCCCGGCTTGTCTTGTTATGTATGCCGCAATTACCTGGCTTGGGGAACTGCCATTTTTGCCTGTTTTTTTGGATTCTACTATTGAATTCATTTATTGCATACAATAATTGGATGCAGTATATTTGATTTCAGATCGCTTCCTGAAAAGCTGGCTTGACGGTGAGGTCTGCAAGAATTTTCGTATATGTATCAATAAGTTGGAGTGAAGTTTGAGTTAAGTCACATCAAGTAGTGCTAACCAGTCAATCAGGAGGTAATCGTGCAGCGTATCTACAAATCACTTTTTGGTCAGGTGCTTATTGCCCTGGCAGCCGGGATACTGATAGGGGTCTTGTACCCCAGCTTTGGCGTCAGCCTCAAACCCATAGGCGATGGTTTTATCAAACTGATCAAGATGATCATTCCCATGATCGTTTTTTGTGTTGTTGTACATGGCATTTATGGTGCAGGTGAGCTCAAGAAAGTAGGGCGCGTCGGCCTGAAAGCCCTGATTTACTTTGAAGTGGTGACAACGATAGCCCTTGTATTAGGCCTGGCACTGGCTTTCATCTTCCACCCCGGTGAGGGCATGAACATCGTCCCTGCCTCGCTGGATGCCAGCACTCTCAGCACCTATGTCGATAATGCCAACAAGGTCAAAAGCGCAGGCTTTGCCGAATTTGTCATGAAGATCATCCCTACCACCGTGGTCAGTGCATTTACCTCGGGTGATGTGCTGCAAGTCTTGCTGTTTTCGCTGATCTTCGGCTGTGCCCTGTCACTGGTAGGTGAAAAAGCCCGCCCCATTGCCGACTCGATCAGCAGCCTGTCAGAAGTATTTTTCAAGTGCATGTCCTTCATCATCAAGCTCGCACCTTTGGGCGTGTTTGGTGCAATTGCCTTCACCGTGGGCAAATATGGGGTGGGGTCGCTAAAGCAACTGGGTTTGCTGGTGATACTGTTTTACGCCGCCGTCATCATTTTTGTATTTGTCATCCTGGGTGGGATATTGAAAGTCGCTGGCTTCAATATCTTCAAATTCATCAAATACCTGCGTGAAGAATTGCTGGTAGTGCTGGCGACAGCATCCTCTGACTCTGTCTTGCCGCAGGTGATGAAAAAACTTGAATACATGGGCATCAAGGACACCACAGTTGGCCTCGTGATACCCACCGGCTATTCCTTCAACCTCGACGCCTTTTCAATTTACCTGACGCTGGCCGCCGTATTCATCGCCCAGGCCACCAATACCCCGCTGGCATTTTCTGATTTGCTGGCGATACTGGCGATTGCCCTGGTCACCTCCAAAGGCGCGCATGGCGTACCCGGCTCGGCCATAGTCATCCTGGCAGCAACCTTGTCTGCCATACCCGCCATCCCGGTAGTGGGCCTGGTGCTGGTGTTATCGGTAGACTGGTTCATCGGCATCGCCCGCGCCTTGGGCAACCTGATCGGTAACTGCGTTGCTACCGTTGTTGTTGCAGCATGGGAAAAAGATATAGACAGAAGCCGTGCCCATGCGGTCTTGAATGGTGATACTGCAGCAATTGCCAGTTATGATCTGACGAACAGCAAGGCAGAACTGGCGGCTGGATGATGCTGGTTCTTATACATTGACTGCGCCAGGTCAAGGGCAGTGGAATAAAAATAACGCTCAAAGGCCAAAATCTTTGGGCGTTATGCTTGTAGTGGACTGTAACAGTGAAAGCGAAGTGCCTGCCATGCGCGCGACGACCATGGCGGTGTTGCAAATACTCGCGATAGCCCCGCTATCGCTGTGTTTTGCGCCTTGCCCTGGTTCGTCGGGCGCATGTCCTTCACTTGCGCTTTCACTGTTACAGTCCACTAGAGGTTACAATTTCGCCTTAGCTCATCATGCAGTACGCTTAGCTCTACAGGTAAATAAGAATATGACCGTCACCACGAATACAGACCAGGCAGACAGCTCAGAAGCCATCGCCCTAGACATCACCACGGCCATCGCCGAGCAAAGGCTGCCGCCAGGCACCAAGCTCAGGGAAGAGGCACTGGCGCGCATGTATTCCGTCAGCCGTACCAAAATCCGCGCGGCCCTGGTCATGCTCGCCAAGGACAAGCTCATCGACCTCGTGCCAGAAAAAGGCGCCTTCGTCAGCAAGCCCAGCGAGCAGGAAGCGCATGAGATATTTGCTGTCCGTCGCATACTCGAAGCCGCGCTGGTGCGCGAATTCATCGCCAAGGCCACAGCAGAAGATTATGCCCGCATAGAACAACACCTGGTCCAGGAACGCCAGGCCATCATCGACAACAACGTACAAGAACGCTCAACCCTGCTCAGCGATTTCCACATCCTGCTCGCCAAAACCGTCGGCAACCAGGTACTGACCGACATCCTCATGAAGCTGGCAGGCCGCAGTTCCCTCATCACCATGCTCTACCAGTCCAGCCGCGACGCCAGTTGCTCTTCAGACGAACACGTAGAATTCATCAAGGCAGCAAAAGCAGGGGATGTAGAAAAAGCCGTAGACCTGATGGCCCATCACTTGCATCATGTTGAATCAGCACTGCAATTCAAGGAAGTGGCGAAGAGCGACAAGAAGGATTTTATTTCGGCGTTGTTGGCTTGAGTTTAAGTTTGAAAAACAGGGGTAATAAAGAGATGCACAGAATTTGGGTTAACATTTTGTGAAAATGCGAGACTAACGATAAGCAAGCCTTGTAGGTACGATTAGCTTTGCGTAATCGTACGCATGTTGACTCACGCATCATGTTTGAGAGACCTATAGTTGTTTCAACGTTTTGCATGCGTACGATTACGTTTCACTAATCGTACCTACTCTTGCTACCGGAAAAATTTATTCCCATAGCGAGAGATGCCGGAGATTATTTGATTTGTTTGAATTTTAATAAAAGCTCGCCTACAGTTGAGATATTCGATCCAGCGTCGGAACAATCATTTTTCGTAGCCCATAGTTTTAGTGAATTCGTGAGCTTGTGGCATGAATAAGAGTATCTAGGCTGGTTAAATCGATCAATTCTATTAGCAGGTTATTTTGAAATCAGACGGTCGGACAAAATGAAATTTTCAAAAAAAACCTATATCGTGATCGGCATCGCATTGCTGTTTCAATTAACAGCAGCAACTTTATGGTATTTAACTACTCCACATTTATCACAAGAATCCAGATATCTTCCATACACTTGGTTTGTTTTGTGTGGTTTTCTTATTGGTTTATTTGAAAATAAGAATTACATATTGAAATCTGTAATACTTGGTTTTTTGATGGCGGTTTTAAGTTCTGTGATTCATTCTATAGCCTTTTATATGGGAGTTTCGGTTGACCTTGGAAATTTATCGTATGCGCCACTTCTTGCATTAATGGTCTTGCCGTTTTGTGTTGCTGGAAGTTTATTAGGGGCTTTTCTTGGAAACCTGATTTTTCGGTTTTTCATCAAAACTTAAATATGACACCAGCGCAGGTACGATTAGCATCGCGCAATCGTACGCATGTTGACTCACTCAAGATACGTCGAAAAAGATGATGTTCGCTATATTAAAGTGAATCCAGCAAGATAAGTCATCAATCCCTAAAGTGCACATATCACAAAACGACTCTGGTGTTATGTTTGAGAGACCTGCTGTTTCAATGTCTTACATGCGTCCGATTACGTTTCACTAATCGGACCTACTCTTGCTGACATGGATTGTTTTATTGCGAATTGCTAGTTAGCAGATCAACTTGATGCCGCAGGTGCAGCAACTGGTAATGCAGCCATCATCTTCTGCATCTTCTCCAGATAGGTACTAGCCTCTGCTGCCACACTTGCCTCGGGATAGCGTTGCAAGATCACATTCACGATGGAAATTGCCTGCGCATATTTGCGGAAATGATCGCCAGACAGGCGGGCAGCCAGCATGTATACGGCAGGGATGTCTGTATGTTTGGGGTTCTTTTTGTCAAAGCCCTGTATCAGATTCATCGCGCCCTTGAAATCATTGGTCGCAAAAGAACTGGTGGCAACTTGCAAAATATCGTCAGGCTGCACTTCAAAAGCCGGGTCGCGTTTTTTGAGTTCGCTCAGCATATGCATGGCTTTTTCGTGATAACCGGCTTTGCCCAGTACCAGCATATAACGCCGTGCCTGTTCGCAGATGCGCTTTTCATCTCCTTTGCGCTGCAATAACTGATACAGCTTTTCATTCAGGGTCAGGTTGCTGCGCTCATAGCGCATTTCATCTTCCAGTATGCGTAAGGCTGCATCCAGTTCACCCTTCATCAAGAGCGAGTCAATGCGCTGTATAAATGGGTCGGATGATACTGGCGCCGCATTGTCTTGCGCCTTGGTCTTTTCCCTGTGTGTATCAAAATCCACTGCAACATGCAAACCGAGTTGCTGATGGTATTGATACAGCACATAGCCCATCATCGAGTAGGTTGCCAGGATCAGGTAAAAATTCAGGAAGGTCATCAGCGGCACGCTCACGAGAGGCGACCAGGTGGGTGGTATCAGATGGCGCAAGCCCTCTATAGCCAGCAAGACCGCACCAAAGATCGCCCACACTACGAAATAGGATGCACCCATGCCACGTATGAAGAACAGCGCCGTTGCTGGGTTGAGTGCGCGCCAGGCATTGTCTTCTATCGCCAGCACCATTACGGCAGCAGGTATCGGCAGGGCGAACAGTATGGCGACCAGATAAAACCATTTGGCGAAATGCACATCCGGCGCCATGAATTTATCCATCCTGCTGCGCGGCTGATTGCTGTGGCCTTCTTCCATACCAGTACTTTGCGTACCGTTTTGTGTACCATAAGTCAGCTCGGCTTCGCGCAGGGCGAGACGTCGGGCAGCCTCTTCACTGCCATCGCTGACCTTGGGGCCAGTCATATCATATTGGCTGATGGCTTTCTGTTCATCCTGCTCAGCGCTATCGTCATCTTCATCCGGTGTAGCAGGCTTGCGGGCAGGGTAAGCATCATTGCCCAGTGTTGCAGGTAGTGACGCTGCAGCAGGCAAATGCGAACTCGCAGCGGCGGCTTTGGTAGCTGCCGCTGAAACGCTCGCATCCGGTTTGATGGCATAACCAGAAACCACGATCATCAATACAAAATACAGCAAGAACACCAGGTTTTGCTTGTAAGGCCGCTTGTCCTTATTGCCCCAGATAGTGATGTCATCCCATTTGGGCTCCAGCTTGCCCATGGACGCCATTTCCATGACCGCATATGCATAGCGCAAAAAGAATAGCATCAGCAAGCCACGAAACATGCCAAAGGCAAACACCGTGACGATACTCAGGGCCGACAGCCCCGCAATCATGATCAGCGGCGCAGGCTTGAAAGGGAACAGCAAAAACGCAGGTAGGCGCTGCAAAAATGGCGTGATATCGTCTTGGTAAATCTTGATCTGGGGTTCTGCGGACATGGCTACTCTGAATTGTTGTCATGCGCTCAAAAAGCGCGCTGCCCGGGCGGGCAACCCGGCAATATAAACGTAGTCAGGATAGTGTGCAAGGCTGTTGCTGAAGGGAATGATCTTGTAGGGGGGGATATTAGTTGCTGCGAGTAAATTTATTGCCATACGTGATGGCTTGGGCATATTTAAAATATCAAAGAAAATTTGACATAGAACTTACGCACGACTACGTTTCACTAATTGTATCTACGTTTGGTTATGTGAGCTGTAGTCAAGCAGTTGCTGAGCAAACTTAACGGGAGTATGGATGCTTACTGAAATTGAATTTCAATACCTTGTCGCTTTGCTCTCGGCTGCAGAATCCCCAGACGCTATTCAGGTAGAGACTGGTGCGATAATATATGACGAACTTGCAGAAAAAAAACGTGATGTTGATGTGTGCGTAACGTTCAAAGATTCTAATGGCATTATTTCGCATATTATTGGTATTGAAGCAAAAAATCATACAAGAAAACTAAATGTTGAGCACATTGAACAACTTTGGGCAAAATTGGCTGATATGCCATCTATTGACGAAAAAAGAATTGTTTCTGCTCATGGATATACCATGGGGGCTAGAACCAAAGCTGCTAAAAGAAATATTAGACTACTGAATCTTCAAGTGGTAGATTCACTGTCTTCTTTTAGTGCGCATCATCCGATATCGTTAAGTACCCTTCCTTGGATAATTAGAAATCTCAATTGGGTGGTACTCCCGACTTTTACTCCGATTTCAGAGCAGCCAATTGATACCAGCCTCCTAAACGATTCAGTTCCTTTGGTAGACGAGAATGGTGAATCACTACCGAGTTTTCCAAATTTATTCGCGCTCTACAAACATGCTATAGATACTGAGCTTGATATCTTGAGATCATCGACTGAAATAAGGGAATTCCCAGATGAAAAAAACATTAGTGTAAATATTCGGAAACCTATTTCAGACATCGCCTTTTTAAACATCAACGGACAACTGCATCCGTTAAATGGCATTGCCCTTGAAGGGCAAGTCATTTGGAGTGTCGAAAAACCAAAGACTTCATATTACGTCTTAAAAAATGATTCGGATGGCACACTGTATGTACAGTGTGCACTTTGTGAAACACCATTTGGTGGATTGGCGGCGATCGTTTTTTCAAGTGAAGGCAATCCGCGATTTGTGAATATTTCACTAGAAGATCGAAAACGAAAATCAATTCGCCGACATGTACTAAGGTAAGTTGAATATTTCGATGTCTTCGCACGTGTGATTGGCTTTGCGTAATCGCACATATGTTACACCTTAAAATACTGTGTCGCATGTCCAGTAGATGTCGCTTGCCAATCAACTTTTAAGCATGACGAATGATCTACTTCGTCACAATCCCAAACGTCCCCTGTGCCTTGTCAATGAGGCCAAAAAACCGCAGCAAATCTATCTTGCTCCCATCCACCTTCAAGTCATCACTGAACAGCGTATCTTTAACACCTGCCGTTCCCGCCATCATCTTGATAAAGATAGGTTTGGTCAGTGTCAGGGTGGCGTTTGCGTCTTTTACCGGTTCAGCTTTTTTGTGATGCAGTACTGCGTTTTCTATCCATAGCACGTAAGACTCTTTGGTGTCGGTCAGTACCAGATTGAGCTTGAAATCCTTGCCTTCGGCATCGGGGCCGTTGAGGCCTGCGGCCATGGCTTCGAGGAAGCGTTCTATCGGGGTTTGGCTCAGCATGTCTATCATGGCGGCGCGGTTGACGCCTTTGGCGGGTGGGCCGTTGCGTAGTTCATTGGCGGCGGTGAGGTAGCTGTTGCGCCAGGTGGATGCTTCTGCTGCATAGCCCATTTGCTCGTAGGTACGGGCCAGTAATTCTTTGGCGTTTTTGTTTTTGCTGTCGGCAAAGACAACGTGGTTCAGCAACTCCGCTGTCCAGCGGTATTCACCTTTGTCAAAAGATGTTTGTGCAGCGGCGATGGCTTTGTCTGCGCCGCCCAGCAACTCTACGTAGTGCTTGGCAGATTCTTGTGGTGGCAGGCGATTCAGGTTGGCGGGGTTGCCGTCATATGCACCTATGTAGAACTGATAGACGGCTTTGACATTGTGGCGCAGGTCGCCGTAGTAGCCGCGTGCGCCGAAATAATTTTCCAGTGATTTGGGCAGCTTGATCTTGTCGGCGATTTCGTAGGGCGTGTATCCCGCATTGATGAGGCGCACGGTCTGGTCATGGGTGTATTTGTAGACATCGCGCTGCTTGGTGATGAATTCTGCAATGCGTGGTTTGCCCCAGATGGGCCAGTTGTGCTGGCCAAAATAGACATCGGCATCGGCACTTTGTGCCAGTGCCTGTTCGAGGTAGCTGCTCCAGCGCTGGGCATCGCGTGCCTTGGCGCCGCGCACTGGCAAAAGATTGTGCATGGTTTGCGCGAGTATCTCGGCACCGGCATAGGCCTTTTTATCGGGGATGCTGAAGGTGAGTTCTGATGGTGCTTCTGCGCCTGGCACATTATGGAAGACAAAGTTCACGCCATCGAGTGTCAGCTCTTGTGTTTGTTTGGTGATGAGCTGGTTGGGTTCGAGCACGCCTATGCTGCCGTAGGCGACACCTTTACCCAGGCCGGTATCGACCAGACCCTTGGCGGAGCGTTCAAGGTCTTTGCCGAACTGGTAGCCAGAGCGCCTGGCCATGGCGGTGCCGACGAGGATGTTTTCACTGGTGGCTTCTTCCATGAAACCGTCAGGCGCGATGACGGGGATGTTTTTGCTTTTGACTTCTTCTGGTGTAATGACGCCAAGTGCACCACCAAAATGGTCGGCATGGCTATGGGTGAAGACGATGGCGGTCACTGGTTTGTCGCCCAGGTGTTTGCGGGCAAAGCCAAGGGCGGCGGTGGCGCTTTCTTTTGAAGTCAGCGGATCAACGATGATCCAGCCCGTCTTGCCTTCGATGATGCTCATATTGGCGATATCAAAACCGCGCAACTGGTAAATACCCTCGGTGACTTTGAACAGGCCGATTTGTGCATTGAGTTTTGCATGCCGCCACAGGCTGGGGTTGACGGTGGCTGGGGCCGTGCCATCGATGAATTTCCATGCATCGAAATCGATCAGCACTTCACCTGCGGGGCCAAGGATTTTGCCTTCTGGTTTGGCGATCAGGCCACGTTTGGCATCTTCAAAGTCTTGCTGGTCGTCCAGCGCCAGGCTTTGTGCCATGTCGGCATTGGCTTTGACGGTGGTGGCCGTGGCGTCGCCCATGGGGGCATTACTGGCCTTTTGCCCGCAAGCGCTAAGGATGAGGCTGCTAGTGACGCTGGCAACGAGCAGGGCGGCGAGAGGTGTTAACTTCAAGTGGTGCATGACAGTCTCCATTATTTATTTTATGGAAGAGCGTAGGGCAGCTAGTTGTAGTTGTCCAATGCATTCTTGGGCTAAAATCAATGCATCACATGCATGGATATGTTGAAGTAATAACATTGAAAAACACGCACATTGCTGGCTTTTATGTGTCTACTTCAGGTTAGGCTAATGGAACATCATGGAACTAAAGCGCCTCAAACATGTAGTTGCCCTGGCAGATGAAAAGAATTTTGCCCGTGCCGCCGAGCGTGTGCACCTGTCGCAATCTGCCCTCAGCCGTAGCATACAGGCGGCCGAGGCTGAGTTGCAGGTGCAATTGTTTGACCGTGGCACGACTGAGGTGCTGCCTACTCCTGCGGGCAGCTTTTTTATAGACAGGGCGCGCAAGTTGCTGTTTGACAGCAATTGCCTGCAAAGAGATATAGAGCTATACCGCAGCAAGCAGATAGGTGAGTTGGCGATAGGTGTGGGGCCATTTCCGGCGGCGACCTTATTGCCCATGTTGATGCCGGAATTGCGGCAGAATTTTGCCAGCGTCAGTTTGCGGGTAGAAGTCAATAACTGGGAATACCTGGCCCAGCATCTGCGCAGCGAAGAGCTGGATTTTTTTGTGGCAGATACACGTGACTTGCCGCCGGACCAGGATCTGGACATTGATTTGCTGGCGCGCCAGCGTGGCGGGCTTTTTGTGCGTGCCGGGCACCCGCTATTGAGCAAGTCAGAAAGGCTGCCAGTGGATATTCTCGATTATGGCCTGGCATCGGTGCGTTTGCCGCAAGCGATACGCAAGGCACTGGCGCAATTGCTGGGTTTGCCCGCAGGGGCCGCCTTGCCGATTGCGCTTGAATGTGACGATGTGTTGACATTGAAGCGTGCTGCCCTGGAGTCAGACACCATACTGGCTGCCATCAATGCTGCGGTGGCGGATGAAATCCAGCGTGGCCTGATGTTGCCGCTGGTGATAAAGGGTATCCCGAATATGCATTCTGAGGTGGGCATTGTTTCGCTGCGGGGGCGCAGCCATTCGCCAGTGGCGCAGTTTGTCATAGGCAGGTTTAAGGAATTGGCTGAATTGCATGCGCGCCAATAATATTTCCGTCTTTATCTGCCGGGCGCTAAAGTCCAAAATTAGCTAGAATCTTGCTTTCAGATAATTCACCGGGGCCAGCCTTGCATCGCAGTTACCACCACAGCGTCATTCTCGCCAGCATACCCGGCATACAATATGGCTTTGGTAATGCCCGGGACTTTGTGCCAGCCAGCCTCAGCGGGCATTGGGATACCGTGCCCAACAAGCTGCAGGTACATGGCACCCGGGTGGTGGAAGTGACAGAACAATTCCAGCAGTGTGGCGATGCTGATGCTTTTTTCACGCGCCTGCCTGGCGTACCGGTGACTGTTATCACTGCGGATTGCGTGCCTGTCTTGCTGGCCAGACGTGATGGCAAGATGATCGCCGCCGCCCATGCAGGCTGGCGCGGTATCGTTGGCGGGGTGGTGCAAACCTTGTGGCAAGAGCTGGCTGCACAAGGTGAGCAGCCGCAAGACTGGGTGGCAGCCATAGGCGCGCATATAGGCCCATGCTGTTTTGAGGTCAGTGAAGAACTGGCTGCCGATTTTGTGCGGCAGTTTCCAGATATGGATGCCACAGCCATCAACCCGCGTTACCGCCATGTTGATCTGAATGTGTTGGCCAGACGTGCCTTGCAGCAAATCGGCATTCGCGATATTGATCATGCAGTCCCTTGCACCATGTGCAGCAAGACTGTGGAAGGCAAATATGTCTACCGAAGTTATCGTCGTGGTGACCGTAATTCTTTTCAGCATTCAGGACTGGTGATTTTGCCGTAGAATCTTTGCCCGGGCTGAACTGATAGTCAGATTCTTGGTCAAATGCAGGAATCCGTCAGGATAGTTTATGCTGATGGTCTATAGCCAGCACCTTGTTGACCCATCTTGGAGTGGAAGCACTATGAGCAAACATACCCTGAACATTAACGGCAAGATGCAGGCAGTGGAGGTTGCGCCCGATACTCCCCTGCTATGGGCGCTGCGCGACAGCCTGAACCTGGTCGGCACCAAATATGGTTGTGGTGTAGGGCAATGCGGTTCCTGTACCGTGCAAATCAATGGCGTACCTACCCGTTCCTGCATGGTGCCGGTATCAGCCTTGGGCAAGCAAAAAGTCACCACCATAGAAGGCCTGGATGCCAAGGCCATGCACCCGCTGCAAACCGCCTGGCAAGAGCTGGACGTGCCGCAATGCGGTTATTGCCAGGCTGGCCAGATCATGACAGCTGCGGCCTTGCTGAAAGACAAACCCCATCCAACAGATGCTGATATCGATGCTGCCATGGGTGGTAACCTGTGCCGCTGTGCTGCCTATATACGCATACGTGCAGGCATACACAGGGCGGCAGAAATTGCTAATGGCAAGAAGAAGGGGGCGAAATGAAGAAACTTGAAAATGGCTCAGTGCGGGCTGAAGCAAGCTCCCCGGCACGCCGTGATTTTTTACGTATGTCAGCGTTTACTGGCGGTGGTCTGGTGCTGGCTTATCTGGGGTCTGGTGACAGTGTACTGGCGCAGATCAGCAAACCTGCTGCAACGGCAGCTACAGCGTCTACGGACTTTGTGCCGCATGCCCTGATACGCATAGGCAGTGATGGCACGGTGACCCTGGTGTCCAAACAACCCGAGATAGGGCAGGGCATCAAGACTTCGTTGCCTATGGTGATAGCCGAAGAGTTGGAAGTGAACTGGAAAGATGTGCGCATCATCCAGGGTGACCTCAACCCCGCCTATGGCAGCCAGGGTGCTGGTGGTTCGACTTCGACACCAACCAATTACAATGAATTCCATAGGCTGGGTGCCACAGCGCGTACCATGCTCGTCAGTGCTGCTGCACAAACCTGGAATGTGCCAGCATCTGAATGCCATGCGGCTGACAGTGCCGTGCACCATGCTGCCAGCCAGCGCAAACTGACGTATGCGGCATTGGCCGCCAAAGCTGCCACATTGCCTGTGCCAGATGCCAAGGATGTCAAGCTCAAGGACCCGGCGCAATTCAAGTTGCTGGGTACGCGCATAGGCGGGGTCGATAATCCATCCATCGTTACCGGCAAGCCACTGTTTGGCATAGACGTGAAATTGCCTGGCATGCTGTATGCCGTGTATGAAAAATGCCCGGTTTTTGGTGGCAAGGTGGTCAGTGCCAATCTCGACCATATCAAGGCCCAGCCTGGCGTCAAGGATGCTTTTGTTATTGAAGGCACAGAAAACCTGCGCGGCCTCATGCCCGGTGTTGCCATTATCGCCGAGACCACCTGGGCCGCCTTCAGCGCCCGCAAGCTGCTGGAAGTGAAATGGGATGAGGGTAAGGGGGCGAATGCCAGTTGGGAAGATTTTTCTGCGCAGGCAAAAAAACTGTCTACCCAGCCAGGTGCTAATGTCTTACGCAAGGATGGCGATGTCGCAGCTGCGCTGAGCAAGGCAGCCAAAACGGTGGAGGCAGCGTATAGCTATCCTTTCATTTCGCACGCCAGTATGGAGCCGCAAAATTGCACGGCTGCTTACGATGCTCAGGATGCCAGCCTTGAAATCTGGGCACCGACCCAGTTGCCAGAATCAGGCCAGAACCTGGTGGCCGATGTCCTGGCCATGCCCAAGGAAAAAATCAAGCTGCATATCACCCGCAGCGGCGGTGGTTTTGGCCGTCGCCTGAGCTCTGATTTTATTGTCGAGGTGGCGGCGATTGCGAAACGTGTCAATGCGCCGGTCAAGCTGACCTGGTCGCGTGAAGATGATATGCGGCATGATCATTATCGTGCGGGTGGCTTCCATTTCCTGCGAGGTGGCGTGGATGACAAGGGCAAGCTCATCGCCTGGCAAAATCATTTCGTCAGCTTTGCCAATAAGGTCATGCGTGATGGCAAGCCAGTTTTACAGCCGGGCAGTGGAGCCAATCTGTCTACCGATGAATTTCCTGGGCGATGGGTAGAGAATTGCCAGCTCGAACAAACCCTGCTGGAAACGCATATCCCTATGGGGCCGTGGCGTGCACCAGGCAGTAATGTGTTTGCCTGGGTCTTCCGCAGCTTCCTGGATGAACTTGCCCATGCCGCAGGGCGTGACCCGCTGGAATTTTTTCTGGAGACCCTGGGTGACAAGGACATCATGCCGGGGACCGGTGAGCGCGGCCAGCCCTACAATGTTGGCCGCATGAAGAGAGTATTACGGGAAGTGGCTGTCAAGTCTGACTGGGGTAAAAAGAAATTCTCCCGTGGCCAGGGGCAAGGCATCGCTTTTTATTTTAGCCATCGCGGCTATATCGCCCAGGTTGCTGAAGTCACGGTCAGCAAAAAGGGTGAAGTCAAGGTGGACCGCGTCGTCGTCGTGACTGACATAGGCTCGCAGATCGTCAATCTGAGCGGCGCAGAAAACCAGGTGCAGGGTTCTGTCCTGGATGGTATCAGCACCCTGATGTTCCCTGAGTTGGACATACAGCGTGGCCGTGTCGTGCAAGGCAATTTTAATGAGTATCCCTTGCTGCGCATCAAGGATAGTTATACCAAGGTAGAGGCGCATTTCCTGAAGACGGATTTTCCTGTGACGGGCTTGGGTGAACCTGCCTTCCCGCCGGTGGCACCGGCGGTGTGCAATGCGATTTTTGCGGCGACCGGCAAGCGGGTCAGGCAGTTGCCGTTGACGCATACGGATTTGAGTTGGAGTTGATGGGGGCGAAATTCCGTTGGGCGTATTTTATTGTAGGTTGGGCTACGGGTTATCAGCCCAACACTGAGCCTTAACAAACGTATACGTTATTAAAAGCCGAGTGTTGGGCTGGTGAACCGTAGCCCAACCTACGTCGCTTGCCCGGCCTACGCCTATCTCAACTCTCCATCCCATACCGCAGCTTCAGCCGCCTCGAAATCCGCTTCATCAATAAAGTCAGCGGATAACAAAAACAAAAGAAGAACAAGCAGGCATACAAATAAATCGGCAGCATCAAAGCTGTATTACCCGTCGCATTGATGACGGTATTGCAGCGGCTGACCAGTTCGCTGACACCGATGATGGAAGCCGTGCTGGATGCCATGACGATGATGAGGGCATAGCTGGTCCAACTGGGGATGAACAGGAAGGCGGCATGGTGATTGCCTTTCTTCCATTCATCCATGGCAATCGTCAGGTTATCACTGGTGAAGCCGATGACGGCGATTGCCAATGCCAGTGCCGCCTTGATCCACACTGGGAAGCTGATGATGGTCTTGAAATAAGGCAGTAAGATTTCAGATGGCAGCATGAAAGCCAGGTAAAACTGGAATACGATAGTGGGTATGCTGCGTGAAAATTCAGTTGCCACCAGGCTGACTTTAACGCGACGTGGATGAGTGGACAGGCGCAAGGATGCCAGCAACCAGCCTATGCCCGTGCCTATGAGCATGGCGACGATGGAGATCCAGATGTTCATGGCAAAGCCACCGAGCAGATACGGTGTCCAGGTCAGCAGATGCTGGAAGATTTCAGCGGTTTCCATCATGCGACCCTCGCCAGGATTTTTTGTTCCAGCTGGCGTATGACACGCACGACGGCAAAGATGATCAATAAGAAGGTCAGCAGCAAGGCATTCATCATGACACCGACATTGCCACGTTCATTGATGATGGAAGTAGTGGCCGACAGCAGTTCTGGCACCGCGACCGCAGACGCCATCATGGTGGCTTTGGAGACATTGATGAGAGAAGCCGTGACTGAGCCGCTGGCCAGCCTGGCGATTTGTGAAGTGTTGGCAAATCGCAGGCGGAATTCGCCGTGCTGCAAGCGATAAGCCGTTGCAGCATCCAGCAAAGCCGTCATGACACCAGCTCCAGTGTAGACACTGAGGCAAAACACCACGACGCCAAAGGCAGGCAGTGCGATGCCTACAGATTCACTGAGTATCGCACCTACGCCAAACAGCAGCAGATACATGCACAGCAGTGGTGGCGTCATGCGGCCTATCGTGCCCAGCAATCGTGCTGTGGCAGACAAGAGCCATCCCTTTGATTCTGCAAATACTGCACCGGCCCAGCCCAATAAAAGGCTGCAAGTGATGCACAAAACCGTCAGGGCCAGCGTCACCAGCAAGCCATAAAAGAACTGGCTGCGGTCAAAGCTGTCATACACCAGGGTCAGGTTGATGCCTGTGGTTTCATTGAGCCACAGACCGAGTTGTGCCAGACCACCTACATCCGTTGATGTCAGAAAAACCTGGTTACGGCATTCTGCACGCCAATTGCCATCTGCCATGCGGTGGCAAAAAGGTATCTTGTCAGCTTCCTCTTTTTGCCACAGTGCGTGGGTATCTGCGAGAAATTTGGATGGTGCTATACCCCAGGCTTTTTCCCGCTCTTGCAAAAAGCCGCTGCGGTGCCAGTCGGCGACGATATCGCCGAGCATTTTTTCAAATTCCGTACCTTTTTCACTCTTGCTGATAGCCATCGCCCAGGGCGTATTCAGGGTAGGCGGCAGGGGTGCTTTATAGCCTTTCCATTCAGGGTTGGCGAGATCATTGATGACGGCGGTATTGTCGAACAGATAGCCTATGCAACGCCCATCCTTGACGGCCAGTTTGGCATCCCTGGCATTGTTATACATCTGCAATTCCATCAGATAGCGCTGTTGCATGACTCGGTTGAAGTAGGAGCCTTGGGTGGCGCATACCGGATGGCCGCGGGTATCTGCCCAGTCCTTGATGTTGGCTGTTGGTGGCATGAATAGAGTGACACCAGACGCATAGTAATTAGGCTCTATCATGGTCACGATCTGTCGGCGTTCTTCCGTGTCTCCCGTCGTGGCGATCACCAGGTCGATTACGCCTTCCTGCAATTTCTGCAGGCGGTTGCTGCCGGTGACGCTGACTTTGCGTAACGGCACGCCGAGGCGTTTGGCGATGTCAGCAGCCAGATCATGCTCGAAACCTTCGGGCACACCATTCGCATCTAGCATGCCAAAAGGCGGGTAATCGGTTTTGACGCCGACAATGATGGTGCCACGCTCGTGTATCAGTGTCAGTCTTTCACTTGCTGCTGGGGGCTTCGTTGTCTGGGCCTGTACTGCAGTCATGAAAAACATCATGAGTAAAAGCAGGCTGCAATAGAATTTTATTTTTTTTGAATACGTGATCATGTTTGAATCATGGCTGAATCATATTTATACAGGTACCGCAACCGCACGTATGCCATAACCCAGGGCGGCTGGCAGCAAGGGTAGCAGGGCTTCATCAAGCTTGCCCAAAAGATCGTGCTGGGTAATCATCCATTCAGGCAGCAGGCTTTCAGGTGACAGGGCGGTGATGGTAAAGCCAGCCCCCTGCAATTCTGCACGCAGGCCTGCAACAGAGTACAGGTGATAAAAAAACTGATGTGCCTGCTTGTCTATATTACGGGTGAATAAAATATTACCCGGTTCTTTTTGTGTATCACGCGCTTTGCCCGTCATGCGTTGCCAGTGAGCTGCAAACAATTCAAAGGGACGACGGCGGAAAATGCTGGGCACGCTGAGTACCAGTTTGCCCTCAGGTCGCATCAGGCTGCGTAATTGTTTCAGCGTAGCCAGCCTGGCGGTATGGTCGCCAACATGGCTGAGTACACCAAACATCAGCATGACCATGTCATAGTCGCCTTGCCCATTGAGTATCTGTGCGTCACCGTCGAACAGACGCATGCGTCCTGCATGCGGATTGTTTTGTAAAAAACGCGACAGCTCGGCGATCGCAGCGTGTGAGATATCAAAACCGGTCAACCTGGCGTTGGTCTGCTGTAACAGGGGCAGGGCATAGCGGCCATTGCCGCAACCAAAATCGAGTATGTCTTTTGCCTCTCTTGCTCCATTGTCAAACAGAAAGTGCAGGGTACCCTGGTTGGGTTTGGGATAACGCTTTTCATATTCGTGGCTGGTGTAATAGCGGTCATACAAATCCGTCATCGCCTCGGTGATTTGATGATTGTCACGGATAGGTGCTGGCAAATCATCTTTCACAGGCATTCTTTCGGTGTGCTTGGACTGATGCTGTCACCGCATAGCCATTTGTCGCCACTTTTCTTGTTCCAGGTCTTGTGCATGTCATCAAGAAAGCGTGACGGTGGTATGGACCAGGATTTTTCTACTTGCTGCAGATAGCCATTCCTGTGCCAGTTGATAATGGTCTTGGAAAGATATTTTTCCAGTTCGCCACCGCGCTCTGCCGGTGAAATCGCAATTGACCATGGCGTGGTGAAGATGGTGGTCATGGGCATGACAAAATCATTGGCCCATTCGGGATCCCGTAGCATGGCGGCGATAGCCGTATCGTCATATACCAGGGCGGCACAGCGGCCATCGCGCAATGCCTGTTTGGACCAGTCATTCGAGTATAGGGCGACCACATCGGCACCATAGGTGACCGTCACACGGCGATTGTAAAAAGCACCACGGCGGCTGCAGACGCGGCGGTTCTTGAGGTCTGTCCATTCCTTGAAATTCTCGCTCTTGCGGGTCAGCAGGTTGACGCCTGAACTGTAGTAATGCGGCAGGATGAGGTTCAGTTCTTTTTGCCTCTCCGGTGTATCGGTCAGTGTGGCAATCAGTATATCGACCTGGCCATTCTTGACTGCGTCTATGCGTTCAGCCGTCAGCACACCCACCAGTTCCAGTTGCACACCCAGGTCAGTGGCTATGCTTTGCGCCAAGTCAGGTTCCATACCTATGATTTTGCCGCTAGTGCTGTCCTGATAGCCCCACAGCAGCACGTCTTTTTTGACCCCGACGACGAGCTTGCCGCGCTGTTTGATTTCTGCCAGGCTGGTGGCATGTGCAGCACAATTCAGCATTAAAAGTGTGCAACACAAGGCGAGGCTAAAGATGGTGGATTTGAATGTCATCATGATGCCAGTTGATCTTCTTGTGGTTTATTATCGGCCACACTGTCTGTAGTACTGTCTTTTGTACTATTTTTCGCAAAATGAAAGTGCAGGGCGACGCAGGTAATGTCGTCCGATTGCGGTGCGCCATTCGCATGCAGGTCAACATCGGCAACGGTGCGGTCGACGGCTTCATTAACATCGCTGATGGGACGGTTTTCAAACAGCGGTGGCAGGCGATCGGGCGTGTACTCTTCATTTTGCGGATTGAAGGCCTCGGTCACGCCATCGGTATACATCAGCACATAGTCACCCGCTTGTAACTGTACGGTTTTTTGTGCGAAGGGTATGCCATCCATGATGCCGAGGGCGCTGCCACCGGTCATGGGTAAAAATTCTGTTGTGCCATCCTGGTGTATCAGCAGCGGTGGCGGGTGACCGCCATTCACATAGGTAAGTATGCCAGTTGCGGGATCAAGCACGGCGTAGAAGGTAGTGACGAAGATGCATTCATCATTATCTTCTGCCAGTATGTCATTGGCGATGGCAATGATTTCGCCAGGCTCGCTGGCATTGCGGGTAGCTGTTGCACGTATCAGGGTTTTCGATACCATGCCAAACAGGGCGGCAGGCACACCCTTGCCGCTAACGTCGGCCACGACTATGCCTATCTTGCCATTGCCGAGTGAAAAGTGGTCATAGAAATCGCCACCCACTTCCTTGGCTGAGCGCATGATACCCCATAGAGAAAACTCTTTTTCATTGGGCCAGTGGCGCGGTAAGATCGATAATTGCATGTTGGCAGCAATATCAAGCTCCTGCCTGATGCTGACCAGTTGCAGGCTTTGCTTGAAGGCTTGCGATATGGTTTCAAACCAGGGTTTCCAGGTGCCTGGCACTACCGGTATTGGGGCCGGGGTGAACTGGCTTTCTTTTGCGATATGTGCCACCAGCTTGGATGCAGGTGAAATGAATTCTCGCGTGGTCACATAATAGGTGACAACCATTAACAAGGTCAGCCCCAGTATCACCAGCAGCATGATGGGGCCGCGTTCCCATAGCAGGTTTTTCCAGAGCTGGTTCCTGGGGACGACATACACCAGTTGCCAGGGGGCTGAGATAAAGGGGTGGCGTATCAGCAAATAATCACCCATCTCGACGGCCTGATTTGCAGGAATGTCAGTCAGGCGTTTACCGTCTGTGAGTATGCCTGCAGGCATGATTTTTTCCAGTCTTTGCGTGGCCTGCACTTCCAGCGCATTGGCATAGGCCTCAGGGTGGGCGACGACTTCGCCATAGGCATCCACCAGGAAGGCTGTACCTGGCGTATAGGCAAAGTCAGCGTTGATACGGTTAAGGTAATCGAGGCTGGTGTCGATGGAGACTACGCCACGGAATCTGTCATCACGGTAGATAGGGGCCGCCGTTGGTACCAGCAAGCCCGTGGCCGTGCCACCGTAATACACAGGTGCCCAGTATTTTTCGCCAGTGGGGTTTTTCTCAGGCGTACCCATGAGCCAGGCCTGGCTTTGATATACCTTGTCGCTATGTGGACGTTTGGCTGAATCCAGCCAGGGATAGGTGTTGGAGAAATTGTCAACGGAGATGAAACGGCTTTCGCTGGCGTTCGGTAAATTGAAGGCAATCGCCTGGAAAACCTGGTTCAGGTTCAGTGCCATTTCCACATCCAGATAAAACTCAGGCGTGCGGCCTTGCAGTTTACCCAGGCCGTTCAGATTGCCTGTCGCATCTTTTTCTGGTGCCTTGTCGAGATCAAAGCTTTGCGCTTTTTGTTCCAGTTTTTTGAACAGGGGTGAATGCCCTGGATGCGTTTCTGTTTCGCTCAATACTGGTGGCGCGCTGTCGTAGAAATTGGCCGCCGAGATACGCATGGCTTCCAGACTATCGAGCGATGAGCGCAAGATGAACTCAACAAATTGCCCATGCCTGTCTACATGACCTTGTATGACCTTGATTTCTTCGGTGTGTTTTTGTCTTATCTGGAACAGGAAAAATCCCATGGTCAGCACGACGATGGCGATATAGGTGAAACCAACCAGGCGGTTATAGTTGCGGAAGAAGTTGATATTGTTATTGTTGCTGACTGGCGGCGTAGTGCTGGGCATTTTCTGGTCCGGTGTCTGGGTATCTTTGGTCTGTTTGCTGAAAAATGATCAGGACGGGAAGCTCTTGCTAAAACGCACTTCATTGATGTCACCATCACGACGGTAAGCAAAACTGTCAGCCATCTTCCTGACAAAATGCACACCCAGGCCGCCGATATCACGTTCATCCACATCAAGTGTGGTGTCAGGCTCGGCGATAGAAAAAGGGTCAAAGGCGTGTGCACTATCGCGGATGATGACTTCAACACCGTTCGCTACTGCCAGCACGCTGACTTCAATTTCACCACTGTCCTCATCGCCATAACCATGCATGACCACATTGGTCAGCAATTCATCGAGCATGAGGATGATGCTGTTGACAGTGCGTGCCGGTATGCCATGGCGCTCGGCCCAGCCACGCAGGGCTTCGGTCAGACTTTCTATTTCAGAGATCAGGCCGGGAATGATGTGATGGAATCTGGCTCTGCCCGGCGCTGTTTCTTCACTGGTCATCTATGCCTCCTCAAAGATGGTGGGCCTGTCAAGCGGATTGCAAACCGGGAGCAAAGCGATAGCAGATTGTTTTAGCCTGTCACTGCACTCTTATGCTTGCATCGTCCACGATAGTATTGCCTGCGCATCCTTGTTCCCCGGTCCTTAAAGAATTCTTGTTACTTGCGGAAAGGTGCAATACAAGAAGTCGGGTATACGCATGGTTAAAAAATGTTAAATGTTGAACGTTAAGTGCCAGAAGTTAATTGCTGATTGCTGCAAAAAAACTTCTATAAAATCAGTAAGCCCAATTGCCTGAAGAATTTCTGATCTATAGACAGCTTTCCAGGATTGATGTTGTCTGACTGGCCTATTATTCCCGTGCTGGAATTTTTTGTCGATGATTTCTAACGCAAATTAACAGATTTTTCGTGTTTTCTTCACAATTTATTTTATCCATCAATAAGTGTTGTTTGCCTGCATTCATATTGCAGCCCGGCTTGCAGATCGGTTAAACTTTTTACATCGACTCAGCCGGTTAAAAACAATGAATTCTCAATGGTTGTTTCCCACCCCTTACTGTCTTTTCGTACGTTTATCTGTGCGTCGCGAACGCTATGTGCAGTTCAAAGAGCTGGCTGGTAAAGTCGCTTTCGCGTATCAGCAGCACAGCCGTCGCATGCGCTGGATGGCTTATGCCACGGTTGCCGGCCCAGCCAATTATGTGTATATCATGTTGCCGCTGGCTGAGCTGGGTGACATGGACCGCATGCCTTCACTGGACCAGGTCTTGCATGATGTATATGGTGCAGACAGCACACCCCTGCTGGAAAAGTTCCAGGAATGTGTGTTGCAGATGGAAAGCTTTGTGCTGAACCGTGTCAATGACGGCATAGACCCGATAGAACGTGAAACCCCACCCCCTTATCTGTATTACCTGAACCTGCAAGCCCATCCAGGCCGCATGGGGCAACTCATGCAAAACCTGCAGCAGCTTGGCGTGGCCACCGCAGGCAGCCCTTTATTTTGCTTTGCCACCTTTGCCGGACCAGTCAGGCTGCATGCCTTCACCATGGGAAATACCATCGCTGAGCTTGGCGAGGTCGCCACGCTGGAAAGACGTGTCGTGCAGCATTATGGTACAGAAGAGGGGCACAAGGTAATCGCCCAGATACATGACACGCTGGTCGATATCGATGCATCGATATTGCGCTATATAGGCCATCTGGATTGAGGCGGCCATGCATACCAGGGATTTGATAGCTATGTTGGGCTTGGATGCAAAAATAATTTACCAGTGCAATGCCTCAAGGCATGATTTGATTTCTTGCCCATCATGAGTACTGATATGGACAAGGCGGCACCCGAGTCTGGCGCTCAGGTGGCAGAACATGCCATTGCTGTCATCGGCATGTCATGTGTTTTTCCTGGTGCTGCCAATATTGAAGCATTCTGGTCACTGCTTGAGCAGGGGATATGTGCAGTAAAGCGCATACCACCAGAACGTTGGGATACGGCAGATTTGCCCGCATCGGCTGCGCCTTACGCTGGCTTCATAGATGATGCGGCTTGTTTCGATCCTGCCTTTTTTGGCATTTCACCCAAAGAAGCAAGCGCGCTGGACCCGCGCCAGCGCCTGACTCTGCAACTGGCCTGGTGGGCGCTGGAAGATGCGGGCATCGCTGCCGACAGTTTGAAAGAAAGCCGTCTTGGTGTTTTCATAGGCGCAGTCAATGGCGAATTCCTCGGCAGCTTTGCCCACACCGACGATGTAGAAGCCCATATGGGTATAGGCATGTCGAATGCCATCATCGCCAACCGTATTTCTCATGTGCTGGGTCTGCGTGGCCCCAGCATGACGATAGATACCGCCTGTTCATCTTCGCTGGTTGCTGTACACCAGGCTTGCCGCAGCTTGCAGGCTGGCGATGCCGACATGGTGCTGGCTGGTGGTGTCAGTCTGATGTTGAGGCCAGACAGTAGTGTCGCTCTGGGCAAGGGTAGCATGCTGGCTCCTGATGGCTTGTGCAAGACCTTTGATGCCTCGGCCAATGGTTATGGTCGTGGAGAAGGGGCAGGCCTGGTCTTGCTCAAACGCCTGTCAGATGCGCTGGCAGATGGTGACCACATCCACGCCATCATACGTGGTTCTGCCACTAACCATGACGGTGTCTCGAATGGCATCACCGCACCGAATGGGCTGGCGCAAGAGAATTTGATACAGGCGGCGATTGCCGATGCTGGCTTGCGGCCATCAGCAATACAGTATGTAGAAGCACATGGCACTGGCACCTTGCTGGGTGACCCTACCGAGACCCGCGCTTTGGGGCGCACCCTGGGCCAGCAGTCGCGGCAAACGCCTTTGCTGATAGGCTCGGTCAAAACCAATATCGGCCACCTGGAAGCGGCTGCTGGTATCGCTGGCCTGATCAAGCTGATACTGGCGCTCAAGCATAAAAAGATACCCGCCAGCCTGCATTACACGCAGCCAAATCCGCACATCAATTTTGAACAATTGCGCTTGCAGGTGGTGGCGAGGACGACAGACTGGCCAAGCAATCCTGGGGCTGGCGCGAGAGCCGCCTCCATCAGTGCCTTTGGCTTTGGTGGCGCGAATTGCCATGTCGTGCTTGAGGAATTTATTCCTGTATCAGCTGCGGAAAATCCGCAAACCAGTGAGCCAGGAATTTTGCTCTTGTCAGCATCCAGCAATGAAGCCCTTAGTTTGCTGGCGCAGGAGACAGCGCAAAAACTGCAAGCTGATGTTCATCAAGATTTTGCTGCCATCTGTGCTTTATCACAGCATGGCCGCGCACATCTGCGTCACCGATTGGCACTGGTTGCGACAAATGCCGGTGAGGCGGCGACACATCTGCATACATGGTTGGACCAAGCCCATGCTGAGCAAGTCGTCACTGCTGTCGCTGCCAGAAGACCGCCCAAACTGGCTTTCCTCTGCCCCGGTCAGGGATCGCAAAGGCCAGGCATGGCCAGGGGTTTATTTCAAATTGCCAGCTTCCGCGCTACTATCGCAGAAGCTGACGCGGTGTTGCCCTGGTCTTTAAGCCAGTTGCTGCTGAATTCTGATGAAAATATCGACCAGACTGCTTACACCCAGCCAGCTTTATTGGCGCTTGGGGTAGGACTGGCGCGTCTGCTGACCGAATATGGTATCAAGCCTACCGTGCTGGCCGGACATAGCCTGGGTGAATATACTGCGGCTGTCATCGCCGGTGCTTTGAGTTTTGAGCAAGCTCTGCGCCTGGTTGAAAAGCGCGGCAGGCTCATGGGGGCCTTGACTTCAGATGGCGCAATGGCTGCTGTACGTACTGATGAGCAAACTACCTTGTCTTATCTGGCTGCTACGGATGTCAGTATCGCTGCCGTGAATGGCCCGCAATCCGTGACGATTTCCGGTGCCAGAGATCAACTGGATATACTCAGCCAGAAGCTGATTGCAGATGGCATACGGTTGCGCATGTTGAGGGTGAAAACTGCTTTCCATTCTGTCTTGCTGGAACCCATGCTGGCAGAGTTTGAACAGGCTTTGCAAGGGATAGAATGGCAGCCACTGCAAGTGCCAGTGACCTCTAATCTGACGGGTGAATTGCTACCCGTCGGCCATGTCTACGATACGGCTTATTGGTTAAAACATACGCGCGGAGCCGTGCGTTTTGCTGACAACATCGCGGCGTTGAGTAAAACCGGTATTGATACTGCATTGGAACTGGGTGCTATGCCCGTACTGTCAGGCATGCTGGATGATATTGCAAGCGCTAGCGCCAGCAATATACGCAGCCTGCCTTGCCTGGATGCGACTCAGGATGACAGGGTCGCATTCCTGAAAACAGTCGCGCACCTGTATGTACTTGGTAGCAAGCTGCAATTCGTTGACAACAAAAATACAGCGGCTGGCAATGCCTTGCCCTTGTACCCATTTGCCAGGGATGTCTTCCCCCTGAGCCTCGGCTTGAACAGTTTCAATGGCGGCAATGCGGTGGCGCTATCAAGCAAAGCTGTCGAAATCAACAAGACAGTAGCGGCAAGTACGCGCACGGTCGTCAGCGATCCGCTTGCTATCCGCAAGCGCATCATTGCCATCATCGCAGGTTTATTGGCGATTGATGCCAGCAAGGTAGACGCCGCAGCGCCCTTGCTGGAAATTGGTGCTGATTCATTGATACTGATGCAGGCTGTGGGCCGCATAGAAAATGAGTTTGCAGTCAAGATACCGGTACGTGCTTTCTTTGAAAATTTGTCGTCCATTGAAGCAGTGGCTGCGTATTTGGCGGAACAGCAAGGCGGTAAAGTATCGGCTGATGCAGTTGTCGAAAAAGAAGTTGAAACTGATACATCAGCAGCGCAAGTCATTAAACCCAAAAGCAATATCCTGCTCAGCACCAATCTGAGTGAAGTACAGCGCCAGCATCTCGATAAGTTCAGCCTCAGTTATTGCAAGAAAACGGCACTGTCCAAACAACAGGCGCAGCAATACCGTCATGTACTGGCGGACAGCCGCGCCTCGGCGGGCTTCCGTTTTTCCATCAAGGAAATGCTCTACCCAATCGTAGGTCAGCGCGCTGCTGGTTCCAGAATATGGGACTTGGATGGTAATGAATACATCGATATTTCCATGGGTTTTGGCGTACAGTTGTTTGGGCATGAACCTGAATTTTTGAAAGAGGCATTGGCAGAAAGCCTGTCGCGTGGCATACGCATAGGACCGCAGTCTGACATGGCGGGCGAGGTCGCCTGCCTCATCAGTGAGTTGACCGGGGTAGAACGCGTCGCCTTTTGCAGCTCAGGCACGGAAGCCATCATGACGGCGCTGCGTCTGGCGCGAACTTTTACTGGTCGCAATAAGGTCGCGATATTTCGCGACAGTTATCACGGCCATTTTGATGGTGTGCTGGGCGAGGTCAATGATGACCCATGGAAAGCGATACCGCGTGTGGCTGGCATTACGCCCGGTATGGTCAGTGATCTGGCTTTCTTTGAATATGGCTCGGCAGAGGCACTGGAATTATTGCGTGGCCGCCTGCACGAATTTGCCGCTGTGCTGGTCGAACCTGTGCAAAGCCGCAACCCCGGCCTGCAGCCGCAAGACTTCTTGCGCAGCTTGCGTGCCATGACCAGGATGGCATCGAGCTTACTGATCTTTGATGAAGTGCTGGTTGGTTTTCGCATACACCCTGGTGGTGCCCAGGCGTATTTTGATGTGCAGGCCGACATAGTCACCTATGGCAAGATAGTCGGCGGTGGTTTGCCTGTGGGTGTCATTGCTGGCCGTGCCGATATCATGGCTGGCATTGATGGCGGGCACTGGCAATATGGCGATGCATCTTATCCGGCGGCAGATACGACTTTCTTTGCGGGTACTTTCAATAAGCACCCGCTGGTGATGGCGGCAGCAAAAGCAGTGCTCACCGAAATCAAACAAGGTGGCCTGGCTGTCTATCAAAAACTCAATGACAGTACCGCCAGGCTGACTGCAGAACTCGATCAGGTGTTTGCTGCAGCCGGCGCGCCTGTACACATGAAGAATTTCGGTTCGCTATTCCGCTTTGTCTTCAGCGAGAACCTTGATCCCTTCTTTTATCATTTGCTGTATCGCGGCCTGTATGTGTGGGAAGGGCGTAATCTATTCCTGTCTACGGCGCACACTGATGACGATATCGCTCAGATAGTCAGCCGTGTCAGCGAGTGTGTGGCCTCCTTGAAATCGGCGGGCTTTATTGTTAGTTCTGCCAATGTGGCGCAAGCACCAAAAACAGCAGAAATAATCCTGCCTTTGTCCAAAGCGCAAAAACAACTGGCGACACTGTCAGCCTTGTCTGAACAGGGTTCGGCGGCCTATGTAGTCAGCGTGGCGTTAGAATTTCAGGGTGAAATCAATCATGCTGATATCACACACGCATTTACAAGACTGGTAGCCAGGCACGAAGCCCTGCGGGCATCCATAGACCTGGAAGCAGGGGTGCAGAAAATTGCGCCTCACGTAGATGTAAAAGTGCAGCGCCATCAAGTCAATGCCACTACATTGGACGCAGCCCTGCAAAACAGCGTGGCAGCCAGTTTTGACCTGACGCAGGCTGGTGCCTTCCGTATAGACTTGTTTGAGCTTGATGACCATCATGCTGTCCTGCTGTTTGCTGCCCACCATGTCTTCATCGACGGGCAATCCATGCAGATGTTGTTTGAAGAATTTGCGACGCTCATGAATGGCCAGCAGCCAGGTAGCAAACCAGACTATGCTTTATTAGCGCAGCGTATGGCAGATGCAGGTTCAACGCCAGAAGAACAAGAACACAAACAATACTGGTTAAGCAAATTACAGCACGCGCCAGTTGGCATAGAACTGCCATGCGCCCATGCCAGGGCCAGCATGCGTGGCTTTGAAGGTCAGCGCCTTACACATGAACTCGACAAGAACATCTTGCGCCAGCTTGAGCAAAAAGCGGGCAAACTGGGCATGTCATCGAGCATGGCCTTGATGGCGACCTTTGCTGCGACGCTGCGGCGTGCCGGGGCAGGGCGGGACATGGTCATTGGCGTCCCTTATTCAGGTCGTGATGAAGCGCTGGCACATACGCCTGGGTATTGCGCACATCTCTTGCCCTTGCGTCTGAACATTCCTGCGCAGGCGAATACCAGCACAGTGCTGGCAGAAGTGAAGCAGCAATTCCTTGATGCCATCAGCCATGCCAATTACCCGCTGTCACAACTGGTGGATGACCTGGGGCTGACGCGCGATCCTGCCAGGCCGCCATTGGTGAATATCACCTTCAATGTCGACAAACTGGCAACCATGCCCAGTTTGCCAGGCATGACGGTGCAGGCGTATTCCCTGCCTATACGCCATGCACGCTTTGACATAGGTTGCAATCTCGTCGATTGGCAAGATGGTGCGCGGGTAGAACTGGATTTCGATAGCCAGTTATTTGCTGCCGCAGATATGCAGGAATTGCTGGCAAGTTTTGTCGCCATGATAGAACGCATGGCAGGCAATGATCAGGATTTTGACGAGCGTGCTGCTGCCAGGGCCATTTGGTTACCTGCCAGGATTGAATCAACTTCTGTTAAGCCGGGCTTGCTGCAAAGATTCCGTCAGTCAGTTGAGCAAGACCCACAGACCGTGGCCTTGTGTGTTGATGCGACTGAGAGCATGACGCGCAAGCAGTTTGATCGCTTGTCAGACAGGCTGGCGCGGGACATTTTAAAAAATGAGCAAGATGCAGGCCCTGCACTCTTGCTGCTTGGCCGCAGCCTGGCTTTCCCTATTGCCATGCTGGCGGCATGGAAGGCTGGTAAAGCTTATCTACCGGTAGACAGCAATCTGCCACAAGCACGCGTACTGGAATTGATAAGACAGGCAAAACCTTGCTGTGTCATCGTGCAAGACAATAAGGATGTAGGGGATGCCTTGGTCGCGCTGGATATCCCTTGTCTGCAATTACCAGCCAGTCTCGCAGAGATCAGTGTCCAGGATCATCAGCCATTGCCCTTGCCTGATATAGACCCAGAGTCATGCGCCTATCAGCTATTCACTTCAGGTTCCACAGGCAAGCCCAAGTTGGTTGCTGTGCCGCACAGGTCGGTTCAGCATTATCTCGACGCTATTATCGCCGCCTTTGATTTGCAGCCTGGTTTGCGTTATGCCGTGATATCGACTTTTGCGGCTGACCTGGGTTTAACCACGGTCTTGCCGGCACTATTCCACAGCGGCTGCCTTTCCATTATCAGCAATGCCATGGCGCGTGATGCTGATGGCTATGCTGCCCTGATGCAGCAAACACCAGTTGATGTATTAAAGATAGTCCCTTCACATCTCGAAGCCTTGCTGGCAGCGCAGGACAAGGCAGCAGTCTTGCCGCTGACGCATCTGATACTCGGTGGTGAAACCGCAAGTATCAGGCTCTTGCAAGAACTGGCTAAGCTGAAACCAGCTTGCACCATCTTCAATCACTTTGGTCCTACCGAAGCAACCATAGGCGTCATGGTTGGCAAATGGCTGGGCGACTTGAGTGGCATGCGCTTCAGCCAGCCCCTGGGGAGGAACCGCATACATATACTCGATGCTGCAGGACAGCCATGCGCGTATGGCGAGACGGGTGAAATTTATCTGGCTGGCCCTGGTCTGGCACTGGGTTATGTGGGCGCGCCCGAAGATGCTGCCAGCCCTTTCTTGTTTACCGATATCGCTGGGAAACCTGAGCGCCTCTACCGTACTGGCGACCTCGCAGTCATGCACAACGATGGTCGCATACAGATTGTGGGTCGCAAGGATGAGCAACTGAAAATACGTGGCTATCGCATAGAGCCGGCAGAAATCATCGCTGTTCTGATGGCGCAAGAGAATGTGGCGAATGCGACAGTGATCCTGCATAAACCTGAATTTGGCCGTGCCAATGCAGGCCGCCCATATTTACTGGCTTACGTGGTTGCTGCTAATCAGGAAACTTCGCTCAATACGCAAAGTCTGCTGGAAAAACTGCGTCAGTATTTGCCCGATTACATGCTGCCAAAAGCGGTGATCGCCATAGCCAGCATTCCTTATACCTCAAATGGCAAACTGGACAGAGCTGCTTTGCCCAGACTGCATGATGAGCAAGATAATTCAGATACAAAAAACGCCATAAGCTCGGAAATAGAAGCTGTGGTACTGGCAATTTGGCGCGAACTCTTGCAACGCGAAAACCTGGGCGCGCAGGCAGACTTCTTCCAGAGCGGTGGAGATTCCATCCTGGCGATACAAATGATGGCTCGTTTGCGTCAGGCAGGCTGGCAAGCCAGGGCCGTGGATTTATATGCAACGCCAGTATTGGCTGACTTTGCAAAGAAACTCTTGCCCGCCGGTGAGATAGCTGCTGTGGATATTTCACCTGAAGGCGTGTGCGGACTCTTGCCTGCGCAACTGAGGTTGCAAACGCTGATGCATGAGATACCAGCGCATTTCAATTTATCCGTCCTGCTGGAAATGGCAGACTGGGTTAATACTGAAATGCTGGAGCAGGCCCTGCAAGCGCTGATCGCGCAACATGATGCACTGCGCCTGAGCTTCAGTGATGAAGCTGCGCATTTCAATGAACTTTCCAATGCACCAGTTTTACATCTGATGAAAGACTACCAGCAAGCGCAGGCTTCATTGCAACCTGCGCAAAAGAGTTTGCTGACTGCGGCATGGACACCTGCAAGCGAAGGACGCGCATCGCAGCTTTTGCTCGCTGTGCATCATTTCGTCAGTGACGGTATCTCCATGCAGATTTTGCTGGAAGACTTGCGACAGGCACTGCTGGATTTGCAGGCAGGCCGTGTCCCTGTATTGGGTAGAAAGACTGCCTCAGTACAAGCCTGGGCAGAACACCTGAAGCGCCAGGCCAGCCAGGATGCCGTATTGGCAGAGACTGAATATTGGGAAATTTGCACCTCCATTCCTGCGCCGGAATTACCTGGCAGTGACGATGACTATGGCTGTATTGCTGACGAAGCACAAATCAGCGTCATCCTGCCAGCAGAGATCACCAGCCGCTTTTTGCAGGGGCTTCCAGATTCAGCAGCGGAAGATATCCTCATCGCTGCACTGACCCTGAGTCTTGGTGACTGGACGGGCGAGCCCGTCGCCTATCTGGAACTGGAAAGCCATGGCCGTCAACTGGAACAGGCTGAACTGGATGTCAGCCGCAGCGTGGGTTGGTTCACCAGCCGTTACCCGGCCTGGTTTGACCTGACAGATATTAATGCTAATGCTGCTGCCAGTGAAATTGCAGCGCAGCGCAGCGACATACCTGCGCATGGTTTTTCTTATGGCTTATTGCGCTACCTCGGCCCGGACAAAGTGCGTGCCACGCTGGCACAAGGGCAAATGCCCGACATCAGCCTTAACTACATGGGGCAGATAAATCCACCGCCTGATGATGTCTGCAAGCTCTTGTCATGGTCGCCTGACCGTCAGGACAGAGGCGCAGAAAGAGCAGGGCACTTGCCACGCCTGCACAAGCTGGCGATAGAAGCTTACATACTTGATGGTTGCCTGCACTTGTTGTGGCAATACCAAGCAACAAGTTATCAGGAACAGGAAATCCGAAGCGTCGCGCAAAAAATGGCAGGCCATATCGCCAGTATCTTGAGCAACAGCACCGCGATAGAAGCAAAACATGGGAAGGAAGAAATAGCATGAACACGATGCCCAAACCCGGACTGAACTTGCGCCGCCCGGCTGTGCGTTTGTCTGATGGCAGCCTGGTCGATAAGCAGGGTTTCAGCAGTGCTTCCGGCTTGCCACTGGTCTTGCGGCCACATGCAAAAGGCGTGGATTTGCTGGGCTGGATCAAGGATAACCAAGCGCAGTTGCAGCGGGACTTATTGCAATACGGTGGTTTGCTATTCCGTGATTTTGACATGCGCGGTGTGCAGGATTTCCAGGTTGGTCTGAATGCCTTTGGCGTGCAACTCATGAACTACATAGAAAAAGCGACGCCGCGCAAGCAGGTGGATGGGCAGGTGTATACCTCGACCATCTTCCCGCCTGAGCATGTGATTGCCCTGCATAATGAATTGTCTTATGTGCGTCAGTGGCCAGGTCGCATCGCCTTCTTTTGTGAAGTAGCTGCTGAGACGGAGGGCGAGACGCCTATCGCCGATGTACGCCGTGTATTGGCTGCAGTAGATACTGAAGTGAAAGAGAAATTTCGCCGCCAGGGCTGGATGCTGGTGCGTAATTTTGGTTCTGGCATAGGACCATCCTGGCAGCATTCATTGGCAGTAGAAACCAGGGAAGAAGCCGAAGCCTATATGAAAAAATCAGACACGCAATGGACCTGGATGGAAGGCGACAGACTGCGAACTACGCAAGTACGCTCGGCGATACGCTGTCACCCGCAGACAGGTGAAGAGCTGTGGTTCAATCACATCGCTTTCTGGCATCCATCCAGCATGACGGATGAAATACGTACTTCATTGACTAGTGACCTGGGTGTGGAGAACCTGCCCTATAACACTTTCTATGGCGATGGCACGGTGATCCCTGACGAGGTGGTGGCGCACCTGCGTGCTGCCTATGATGCGGAAACCGTCAAGTTTCGCTGGCAGCCGGGTGACCTGCTCTTGCTCGACAATATGCTGGTGGCGCATGGCCGTTCCAGATTCACCGGGGAACGCAAGATACTGACGGCCATGGGGGATGAAGTACGCCCGGTCAGCGTCTTGCCAGGATCAACCAACTAAAAAAACAGATAAAACCAGGGATGCGCAAGTGAGCAGCAAATTAAAAAGCGGTTTTTCATTGTCACCAGTCCAGCAAAGGCTGTGGCAACTGGCGCAAAGAGATGGTCAGCAGACTTATCTGGTCAGTGTTGACTTTCGATGCGCTGACGTGGATGAAGCAATATTGTGCCTTGCCTTTGACCATGTATTGGCCAGGCATGAAATCCTGCGCATGCAATTTGGGGTATTGCCCGGCATGCAGTTACCTGTGCAGGCATCTGCTGAAACATTAGCGTCTACGCAAATAGCGCCACCACAGCTGGCTGCTATCCATGAAGACCAGCGCGCCTGCTTGCAAAAATTGAATGACAGCCATTACCGGCTAGGGTTATCTGCCTTGTGCGGTGATGCGCAGACGGCTTTGCTGATATTGACTGAAGTGGAAGAAAAGCTGGTCGATGCAGCATGGTGCGCCACGCCGCATGTTATAAAATTTGCGGAAGAAGACCTGCCCTTCACCAGCCTGGCGCAGTGGCAGCACGATATGCTGGCAGAACCTCAGGATGTGCAATTGCCAGCCTGGGATACGACAAACAGCCTGAAGGCAGGAAGCCTGCCTGACTGGCCTTTCATGCGCAGGCAGCGCCAGGCTACACCCTATGTCAAGCGTCAGCCTCTGGCATTGCCAGCAGACTTGTCCGCCGCTCTCAATGCCCTGGCTGACAAAAGCCAGTTGCCAGTCGCGCATTTGCTTTATCTCGCCTGGGCAGTATTGTTATACAGATTAAATCCGCAGTCACCTGCCGTAGCTTATCAGGCCAATGGTCGTGCGTATGAAGAAATGGCGACAGCCATGGGGCCTATGACACGGTTTATCCCGCTGCATAATGTGATTAATCCGCATGCCAGCTTCATTACATTGCTGAAGACGCATAGCACCGCCATTGATGAAGCCTGCGCGCTGCAAGACTATATCGCACCGCTGGATAGCAAACAGGGTCTGGCGGCAGGTTTTTGCTGGCAGCAGGCGAGCGCAGGCAAACTGATAACCGCAGATGCACCTTTCGCCTGGACAGATGAATGTCTGCTGGTGTTGTCTGCTTATGCAGATGCAACAAGCCAATTGCAACTGTACCTGGATTACGATATGGCAATCTGCGACTCTGCCTGCATGCACAATCTGGAAGAAGAATTGCTGACCCTGCTGGCATCCATAGTCGAGAGTCCTGAGGCGCAGATAGATCAATTGACACTGCTGGGCCCCAATGAGCGGCAGCAGATCATGCATGATTTTGCCGGGCCATCAGTGCCGCCAGCAGAACCATGGCAGGCACCAGTGCAAGATATTCTTGCTTGCCTTGCAAAGCATCCCGAACAGATATTCATACAAAGCCCGCTGACCCAATTGAGTGGCCAGGCTTGTTTGCACCGCATAGCAGAACTGGCGCAACATGTGCTGCTGGCCAGGCAGCAGGATGAAGCCAGGGCCAGGGTGGTGGCAGTATTGCTGGATCGCAGTGTAGACATGATAGCCAGCCTGCTGGCGATACAGGTGGCCGGGGCAGCTTACCTGCCGCTCGATACTGCATATCCTGAAGAGCGCATTGCTTTCATGTTGCAAGACAGTGGTGTCAGTGTATTGCTGACCAGCGCGGCTATTGCGACACAATTCAAACAGCAGGCTGCTTTCTCGTGTTTGCTGGAAAAGATAAAGTTGATCACGGTCGATACCTTGCCCGCACTTGAAGATGCAGCAGAGCCGCAATTCCCAACTTTACGAAGCAGTGACCTGGCTTACCTGATTTACACCTCGGGTTCTACCGGCCAGCCCAAGGCTGTCGCCGTAACACATGGCGCACTCGCCAATCACATGCAATGGATGCTCAGGGATTTGCCACTGGATGCAGACGATGCAGTGCTACAAAAAACTGCCATCAGCTTCGATGCCTCGGTGTGGGAAGTATTTGCTCCCTTGATGGCAGGTGCAAGGTTGGTACTGGCTGCCCCTGGAGTCGAAAGAGACCCTGAAGCCTTGTTGCAAACCCTGCAGGATTTTGATATCAGCGTGCTGCAACTTGTGCCCAGCATGTTGCGCATGATGGTAGGGCAGCCGGAGTTCGCCAAATGCCTGCGCCTGCGTCGCCTCTGTTGTGGCGGTGAGGTGCTGGATGCCGAGCTGGCACGCCAGGTGCTGACGGCTTTGCCAAGCGCGGCAGAATGTATCAACCTGTATGGCCCTACTGAGGCGACGGTGCAAGTCGTTTACGAAAAAGTCTGTATGGATGATGTGGTAGTTGCCATCGGCAAGCCCATAGACAATACCCGCATCTATGTGCTCGATGAATATCTGCAGCCGCAAGCCATAGGGGTACGTGGGGAAATGTATGTGGCAGGTGCCAGCCTGGCGCAAGGCTATTATCAGCGTGATGCCTTGACGGCAGAACGTTTTGTCAGCGATCCATTCGTGCATGGCGAACGCATGTATCGCACTGGCGACCTCGGTGCCTGGCGTTTAGATGGCAAACTCGATTGCTTTGGTCGCGCAGACCGGCAAGTCAAGCTGCGCGGTTATCGCATAGAGCTGGGTGAGATAGAAGCCATTGTTGCCGCACAGTCTGAGGTGCTGATGGCTGCCGTGGTAGTGGACAGGGATGCGGCAAACATAGACCAGTTATTGTGCTTCTATACCCTCAAGCCAGGGGGGAGCCTGACCGTCGCCAGTATCAAGGAGAAATTGGCCGCTGCCTTGCCAGACTATATGCTGCCAAACTGGCTGATACCGATTGATGCCTTCCCCTTCATGCCCAATGGCAAGGTCGATAACAAGGCTTTGCTGAAACTGCGGCCATCAAATACAGCAATGTCGCAGGCACCGCGCGATACATTGGAAATGCGCCTGGAACGTATCTGGGAAAGTGTGCTGCATGTATCCCAGGTCGGCATCACCAGTAATTTCTTTGACCTCGGTGGACATTCGCTTCTGGCCGTACGCCTGATGGCGGAGATAGACAAAGAGTTTTCCTACAGGTTGCCACTGACTTCGCTATTCTCTGCCCCTACCATTGCAGCTCAGGCAGAGCTCTTGCGCAATGAGAGCCTGCAACTTGATCCTGTCGTGATACCCATACGTGCAGGCAATCCCCAGCACACGCCCATCGTACTGGTGCACCCTACCGGCGGCAGTGTCTTGTGTTATCGCGACCTCGCCAGCGGTTTGACGACAGACAGGCCAGTGATAGCCCTGCAAGACCCCGGCCTCATGGGGGTAGCAATCTATGAAAGCGTGGAAGAACTGGCCAGTCTGTATCTGGACAAGATCGCCCCGCTGGTCAAGGACCAGCGCTATCTGCTGGCAGGCTGGTCCTCGGGCGGCATCATCGCTTATGAAATGGCAAGGCAGGCCCTGGCACGCGGTTATGAAATTGCTTTCCTGTGCCTGATAGACAGCCAAGTTGCACCACTGGCTGAATCTGCGCCGCCGCGTGAACGTTTATTGCGCTCCATCTCGCGCCTGATTGCCCACAAGGCAGACATCGCCTGTCCTGATTTATCTGGCTTGCCATTTGATATCGCATTGCAGCGCCTGCTGGAACTGGCACGGGAAGCTGATTATGTACCACCACATGCCGATGAAAAAGAAATCGCCAGACTATTTCATGTGTTTGAAAAAAATGTGACAGTGATAGGCCGCTATGCCGCTGGCCCTCTGCCGCGCCGCACCCTGCTCATGAAAGCCACACAGGCTTTGCCGGAAGCGATACGTGAGGCGGCAGTACACTACAACTCGGAAGAAAAACATTTGGGCTGGGACAAAATCTGCTTTGTCAAGGTACGCGATATCGTCGGCGACCATATGTCGATGATGGAAACGCCCAGGGTCAATGCGGTAGTAGTAGCCCTGGATCAGGAATTGAAGGAAGTCGAGCGCCTGCACGGTCTTGGGCGGCAGATACTCTTGCCCATGCTGGGCCTGTAGTTAGGACTTAAGCAAAACCGCCCCAAAGCGTTGCAGCTCCCGCATTTGGCAAGATTCGGTACTAAAGTACTGTCTTCGTCGCTACGGTGCAGTCGGGGTTTCAGACAATATATTGTCTGCCGACGAAGCGAACATTCCTTTCAAGGGATGTTTCCGAAAAGCGATAGCCTTGTTGGGACAATTTTGCGTAAGTCCTATTAGTAATGAAAAACTTGTTTTTGCTATTCTAAACATTGATGAGGGCTGGAACAAATATGGAAATGGTTTTTCCCCTGACGGCCATGCAACAAGGCATGCTGTTTCACCACTTACGTGAACCAGCCAGCGCTGCTTATTTCCAGCAATTGCAAGTACGCCTGCAAGGCGAACTCGATACAGCAAAACTGCAGCAAGCCTGGGAAACCGTCATCGCACATCATTGCGCCTTGCGCATGCGCTTCCTGTGGACGGGGGACCAGCCACGCCAGCAATTACAGACTACAGTCGTCCTGCCATTCAAAATCGTCGATTACAGCGATTCACCAAAGCGAGAGCATGAAGCCTTGCGCCAGCAATTCTTGCAGGCTGACAGCCAGCAAGGCTTTGCACTGGATAGCGCCCCACTGATGCGTGTCAGCATAGTGCGTTGGGCAGAACATGAATGGGAGATGGTCTGGAGCCATCATCACCTGATACTCGATGGCTGGGCATCCGGTCTGGTGCTGGCTACGGTGGCGCAACAGTATGCCGATTTATTGCAGGGCAAGGCAGCCAGCCTGCCAGCAGAGCGCCCCTATACCGATTTTTTACTCTGGCTGGGCAAGCGCGATAATCTGGCGGCAGAAGATTACTGGCGTCATGCCCTGCGCGGCTTTGAGCAAGCGACCAGTTTGCCAGTGTTGAAACGCAATACGGGAGCCGCTGCAAAAGTCCTGGCTTTTGAAAACCTGCTGGCTGCTGATGACTTTAGTGCATTATTAGCCCTGTCACAAAAAACGGGTGTCACCACCGTCAGCGCCATCATGGCTTGCTGGGGTTTGCTCTTGTCAAGATATGCAGACAGCAAGGATGTGCTGTTTGGTGTCACTACTTCTGGCCGGCCTGCTGAACTGGATGGGGTAGAGCAGATGGTAGGCCTGTTCATCAATACCATACCGCTGCGCATCAAACATGGCGCAGGCCACAGCATTGCCAGCCTGCTGACTGATGTACACAGACACCTTGCGGCATCGCGTGAACATGAACACAGCAGCCTGAGTCGCATAGCAGAATGGAGTGAGCTGCCGTCGGGCCAGGCGCTGTTTGACACTATCGTCGTCTATGAAAATTACCCGCTGGCAGTGCAGGGTAATCAACTAGGTGATGCCAGCATCATCGATTACCATCTCCAGGAAGAATCGAATTACCCGCTGACCTTGATTGTCGAACCCAAAGACGATGGCTTGCATTTACGCCTGCTGGCAGACACCACGCGTATAGAGCCTGCAACAGCGCAAGCCATGCTGGAGCAATATCGTTTTTTGCTGGAACAACTGGCTCATGCCACTGGTGAGCAACTGGTCAGGGATTTGCATTTGCTGACAGCAGAGCAGCGTGAGTTGCAATTGCAGCAATGGAATGACACTGCCTGCGCTTATGACACTACAGCCACGCTGGCAAGCATCTTCATAGATCAGGCAGCGCGCACGCCGGATGCGATAGCCCTTATCGATGCGCAAGGCAGCATGAGCTATGCCAGTTTGCAAGACAGGGTCAGCCAGGTGGTGCATGCCATTAATGCCCTGGGATTGAGCGCAAATTCACCAGTCGCCGTCAGGCTCACGCGTGACCGCGAAATGCTGATTGCCCTGCTGGCCGTCGTCGCCAGCGGCCATCACTATGTGCCTATAGAACCGCAACTGCCTGCTGCCCGTGTCATGGCGATTTTTGATAGCCTGCCAGTGTGCAGCATATTGACGGTCAGCAGTTTGATGGAGAGCACGCTGGCTCTGGCAAATGAGCGACAATTGCAAGTCGTCTGCGTAGATCTGACGACAGCCTTGCCAGTCGCAGCCTTGCAAAACCAGGCACGCCCGCAAGACCCGGCTTATGTGATCTTCACATCCGGTTCCACCGGCAAGCCCAAAGGTGTATTGGTCTTGCATCAAAAAGCCATCAACCTCATAGAGTGGGTGAACAACACATTTGACATAGGCGCGCAGGACAAGCTTTTGTTCGTCACTTCACCGGCATTTGATTTGTCGGTGTATGACATCTTTGGCATATTGGCCGCAGGCGGCGTCGTCAGGATAGCCAGTGAGGCCGAGATTGCAGACCCTGAGCGTTTGTTGAAAATAATAGAAACAGAAGATATCAGCTTCTGGGATTCTGCACCGGCAGCCCTGTGGCAACTGGAATCATTATTACCGCAAGGTTCTGCGACTTCCAGGCTGCGCCTGATCTTCCTCAGTGGTGACTGGATACCACTGGCCCTGCCAGACCGCATGAAAGCGGTTTTCCCTGGTGTCTGCGTCGTTGCACTGGGTGGTGCGACTGAAGCGACCATCTGGTCGAATTACCATATCGTTGGAGAGCTACAGCCAGACTGGGTCAGCGTCCCCTACGGCAGGCCGATACAGAACACCCGTTACTACATCCTTGATGCAGACTTGCAGCCTGTGCCTGTGGGCCTGCCTGGTGACTTATATATAGGCGGTGATTGCCTGGCCGAAGGCTACGTAGGCCAACCCGAGTTAACGGCAGAGCGCTTCCTGCACGACCCACATGCCGGACCGGGCGCGCAGAATGCCCGCATGTATAAAACCGGCGACCGTGCCAGGTTTTATGCGGATGGCGTTATGGAATTTCTGGGTCGCCTTGATAACCAGGTCAAAATACGTGGTTTTCGCATAGAGCTGGGCGAGATAGAAATCGCCATGGGCAGGCATGCGGCGATACGTGATGCGATTTGCATAGTGCATGACCATAATGAAGCTGGCCCGGCCTCGGGTAAATCTGATAAGGAATTGATTGCCTACTACGTCCTGCATCCCGGCCAGAGCCTGGGGGCAGAGGAATTGCGCCTGTATCTGCAAGCGCAACTGCCAGCCAGCATGCTGCCCTCGCATTTCTTGCAACTGGATAGCGTACCAGTGTCAGTCAATGGCAAGGTGGATAGAAAAAACCTGCCACTGCCTGAGCGCGAGGGCAATGCACATGCACAGCAGCAGGCAGGTGCTGATGCTGTGCAGGACATTATTGCAGCAGTATGGTCAGAAGTATTGTCTGTGCCGGGCGTGCATGCCAGGGATGATTTCTTTGCCCTGGGCGGACATTCACTGCGAGCAACGGCCGTCATGGCAAGGTTGCGGGCTGCTTTCACGGTGGACCTGCCTTTGCGCCTGATATTTGAATATCCGACACTGCAAACTCTGGCAGCAGCAGTACGCGAATTACTAAGCGGCTATGTGCAAGCACAGGCGCTGACTTTACCAGCATTGAATCGCGCTCAGGGTTTGCCTTTGTCACGTGCGCAATCGCGCCTGTGGTTTTTGCACCAGATGGAGCGAGCCAGCGCCAACTACAATGTCGCACTGGCGGCACGGCTGGATGGCAATCTGGACCAGGCTGCTTTCCAGTGCGCTGTACAACAAGTGGTGGCGCGCCATGAGATACTCAACCTGCGCATACAAAAGCAAGGGCAGGGTGCTGTCATGCAGGTCGTGGCTGACGACGCTAAGCTGGCAATTCATGTTGAAGATATCGCTAAAGAAAACCTGGATGAAACACAGATCAATGCCAGGCTCAAACAACTGGCCAGCCAGGCCTTTGATCTGGAAAATGAAAGACCGGTGCGCCTGAGTCTCTTGCTCAATGGCGACCAGCAAGCCTATGTGCTGATACTGATACACCACATCGCCACCGATGGCTGGGCGATTGCCCTGTTTGCACAAGAACTTTTGCAAGCCTATGCCGCTGAAGTAAACCACATCCAGGCATTTGCAGAACCCGCATTGCAATATGCCGACTTCAGCCACTGGTGGGAACAGCAGGTGCAGGAGCAATATATCAACAAGGAAATGCAATACTGGAAGCAGCAACTGGCTGCCTTGCCACGCCTGAATTTACCCACAGATTTTCCGCGTCCGGCAAACAGCAGCCATGCTGGCGCACGCACCAGCTTCGGGCTTGATACCAAGCTATCTGATGATTTGCGCCGTGTATCGCGTCAGCATTCAGTTACCCTGTTCATGCTCTTGCTGACGGCTTTTCATGTCGTCCTGCGCCACAGGGCTGGGCAGGATGATATCGTCGTTGGTAGCGATATCGCAGGCAGGGATCATCCGTTCGCAGAAAAAATCCAGGGCTTCTTCGTTAATCAACTGGTCTTGCGCAGCAATTTTGCTGATTGCAACAGCTTTGCCGATATGTTGGGCAAGGTCAGGCAAACCAGCTTGCAAGCTTATTTCAACCAGCACTTGCCATTTGACTTGCTGGTGCAGGAACTGAACCCGCCACGCGATGCGGGGGGCATGCCGCTGTTCCAGCACAAGTTCGTCCTGCAAAATGCACCACTGGCGGAACTGGATAATAAGCACTTCCAGATACAGGCAGTCGACTTGCATACCGATACCGCAAAATACGATTTGCTGCTGACTGTCATTGATGAGCCACAATTGCGTGCCACACTGGAATTCAGTACAGAATTATTTACTGCAGCAACTGCACAAAGCGTACAACGAGAATTTATCGCTGTGCTGTGCCAGGTCGCCGCCGATACCAGCATCAGCTATGCCAGCCTGGCCGCCATGTTGTCACTCGATGGTGCAGAACGTCAGGAAGCGGCAAAACGTGATTTGCGTAAGAGTGGTTTGCAAAGACTGAAAGAATTGCGCAAGCCAGGGGCAACACCATCATGAAAGATACGATGACGGAGCAAGCAAACATGACTGCCCATAAAGTAGAACGGGTTTTATGGGATGTGACAACAGAAGCGGCTGAGCTGCATACAGCCCTGTCAGCGATTTTGCCCGATCTTGATACGCGACTGGCGGCTTTGCGCCAGGAACTGCCTTGTGCCCATGGCATCAATCCCTTTCAGTCTGGCGAGTACCAAAGGCCCTATCGCCACTTGCGGGCTTTTTACCAGGATACTGGCGCGGGTGTACTGGCGCATAAAGGGACGGAAGTGTATGCGCATGACCGTGACCAGCATCTGGCTGTCTTGTCGCAATTCCGCATTGATTACCCCGTACGCGGTAAATCGCTATTTTCTGCGGCTGAACATTTTGCTCTGGTTGAGCAAAAAATCCCGCTGGCCATCAGCGCGTTTGAAGCAGTGGAAGATGCGAAAGCTGCTTGCATGTTGCAGCAAGCGCATTTAAAACGTTTTGGAAATCTTGCCTGCATACCTACACCCTTGCTGGTAATACAGTGGCCCACATCCGTACGCGACAGTCATCTCACTGCCTTGCGTAGCCTGTTGTCAGAAAGGGCCATGCGCATCGTTGAGACTTCATCAGCAGATGGCCTGGCAGCGATCATCTATCACTACCCCAGCCTGCCTTTGCGGGTTGCCCACTTGCCTGTGGAATTGAAAAAGCTCGGCACCATACCCTGGCTGCAAAGACTGAACAGCCTGACTGCGGACTATGGCCTGACACCAGAACAGGTGGTCGATCGCTGGATAGACCTGGTTGCCCGCATGCTGGCCCTGGGTTTTCTGCCTGGCCGCACAGAACACATAGGCATAGGCCATTGCCTGGAAATGCAAAATGCCGTCATTGATGGCGGTTTTGTCGATCTTGGCTCCATCATCCCCATGGCTGAAGTCAAGAGCGATGCGGCCTTCATGGAAATGCTCATGGCTGCCTTTGCAGACCTCAGTAAAACCGTGCGTCACTTCATGCTGGGGCCAGTGGCCGATGTAGAAGCCGAATACCGCAATCCGTCCTTACTCATGCTGGCCTGCCTGCAAAGAGTCGTGCCTGCACTCTTGCAAAGATTGCGCACCTATCCTGATCTGGAGCCACGCCTGCAAGCCTATCTGGATCGCAGCGAGGCTGGCTGCTTCAGCGCACTGGCTGAAGAATTCCGGCACCTGAGTCCGGCCATGCTCAATCCGGCGGAGCACGCATGATGACAGCGCGACTGCTTACCGAAATGGTGCCCGGCCTGGATGCCATGTATAAACCTGTAGACCTGGTAGAGAGACCAACACCCATCAGTAATGAAGCCAGCCTGGCAGCACGCTGGAATTTGCAAGCGCTATGGGTGAAACGCGATGACTTCAGCTCTCCCATCTATGGTGGCAGCAAGGTCAGGAATCTCGAATATTTCTTTGGCGATGCGATAGCCAAGGGCGCGACCAGTGTCGCCACCATGGGGCCACTCGGCAGCCATCAGGTATTGGCGACGGCGACCTTTGCCCGTATCCACGGCCTGCATGCGCGCGCCTTGCTGACACCACAGCCAAATGTGCATGAGGCTGGGTTGAACAAGCGCCTGTTGCCAGCATTGGGCATGGAATTCCTGCGCTGTGAACGTTTCCTCGATGTGCCCATGGCTTTCCTGCGCATACGTTATTCCCGCCATCAGGGGCAGCGCCCTTACTGGATACCACCAGGCTCGCATCATCCCATAGGCGTGCTGGGCGTCATCGAAGGTGCTCTGGAAATTGCGGCTGCCATCAAAAGTGGCGAACTGCCGATGATAGATGACATCGTTATCCCTACCGGTACTTGCGCTACTGCATCCGGCGTCTGGCTGGGCCTGGCGATGGCGGGTTTGCCGATACGTGTGGTGGCGGTGCGCATGGTACCCATGATGATCACTGGCCCAGGCAAGATGAAAAAACTGGCGATGAAAACCCTGGCCCTGTTGCGCCAGGCTGGTTATACCAAAGAACCGCAGTTCGGCGAAATACTCTGGGTCGATGACTTTGCCGCACCAGGTTACGGGCAAAGCAATGCCGATGCCGACGAAGCCGCCAAGGAAGTGGCGGAGGCCAGTAACTTCCGTACTGAGACCACCTATATCTCCAAGACACTGGCGATGTTCCGCAAGTCCACCTTGCAAGGGCGGCGCGTGCTGTTCTGGAATACCTATAGCGCGGTTGATCCTGATCCATCCACCATTTGTGCAAAGGCGGCAGCATGAGTAGCTTGAGCTTATCCCTGCTGGATCTGGGCATCATTGCCCCCGGCCAGAATGGCGCAGATGTGCTGGCGCAAACCTTCAGGATGGCGAAGCTGGCTGACCAACTGGGTTATGAGCGCCTATGGCTGGCCGAACACCACGAATCCCATTTCTCCTGGGCTGCGCCGGAAATGATGCTGGCTGCGCTGGCGCAAGCCACGCGACGTATAGGGCTGGGATCAGCAGCAGTATTGCTGCCCCTGTATAGCCCGCTGGCTGTGGCAGAAAATTATCGTGGCTTATCTGCATTATCAGGTGGTCGTGTCGTGCTGGGAGTTTGCGGTGGCGTGCCTGCTGATCCTGTTGCACTGGCCGCATTGACAGGTACGGATGAGCCGCCCGCTGTCATTACCAAACAGTTTGCCAGCAAACTGGCGGATCTGAAGCGCTATCTCGATGGTGAGTTCCCCGAAGGGCACCGCTTTGCCCACGCAGCCACACCATGCTTTGCTGAAAGACCACCGCTGTGGATCATGGGTTCAGGCTTTGGCACGGCAGAACTGGCAGCAAAGTCAGCAGCCAGTTATGCCTATTCGCTATTTCACAGAGCCAGTACGCAGGATGCTGCCATCACCGCTGCCTATAAACGTCAGTATGGCGAATACCAGGGCAGTACAGACAAAGCAAAAATCGCCATTGCACTGAGTTGTGTCTGTGCTGATACCGAAGAGATTGCCCAGACTCAAAAACAGCAGGTAGAAAGCTGGATAGGCAGCACCATGCGCGTCAATATCTGTGGCACGCCAGCATCCTGCCGCGACCAGATACTCGCGATGCAGGAACGCTACGATGCTGACAGCATCATCATCTATCACATGTGGCATCTGGAAGAACACAAGCGTGCAGCCATAGTTGCACTGGCTGAATTATTTCAATTGCCAACGGAATTTCAGACATGAAGACCAGTCCTCTGACTTTACTGGATCAATACCGTGCATACATGGAGGTAGATGCTGATGCCGCTGCCATGTCCTGGGTGCCAGAGCGCTCGCAAGACCTGGCAGAACATTTGAGCCGCCAGGAACTGTATGCTGCCAGTGAAGGCATCGCCTGTGGCCTGTTGCAATTAAGCTGGCCTGATGATCATCCGCGCATGATCATCCTGGCGTTTTCACCAGGTCTGGATTTCATACTGGCTTTCCTGGCTTGTCAGATTGCGGGCGTTATTGCCATCCCCATCGCCATGCCCAGACGTGGACGCGAAGCGCATATACTCGAAGCCATCGTCAGCAATTGCGGCGCGACGATGACGCTGACCAGCGAGCCTGAAGTGCTGCGATTACAGGATGTATTTGCCTCCAGCCCGGCTTTGGAAGGCATGCATGTACTCAGTACCATACAGTTGAAGGTATTAGGTGAAGGCAGGGACATGGCCGGGCGCAAAGCCCAGGACTATGCCTTCATCCAATACACGTCTGGTTCCAGCAGCTTGCCAAAAGGCGTACTGGTCAGCCACAGCAATCTGGCAGCTAATCTCGCGCTAATACAAAAAGACTTCAGAGTTGATCCCGAGTTTGTCATGGTCAACTGGCTGCCGCATTATCATGACATGGGTCTGATAGGTGGTTTGCTGACGCCACTATATGGTGGTATACCCGGTGTCAGCATGGCACCGTCTGCCTTCATCAAACGCCCGGTGCGCTGGTTGCAACTGATATCGGCACAAGACGATGGCCGTAAAGTCATGTCCGGCGGCCCCAATTTTGCTTATCAGCTTTGTGCTGACCGGGTGGCCGATGCCGATATAACAGACTTGCGCTTGCACGCCTGGAAGACTGCTTATAACGGTGCCGAACCGATACGCGCAATCACTCTGCAAAAATTTGAACAACGCTTTGCTCCGGCAGGCTATTCGAACATGAATATGCTGACCTGCTATGGCCTGGCAGAAACCACGCTGTTCGCTACGGGTAACCATGATCCTGTCATACGCCCCGTTTCAATACTGGGTTTGGAGCAGGGTAATATAGGTGCGCCGCTGAATGAAGAAGATAGCCGTCAACTCGTTGCCAGTGGTCATGCCGACCCTGAGCGCATAGCCATTGCCGACCCGACGAGCAAACTCAGGCTGGCTGAGGGCAAGATAGGTGAAATCTGGATCACCGGCCCCAGCGTGCCTGAGACTTACTTCAATAATCCTGAGCAAAGCCAGCTGACTTTTCATGCGCAACTTGCTGGCCAGCCTCTGTCGCGTTATCTGGTGACTGGGGATATAGGTGCCATTGTCGATGGGCAATTGTATGTGACCGGACGCAGCAAAGAGTTAATGATTGTGAATGGCCGCAATATATATCCTCATGATGTGGAAGCATTGATACAGAATGCAGTCGCTGGGATTGAGGATGTCGCCGTTTTTTCTTATGATGATGCGAGCGCAAAAAATGAAAGCATTATCGTCATCTGCGAGTTGGCACGCACGGCGCGCGGCTGGTTTGCAGACACGGCTGAGCAGACACTGAGTGCAGAACTCGAAAAACTCGCCAACCAGATCCGGCTGGCAGTGGCGCCGGCAGAAATTGCGATTACCCATCTGCGCCTCGTTGGTCCCATGGGCATTAGCAAGACTACCAGTGGCAAGACCAGCTATGGTCAGAACCGCAGGACATTTTCTGAATTGCCAGACAGTATCAGATCACGTACCGCATCGGCAGAATTCCGCAACAAAGACTAATCAGTTAATCCGGGAACAGATAATGGCAGAAAAGCTGGCAGCAAAAAACTGGGATGCAGAACAGCTGGAAGACTGGCTCGTCAGCAGAGTCGCGCAACTACTGAAGCAAGCAGCCGATGATATCGATCCCGACATGCCGTTCAACAGCCTGGGCCTGGATTCCATCAATGTCATGGACCTGATTGTTGAACTTGATGATTTGCTCGGTATAGAGATTGAGTCCACCATCGTCTGGGATTATCCGACGATACGTCTCTTGAGTGAATACGTAGCAACACTGGCTAAAGAGTAAAAAATACTAAGAGGTTGTTGCGAGATTAAGATGGCTAGGCGCGCTGCCGCAGACAGTACTTTAGTACGGCAAGGAGGCGCAACAACGCCAGGTTAATTTCGCGATAACCTCTAAGCAAGAGCAGCACTGAATGAATGCATCATGGAAACCCATGATCCTATCTCTACCGGAGCAAGCATGAGCGATCAAAAGTCAGTACCCAAAAACGAAGCCGCCAAGGCAGCAGATGGCGAACATAAAACCAGTTTCTGGGGATTTATCGGTCAGGCACTGGGTCTGGCTTTTACCTACCGTCTGCTGGCCAGCCTGGTGGCGCTGGCCTTGCTGGTGCAGATAGGCTTTAATCTGCTCATGCCCTTAAGCTACCGCTATATCTTCGACAAGGCCATCGTCAACAAGGACATGCCGCTGCTGGCAATGCTGCTGGGCATACTGGCTGTGGGTTTCCTGCTCAATGCTGGTGCTGGGCTGATGCAGGATTTTGGTACGGCGACCATAGGTTCACGTATCTCCAAGAGTTTGCAGGAAAGGATGTTCGCCAACCTGCAAAAGCAATCCACCGATTTTTTCAGCAAGACACCGCAAGGCGATATCGTTGCCTGTTTTGGTCCTGATGTGATGGCGATAGAAACCGCACTGGTGCGTGGCTTGCCCAGCTTTTGCATGCGCCTGGTCACCATCGTCACCAGTCTGGTCTTGTTATTCGTCATTGAGTGGCGGCTGGCGATGGTGGCGTTGATACTCATGCCCATGATCGCCTTTGCTCCCAAGCCATTTGGCCCGCGTGCGCGCAAGTTTGGCCGTTCACGTGATGACCTGCAATCCGGTAATGCAGGTCTGGTACAAGAGAACTTGCTGAACCACCTGACCATACGTACCTTTAATCTCAGCAAATACCGTGAACAACAATTTGGTGACAGGTTGACGCGCTTGCAGGAAGATGATTTCAGGGCGAATTTTTTCACCTCCATGATAGGCCGCTCCACCAATGTGGCAGCTGGTTTCCTGCAGATAGGTGTACTCGGTGTTGGTGCCATTCTGGCTGTCATGGGTTTTCTGACCACGGGTTTGCTGATTGCCTTCATAGGCTTGTTGCTCAATATCGGTGGCGCTACCGACAACCTGACCCAGGCCATCCCTCTGCTGGTGCAGGGCATGAACAGTTATTCGCGCATACAAAAACTGCTGGGTGCGCAGCCAGCATTGCCTGATAGCCCCACAGCCACGGCACTGCCAGCGATACAGGAAAACCTGAAACTGCAAGGTGTGGAATTTGCCTATCAGGCGGATCATCCCATCTTGCGCGGCGTCGATATAGAAATCCCGGCGGGCAAAACTGTTGCCATCGTCGGTGGTTCCGGCTCCGGCAAATCGACGGTACTGTCTTTGCTGATGCGTCTGTATGACCCGAACAAGGGCAAGATACTGTTAGATAATGTGGATCTGCGTGATGGCACCGAGGCATCGCTGCGCGCACAGACCAGCGTGGTCTTGCAAAACACGGCTTTGTTCGATACCAGCATCGCAGAAAACATACGCATGGGCAGGCTGGATGCAACAGATGAAGAAATTGTCGCTGCCGCCAAGGATGCGGGCATCCATGATTTGATCGAGACTTTCCCGAACGGCTATCAAAGCGTTGTCGGCAGCCAGGGTGGCAGCCTGTCGGGCGGCCAGCGCCAGCGTATTGCGATTGCCCGAGCACTGTTGCGTAATCCACGCATACTCTTTCTTGATGAAGCAACTTCGGCACTTGATGCCCATACAGAGGCCGAGATAGGTGCAACTCTTGATGCCATCTCTGCCGACTGGACCGTGGTATCTGTCACCCATCGCTTTACCCATATCACCAATTACGACCTCATTATCGTCATGGAAAAAGGCCAGGTGGTGGAGTCGGGTACGCATGAAGAACTGCTGGCCAAGGATGGCCGCTATGCCATGCTGTGGCGCAAGCAAAGCGGCTTTACGATTACTGATGACGGCAAGGCCAGTGTTTCCGTCGAAAGACTCAGGGGCATCCCTTTCCTGTCAGAATGCTCGGACGAAGTCTTGCAAAAACTCTCGAAGTCGCTGGTGTCAGAATCCTTTGCTGCTGGCAAACCTGTGTTTGAAGAAGGTGAGCCAGGCAGCAAATTCTACATCGTCGCCCGTGGCAAGCTTGAAAACTATGTGAAGCTCGAAGGCGATAAAGAAACACCGCTGGGTATGTTGGATGATGGCGACTACTTTGGTGAGATGGCCTTGATACGCCCGGTACCGCGTACCTGGTCTGTACGTGCGGTGGTAGATAGTACCTGTATCAGCCTCGATCGCCAGCAATTCATGGAACTGATGGATGCTGATCCCAAACTCAAGGAAGCAGTGACGACAACTGCCTATGAGCGCGCAGCAGAGTGGACGCAGGCCATCATGGAAGCGGCAGACGCCTGAGCCTGGGCTCGCGCAAAACCGCCCCAGCTGTGTTGCAGCTCTCGCATTTTTGCAAGACTTTGTACCAGAGTACTACCTTCGTCGCTGCGATGTAGTCGAGGTTTCGGACAACATGTTGTCCGCCGATGAAACGAATCGCCCTTGCAAGGGCGGTTTCCTAAAGTGCAAACCATGCCGGGAAAATTTTGCGCGCGTCCTGGCAACGGAAATTAAAAAAGCCCTCGCAAAAAAATTGCGAGAGCCTTTTTATGACAGTTTAATGAATTCAGAAGCGCGCCAGCGCTGCATCCTTGTTCGCCTGTATATCCAGGATGGCATTAAAACCACTGACCAAAAATACTTCATTGATCGATTCATTCAGGCTGCACAAGACCAGCTTGCCGCTGGCTGCCTTGGTTTTCTTGGCTGTCAGCAAGATGACACGCAGACCGGCGCTGCTGATATAGGCGAGATCAGAAAAATCGATCAGTATGTGCACTTCACCAGCTTCGATGGCAGCGAGAATTTCTTTCTCAAACGCAGCAGAGTTATTGCTATCGAGGCGGCCAGCAGGAGTAAAGGTTTTTATATTCGGCATAATGATCCTGACAGGAAAGTTTGTGGACTAAATGCTGCATATTCTAGACGTAATTTCGACTCAAATCGTATTTTTAACAACGCAAAAATAATAATATTTTTTTGAATTTTGTTAAACACTAGACATCATTTCTGTGCGCGTGTACTATTGCCTTCGCTGCCTAAAATTTGGGCTTGAATTTTGATTTCAAGTTTTGATTTTCGGGCAGCATAGAGTTTCGTTTCATTCCGATATATCTTCGTTGAACCACGTAAACTAGGGGTAAAAAAAATGGCACATTTATATGACCAACTGGCATCTGCAATCGCAAAATCCGCACAAGATCCTGCATACCGTACCAAACTGCTGTCTGACCCAAACGGCACTCTGAAATCTGACGGCGTTGACATCGGCGGCGCAAAAATTTCCATGGAATGGACAGAGATCACCAATGTATTGAGCATCCTCGTTGAAAACGGCGGTGCAAACTGGAACGGTTCTATCGTTCTCAGCATCAAGAAGTAAATCCCCACTCGCGAGTAGAGTAGAGCACATGGCTCATCCGGGCTGTGTGCCTGATGTCTGTAGCAAGCTCATGTAACAGATATCATGTAGCACATCAATCGAATGTTTTTCCTGAACAATATTCCCTGAACAAAGACCATGCATCGATGAATGTGGGCCTGCGGTGTACCAGTTCGCGTCCGCAGTCAACAGCGTTGCCGGATTGATCTCTCCTGCTTGCCAATGCAATGACATGCAGTTCATCATACTGTTTGAGTAGAAAATCCCAATCCCCGGCATTGCCACTGTCAAGGCTCTTTATCAAGCTGACCTTTGATGTTGCATCCACACTGAACACCAGCCGCCGCGCATCGGCAGACAGACCTTCACCTGTGGCTTTCAGATAAGCCTCTTTTAGTACCCAGAATTCATAAAATTTTTGCGCCCGGTTCTGGCTGTCTGAATCATTGACTTCAGCAATTTCTTCGCTGCTGCAAACCACGTCCATCAACTCAGCCAGATTGACATCATGGTTAAATAACTCCACATCCACACCAATTTCCATACCATATTGCAGTGCCACCACAACCAGGTTACCGGCATGAGAAATGCTGATGGCCGGGGCCACAATATCTTCCCTGGCTAAGCTGACTGACGGTTTGCCTGTAGCGGCTATAACGATCGATATTTCTTGAGGCGGGATACCACACATTTTTGCAGCAGCCAGTTTGACCAGCGCACGCCCACCCAGATACCTGTCTCGGTCATCCTGCTGCAGATAGCGCTGACCACGCACTTGTTCAGCGTTCGTTAACAGGGTTTGCAAACCACTTCTGCATGCGCGCAGATAGTCCAGCCTGGCTATCCATATTTCTGGTGCCGGGCTGAAGGCTGTATTTTTTGTGCTGAAAGTCATAGTCAGGTTATATTCGTCTTTGCCGCATTATATTTTTAAATCAGTCCCATGCAATGTAATAAAGGAAAAGCATATTGAAAATCATCGCTTACCCATTTGCCTGTGGCAGCAGTTATAGCTATGCCAAGCTGTCGCGTGAGCACGACCATGAATGGCTGGTGCTAGACCCACCGGGACATGGCTGCAATATGCGCCAGCCTTTGATGCACAGCATACCCGAGATGGTATCGGCCTTACTCGAACCTACTTTGCATGCGACTGCTGGCAAGTCTTATGTCTTGTTTGGTCACAGTATGGGTGCCTATATCGCGCTGGCTATGCTGGACAGACTGGTGGAGTTGGGTGCCAGCCTGCCGCAAAGGCTGGTGTTGTCAGGCGCTGCCGCACCGCATAGCCGCGCATTACAACATCATGCGGAATTGCCGCACGACGAATTTTTGGAATGGGTGGCAAACATGGGTGGCATCTCGGCAGAAGTACTCGCAGAACCCCAATTGATGGAATTGTTTGAGCCTATCCTGCGCGCCGACATAGGCGCAGCAGAAGCCTATGTCGATGGCAGCCTGCGTCAGTACGATGTTCCAGTGAGAGTGCTGCTGGGGCAGGATGACAGGATAGCGCTGGCCGATGGCATGGCCTGGGCAGAATGTTTTGTGAATGCACCTGAAGTGCATACCTTTGCAGGCGGGCATTTCTTCTTGTTTGATGAAGTCGATAAAGTGCAAAGCCTGATTGCCTGAAATGAAAAAGCGTGACTCCGAACAGCAGAGCCACGCTTGCAGAACAAGACAAATAAGTTTTAGAACCTATACAGCACCGACGCCTCAATTGCACGGCCAAAGATAGGGCGGGCAAAGACCACGCTGCTGCCACTGCCGATGACGCGGGAATTACCTTCGGTCAGACCCAGTTGATTGGTCAGGTTAGTGCCTGCCAGACGGAATTCCAGATTCTCACCCAGACCCACCAGGATGCCTGCATCCAGGGTGTAATACTTGGGCAGGGATTGCTGGTTTTCTGCATCGGCAAAGCGCGCATCGACATGGGTGTAAGTGCCATACAGCTTGATATCACCATTGTCGAGCGGGATACGGTAGCTGGGCGACAGGCGGAACTGCAATTTAGGCTGACGCTTCACTTCATTGCCGGTATTGGCACCATAGTTTTCATACTTCGATTGCTGGTAGGCACCACTGAGTGAAATCTGGAAATTCTTGACAGGGCGTGCAGCCACTTCAAATTCCAGACCAGAACCGCTGGAGCCACCAATCGCAGTCACATTGCTACCATTAGCCAAAAACTGCTGGAAGGGCAGGCCAGTGAAAGTATTATGGAAGAAGGTCAGGTAAGCACTGACGTATTCCGACACGCTCTTCAAACCTATCTCATACTGCTTGACCTTGGTCACAGGCGCATTCACACCGTTGTCACGTATGGTGTCGAACTGTGGCAGCGCAAAGCCAGAGTTCAGGCGGGCAAATACGCTGAAGTTTTCTGACACCTTGTAATTGCCGCCCAGTGTGTAAGACACTTCACTGTCGCTGCGATTGACGGGCGTATTCGAGCCACTCAATACGGATGCATTGTTGTTGTACAAGGTCAGCGGATTATTATCCAGATCCACTGATTTTGGATTCGAGATAACACCATTCAAGCGGCGGTTTTCGGTACGTACACCGGCATCAACACGGATGCGGTCATTGATCTTCCATTCATCAGCCAGGTAAAACGCGGTATTCTGTGCCGAGAAATTCTCGTTCAAGGTATAGAAGGATGCGCCGTCATGGCCATTGCCACTGACTACCACACCATTATTCAATTGCACATTGATAGGGCGGGCATTCGGTGTCGCTGTCATCAGGACACCGTTACCCAGATACCACATGTCCTTGGATGAATAATCTGCATAGTACAGGCCAGCCGTCATGGTGTGGTCCTTGACGAATTCTTTGCTGATGCGCAGTTCATCGGTGAAGGAACTCAGTTTCTTTTCTACCGACCAGATGCCGGCAGACATCACTTGCTGGTCACCCGCAACTGCACCGCCACCATTCAGATAAGTCGCCGTGCCTGAGATAGCCTGCTTGCCACCTGCCGCAGCTACCACATTGGCCTGGCCATTGGCTGACTGGATTGCACTATTGATATAGCTGGACATGCTCACAGGGCTATTGCCGGTGAAGATCGCCAGGGTAGGTGCATCACCAGAAAAATGATTGAGTTTGTTGCTGATATTCCAGCCATTGATGTTTTGCGAAAAGTCCACGCCAAACAGATTGGCTTGCAAGCCACGGCCATTTGCCAGGTCCTTATTCAATACTTGACCCGGGCCCACTTCCAGAGCGACATTGCGCAATTCATTGCTATACAGCGAACCCGTCAGAGGATCAAAACCAGGGAAGCCCGTAGGTTTGCCGCCAGCAGAGCTGGCCGAGATCAGCGGTACGCCAGTATAGAAAGTGTTTTTGTCATTGACAGTGCGCGCATAGAAAGTCAGCTCACCCTGATCCAGTTTTCTGGTGACGCTGGCAGTGATCTGGCCGCCTTCATCTGCCGGGTATTGCCCGTCACGCACGCCCTGTGCAACACGATAAAAACCACCTATGGTACCGTACCAGCCATCGGCAATCTTGCCACCGTAGTAGCCGTCAATACGACGCAGATTGCCAGTTCCCACAGTAGCCCGCAAGCTGCCTTCTGCAAGATCACGGCCTTTCTTGAGCAAAAAGTTCATGGTTGCGCCAGGCTGGCCATTCGAGAAGATAGGGCTGGGACCACCACGCAAGACTTCGACCCGTTCTACTGTGTCATCAATACGGAACAGCGATGAACCTTCAAGAAAAGACAGGGTAGGCGGCGGGAACAAAGGCGAGCCATTCATTTGTATCGTCACAAACGGCGCATCACCATCGATAGGGAAGCCGCGTACACCAATATTGGCACCGGCATTGCCGCCACTGGATTCGGCATAAATACCTGGCACGATTTTCAGTAAATCAGCAGTGCTGCTGGGGGCAGCCTGTTTCAGTTGTTCTTCATTGGCGGTGGTGATGGAGTAAGACGCGTCAATCTTGCGCTGACCGCCACTGCGGGCATTACCTGTCACCACGATTTGCTGGACTTCATCTGCCTTGGCTGGCGCAGCGGTGGTGCTCGTCTCTGGGGTGCTGGCGACCTGGGCTTGAGCCTGGCTCAATAATGTCATCATGGCGATAGTGATCGCCGACAAGCGGAAGGGCTTGTTGCAGTTCATGTTGTGCTCCTGAATATTATTAAAGTTTGTCGTCCTTAACATCCGATCAAGGGCAATGCACCAACTCATCATACGCATTGTTGCCTCTTGCCACTTCCTAAATGAGTCTGGCCTGATTTTTTTGGCCTGTATCCCTGGAACTCAAGTGACGAGATGTAAAAACAAGCTCATTGAAACAATAAATGTTATCGATGTCAATTGAAATGTTATCGATGTCATTTATTCGACACAAATTATTTTAATTGCAAAAAACTCAAATTTCTTTATGGAAATGGATGTCCGGTGAGCGCGTTCAAGCAGGATATTCGCATGGCACAGACAAAATATTCGACGTGTTTTCTGGTGACTTGCCTATGCCTTATTGACCGCAGGTTGCCAGGTCGGGTGCATAACTGTTGACAGTCGGGGCGCGAGATATATCGCGCCCAAACAAGCTCTGTCATAATGCGCGGGAATTAATTGAAATGAACTTCAGGGGTGGCGAGGCCAGTGATAGCTCTGGTATCTGCCGGAACATGAAATCATTGCATCTTGAGCCGGATTTGGCACACATTTGATACACATTTAGCACTCAATAAGGTCTTTGCATGTCAGCAAAAAAGCGTAGCACACCCAATCCCGAATCCGGGGTAACGATGGAACACCTGGCAGCCATTGCCGGAGTATCCACCATTACGGTGTCGCGAGCCTTGCGCAATAGCCCACTGGTGACGGTGGATACACGCGAAAAAATCCGCAAGATTGCAGAAGAGCAGGGCTACCGCTTCAATGTCAGCGCCCGCAATTTGCGCCTGGGCCGCAGCCATTCTGTGGCTGTGGTCGTGGAGATGACGCCCGCCAATGACAGGCCCATGTCTGACCCTTATCCGCTGGAATTATTGGGCGGCATCACCCAGGAACTGACGACGGCAGGCTATAGCGTGGTGTTGACTTCCATGCAACTCATCGATACCCCGCCTGTGCAGGGGGCGGACGGCATGATCCTGCTGGGGCAGGGGTCGCACGGTGAAGCAGTGCGCCGTTTGCAACGTTCGGGCCTGCCACTGGTGATCTGGGGTGCACCGGATGCCAACCAACCTGGCATCGTGGTCGGTAGTGACAATCGCAAGGGCGGTGCCAGCGTGGCGGAACGCTTTATCCAGCAAGGGCGGCGTAAGCTCCTGTTCATCGGCGATATCGACCATGCAGAAGTGCAGGAACGCTGTGCCGGTTTCATGGAAGCCCTGGGCGAGCAGCAGCACGCGGTGACTATACTGCGCCCCAAGGCATTTACCTTTGAAGCCGGGTTTGACTGCATGTCTGCCTATTTGGATAAAAAAGACAAAGCCTTCGACGCCGTCTTCGCCGCCAGTGACTTGCTGGCCATGGGCGCGATACGTGCAATCACTGAAAACAACCTGTCAGTTCCTGGTCAGGTATCCGTCATCGGCTACGACGACACCCCTGGTGCCGCCAGCTTCATCCCTGCGCTGACCAGTGTCCACCAATACCTGCGCGACGGCGGCATCCTGCTCGCCAAGAAAATCCTTGGCCTTATCAATGAAGAGACGGTGGAGTCCGAGGTCTTGCAGACCATGCTGGTGGTCAGGCAGACTTGAGATAGCCATTTCGCTAAGGGTGGCCAAGCCAATTGCTGCTGCTCCATTACGGCTAATTAATTGCAACTGACCCAGTTAGGCCAGCGCATACTCGTACGTCCCACATAGGCAACAAGCCTCCCAATCGTCGCTTCTGCGAAGGCCGGAGCCTGGCAGTGTCGTTCGTCGATTGACCACGTTCACCTTAAAAGCGAATGCACAAAAGTTTCCTTAAATTCCTTCCATTTTCTGTCTTCATTTGCAATTTTTAAAAGCAAGGCTGGAAAAATAAAAATTTACTTCATTGACTTTTAAAACCGGTTTAAATAGAATTAATTCAAATTCAAACCGGTTTGAATAAATTTAAAAATTATAAAACTGGAAAAAACCTCATAAAACACCCATAAACACCCAAAATCAAGAACAAAAATGAAGGACGACACCGTGCAAACAAGCGATGCCTTGCAACATCAATTTCCGCTGGAAGGCTGGGGGATTACAGAAAATCAACTCGATGACGGGCATCATCTGCTCAGCGAAACCCTGTTCGCCCTGGGAAATGGCTACATAGGTTTGCGCGGCACGGCAGAAGAAGGTAACCAAAGAACCGCAGCAGATTCACTGAACGGCAGTTACCTCAACGGTTTTTATGAATCCGAAGCCATACAGTACCCAGAAAACGCCTACGGCCTGGCACGCACCAATCAATTCATGCTGAATGTGCCGAATGCCAAATGCCTGGCATTAATGCTGGAAGATGAGGCTTTCGATTTGCAGCAGGGCAGGGTAGACAGTTACCAGCGCCAACTGGATTTTCGTACTGGCTTGCTGACGCGCACGCTGGAATGGACATCCGCACAGGGGCGCAGCATACGCCTGCACAGCCAACGCCTGGTCAGTTTTGATAACAAGCACGTGTACGCGATGTCGTATAAAGTCACGCCGCTGAATTTTTCTGGCGAGATCAAACTGGTTTCTGCCATTGATGCAGCGGTTAAAAATATAGCGGCTGGCGACGACCCGCGCGTAGGCTCGGCTATCAGCGGCCCGGTGCTGCACAAACTCGAAGTGATGCAGGAAGATGATTTCTCCGCCTTCCTGCACCGCACCCACAATAGCGGCCTGAGCCTGGCAACTGCCATGCAAAATCATTTGCAAACACAGAGTGCTTACACCAGCAGCTTGCAGCAGGATGATGAGAAGCTGGAACAGCAATTCACTATCCAGGCAGTACAAGGGCAGGCAATAAAGCTGGACAAATTCTGCAGTTATTTTTCATCCCGCGATTATCCTGCCGCATCTTTGCTTTCACTCAGCCAGCAAACACTAGACAAGGTACGTGAACAAGGTTTTGCACAACTGGCAGCCAGCCAGCAAGCTTATCTGGATGACTTCTGGGCGCAGGCCGATGTACACATCAGCGGTGACGCTGCCTTGCAACAGGGCATACGCTTCAATATGTTCCACCTGCTGCAATCGGTAGGACGCGATGGCAAGACCAATATTGCTGCCAAGGGCCTGACAGGTGAAGGTTATGAGGGCCATTATTTTTGGGATACAGAAATTTATATCTTTCCCTTTTTCCTCTACAACAAACCAGAGATCGCCAGGAAGTTGCTTGAATACCGCTATCAATACCTGCCGCAAGCCAGGGAGCGTGCGCGTCAGATGTCGCATGCCAGCGGCGCACTCTACCCATGGCGTACCATAGACGGTGAAGAATGTTCAGCCTACTTCCCCGCAGGCACGGCGCAATACCATATCAATGCTGACATAGCCTATTCCATCAAGCTGTATATGGACGCAACGGCAGACATGGATTTCTTGCTCACGCAAGGTGCAGAAATCGTACTGGAAACTGCCCGCCTGTGGATGGGCCTGGGCCATTACACCCGCTTGCCTGGGCACAACGAGGAATCATTCTGCATCAATGAAGTGACCGGCCCTGATGAATACACGGCGCAAGTCAATAACAACTATTACACCAATGCCATGGCGCAAATGCATTTGCGTTTTGCGGCTGATATCGTCAGGCAATTGCAGGCTGAACACACAGAGAAATTTTCTGAACTTGCCACAAAAATCCACCTGCAAACTGATGAAGAAAACGCATGGCAACGCGCCGCTGATCTGATGGCTTTGCCCTATAACCAAGAGCGCGGCATCCATGAACAGGATGACAGCTTCCTCAATAAAAAGGTCTGGGACTTTGCCAATACCCCCAAAGAAAATTATCCTCTTCTGCTGAATTACCACCCGCTGGTTATCTATCGCCATCAGGTTTGCAAGCAGGCAGATGTAGTGCTGGCCTTGCTCTTGCTCAGTGACCAGTTCAGTCTCGATGACAAGCGCCGTGACTTTGATTTTTATGAGAAGGTCACGACCCATGATTCATCCCTGTCCACCTGCATCTTCAGCATCATCGCTGCAGAAGTTGGTTATCAGGACAAGGCCTATGATTACTTCATGCAAACCGCCAGGCTGGATCTGGATAATACCCATGGCAATACCCACTATGGCGTACACACGGCAGCCATGGGCGGCACCTGGTTGGGCATTGCCTATGGCTTTGCAGGCATGCGCATCAGCAAGGGGCAATTGAGTTTTGCGCCGGTCTTGCCTAAGCAATGGCAGGACTACCAGTTCCGCGTACATTTCCAAGGGCAACTACTGGAAATCACCGTGGGCCAAACCCATGCCGAATACCGTCTCATGCGCGGCGCGGCATTGCAATTCCAGCACAATGGGCAAAGCCTGCAAGTGACTGAGCAGCAAGCGACATGCAAAGTAGTTTTGCAGGCACAGGAGCTGAGCCATGCGTAAATATGATTATCGCGGTGTCATCTTTGATCTGGATGGCGTGCTGACAGACACTGCACATTATCACTATCTGGCCTGGAAAAAACTGGCTGAGAGTGTTGGTGCGAGTTTTGACGAAGCCTTCAATGAGCAGCTAAAAGGTGTCGATAGAATGGGTTCGCTGAACCTGATCCTCGCAACATCCGGCAAAGACTTTAGCGATGCAGATAAACTGGCACTGGCAGATCAAAAAAACCTGCATTATCAAAGCTTGATCGCACAACTCAGTCCTGCTGACTTATTGCCCGGCGCGGCAGCGTCCTTGCAGCAGATACGAGCAGCCGGTTTAAAAACAGCCTTGGCATCCGTCAGTAAAAATGCCCAGGCAGTGATAGAAAGACTGGGTATCGCAGATCAGTTTGATGTTGTCGTCGATGCCGCAAAAATAAAGAATAGCAAACCGGACCCAGAAATTTTCCTGACCGCAGCAGCAGGGCTGAGTTTGACTGCAGATGTATGCTTTGGCATCGAAGATTCCATCGCAGGCATACGCGCGATCAAATCTGCGAACATGTTTGCGTTGGGCATAGGCAGCCCGGCAGTATTGACTGAGGCAGATGTTGTCATCGCAGGTTTGCATCAATTCAGTTTGCAGGATTATTTGAAGTAACAGCAGTAACAGCAGTAGCAGTAAAAGTAAAACATAAAAAAATAAGCAGTAAAAATAAAAAAGGCAGGAGACAACATGACCAATCAGGCTCAGCACGCAGCCAGCAGGCGGCGCATCATTTTTGCGCTATTCCTGCTATATTTTGTATTCGCCATCCTGCTCAACAGCGTGGGCACGGTGATACTGCAAGTCATCAAGACTTATGGCGTCAGCAAATCTGCTGCCAGTGTGCTGGAGGCTTTCAAGGATATTCCCATCAGCATAGTCTCGTTTTGCGTCGCATCTTTCCTGCCGCGCCTGGGTTATAAATATGCGATGCTGGCAGGCATGGCCATCGTCACGCTTAGCACAGCAACCATGCCCTTGTTGCCCGGCTTCTTGATGACCAAACTCTTGTTCCTTAGTGTGGGTGTTGCCTTTGCCCTTATCAAGGTATCCGTCTATGCGACCATAGGCCTGATCAGCGCTGACCGCAAACAACATGCGAGCCTGATGAATACGCTGGAAGGCTTTTTCATGGTGGGCGTGCTCAGTGGTTACTGGATATTTGGTTATTTCATTGATGCCAATGATCCCGCCTCACCAGTCTGGCTGCACGTCTACTGGCTGCTGGCAACCTTGTGTGCCTTGACCTTCCTGCTGGTGGCGACCACCAGCTTCACCGAATTTGAAGCAAAGCTGACAGTCAGTCACAGCAGCCTGCTTACCGATTTTGCCGATATGCTTAAACTGATGGCGCGTCCCCTCGTCTGTGTTTACATAATCTCGGCTTTTTTATACGTACTGCTGGAGCAGGGTATAGGCACCTGGCTGCCCACTTTCAATAATGAAATCCTCAAGATGCCAGTAGACATGAGCGTGCAAGCCACCAGTATCTTCGCGGCTTGCCTGGCCATAGGCCGGCTGGGGGCAGGTGCAGTCATGCGCAAGCTCAACTGGTACCTGGTCTTGAACATCTGCCTCATCAGCATGGCAGCGCTGGTCTTGCTGACGCTGCCATTGACCCATAACATCGTCGCCAACCCCGATCTGCGCTGGAGCAATGCGCCGCTGGCGGCTTTCATTTTCCCATTGATTGGCCTGTTCATGGCACCGATTTATCCTGGCATCAATTCTGTCATGTTGAGCTCTTTACCGACTAACCAGCACGCCGCCATGACGGGTTTGCTGGTCTTGTTTTCAGCCCTGGGCGGTACCAGCGGTTCCATGATCACTGGTTATGTGTTTGGTGCGATGAATGGGCAAACGGCGTTTTACCTCTCCTTGTTGCCCTTGAGTGTCATCTTGATGACTCTGTTTTTCTTCAAGCGAGCCATTGAGAGGCTGGACTGATCCACCCTGCACAAGTATATAATCCCAGCTTATTTCCAGCTTATTCATTTCCATCTTTCTCATTTGCCCTATGTCGATTACTTTAAAGGAGCTTGCTGCCAGTCTGGGGATGTCCAAGACCACGGTCAGCCGTGCCTTGAACGGCTACCCTGAGGTCGGCGAGCAGACGCGCAAAAAAGTATTGGCAGCAGCAGAACAGCATGGCTATGAAGCCAACCCCATGGCGCGCAGCCTTGCCGTAGGCCGCACCAATGTGTTTGGCCTGATCTACCCCTTGCTGCCATCTGACTTGGGCGACCCCATGTTCCTGGGTGTCGTCGGTGGCATGGCCGAGGCGCTGGAAGCGCGCAAGATGAACCTGATGATTGCGCCTGTCTCGCCCGGCAATGAATTACCCTCGTACGAGCAAATGGTCAAAGGTCGCCGCGTCGATGGCCTCATCGTCAGCCGCACCATGGTGCAAGACCCACGCATCGCTTATTTGTCGAGACAGGGTTTTCCCTTCATCGCCCATGGCCGTACCCAGACAGACAAGCCCTATGCCTGGTTTGATTACGACAATGCAAACGGTATACGGCTGGCTGTGCAGCACTTGCTGGGACTTGGCCACCAGCGCATCAGCCTTATCAGCGCACCGCTGGAATTGAACTTTGCGCGCCAACGACGTACCAGCTTTGTCGAAGCCATGAGCAACGCCGGCCTCGATATTGATACCCGCTATCTGATACAGGATGCTCTCGACAGACGCAGTGGCTACCTGGCAGTGCAGCAGCTATTGAACTGTTCACCAAGACCCAGTGCCATCATCGTCGATAACCATCTCTCAGGTGTCGGTGCCATGCGCGCTCTGATGGATGCTGGTATTACCATAGGCCGCGACATCTCCGTCATCGTCTGGGGCAATATGGAAGACACCCTGGTCGGTGACCAGGTCACCATCATAGACCAGCCCGACCCAAGAGCGGCTGGCACCAAGATGAGTGAAATGCTGCTGGCGCTGATGAGCGGCACACCCGCAGCAGACTTGCAGGTCTTGTGGCAGCCGGTGCTGATCGCGGGATCAACCACCGGCCAATGTGAAGATCATCACTGATCCTTCAAGTACTCCAGCAAATCCAGCCTTTGTTCCTTCGTCAGCATAGGCAAGTCACCTGGCTCTTTTGCTGCCTTGGTACCATATTCATGACCAAAGTTACGGTTGCCATTGAGCCTGGTATCGAAGGTAAAGCCTTCATAACCTGTGCTCTTCATGCCGACTTTTTCTGCATCAAATTCACGCGAACCAACGAGGAATTTTTCAGGGCGGCATTCTGCATCTTTCTGGTCTGCAGGGCAGGTCGCTGGCAGCAACAAATCATACAAGGTAGGCACCGAACCATTATGCAGATAAGGCCCGGTCGCCCAGATGCCATTCAGTGAGCGTCCCTTGTAGGCTTGCAGTGAAGAGTAGGGATTCATCGTGGTATCAGGTATGTAATTACCATGCTTGTTTGAATCCTTGATCTCATTGCCAAACAGAGCCTGGATGATATTGTGCAACCACTCAGACCAGCGGCGTATGAAACCCTTGTCTGCATCTGGTGTAGTCACCACGCCCAGAGTCGCCTTGGTCAGCAGGGCAGCGATAGGGGCTTTTTTATCCAGCAAGACATCACCCACACCCGCGCCTACGTATTGATTGCGCAAGATGCCTGAATAACCATCGTATTTGATACTGTTGTCGGCCATGGTGGGGTCGGTACCCACTTCTTCCAGCTTGGACATATGCGCCACCACGCGCCGTTGTGGTGAACTGCGGTCTATCTCTGCATGGCAGCTGACGCAATAATTGGCAAACAGTTTTTCACCACGCTTGATGCGGGTCTGATCCAGCTTGCCCAAAATCTCTTGCGGCCATTTGGGTGACTGCAATTCAGTCAGCTGGTTTTCTATGCGGCGCAAGTTCTGGGTATTGATGGAGCTGTTATACTCAACGACCTTCTTGGTCCAGCCCTGGCCAGAAATCAATGAAGTAATAGAGAAGCGCTTGCCTTCATGCCAGTCCAGCGAGCCAAATACGCCAATGACTTCTCCTGTATTGCGCCCCAACGGCCCCAGGCCACCATTGCCACCAAGGCCATTCCACTGCACATAGTCATGCTGGGCAATATCCCACAGAAATGGGTAACTGACAGGCGCATCCGCCTTGATGAATAATTCCTGCCTGAGTTTGACGATGTTCTTGGCCGAGGTCGCCACTCTTTCCACGATCTTGTCGCGGTCGGCAGAACTGATATCCGGCCCTATGCCAGCCAGCGCTGTCCTCACTTCATCTTCAGTCAACACCTTGCCCAGCACTTCTTCTATCTGCTGGCGGTTCAGCAAATGTTCCAGCGTGCGGTTATAGATACGGCCAAAGGCATCCAGCCGCGCGTAACCATAATCGACCGGGCTGTGGTTGATGATGTTATAGCTGGTCAGGCGCAGGGTATAAGTCTTGATATCGGCAATCACATCCGCTTCATTACTATAAGCACCGAGTTTCAAAACAGCCTGGACAAAACGTTTTTGCACATCAGGTTTGTCCCTGACTGCCACCATCGCCTGGGTCAGTCCTTTCAGGAATCCCGCCATGTCTGCACTGGCCGGGCCACCGTCAATACGCATGCCCGTACCCTTGTAATTGACTTGCGCAGTATGGCAGGCGGCGCAGGTGAAGCCCATGTAATTCTTGCTCAGGTAATTGTCTTTGACAAAGCCCACAGGCAAGGCATCAGGGTTACTGGAGGTTTTTTTCTGTGGCAGATAACGGTAGCGATTAATGTTCTCATCACTGCGGAATAGCTCAGGCTTGTCGTCCTGTTCCAGCACCAGGAAAAAATCATAAGGCAGCAAGTTGGAGCCCTGCGTCGTGGTGTAGAACCACAGACTCTGCTCAGGCTTCCAGTTCTGTTCCAGGTAAACAATCTTGCTTGCGCTGTCACCAAATACATCCTGCTTGACCGTCATTGCACCGCGATCAGGATCACTGTCAGACACTTCCCATCTCTGTGACAAAGTGATGATGAGGGGCGGGATGATGAATAGCAAAATCAGCAGCAAGAAGCCATGCCATATTTTGAATTTTATTTTTGGAAGTTTCATGATGCTCCCTGAGTGGAAAGACGCGGGAAATCCGGTGATTTGGCGTTGTTTATGATTGTATTTTTATCATGTCGATATTTTAAGTGTTTTTTTGTGGACCATTGTTTTAGTTGAAGTGGTTGTGCGTATTTAGCAACAACATTTTGAGGCAGGCAAGCCAGGTTTTTCTCACAGGCGTGTGGCTGGGTTGCAGCAAACACTTTGTCGCTGGCAAGCGGGGGTGAGCTCAGGGTGTCATTTCACATTGAACTAAAAAAGTGATTGACTCTATAGTTACTACAGGGTTTTAAATGGTTATCAGACTCAAATTTAATTTTAAGAAAATAACGAAATCATGGCTGATACAAACACAAAAGAGGCACAGGCTCGCAATTTTGCGACGGAAAACGCGCTGCTCAAACCCAGTGCCTTGCTTGATTACCAGCACCCTTCCATACAGAAACTGATTGCAGTGCGTGGGTGGAAGAATCTGGATGAATTCGACCGCATTGGTGCAGCTTATGGTTTCGTGCGTGATGAAATCGCTTTTGGCTATAACACGGCAGATGATTTGCCTGCATCACGAGTGCTGGCAGACGGTATAGGGCAGTGCAATACCAAGGGCACTTTACTCATGGCCTTATTACGTGCATTGGATATCCCTTGCCGTTTCCATGGGTTCACCATAGACAAGGCTTTGCAAAAAGGGGCCATCACGGGCCTGGCTTACGCCCTGGCACCACGCAGCATTATCCATAGCTGGGTTGAGGTCTGGTTTGCCGGGCGCTGGCTTCATCTGGAAGGGTTCATTCTCGATAAAAAATACCTTTGCCAATTGCAGCAAAGATTTTCACGTGAGCAAGGCGCGTTTTGCGGCTATGGAGCAGCAACGCCAGATTTACAAAACCCGCAAATTGAGTGGAAGGGAAGTGATACCTATATACAAAAAGATGGCATCAATGCTGATCTGGGTATCTATGAAACGCCTGATGAATTCTATGTGCAACATGGGGTGAATTTGTCGGGCATAAAACGCTGGATTTTCCTGAATATCGTCAGGCGATGGATGAATAATAATGTGGCAAATATCCGTGGATGAAGAGTACGCTTCGTTTGCATAAAGATGTAGAACATGAATTTGCAAATGGAGAACTGGCGATGCCATGCAAACTCAAATCAGAGCTGATTTAGTTCCAGGCATACAAGGCCGCTTGCGTAATACTTGAACTCATCCCTGTTGATGAAATGAGTTCAAGCTCCGTGAGACCACCTTGGATGCGGTGGGCCAATTATCTATTTCTTGAGGATGGAAACGACCTTCTTGTTAAATTCCACGCCCTTGCTGCCTATCATGACCTGAGCATCCGTACCGCTCACGTTGATGTTAATGGGCGTTATGGCGCAATCTTCACGTATTACGGTGATGGCGGTCAATTCTTTACTTGGGGCTGTTGCCGTCGAGCGCAGGTGATACTGACTGGGAGATGGCTTGTCTGGCTGGATATCGACCTGATCAGTCATCGTCATCACCGATGGAAAGTTGTGGTGAGTGATACAGATGGACGACGGGGCGTTGACAAGCCTGGCCGCGCCGGTAGTATCAATATTAAACGGTTGCAAGGCATGGAAGTTCAATTCCCAGGTGCGCGCTGTTGAACTATTGGCCCAGTCATAGATGACGATAATACGCTCATCCTTGAAATAAGCCATGGAACGTATCGCATTATCGAGCAGTGGCACCCATGTCGCTGGCGTGCCGCTGGCAGTCTGGCGGCGGTAAGCTTTGCTCGCATCGCCGGTCACGATGGCAATGCCGTTACTCTCGCCACCGTTATAGAGCTGGCCTGCGGCATCCGATGTGCTGACCGGGACAGTTGGTTTGAGTGGTGACACCGTCGTCTGGGATTCTGACTGGCCTATCCCGCCATCAAAGGTCAGGGCATTCTGTGACCTGGTTGAACGGGTTTGCCTGTGATGTTCTGAATCATAAGCATAATAATAGCCGCTGCTGATGAGCATGTCCCTGCCTTTGGAAACCAGGGTAAAACTGTTCTGGTCCGCATAGGAATGGTTGTAGGCACCCCATTCACTGGACCGGAAGGCAATGCTGGACCTGTTTGCATCCGTGAACTTGCTGGTCAGCGAGGCCAGCCCCGCATTCGGGAAGAACCAATTGTCCTGCGTTGGCGCAACCGGGGTGACCGGCTTGGCACCCATGGCGACCAGATTAAAATAATAAACCGGACGGATATTCTGATTGGTGAGATTGTCCTTGTTCGCCTGGAAATACCATTCATGCGTAGCATTTTGCGTCAGCAATGCAAATGGCTGCAAGGTGTCGAATGAATAGGCCAGGTAATCATAGTTATAGGTGTGGTCATCGCCAAATGGCGTCATCAACTGCTTGTACAAAGGCGCGGTGAATGCCATCAGGTAATCCACATACTTGGCATAGTAGGGCTGATTGCTGATATCGTAGCCAGTAACAGATTTGATGTTGATCAGGGTTTCGAGCAAGGTTGCGACATACCAGCCATAACCTGTACCGTTCTGGAACGCGCCATCGTCACCACCATGGGCGGTACTGCTGACCAGGAAGGTGGTATAGGCATCACGCAGATATTGCTCTGCTTCCGGGAAGTTCTGGTCGCCTGCCAGCAGCAATAATACATTCAGCAAGAAACCGACATTGGTCACGCCATGCGAATCTTTTTTGTGCAAATGATGATTGGCAATCAGCGGCATCATTTGTTCCGCTCTCGTTTTGATGACGCTGATGACCTTGCTTTTTTCTGCAGCGCTCAGATCATCATAGAAATAATCATAGCCTTTGGCCAGCGCCAGCAGCACCTGGCGTGCTGCCTGATCCTGGAACGCATAGTTGCTGACACCATTAACCGGATCCCAGTCTGCCAGTGCCAGCAGGCGTGCCTTGCCAGCGGTAGCCATACTGGCGTCATTGGTCAGCTTTGACACGTAGCCAAGATAATTCATGTCGCTGGCGGCGGCTGAGGCGATGTTGTTGAGTGAAATCAGCCAGCTTGTATAGTCAGTCGGGTTTGGTGTGTTGAGAGGCCGTTTCTGTGGTTCTGGATCAATTGGGTTCGCCTGTATTTTTTTTGCCCTTTCTTTCAGGATTGCAAATGGGGCGCTGGCATTTTGCGTGATATTGGCCAGCATGGCTTCCTTGCTCAAGCCTCTGGGGAACATGCGCGGCCTGATCGCTGATTTTGTTGCATTGATGATTTGCGTGGGGTTATAACTGGCCACATCAATCGCAGTGGCATCAACATAAAAACGCCTTGTCTGGCTCTGTGGTGTCGTGCCGTTCTTGCTTTTGTAACTGACTGTCCATTCGTAACTACCAGCAGGCAGATTACCTGGCAACTGATATTGCGGGTACTTGCTGGTGGCCGACAGATAAGGCTGGCTGTCCTTGATAATATTAATATTCCAGGGTTCTGCAATGGCGGTGTTCACCGGCAGATAACCTTCTGGCCATTGTAAAACTGGAGCTTTGGTTTTTGACATACCACAATCTTCAGGATAAACACTCCCCAAAAGCTGGGGCTGGTTTGAAATAAAATCGGCCACCTGGTTTGGCGTACAGGCCTGGTTAAATCTCGCCTTATAGATATTGCCATCATAGGTTGCGACGACCGTAACGCCTGCTGGCGGTGCCTGCATGGCCAGTTTGGCCTGGGCCTTGTCACCATTGTCAGCGATTGAGCCGCTGCTGCAGGCAGTCAGTACAAAGACCGGCAGGCAGGAGCAAAAAACCGGTATGGCTTTAAAGATTCTTTCGATATGTGCATGTATATGTGCTTGTAAGGGCATAGTTTTAACTCACTTTTATTTTCATGAAAATGAAGCGTGTATCCATTCTTCGGGGGTAGAGAGGACCGCGTTTAATCACCTTTGCGCTGATGAGATAAATGCTTCCGCGGGCAACATCTATTGCCCTGTACTCACTTGTCGCCGACGTTGTTATATAGCAAGTCGTTTCATGATCATTCTCATTTTACAAGTTGTTGCATTTTTGACATAGTCGGCAAATAATAAGACTTGTCGCCGAATGGCAGTTTTGGATTCAATATGTGTGGCCGCGGAGAATCGGGCCAGGCGTGTATTTGCGGCGCATGACCGGGATGGCCCTGGTCATACGCACGGCCACAAAGCGAGACGAATACTTGGGCAGCGTGAACCTCATCAACGAACACATACTTAAAGGTATAGGCAATGTCACTCGCACTATATGGTCACCCATTCTCTTCCTACACCCAGAAAGTCCTCATCGCCCTGTATGAGAATGACACTGCCTTCGAATTCCGTTGCATTGGGCCAGATACCCCCGGATACACAGCAGAGTGGCTGCAACGCTGGCCCCTGGGCAAATTTCCCCTGTTGGTCGATGGTGAGCGCAATGTCGTCGAGACCAGTATCATCATCGAGTACCTGCAACTGGCCCACCCTGGACCAGTGCGCCTGCTGCCCGCAGATCCCATGCAGGCACTGGACGTGCGCTTTCTTGACCGCTACTTCGACCTGCACATCATGACCCCGGTGCAACATGCGGTAGGCGCAGCACTGACAGGCGACACTGTAAAAAGACAGGAAGGATTGGCCCATGCCGCCAGCAAACTCGACCTCGCCTATGCATGGCTGGAAGATCATCCCGACATAGCAACATGGGCAAGCGATGAAGCTTTCACGCTGGCAGATTGCGCCGCAGCACCTTCACTTTTCTATGCAGACTGGACCCAGCAGATCGCAGAAAAATACCCACGACTGCGCGCCTACCGCAACCGCTTGCTGGCCCGGCCATCATTCGCAAGGGCAGTGGAAGAGGCACGGCCTTATCGACAGTTATTTCCGCTTGGGGCGCCGGATAGGGATTGAATGAGGGATTGATTTCCTCAGCATCTGATAACTTGCAGGCTATCGTATCATTGGATGACTGGCTCAACTGTCGTGCCATGAGCAATCAACTCACGGGTGTTGGCAGATTTTTTGTTGTGCTTGATGGGCAAACTAAGGTACGTGGCTATTACGTCATGGCGGCTGGAGCAGTCGCACATCAACTTGCCACCGCAATATACGCTGCAATATGCCTGAATCCATTCCGGTGCTGGTTCTTAGCCGCCTTGCAGTAGATAGCGAGACGCAAGACATTAAACTGTGTGTAGCATTTTTATAGGATGCAGTGAACCGGGTATTGCAGGTCTCATAAAACACTGGCGTGCGCACTTTGCTTATTCATGCCTTGAATGACAAGGCAAAAGCGTTTATGAATACTATGGTTTTCATGTGTCGCCTCAGGATGGGATGACGTTGATGTTGGGGTTGAATTATGATCAACTAGACAACATTCATCACATATAGTATTTTATAAAGATTGACGCGCAGAAATTGAACTATGTAGATTGCAGCCAAGCAGGATAACTTCAGCGAAAAATAAGCACAGCATTCTCTACGTGGAAACTGGTGGGTGCTGAGATTCCTGTTAAAGAGCCGTTCAAAGGCTTAGGAATTTGGAGCCACTAGGCTATTCGAAATGTGACCGGTGGCGCTCGTTGAGCCACTTCAATAACGCTGAAAGCTATAACATGACATGTTCACATGGCCGGATTGCGCCGACGCCAATTACCAAGCTTCGTTTGTTTGCGGATTCTGGAGGCTATTGCGCTAACCCCAATTGCTCTGAGCCAATATTCAAAGAATTTGATGATGAAGTTATTCACATTGCTGAGATCGCACATATCATTAGCGCAGGAGACAAAGGCCCCCGTGCGGATGCGAAACTAACCGATGAGGAGCGAAGCAGATATGAAAATCTTCTTTTGCTTTGTCCAAATTGTCACACCTCGATTGATAAGGCCGAGGATAAGTTCTCGGAAGATTTGATTCTTGAATGGAAAAGACGGCATAAGGAAAAGCTAGCGGCTCTATTTGGGATAAAACTTTTCCCTTCTAGAAAAGAAGCAAGATACGCAATAGCCCCACTTCTTTTGGAAAATAGATCAATTTTTGATAAATACGGGCCAAATACAGACGAGCGATTTAATCCGGAAAGCTCAGTGCCAGCTCAATGGCGTCGAAAAATAAGGGAAAGCATTATCCCCAACAACCGTAAAATTCTCGATATTCTTGATGCCAATCGCACTTTACTTCACGAGGAAGAATTTCTCACCATTGAGACTTTTCGACAGCATGTTAATGACTTTGAGGCAAAGCATTTAGGAGGTGTTCCACACAGTGGTGAACAATTTCCGGAGCAACTTAATAAAATATTTGAGTGAGTTAACACATGACAGTTACAGATGGCAGCACTAATTGGGTTGCGGGCAAATTGTCACACGAGCATGTTTCAAGCGTGCGCGCCGTAGAAAACAATCTGATTGAGCTAGATATTGAAGAGATGGGCCCTGTTCTGGTCGCGGTTATGTCGTTGCGTGTCGCAGGATTGGCTAATATCCCGGCTATAGCTCGCCGATCAGATGTAGAATTTATTTTAAACATACCCAAGGATGCACTTTTCGATGGAGATCTTATAAATTTTGCTTACGGCGTTCCGGTTGGACTTGGCGGGATGGGCGATTTGCTTAGGGCAGTCAATCAAAAAGACTTGCGAGGATATATTTGCCCGGAAAGAAGATTCATTTTTCGAGCGTTGTCTCAGCATGAAGTCGTTTCTCGCGTAGAGATGTTGAACAACAATACGTTTCTTATTCATCGGCATACGATGGCTGCGTATCAAGTTTTGGCTATTAACGAGTATGAAATCACCGCCGATGTAATCAGAGATAATATTCAGAGATTCGGAAGAAGTCGAACCATTCTTGTTAACAATCCAAATGGACGTGTCACGCCCGAAGCCGTTGACGCAGCCAGAAGTGCAGGCGTTCGAATCGTAGATGTTCGGCAGTTACTAGGAGCCTTAAATAGTTAAAAAAGAAGAATTACTGCTTGAAATTTACCCTTTCATCTTGGATGCGGCTGCTGCATTTGATGGAGGAAAGATTTATTTATTCGGTTCAATTTTAACTAGCAAACCACAAGTTTCAGATGTGGATATCTTGGTGGTTTATGAGTCGGTGAATGGTCTTGCTGAGTTAAAGGAATATTTTTCCTCGCTGAGCTTAATGGCTCCAATCGATGTAATTTACATGACTACTAATGAAGAGATTTACCTTAACTTCGTAAGAAAACAGAATGCTGCGCTTGTTGTCCCGCGCATCGAAAAATGTTAATCAGTTAATAGGCCACTTCAATTTTTAAAATTGAAACCGAGGCGTGACGGTAACTTGATTGCTATTCCTGTCCCATTATTGAGGGGGCTGCCTTGAGGTTTCAAGACAAACCGGACAGACAAAAAGGAACAACCGTTGACGAATCAATGGCTTACGAATTTTGGGTGGAGTCGGCGGGAATCGTCCATCCTAGCCAGCCATATCGCTTGCAAGCGATATGTCGCTCACAGGCTCGCTGCATGCAGCTCGAAACCCCTGTTCGCCCCACGTCCCGCGGGTTAGATCCCCACCAAATCAACAAAAATAAAAAACCACCCGATGAAGCTGGGTGGTTTTGCATTTTTGGTGGAGTCGGCGGGAATCGAACCCGCGTCCAGAAGCACTCTACAGACAGTTCTACATACTTAGTGCTGCCATTTGATTTAATCCTGACGACGCGGACGCACACGCTGCGGCAGGACGAGTTACCTATTATTTAATCGAGAGTCAAGTAACCCGGCTCAAGACGATTCCATATGAATGTCCTTACTGCTGTTGCCAGCCCACCCTATGGACGAAGTGGTGTAAGGTTAGCCGGTATTAAGCGGCTAATGCGTACGAGTTATCGTTTGCAGTTATATAGTTCAGATTGTATTTACGAGGTAGTCTGGCCTCGGTATGCCCTGCGCTGCTTTGCAACCCCTGTCGAAACCTGGTCGACCCCTAAGCATTGCTAGTATATCCCATATATAGGCTGGTACGGAAGATTCAAGAGCCTACGGCCTGTAAATGTTTGGCGCGTACCAGCTCCAGCAGTTCCAGCGGGCTGTCGATGATGGCGTCGGCTTTCCAGTGTTTGGGTTCGGTGGCACCACAATAACCCCAGGCGGCGGCGATGCTGGTCATGCCGGCGGCTTCGGCAGCCTGGATGTCGCGCAGGTCGTCACCAACGTACCAGCAATTTTCTGAACGTATGCCCAGCTGCCTTGCTGCTTCCAGCAAGGGGGCGGGGTGGGGCTTGGAATGGGGGGTGGTGTCGCCGGAGATGACGCAGCGTGCTTCCTGCAAATCCAGCAGCGGGATCAGCGGGCGGGTAAAGCGCATGGCTTTGTTGGTGACTATGCCCCAGGCAACACCCATGACATCAAGGCCGCGCAACAGATCAGGCACTTGTTTGAAGAGTTTGCTATGGACGGCGATGGCGGATTCGTACTGGCACAGGAATTCATCGCGCATGGTGGGGTAGTCGGGGTGTTCAGGCGTCATGCCAAAACCTGCACCCAGCAAGCCGCGCGCGCCTGCAGAGGCATGAGGGCGCAAGCTGTGATAATGGACGGGAGTCAGTTGGCGGTTTGCACGCATGACGTTGACTGCTGCTGCCAGGTCGGGTGCCGTATCTGCCAGGGTGCCGTCCAGGTCAAACAGTATTGCTAGTGGAGTTTGCATAATAAAAGATCAAAGGAATCAAAAGCACGCGCTCATGTTTGATGAAGGCGTTTTGTTAAGTTCATTGAGCACATCGGATTTATCAGGCTCATCAAATTTATCCGGTTCAAAGCGGGCGTGTACAGGCGACCATGTAGTTGACGCTGGTGTCGGCATTCAGTGAATAGATTTGGGTGAGGGGGTTATAACTCAAGCCCTTCATCGCATGTAATTCGAGACCTGCATTGCGTATGTCTTGCGACAATTCTGCCGGGGTAATGAACTTGGCATAGTCATGTGTACCTTTGGGCAGCATTTGCAGCAGGTATTCTGCACCGATGACGGCAAACAGGTAAGCCTTGGCATTGCGGTTCAGGGTTGAAAAGAATATGTGGCCACCGGGTTTGACCATCTTTGCACAGGCTTTGATGATGGATGCGGGGTCGGGCACGTGTTCCAGCATTTCCATGCAGGTGACGATGTCAAACTGGCCAGCTTCGGCTTCTGCCATGTCTTCTGCAGCGATCTTTTTATAGCGCACGTTGACACCAGATTCCAGACCGTGCAGGTCGGCGACTTTGAGCGCTTTGTCAGACAGGTCTATGCCGGTAACGGTTGCGCCTTTTTTTGCCATGGACTCGGCCAGGATGCCGCCGCCGCAGCCTACGTCGATGACTTGTTTGCCCGCCAGCGGTGCGCGCTGGTTGATCCATTCCAGACGCAGGGGATTGATTTCATGCAGTGGTTTGAATTCGGAGGTGGGGTCCCACCAGCGATGGGCAAGTTCACTAAATTTCTGGATTTCTGCGGGATCAGCGTTCAAGGTCGACATGATGTGGTCTGAGGTGCCCGGTCAGGGCATGAGCTGCGAAACCGCTATTGTAGGCGATTCGGGGCTATACCGCATTGGCGGAAAATAAACATAGTGTGGAAATGATCTGGAAGGGATTTGGAAGGAGTTTGGAGCTGATGCGGAAACGAAGCAGAAATGTATGAGCGCAAGCCACAAATAAAAAAACCCGCCGAAGCGGGTTTTTTTATTGAAGCCAGGCTTCGATTACTTAACGTTGCGTGTACCAACAACTTCGATTTCAACGCGACGGTTTTTAGCGCGGCCATCAGCTGTTTTATTGTCAGCTACTGGTTGTTTTTCGCCTTTGCCTTCGGTGTAAACACGGTTAGCTTCAATACCTTTGCTTACCAGGTAAGCTTTGACTGCTTCAGCGCGACGGATAGACAATTTTTGGTTGTATTCGTCAGAGCCTACAGAGTCAGTGTGACCAACAGCGATCACGACTTCCAGATTGATTGATTTCAGTTTGGATGCCATGTCGTCGAGTTTGACTTTAGCTTCTGGTTTCAGAACTGCTTTGTCAAAATCAAAGAATGCGTCAGCTGCAAATGTTACTTTTTCAGAAGTAGGTGCAGGTGGAACAACCGGTTTTGGTGGTTCAACTGGTGCAACAACTGCTGGTGCTGCTGGTGGTGTAGGTGGAGCTGGTTGTACCAATGGTGCATCGCAACCTGGAACTGCGTCAGCAGGAGTCCAGTAGCCAGTACGCCAGCACAGACCAAATGGGTCACGTGCAATTACACCGCGACCATCTTGTACATAGGCGCTGTGTGGCTTGTTAGCCATAATGTCTTGCTGTGCGGAAGCAGAAAAGGATGCTACTGCGGACGCTGCGATAACGAGCTTGACTAAATTTTTCATATTTCTCCTCTCGGGTGAGATTATTACCGCAGATGAACTGCGCAAATTACTGCATAAAACCAGATATTAACACGGCGATGATGACATTACTATTTCGTCAAACATCATCACGGCCATAAATCAACATTCGTTCTATTTTGCCATAGTCATCCATATAAAGACGAAAATTGTTAAATAGACAAAGTTACAGTTAGTTAAATATGTCGTATTTTGACAACGAAATGTATGGTTTGGCAAGCTAATATCAATTCCGGAGCAGAAATGTTTTGTTTTTGACCAGAAATTAGACTGATTTCTCACATGAAATTATTTTGCTAAACCGCGTCCTTCGATGACTATGCGCCTGTTTGGTGCAAGACATTCTGCCAGTTTTGCTTTTGGCAATTTGTCATCGCAAGCCTTGATTTGCTGGGTTTTACCCATGCCCATGGTATCCATAGGGGCATTCAGGCCTTTGCTGCCAAGGTAGGCCACGACGGCATCAGCATTCTTTTCAGATAATTTCTGGGTTTGCGCATGGCTGCCAATCAAGTCGGTATGGCCACTGACGACGATCAGGTCAACTTTGGTGCAATTTGCCAGTTTGGCCATGACTTCGTTATCGATGCGCTCTTTGCCCTTGCTATTTAGTACAGACAATTGTACGGATTTCTTGTGTTCAAAAATCTCATCGCTTTGCAGGGTGAGGGCAAAGTCACAGCGCTTGGGCGGTGCTGGTGGGGTAGCTGCTGCTGGCGCTGCTGCAGGTGTAACGGGGGCAGCGGCAGAAGCAGGGGCTTCAGCACTTTGTGCTGTCGATGCTGGTGCAGCCGCAGCATTCTGAGCCAGGGCTGATGAAGCAGGCAAGGCGAATGCTGCAAGCACACAAAGTGCTGTCAAATTTTTTAACATGGTTGTCTCCGTAGGATGTTGATTATTTTGTCAGGTGTTTTTTATTATGCTTTTGATTAAATCATATAAATTTGCACCCCGGCTGTCATTTGAATGACAGTGTTGCATGCTGATAGTTGGCTATTTTGCAGGCTATTAGCTGTGTTTGGCCGACTTAATTGCTATAAATGGAATTCAGCGGGGGAGGCATGTTAGAATCAAGAGTTAAACGTCAGTCTTTAGCAGTCTTAATAAGATTTTATTAAAGACGTTATTAAGACGTTATTAATTAACCAAGCTCTAATTCGCCGGCCGCCAATGGATCAATTCGCAAAAGAAACACTCCCGATTTCCCTTGAAGAAGAAATGCGCAAAAGCTATCTCGATTACGCGATGAGCGTTATCGTAGGTCGCGCTTTGCCGGATGTGCGTGATGGCTTAAAGCCTGTGCATCGTCGCGTATTGTTCGCGATGCACGAAATGAACAATGTCTATAACCGCCCCTTCGTCAAATGTGCGCGTGTGGTGGGTGAGGTCATGGGTAAGTACCATCCCCATGGCGATGCCTCCATTTACGACACGCTGGTGCGTATGGCGCAAGACTTTTCCCTGCGTTATACCCTGGTCGATGGTCAGGGTAACTTCGGTTCCATCGACGGCGACAATGCTGCGGCGATGCGTTACACCGAGTGCCGCCTGGACAAGATCGCCAATGAAATTCTGGCGGATATCGAAAAAGAAACTGTCGATTTCGTCCCCAACTATGACGGTAAAGAGAAAGAGCCTTCGGTTCTGCCTACCCGTATACCGAATCTGCTGATCAATGGCGCATCCGGTATTGCGGTGGGTATGGCGACGAATATCCCGCCCCATAATATTACCGAGATCATCAACGGCGCCCTGCATGTCTTGCGCAATAGTGATTGCACGATTGATGAGTTGATCGAGATCATCCCTGCGCCTGACTTCCCTACCGGCGGCATTATCTATGGCGTATCTGGTGTGCGTGATGGTTACCGCACTGGCCGTGGCCGCGTGGTCATGCGTGCCAAGACGCACTTTGAAGAGTTTGGCAAAGACAGCCGCACTGCGCTGATCGTTGATGAGCTGCCATACCAGGTCAATAAAAAATCCCTGCTGGAACGTATCGCCGAGCTGGTCCGTGACAAAAAGCTCGATGGTATTTCTGATATCCGCGATGAATCCGATAAATCGGGCATGCGCGTGGTCATTGAACTCAAGCGTGGTGAAGTACCTGATGTCGTACTGAATAATCTGTACAAGCAAACGCAATTGCAAGACACCTTTGGCATGAACATGGTGGCGCTGGTGAATGGCCAGCCAAAACTGCTGAACCTGAAGGAAATGCTGTCCTGCTTCCTTTCACACCGCCGTGAGGTAGTGACACGCCGCACCCTGTTTGAGCTGCGTAAAGCGCGTGAGCGTGGCCATGTGCTGGAAGGTCTGGCTGTTGCGCTGGCAAATATTGATGACTTTATCGCCATCATCCGCGCTGCGCCTACGCCACCGATCGCGAAACAGGAATTGATGACCCGTGCCTGGGATAGTTCCATGGTGCGCGAGATGCTGGTGCGTACTGCGGCTGACAATACTGCTGGCATCGATGCTTTCCGCCCTGAGAATTTGCCCAAGCATTACGGCATACAGCCTGATGGCCTGTATAAATTGTCTGACGACCAGGCGCAGGAAATCCTGCAAATGCGTTTGCAACGCCTGACTGGCCTGGAACAAGACAAGATCGTCAATGAATACAAAGACGTCATGGCCGAAATCGCCGATTTGCTGGATATCTTGTCCAAGCCAGAACGCGTCACCGTCATCATCACTGATGAACTGACTCTGGCCCGCAATGAATATGGCGAAGGCAACAAAGACGTACGCCGTTCAGAAATCACCCATAACGCTACAGATTTGGGTACGGAAGACCTGATCACGCCGCAAGACATGGTCGTGACCCTGTCGCACACTGGCTATATGAAGTCGCAACCCTTGTCTGAATACCGCGCGCAAAAACGTGGTGGCCGTGGCAAGCAGGCGACGGCAACAAAAGATGATGACTGGATCGAGCAATTATTCGTGGCCAATACCCATGATTACATCCTGTGCTTCAGTAACCGTGGCCGCATGTACTGGCTGAAGGTGTGGGAAGTACCGCAAGGCTCGCGTACTTCGCGCGGCAAGCCTATCGTGAACATGTTCCCATTGCAGGACGGTGAAAAAATCACTGTCATCCTGCCTTTGTCTGGCGATAACCGTACTTTCCCTGAAGACCATTATGTCTTCATGTCCACCAGCCTGGGCACAGTCAAGAAAACACCTTTGACTGACTTCAGTAACCCGCGTAAAGCCGGCATTATTGCGGTGGACCTGGACGAAGGCGATTTCCTCATCGGCGCTGCGCTGACCGACGGCAAGCACGATGTCATGCTGTTCTCTGATTCTGGCAAGGCAGTGCGCTTTGATGAAAACGATGTACGTCCTATGGGCCGTACAGCCCGTGGCGTACGCGGTATGAACCTCGATGAAGGTCAGCAGGTTATTGCATTGCTGGTGGCTGAAAACGAACAGCAATCTGTGTTGACTGCGACTGAAAACGGCTTCGGCAAACGTACTCCTATCACTGAATACACCCGTCATGGCCGTGGCACCAAGGGCATGATCGCTATCCAGACTTCCGAGCGTAACGGCAAGGTTGTAGCGGCTACCCTGGTAGAGACAACGGACGAGATCATGTTGATCACTACCGGTGGCATCCTGATCCGTACCCGCGTTTCCGAAATCCGTGAAATGGGCCGGGCAACCCAGGGCGTGACCCTGATTGCGGTGGAAGATGGCACCAAACTGTCTGGCCTGCAACGTATTGTTGAAACAGATGCGGATGTAGATACAGGCGATAACGGTGCTGGCGAAGCAGAAGGCAGCGCACCAGAAGCCGACGCAGCGGAGTAAAACATCATGACGACGATCTACAATTTCTCTGCAGGCCCGGCAGTATTGCCGAAAGAGGTATTGCAGCAAGCCGCTGCCGAAATGCTGGACTGGCATGGCAGTGGCATGTCCGTCATGGAAATGAGCCACCGCGGGCCAGAATTCATGTCCATCCTCGCTGCTGCGCAAAGTGATTTGCGCGAGCTGCTGGCGGTGCCGGACAATTATAAAATCCTGTTCCTGCAAGGTGGTGGCCTGGGCGAAAACGCCATCGTCCCCATGAATCTGATGGGACGCAAGCCACAGCCTGCGACGGCAGACTTTGTGCATACCGGTTCCTGGACGGGCAAGTCCATCAAGGAAGCAAAAAAATACGGTAATGTGAATATTGCGGCTTCCGGTGAGGCTAGCGGGTTCACAATTGTGCCGCCACGCGATAGCTGGAAATTGACGCATGGCGCAGCATATGTGCATTTGTGTACCAATGAAACTATTGACGGTATCGAATACAATTTTGCTCCGGATATCGCCGCAGAAACTGGTGATGCGCCTATCGTTGCCGACATGTCTTCGCACATTCTGTCACGCGTGATTGATGTCTCCAAATACGGCGTCATCTTTGGTGGTGCGCAAAAAAATATCGGTCCGGCGGGTCTGACCATCGTCATCGTGCGGGAAGATTTGCTTGGCCATGCCTTGCCCATCTGTCCATCTGCCTTTGACTGGAAAATCGTTGCCGACAATGATTCCATGTACAACACCCCGCCAACCTATGCGATTTATATTGCGGGCCTGGTGTTCCAGTGGCTCAAGCAACAGGGCGGTGTGGCAGCGATGGAGCAAAAGAATATTGCCAAATCCAGCTTACTGTATGACAACCTCGATTCCACAGACTTTTATGAAAACCGGGTAGAAAAAGGCAGCCGTTCGCGTATGAATGTGCCTTTCTACCTGAAAGATGAAAGCCTGAATGCGGCATTTCTGGCAGAAGCGAAGGCGAGTGGCTTGTTGCAATTAAAGGGCCATAAATCAGTAGGCGGCATGCGTGCCTCGATTTATAACGCCATGCCTATAGAAGGCGTGCAGGCCCTGGTCAGCTTTATGCAAGAGTTTGCCCGCAAACATACTTAACTACTTAAGCCAGGGGCTTAAGCACATGGCGTCTGTTTTGTTTACACTATAGACAGGTGCCGCTAACATTATTTTCATCATCAGCCCTTTCTGAGCATGGTACTCACCATCACCTGGAAACCGTGGCGCTGATGAACCAGGTCAAAAGCCTGGCGAAAAAAGCATATCCGGCATTGCAGTCATGCGCTACAGTATTGCTGCCTGCCCACACCCTATCAAACACGGTTTTTAGGTCATTATGAGCGACAATAAATTACTCCCCCTGCGCATCAAGATCGATGCCATCGATGCACAAATCCTGGATTTGCTGAACCAGCGCGCCCGCGTGGCGGAAGAAGTTGGTCATGTCAAGGCAGAAACCAATGCGCCAGTGTTTCGCCCTGAGCGCGAAGCCCAAGTCTTGCGTGGCGTGGCCGAACGCAATCCCGGCCCTTTGCTGAGCGACGACATACAATTGATTTTCCGCGAAATCATGTCAGCCTGCCGTGCGCTGGAGCGCCGCGTGGTCGTGGCTTTCCTGGGGCCTGTCGGCACTTTCAGCGAGCAGGCTGTCTACAAGCAGTTTGGTCATGCCATCCAGCCTCTGCCTTGCGTGTCTATCGATGAAGTTTTTCGTGCGACGGAAGCTGGTACGGCGGACTTTGGTGTCGTGCCTATCGAAAATTCGTCTGAAGGTGCGATCAACCGTACTCTTGATTTGCTCTTGCAAACCAGCCTGGCCATCAGTGGCGAGCTGGCGATACCTGTACAGCATAGCCTGATGAGCAAGTCTGGCAATATGGAAGGCGTCAGCCGCATTTGCGCCCACTCACAAGCTTTGGCACAATGCCAGGCCTGGCTGAACCAGCATTTCCCGCATGTGGAAAGACATGCGGTGGCATCGAATGCTGAGGCAGCGCGTATGGCAAGTGGTGACTATACCGTGGCAGCGATAGCCAGTGAAATTGCCGGTCACCAGTACAACCTGGGCATAGTCTCTGCACATATCCAGGATGATCCACATAACCGTACCCGTTTTGCTGTCATTGGCCGCCTGCGTACTACGCCCAGTGGCAAAGACCAGACTTCCATCGTGCTGGCGACGCCGAACAAGGCAGGCGCTGTTTATAATCTGCTGGCCCCATTGGAAAAACACGGTGTCTCGATGACGCGCTTTGAGTCACGCCCTGCACGTACCGGCAATTGGGAATATTATTTCTATGTCGACGTAGAGGGGCATGTCATGGATGCCAAGGTAGAGGCTGCCATGTCCGAATTGAATGATAAGGCAGCCTTCTTCAAGGTGCTGGGTTCTTACCCTTGTACAGTGTGAGCGCCTGATGCAAAAAGCTTTTCAACGCATAGCGATTTTTGGCGTAGGTTTGATTGGTGGCTCATTTGCCCTGGCTTTGAAAAAGGCAGGGGCAGTTGAACAGATAGTCGGGGTAGGGCGCAGCCAGGCTTCGCTGGAAAAAGCGCAGCAACTGGGCATCATTGATGAAATCGCCCTGAGTGCCGAACAGGCATTGCGCAGCTGTGACCTGGTGCTAATAGCTGCGCCAGTGGCACAGACCGGCGCGATATTGACAGCGATTTATCCTCACCTGCAGCCGGGCACGATAGTGACCGATGCTGGCAGTACCAAGGCTGATGTGGTTGCTTCAGCGCGCGCCAGCCTGGGCGAAAAGATCGCGCAATTTGTACCCGCGCATCCGATCGCCGGTCGTGAATTGAATGGCCCTGAGGCAGCACTGGTGGATTTGTATGCAGGCAAAAAAGCCGTCATCACCCGCCTGCCAGAAAATAGCGATGTGGATGTGGCGAGAGTGGCATGGGCATGGCAGCAATGCGGTGCCATCATCCATCATCTGGAGCCAGCAGCCCATGACGGCGTATTTGCCGCAGTCAGCCATTTGCCGCATTTGCTGGCTTATGCCCTGGTCGATGATATCGCCCGCAAGCCGCATGCGGATACCTTGTTCCAGTATGCCGCCAGCGGTTTTCGCGACTTTACCCGCATTGCCGGTTCATCACCAGAAATGTGGCGTGACATCAGCCTGGCGAACCGCGCTGCGATGTTGCAGGAACTGGATTCCTACACCGCCCGCCTGTCCATCTTGCGCCAGCATCTGGTGGATGCAGACAGTGAAGGCATAGAAGGTATTTACGCCAATGCCCAGCGTGCGCGCCATAACTGGATCAGCGCCATTGAGGCAGCCGAGAAACAGCAGCGTGAAGGTGGAGATTGACAGGGCTACGCTCTTCTCTACATCGACAAACTCAGAATTGAATAAGACCATGACACAAGCAAGCAAACATTATCCGCATTACCTCGATCTGCAACCTGTGATGCAGGTGCAGGGCACGGTCAAATTGCCGGGCTCCAAAAGCATTTCCAACCGTACTCTTTTGCTGGCAGCGCTGGCAGAAGGCAAGACCCGGATCATGGATTTGCTGGCATCTGATGACACCCTGGTCATGCTGAACGCTCTGACGCAACTGGGTGTGCACTGGGAGCAGGAAGGCGATAGCCAGAATTACACGGTAGAGGGCGTTAACGGCCACTTCCCCAAACACCAGGCTGATCTGTTCATGGGGAATGCCGGTACAGCAATACGCCCGCTGGTTGGTGCATTGGCCGTGCTGGGTGGTGATTACACCGTTCACGGCGTGCACCGCATGCATGAGCGTCCTATCGGTGACCTGGTTGATGCTCTGAATGAAGCGGGTGCGCAGATAGAATATACCGGCAACCCGGGCTACCCGCCTTTGCATATACGCCGTGGTCATATCCATGCCCAGCGTTTGCAAGTGAAGGGTAATGTCTCCAGCCAGTTCCTGACGGCTTTGCTGATGGCTGCACCTTTGATGGCACGTGAACATGATGTGACGATAGAAGTGATAGGCGAACTGATATCCAAGCCTTATATAGAAATCACCCTGAACCTCATGCAAAAATTTGGCGTGACGGTAGAGCGTGATGGCTGGCAGGCTTTTACTGTTACAAAAGGCCAGCATTATGTATCGCCTGGCGTTATCCACGTAGAAGGCGATGCTTCTTCAGCATCTTACTTCCTGGCAGCTGGTGCCATTGCTGGTGGCCCTGTGCGTGTAGAAGGCGTAGGCAAATCCAGCATACAGGGCGATGTGCGCTTTGCCGAGGCGCTGGAGAAAATGGGTGCAACCATCACCCGTGGTGATAACTGGATAGAAGCCACTTCCAATGGTGTATTGCAAGCCATAGACATGGATTTCAACCATATCCCCGATGCTGCCATGACAATTGCGGTAGCGGCGCTATATGCAAATGGCACCACGACGCTGCGCAATATCGCCAGCTGGCGCGTGAAAGAAACTGACCGCCTGTCTGCCATGGCAACAGAATTGCGCAAACTGGGGGCAATAGTGGAAGAGGGGGCAGACTATATGACGGTGACCCCACCGGAGCATATCCTGCCAGCGACCATAGATACCTATGACGATCACCGCATGGCCATGTGCTTCTCTTTGGCCAGCCTCGATGGCCGGGCCCGCAGAGGTGCTACTATGCGCATCAATGATCCAAAATGCGTGGCCAAGACTTTCCCTGATTATTTTGAAGTCTTTGCCAAAATTAATCACAAAGATTTGTTTTAAAGGTTTTTATTGTTTCTATGACTACACGTAGTCCTGTTATCACGATAGACGGCCCTACCGCATCCGGTAAGGGCACGGTGGCACACAGGGTGGCCAAGCATCTGGGTTTTCATTACCTGGATTCTGGTGCCCTGTACCGCCTGACTGCCTTGATGGCTACCCGCCATGGCATCGCTCTGGATGATGAAACTACCATTGCCAGTATGGCAAGAACCCTGCCTTGCCGTTTTGTTCACGGCCATGTTTTTCTGGAAGATGCTGATGTCACCGACGCCGTAAGGGCAGAAGAAGTCGGTGTGGCTGCTTCACGCATTGCTGTTTTGCCAGCAGTACGCCAGGCGCTGGTTGATTTGCAGGTGGCTTTTCGCTATACGCCCGGCCTGGTGGCTGACGGGCGCGATATGGGGACGGTGATCTTCCCAGATGCCAGCTTAAAAGTTTTCTTAACAGCAAGTGCTGAGGCGCGCGCAAGCCGTCGATATAAGCAATTGATTGAAAAGGGAATTTCTGCTAATATGGAAAACTTGGTAAAAGATTTGATGGAACGTGATGCGAGAGATAGTGCCCGCAGCACAGCGCCGCTCAAGCCCGCGCCAGATGCGATCATCCTGGATACATCTGAATTAACTGCTGAAGAAGCAGTCAATAAAGTACTGGTCTGGTATGCGCAAACACAGACAAACAACACTATATAAGTAAGTATTTAAGTATCTGGTGAAGTTTGCAGGTGTCGTTTCAAGAGCCTTTATTGACGCAAGGTCAATAAAGGGATGTTCAACCTAACCCGGTAAATAGTGCCTTTTGCACCGTTCCGGCTAACTTGTAAATACTATGTCTACTGTTTTCATGTCCCAAGATTTCGCAACCGGTGCAGATAGCTTCGCAGCTTTGTTCGAAGAATCCCTGTCACGTCAGGATATGCGTTCCGGTGAAGTGATTTCTGCTGAAGTCGTCCGTATCGACCACAACTTCGTGATCGTTAACGCTGGCTTGAAGTCTGAAGCCTTTATCCCTGTTGAAGAATTCAAAAACGACCAGGGCGACCTGGAAGTTAATATCGGCGATTTCGTTTCCGTAGCGATTGATTCGCTGGAAAACGGTTTCGGCGACACAATTTTGTCCCGTGACAAAGCTAAACGTCTGGCCTCCTGGCTCGCGCTGGAAAAAGCGCTGGAGTCTGGCGAGATCGTTACTGGTACAGTAAATGGCAAAGTCAAAGGTGGCTTGACTGTTCTGACGAACGGCATCCGCGCTTTCTTGCCAGGTTCTTTGGTTGATACACGCCCAGTTAAGGATACAACTCCTTACGAAGGCAAAACCATGGAATTCAAGGTTATCAAGCTCGACCGCAAACGTAACAACGTTGTGCTGTCCCGCCGCGCTGTTGTTGAAGCGTCCATGGGCGAAGAGCGTCAAAAACTGATGGAAACCCTGAAAGAAGGCACAGTGGTTACTGGTGTTGTTAAAAACATAACTGACTACGGTGCGTTCGTTGATCTGGGGGGCATCGATGGCTTGTTGCACATCACCGACCTGGCATGGCGTCGTGTACGTCACCCTTCCGAGGTGTTGACAGTTGGTCAGGAAATCACTGCAAAAGTATTGAAATTCGACCAAGAGAAAAACCGTGTTTCCCTGGGCGTAAAACAATTGGGCGACGACCCATGGACAGGTTTGTCCCGTCGTTACCCAGCGAACACACGTCTGTTCGGTAAAGTAACGAACCTGACCGACTACGGCGCGTTCGTTGAAGTCGAGCAAGGTATCGAAGGCCTGGTTCACGTTTCCGAAATGGACTGGACGAACAAAAACGTTGCTCCAAACAAAGTTGTTCAATTGGGCGACGAAGTTGAAGTCATGGTTCTGGAAATCGACGAAGAACGTCGTCGTATCAGCCTGGGCATGAAACAGTGCAAAGCCAATCCTTGGGATGATTTCGCGATCAACCACAAGAAAGGTGACAAAGTTCGCGGCGCGATCAAGTCCATCACTGATTTTGGCGTATTTATCGGTTTGTCCGGCAACATCGACGGTCTGGTACATTTGTCTGATCTGTCCTGGAATGAAACAGGCGAAGAAGCAGTACGTCGCTTCAAGAAAGGTGACGAACTGGAAGCCATCGTTCTGGCAATCGACGTTGAGCGTGAGCGCGTTTCCCTGGGCGTTAAGCAACTGGAAGGCGACCCATTCAATAACTACTGCGCAATGAACGACAAAGGTGCAGTTGTTACTGGTACAGTTAAATCCGTTGAAGCCAAAGGCGCAGTAATCCAGTTGGCAGACGACGTTGAAGGCTACCTGCGTGCATCCGAAATCTCCCGCGACCGCGTGGAAGATGCTGGTACACACCTGAAAGTCGGCGACACAGTTGAAGCCCTGGTATTGAACATTGACCGCAAAGCTCGTGGTATCCAATTGTCTATCAAAGCTAAAGATAGCGTTGAAACACAAGAAGCTATGCAAAAAATGTCCACTACTGATTCCAACGCAGCATCCGGCACAACCAGCCTGGGCGCTTTGTTGAAAGCCAAGCTCGACAATAAAAACTAAGCTTAGGTCATAAGGTTTTCACTATGACTAAGTCGGAGCTGATAGCTCGTCTGGCAGAGCGATATCCGCAACTGGTAGCTAAAGATGTGGATATTGCTGTTAAAACCATACTGGATGCAATGTCGGATGCCCTGGCAACAGGGCAACGCATAGAAATCCGCGGTTTTGGCAGCTTTGCACTGAACAGTCGTCCACCACGGATAGGTCGCAATCCTAAGTCCGGTGACAAGGTGATGGTCCCTGAAAAACGGGTGCCGCACTTCAAACCAGGTAAGGAATTGCGCGAACGTGTTGATGCCATGGTGGGGCAACCGATACACGATGACTAAGTCAGGTTGACTGGTTAAAGATCGGGCTTCGACAGCGATGTAAAAATAAAAACGGCATATCGGTTTTCCGATATGCCGTTTTTTTTCAGTACAATGCTCTTTTCGGGATTAATTGCTTAATTGACGATTTCCCTGCTTATCCTCAAGGATGCATACATGAAATATATTTCAAGATTTTTCGCCATCGTGCTGTTTGTCCTGTTCTTTGGCTTTGCCTTGAAAAACGACCAGATTGTCACGCTGCAATATTTCTTTGGCTATCAACAATCTGCGCCACTGGTCATCATGCTGCTGGCTTTTTTTGCCGGCGGTGCTACGCTGGGCGCACTGGCCATGGTGCCTATGGTATTCCGCCACAGACGCGATCTGCACAAGCATAAAAAGACCCTGGCAGAAATTGAAAAAGAACGTGAAGCCGCGCAAAGGGCCAGCACACAAGCGCCCCAGCCTGATAGCATTCGCAATATCTGACACCTGCGCTGGCACTTTCAGGCACTTGTTGCAGCATATGAGCACTGGCATAAGAAGATCCACAGAGTAAGCTTGAAGTTCGCTCTCACATTGGCATCACATTGTTCTCAACAATAAGAAGAAATACACATGGAATTTGAAATTTGGTGGCTGCTAGGCATACCCTTATTCTTTACCCTGGGATGGAGTGCTGCGCGTATCGATATACGTCAGTTAATCTCCGAATCCCGCAGCCTGCCGCGCGGCTATTTCAAGGGTTTGAACTTCCTGCTCAATGACCAGCCAGACAAGGCCATTGATGCTTTTATCGACATCGTCAGGCTCGATCCTGAAGCGGTAGACCTGCATTTCGCCCTCGGTAACCTGTTCCGCCGCCGTGGTGAGACTGAGCGCGCCATCCGCGTCCATCAAAACCTGCTGGCCAGGCCAGACCTGCCAACCGAGCAAAAGACCCAGGCCATGTATGAACTGGGCCAGGATTACCTGAAGGCTGGTCTGCTCGACCGGGCCGAAGAAACCTATAACCTGCTCGTCAACAGCCCCTTTGAAGCCCAGGCCAGGCGCGCCTTGCTGGAAATTTACCAGCGTGAAAAAGAATGGGCGCGCGCTATAGAAGCTGCCAATGCCCTGCAGGAATGCGGTGCCGGTGGGCGCCAAAAAGAAATTGCCCAATTCTATTGTGAAATAGCCCAGGATGAACTGGTGCATACCAATACTGACGCTGCCCTGGCCAATCTGGAAAAAGCACTGGCAGCAGACCGCAATAATGTACGTGCCATCATCCTCATGGGTGACATGTATATGGCCAATGGCGACACCGAGATAGCCCTGGCAACCTGGCGCAGGGTAGAGCAGCAAAGTGTGCCGCATGTGGCATTGGTAGCCCAGCGTCTCATGGATGGTTACCGCAAGCTCGACAAGGCGCAAGAAGGCTTGAATCTGGTAAAGAATTACCTCGCCGAAGCACCGTCGATAGATCTGCTGGAAGTTGCCTTCAAAGCCACGCTGGAACTGGAGGGTGTGGATGCCGTCAATAGCCTGGTCAGTGAAGAATTGCGCCGCACCCCGACCTTGCTGGGTCTGGATAAATTGCTGGATGGCCGCATCATGGTGGTGCCACCTGAAGTCAGGCCGGAGCTGGCCATCATCAAGAACCTGGTACACGGCTATGCACAAAAACTGGCGCGTTATCAGTGTTCCAATTGTGGTTTCAAGGCCAGGCAGTTTTACTGGCATTGCCCTGGCTGCAGTAAATGGGAAACTTATCCTCCAAGAAGGACAGAAGAACTGAACGTTATGAACTAGATCCGCATTCATCCAGCTTTGAACGGGATATATCCCCCCAGGCTAGCCCGGATATGGCAAGCAGTGTCAGGTTTGATGGTGCGTCTTCTTATTAAATTTGGTGATCAAAAAATGAAAATCACAATTATTGGTACAGGTTATGTCGGTCTGGTCACAGGTGCCTGCCTGGCTGAATTGGGTAATGATGTGTTTTGCCTGGATGTTGACCAGCGCAAAATTGATATCCTCAACAATGGCGGCATCCCTATCCATGAACCGGGCCTGGAAGAAATCGTTGCACGTAATCGCGCTGCAGGCCGTATACAGTTTTCTACCGATGTCGAAGCCAGCGTCAAGCATGGTGACGTACAGTTCATCGCTGTTGGCACACCGCCGGATGAAGATGGTTCTGCTGACCTGCAATACGTCGTGGCGGCGGCAAAAAATATTGGCAAGTACATGACGAACTTCAAGGTCGTCGTTGATAAATCTACCGTGCCTGTCGGTACGGCGGACCGCGTCAGTGCTGCCATCTCTGCCGAGCTTGCAACGCGCTCCGCTGCAGTGGAGTTCTCGGTCGTCTCCAATCCAGAGTTTTTGAAAGAAGGCGCGGCAGTAGAAGACTTCATGCGCCCCGACCGCATCGTTATCGGTTGCGACCAGACACCGCAAGGTGAAAAAGCCCGCAGCCAGATGAAGAAGCTGTATGCGCCTTTCAACCGCAATCATGAACGTACTTACTGGATGGATGTACGCTCGGCAGAGTTCACCAAGTATGCGGCGAACGCCATGTTGGCGACCCGTATCTCTTTCATGAACGAACTGGCCAATCTGGCTGACCATGTTGGTGCCGATATTGAGGCGGTGCGTCACGGCATAGGTTCTGACCCGCGCATAGGCCACAGCTTTTTGTATGCTGGTTGCGGCTACGGCGGGTCCTGCTTCCCTAAAGACGTGCAGGCGCTGGAACGTACTGCGCAAGACTATGGTTTGAATCTGTTGATCCTGCAGGCAGTCGAAGCCGTCAATGCGCGTCAAAAGCAGGTACTCGGTAACAAGATACAGCAGCGCTTTGGTGAAAACCTCAGTGGCCGTCATTTCGCCATCTGGGGTTTGGCATTCAAGCCGAATACCGATGATATGCGCGCAGCGTCTTCACGCGTCTTGCTGGGTGAATTACTGCGTGCAGGTGCGACGGTGGCGGTGTATGACCCAGTTTCCATGCAAGAAGCCAAACGCGTATTTGAATTGGATTTCTATGATGCACCTGAATTGCTGGGGGCCATACGCTATGCCGCCAACCCCATGGATGCTCTGGTGGATGCTGATGCATTGGCGATTGTCACCGAGTGGAAGGCCTTCCGCAGCCCCGATTTTGATGAAGTCAAGGCTCGACTGAAACAGCCTGTGGTGTTTGATGGCCGCAACCTGTTTGAGCCCACGGTCATGACCGAACTCGGCATTGAATACCACGGCATAGGCCGCTCCGTATTGACAAGTAAATGACGAACAAATAATGCAGAACATGAATGCAAAGATGAAGCGTATCCTGGTCGCTGGTGATGTCATGCTCGACAGATACTGGTTTGGCGAAGTTAACCGTATTTCACCCGAAGCCCCCGTGCCTATCGTACGTGTGGAAAAAAGTGAAGAGCGACTTGGTGGTGCCGCCAATGTGGCCCGCAATGCCGTCGCCCTGGGTGTGCAGGCTGCCTTGATGGGTGTCATCGGTGACGATGATGCAGGCAATAGCATGGAGCGTCTGCTGAAAACTTCAGGCATAGAAGCTTACCTCAGCCGTGACCAGCAAATTTCCACCATCATCAAGTTGCGCGTCATCGGCAGGCAGCAGCAATTGTTACGCATCGATTTTGAAGAACGTCCGACCGAGCATGTCTTGCGTGACAAACTCAATCGCTTCAATTCTTTGCTGACTGGCTATGACGTGGTCGTTTTGTCCGATTATGCCAAGGGCAGTCTGGTGAATGTCAGTGCCATGATCGCTGCGGCCAAGGCAGCAGGCAAGATCGTGCTGGTGGACCCCAAGGGTAGTGACTTCAAACGCTATGCCGGCGCCAGTTTGCTGACACCGAACAAGTCTGAGTTAAAGCAAATCATTGGCGATTGGCCCAATGAAGAAGAGCTGACATCCAGGGCTCAGCAACTGCGCGCAGAGTTGCAGATCGACGGCTTGCTGCTGACCCGCTCAGAAGAGGGTATGACCCTGTTTACCGCCGATGGCGTAACGCATGTGCCAGCCATGGCGCGTGAAGTATTTGATGTCTCTGGCGCTGGTGACACCGTCATCGCCACCATGGCTGTCATGCTGGCACAGGGTAAGTCTATGCAAGAAGCCGTGGTGATTGCCAACCGCGCTGGCGGTATCGTTGTCGGAAAATTGGGTACCGCTACTGTGACGCGGGAAGAGCTATTTCCCGAGGCTGCACATTAAATTGTTACCTGTGCTGGCTTGAAGTATTCAAGCCAGCATTCTTATTGTGTGAATCAGGCAATCGCCCCAAAGCGAAAACTCGATGCTACCACGCCGCCAAAGATGTTTTCTTCATGATAGACACAACTGGCAACTTCATCTTCTGCGGCACCCACGGCCACCATCAGTGGCAGTAAATGCTCTTCCCTTGGATGGGCCACCCGTGCTGCCGGTGCTTCTTCCCAATGGATCAGGCGCGCGACTCTTTCTGTCGTGCTGCTGGCGATCAGGCTATCCTGCAACCAGTCATCAAAACTCGATGAGGGTTCTTTCGCCAGCGGGCCAAAGCGCCGCAGGTTATGGTAGCTGAGCCCGCTGCCTATGATGAGCACGCCTTCATCGCGCAAAGGAGCAAGCGCCCGTCCCAGCGCAAGGTGTTCTGCCGGATCCAGCCCTATGCGCAGTGATAATTGCACGACTGGCATATCAGCCTCAGGGTACATCACGGCCAGTGGCGCAAATGCGCCGTGATCAAAACCACGCTGAGCATCGGCCTGGGCGGGCAAGCCTGCATCTTTGATCAAGCCCATTACCCGCTCTGCCAGCTCAGGCGAACCCGGTGCAGAGTAATGCACTTTATAGGTGTGCTCAGGAAAGCCGCCATAGTCATACAGCATGCCTGGCCAGGGATTTGTCATGACCTTGAATGTGCTTTCTTCCCAGTGTGCCGAGATCATCAGGATGGCTTTGGGCTTGTGCGGTAATTGCCGTGGCATATCCACCAGTGACTCTTCCAGCACATGCATGGTTTTGCGCATGTCTTCCATATACGGCCAGGGACCACCGCCATGCGAGATAAAGTAGGTAGGTAATTTCATATGAGTATCCTCCGCAGATCATTTGGTGCCAGGCTCCATTTTTTTCAATTAAGTTTCATGAAGCCCAAAGTAATTCATCATAATGTTTCCTGATGAGGAAATCGATGGTGGTAAAGTAATTGTATTGTTTCCAAAAAGTGCAGCAATGATCTATTGAGCCATGAGGGGCGGGATATGGACGAACTTGATATCAGTGGCATCAGGGTGTTTCGCGAGATTGTCGAATCCGGCAGCTTTACTGCTGCGGCTGACAGACTGGGTATGGCAGCACCCATGGTCAGCAAGCATATTGCCAGGCTGGAGCGCAAGCTGGGCGCCAGATTGCTCAACCGCAGCAGCCGCAGCATGAGCCTGACGGAGGCTGGCAAGGATTTCTTTGCACAGGGCAGGCAGGCGCTGGACATACTTGATGCTGCCGTCGCCTCGGTCGCGCAAGAAAGTGGGCCACCACGCGGTGAATTAAAGATCAGTGCCCCGGTCTGGTGTGCCAACCCTGGGTTTGCCAGGGTGCTGGCAGACTTTCGTGAAAATTATCCTGAAGTCAGGCTGGATCTGCACCTCGATAATCATATGGTCGATCTGGTGGCAGATGGCTTTGATCTGGCCCTGAGGGCGACAGACGAACCATCACCAGCCATGATTGCCAGGCGTTTGTGCAAAGTCGATTTTCATCTGGTTGCCACACCAGTGTTTGTGAAAAAACTGGGGGCTGGCAAAAAAGACGAACCCATCAACATGGCGATGATATTACCCAATTACGTGCAATTGGAAAGATTTCATATGCCGGTGCAAACAGGGGGCGGGCCACTAAAGCTGGATGCCATCATGAAGTGCGGTGACACGACGCTGAGTTATCACTGCGTACTGGCAGGTATGGGTGCTGCATTTTTACCCGAATGGCTGGTGAGTGAAGATCTTGCTTCTGGCCGTTTGCAACTGGTGGCCGGTAATGAGCCGGGTTTTACCGGTAATTTGTATGCGGTCTATGCCAGCCGTCGTCAGATGCCACCCAAGTTACGCTGTTTTATCGACTTTTTGATAGACAGGCTGGGTGATTAGTCATATTGACATTAAATTGTGGAATACTTGTCAACGGAATGAATCCAGTTCCGTTGATAGTTGCATAGCCAGCGATAAAACCAGGCTATGTCGGTTAAAAATCCGTTTTAAATTCGCTTAAAAAAATGTTCAATTATTGAGGGAGTGTTCGCATGTTGAAGAAAATTATATTTGGCCTGATGGCTTTGCTGGCTGCTACTGGTTTTGCATTTGCTGATGTCGATGTCAATAAAGGCGACCAGGCTGCACTGGATGGTATCAAAGGTATAGGCCCGGCCAAATCCAAGGCCATCATAGAAGAGCGTACCAAGAATGGCGCCTTCAAGGATTGGGCAGATTTTGAAAGCCGCGTCAAAGGCATAGGCGAGAAAAGCTCCAGCAAATTGTCTGAAGCGGGTTTGACTGTTAATGGCCAGGCTAAACCTGGTGCAGCTGCAAAACCAGCGGCCAGTGCTGCATCTGCTAAAGCGGATAAAGCTGCAGCCAAAGCTGAAAAAGCCGCCCCGGCAGCTTCTGCGGCATCTGCTGCATCCACTGCTTCTGCAGCCTCGGCTGCATCGGCAGCTTCCAAAGCCTCAGCAGCATCTGCTGCGTCAGTGGCTTCGGCAGCATCTGCAGCATCGGCTGCCTCCAAGGCCAGCACCAAAGAAGTCAAGACCAAATAATTTGGTGTTGATGCTGGTAGCAAGCAAAAACCTCAGGGGCTACCCTGAGGTTTTTTATTAGCTTATTCAAAATCTGTATAAGCAAATTTGCGACATCATATAAAGCGGCGAAGGGCTTGATCTGTCTGGGAAATACGCGGATTTAAACATGTTTACCCGGCGTTTTGCCATCTATTTGCTTGCTTATGCGGCAAGCGTCTAAAGGTAACTGCGATTAGAATAAGAGTTTGTCTTTTTAAGCTGCTTACCATGACCTATCTGACCATCGAAGACACCATAGGCAATACACCGCTCGTTAGATTGCAGCGCATACCCGGCGAAGAAAACCACCGACGTAATAACGTCATCCTTGGCAAACTGGAGGGTAATAATCCTGCCGGTTCTGTCAAGGACAGGCCCGCCTTGTCCATGATCAAAAGGGCAGAAGAGCGTGGCCGTATCAAACCTGGTGACACCCTGATAGAAGCCACCAGCGGCAACACTGGTATTGCCCTCGCCATGGCTGCGGCCATGCGCGGTTACAAGATGATCTTGCTGATGCCAGAAAACCTGAGCATAGAGCGCCGTCAAAGCATGGCTGCCTATGGTGCGCAAATCATGTTGACACCCAAGACTGGCGGTATGGAATATGCGCGTGACCTGGCAGAACAAATGCAGTCAGAAGGACAGGGCGTGATACTCGACCAGTTCGCCAATCCAGATAATCCTCTGGCTCACTATGAGGGTACAGGGCCAGAAATCTGGCGTGATACCAAGGGCAAGATTACTCATTTCATCAGTGCCATGGGAACCACCGGCACCATCATGGGTGTATCTGCTTATTTGAAGGAACAGAATCCGCAGATCCACATCATCGGTGCGCAACCGGAAGAAGGCTCGCAAATACCAGGCATACGCAAATGGCCAGAGGCTTACATGCCCAAGATTTTTGATAAAGCCAGGGTAGATCAGGTGGAGTCCGTGACGCAGGCAGATGCCGAGCACATGGCACGCAGGATGGCGGTGGAAGAGGGAATATTTTGTGGTATTTCTGCCGCAGGTGCATGCGAAATCGCTTTGCGCGTTGCCCAGACTGTAGAAAACGCCACTATCGTCTTCATCGTCTGTGATCGTGGCGACCGTTATTTATCGACGGGTGTATTTCCTGCCTGAGGATTCGCAGGTGTGAGCGCAGATATTGCGCTCACTAATTGGTTTACGGACCAGGCACACCCAGAGCATTCACGTGCAGGGCTTACTTACTGAGCTCATTCACAGAACTCACTCAGAGAACTCATTCGGAGAACTCATTCAGCTGAATCCTGTCAGCGACACATCTTTGTTATACATCTTTGTCAGCTTTTACATCAAGCTGTCATAAATCCGGTGCAAAATAAAGCAATAAAAAAAATACCGAAATCACGCTTGTGGCGCGTTTTCGGTATTTTTCAATGAAGCAATTATCCTGAAAATCCAGAGATTTATCAGGCAGCAATCACCGATCAAATAAAAGACTTAAGCTGCGTCTTTTGGTTTGAATTGTTTGTCGCTGATACGGAACTTCGCACGACGGTCGCCCATCAATTCGCGCAGTTCTTTGATACTGACATCGCTGATTTCATGCATGCGGATCAGCAGTGATGCGCCAACCGGCAGGCGACGATGCCTGATTTTACTGATTACTGGTGGTGCCACTTCCAATGCTCTGGAGAGTGCTGCATCATTTTTCAAATGCAATTGCTTGATCAGAGTATCCAACAGATTGTTTGGATCATAGTCGATTTCATCGGATTCAAGCTGGGTCAAATTTGCCATAATTACCTCGCTGTGTAGTTTATTGACGCTTAATTAGTTGCTTCAATAAAAAATTAATCAAACGGTAATATTGTATCTTTAAAATATAATTTGCTTGTCAGAAAAATAGCAAACCATTGTTAAATCTCTTGACACTTTGCTTAGTTAAGAAGTAAATGTGTCAACTAGATAACAGCACTTTAGTTTAGAAAATACTGAATGGCAATGTTTATTCCAGTAATTAGTTACTAGAATAACATAAATTAACAATTTTATTCGGTTTATTAAAATCTGTTAAATTACGGCCTTCCTCCTTCAACACTCTGTAATGCTATCTATTTGGCTTGAATACGAATTATTTTTGTCTTGCCGCAGCAATGACACGCCCCAGGTCAAAGACTGACATTGCGTAAAAATAACTGCGGTTGTACAGCGTGATAGCAAAAAAATTCTCTGTTGCCAGCCAGTATTCTGTTGCGTCGTTGCCATTTTGCAGATCGACAAGACCATATTGGATGTTTGTTGGCGCCTCACTACTGGCTGTTGTTGCAATGGCTTTTAAATCCTGCAACTGATAGCTGACCTGTAAACCTTTCCCCAATGCAGTGTTGAGCAGTTCACTTTTCTCATTCAGCACCAGAGTGGCAGGGAAGGCGATGGGCAAATTGCGCTTCCATCCATGCACCGCAAGATAGTGGGCGACGCTGCCTATGGCATCTATCGGTGAATCAGTCAGGTTGATTTTGCCATCGCCATCAAAGTCCACGGCATATTTTCTGATGCTGCCTGGCATGAATTGCGGCCAGCCTATCGCGCCTGCATAAGAACCTTTAAACACGAAGGGATCCAATGAGGCTTCTCTCGACATCAGCAACATGTTTTCCAGCTCGCCACGGAAAAATTGCATGCGTATATCACGGGTAGGCGTGTCGGGGTAATCGAAGGCCAGCGTGGTCAGCACATCCATCACGCGGAAGCCACCGGTCTGTTTGCCAAAGATGGTTTCGACACCGATCAGGCCGACGATGATTTCTGGCGGCACACCATATTCCTGCTCAGCTTTTGCCAGTGCATCGGCATATTTATCCCAGAAGGCAATACCGGCTTCGATACGGTAAGGTTCGACAAAGCGGGCGCGATAGGCCTTCCAGTTTTTTGGTTTGCCGGGTGGTGCAGGGCGCATTAATTGCCTGGCGGTTTCTATGTACTTTGCCTGCTTGAAGATGGCTTTCAATTCTGCTTCGGTATAACCATGTTTGCTGACCATTTCAGAAATGAAGTTGGACACTTCCTTCCATTGCTCAAAATGGCTTTCATCTTTTTTAGCTTTGGCAGCCGGGGCTGATGCAATATTCGCAGCGGTTTTTTTTGTATGCTTTTTCCCTGTTGCATGTGCTTCGCCCGCAGTGAGCATGGCGGTAGCGATGATCAGGGAGTAAACGCCATTCAGCAATGTGCGGGGCTGGTTTGATGCGGAGGTGGTCAGTGAGATCAAAATACGTCAATAAAAAATTAGCGGCATGCGGCCAGCAAGGTTTTCAAACGCCGGATCAGCGTGCTTTCCGGACCTGGGTTTTTGCCGTAGCGGGCACTTGCATAGAGTGTCAGAAAACGTTCGGCGTTCTCAAAATCAGCTGCGGGCAGGCTGCTGCGCAATCTTTCAAGATAGGCTTGCGGCCCCTCATGCAAAGCACGTGCTGCGGTCTTTTTTTCCATCTTGCGACAGAAAGAAAAGTATACCTTATCAAGCGCTGTGATACGTGGCCGGTTGCGAATCAGGGGTAAAGCGATCAGACCCAGTATCAGACTGGTTGCAATAAAAAACAACAAGGTCAGTTGAGCCCAGTCAACTTTCATGAAACCCAGAGAGTTCAGCAGGCTTCTTTGGGTATTCTGGTTGTAATTCAGTACCCACTGGTTCCATGAATTGTTGACGGCACTCCACTGCATGCGTACCTGATTGAAAAAAGAAATTCCATCCGGGCTCAGATTCATCAGACCGGCCAGTCCCTGACGTGGCACTGCGTAATTAAGTGAGCGTTGCACCCTTTCAGGTGCGACGGCTGCTGTCGGATCGACTCTGACCCAGCCTTTCGTTTCCAGCCAGACTTCAGCCCAGGCGTGGGCATCGGATTGGCGTATTTCGAGGTAGCCATCAACAGAATTCAGATTGCCACCCTGATAGCCAGCCACTACCCGCGCCGGTATATTGGCTGCGCGCATCAGCAAGACAAAGGCACTGGCATAGTGTTCGCAAAAGCCGGCCCTGGTGTCAAACAAAAATTCATCAGCACTGTTTTTGCCCAGACGGGGTGGCTCCAGCGTGTAAGAATAAGCCTCGCGACGGAAATAATTGAGTATTGCCCAGATCAGTTGCATATCATCTGGATACTGCTGACGTAAGGTGGCAGCAAAAGCCATGGTGCGCGGGTTGTAACCCTCTGGCAATTTAAGTGAATCCGCCATCATTTCCCGGCTGCTTGCTGCTTCCAGGGTATAGCTGGTGTAAGACTCTATTGTGTATTTGAGCCTTTCATTTGTGGCTTGTTCGCGCCGCGTCTCCATCAGTTTGTTGATGATGGCAACGCTGCCCGTGTTCGCTTCTAATTCCGGCTTGCCTGCAGGCATGTCCAGTGCAAACAGCCAGTTCTGTCCATTCGCTTCCAGTGTGATTTCCTGATGGATCGCCTGACCACCGTACTTGATCCAGTTTTTATCCTGATCAGTTTTATAGGATGACCTTTTTTCTTCCTGTGACCAGCTACGTCCATCGAATTGATTCATGACGATGCCGCGCCAGTATAGCTGGGGTTTGGCAGGAATGAATTTATCGAACTTGACGCGAAATGCAATTTCTTCAGACTGGGCCAGTTCGCTGATATTGCCTGGTGACATGGAGCTTGACAGCCCGCTGCGCCCGGACTGTGCATCACCTGGCAAGCCCCAGAGTGGCCCTTGTATGCGTGGGAATAGCACAAAGGCGATGATGGTCAGGGGAATTGCCAGCCCAAGTATACTCGCCCCCAGCTTGAGCCTTTGTAGTAATGGTGGTACTACACCGGTGTAATGAAATGACAGTTGCGCTGTTAACAGCAGGCATAAACCAGTCAGTGTCAGCATGGCGGCGAAGATCGTCTGCTGATAAAAGAAACTGGTCAGTAATAAAAAGAAACCAAGGAAAATCACGACGAACAAATCGCGCTTGGCATGCATTTCCAATAGCTTGCAAGTCAGCAGCAAGACCAGCATGGTAACGCCAGCTTCCCTGCCAAAAAAAGTCCTGTGTGTCAGATACACGCCTGCCATCATCATGGTAGCGACAGGTAATAGTAGCAAAGGCGGTGGCAGACGGCGGCCACTCAGTGTCAGCCAGCCTCGCCACACCAGAAGCAGGGCACAAGACGCATTTACCCACCATTTGACATGATCTGCATGCGGCAAGAGTACGAAGACACAGGCAAAGATCAGCAGCAGGGTATCTGCTTTATCACGTGAGAGTATGGTGCGGAAGACGGGCAGTTTCATGATGCTCATATCTCGTACAGTGCCAGTGCGCGCAGGCAGGCTTCGCAATGCTCCGGTCCTGTGGTGGGCGGATACTGCGTTTGCGCGAGTTTGAAGCCGTAGGTCAGGCCACGTTGATCGGCTTCCAGTACCCAACTGGTCAGGCGCGATAATTTCAATTCTGTATCCAGATTCCTTGGCAGGGCGGCAAAGTCCAGCATGACGTCACTGCCAGAACCACCAGCGAACTGCTTGGTTACCAACGCACCACCCAAAGCCGTATCGACTTTGGCTATCTGCTTCCAGGCCAGATGTTTCATGGCGTCCCCGGGCTGATAGGCGCGCACACCGGCAAAATCTTCGTCGCCTGCATGGCCTGGCACATCCGTTTTTTTTCCAGCGCCGGACATCGGTAAAGGAGGTGGATTAGGTTCCGGCTGCGGGTAAACCAGGGCATTCGCATCTGGCAGCCAGGTACTCCATGCGCGCAGCAGACCGAGCGGATAATTGGTTTGCAAACGTATTCTTGGTATGGCCACCAGACCCCTGTTGACAGTGGGATAACTGAGTTGCACTGCGACCCGGCTGTCGGCAGCGATATCTACAAATTTTTCTGGATGGCCTTTTTCAGCAAAACCCACGCTGATGGCATAGCGTGGGTGAGCGCGGCGGTTGATCAGATAAACCGTATATTCGGTTTCTTCGCCGGCAAAGACTGCCCTGGCTGAGCCCGGCAACAGATGCAGGTAAGCCAGATTACGAAAACCATAGAAGACATTGACCAGCGCAATGCCGCCCAATACATAGGTCAGGCCAAAGCCCAGGTTCAGGCTGTAATTGGTGGCTGCCAAAAACATCAGCAGCAAAAGGACGACAAATACCAGCCCGGGTTTGCTGGGCAGGGTGAACACCCTTCGCTGGTTCAGGAACACTTCACCGCTTTCTGGTTTGTGTTCCAGAAAAACGATTTTGCGCAGTCTTTTTTTTATCGATGTGAACATGCCGTTATTTATCAGTGGCTGCTCAGCTTCAGACGCTGACGCGTTTCATCAATTGCGCCAGCAATTCGCTACTGGCACTGACTTTGCCCGTCATCGACTTCAAGGGCCGCAACCTGTGCGCAATCACGGGTATCAAAACTGCCTGTACATCTTCTGGCAAGACGTGGTCGCGGCCTTCCATGGCTGCCCAGGCGCGCGCTGCCTGCAACAAGGCGATAGAGGCGCGTGGGCTCATGCCTTCTGCAAATAAATCACCCTGGCGTGTCGCGTGCGCCAGTGACTGTACGTAATCAACCAGTGCAGACGAGGTATGGATTTTCTTGAGTTGTTGTTGCGCTTCCATTAATTCTTCTGCCTGCATTACTGCTGGTAATTGCGCCAGCAGGCTGCGCCTGTCTTCTCCCAGCAATAGGGCACGTTCTGCCGCAGCATCTGGATAGCCGAGCGACAGGCACATCAAAAACCTGTCCAGTTGCGATTCAGGCAAGGCAAAAGTACCTACCTGATGGGCAGGATTCTGGGTGGCGATGACAAAGAAAGGTGAGGGCAGGTTGCGGGTCTGTCCTTCTACCGAGACCTGCCTTTCTTCCATGGCTTCCAGTAATGAAGATTGTGTCTTGGGGGTAGCGCGATTGATTTCGTCGGCCAGCAATACCTGGGCAAACACAGGGCCGGGATGAAAAACAAATTGCGATTTTTCCCTGTCAAAAATCGAGATGCCAACCACGTCAGCCGGTAACAGGTCACTGGTGAATTGCAGGCGATTGAACTTCAAACCCAGTGAAATTGCCAGCGCATGTGCCAGTGTGGTCTTGCCGACACCAGGTAAATCTTCGATCAGCAAATGCCCACCTGCGAGCAAACAGACCAGCGCCTGCCTGATTTGCTGTTCCTTGCCTATGATGACGCTATTGACCTGTTTTGCTACTTTATGTACTTTGGAAAACATGTTTTTCCTTGCTGAGCGATGTTTATTATTGCCTGAAATTCATGCAGGGTATGTCTGAAGCCGGTAGATACTGCCCATGAATTGTCAAATTTAAGTGCTCACAGTGTAAACCGAAATGTCAAAAACTGTTGCTCATAGTGAAAAGTTTCAGACAGACGGATTTGCAAAATCAGGCAAATAGGGTGAAACTGATAATAAGACAGATAAGATAAACGGAACTTGTATCACTCATACTGCGCTGGCATGTCTGTGCCGGACGGGATTTGTGGCAGTTCTGGCACAGAGACATGACAACTGCGTATTACACCCATGCTGACTGCAAACGCCATGAAATGGGCTCATGGCACCCGGAATCACCTGAGCGCCTGCAAGCCATAGACGACCAATTGATCGCCAGCCGTATCAGTACTTTGCTCGATCACCGTGAGGCACCGCAAGCCACAGAAGCCCATCTGGCCCGTGTGCATACTGCCGATGCCATCTACCGCATACGCGAAAACTGTCCTTCAGAGCGGTCAGAGTACGAGCATTTCCCGCTGGATGCTGATACCTCATTGAATGCTTATACCTGGCGTGCTTCGCTGCGTGCTGCCGGTGCAGCAGTAGCCGCAACTGATGCCGTGCTGGATGGCGAAGTGGAAAATGCCTTTTGTGCCATACGTCCGCCTGGCCACCATGCTACCCCTAGCGAAGCCATGGGTTTTTGCATGTTTAATAATGTGGCCGTGGCAGCCAAGCATGCACTGGAAATGCGCGGCTTGCAGCGCATCGCCATTGTTGACTTCGATGTCCATCATGGTAATGGCACGGAGGAGGCTTTCCGCAATGATGAACGGGTGCTCATGGTGAGTTTTTTCCAGCACCCCTATTATCCCTACACCGGTACTGAGCATCCAGCCCGCAATATGGTGAACATTCCCGTACCGGCGCATAGTTATGGTGACGTCGTGCGCCAGTTGATCACTGAGCAATGGTTGCCTGCCTTGCGCAAGTTTGAACCGGAGATGATCTTTATCTCTGCCGGTTTTGATGCCCATCGTGAAGATGATATGGGGCAGATGGGCCTGGTCGAAGCTGACTATGCCTGGATCACCAAGGAAATCATGAAGATTGCCCAGGAGTTTTCCAATAAGCGCATCGTCAGTTGTCTTGAAGGTGGTTATAACCTGTCTGCCCTGGGGCGTAGCGTGGTGGCACATCTCAAAGTCCTGGCTGATCTGGATTGAACCATGATTAATTACAGTAGACTGAGTCCGCTGAAGACGGAGCGTCTCTTACTACGCAAGATGGAACGTAGCGATATAGACAGCGCTGCCACCATCCATGGTGACCCCGCCACCAATATCCATAACCCCACCGGCCCCAGATCACGCGAAACCACCAGGGTATTGCTGGATGACTGGGCAGGTGCATGGGATAGGCAGCATTTTGGTTACTGGACAGTCTGTTCTATAGATGAGCCAGATCAGGTGTTGGGCTTTGGTGGCATCATGCGCAAGCAGATAGGTGACTTCAGCGGCCTGAATATCTATTTCCGTTTTGCTGCTCACACCTGGGGCAGGGGCTATGCCACGGAAATGGCCATGGCAGCCTTGCATGCGGCCTTTGTGGTGCTGGCTGAGGATGCAGTATATGGCCTGGTCAGGCCTGCCAACACTCCCTCGCGCCGCACCCTGGAAAAAATCGGCATGCAGCTATACTCGGAAGTGGAAGATGTGCCAGGTGAAGCCGCCAGCCTGATTTATCGCATCACCCGTGCCGATTACCTGAGCCGACAAAACTGATACCCGGATCAGGTTACGAAAATCGTGCTATGAAAACCAGGACGTGAAAATGAAAAAGACACTGAGTGCTTTATTGGCAGCATGGGCCATGCAGACTACATTGGTTCATGCCGCAGATGATATTGCAAGCGTCACGAGCAAAGTTGCCCAGTTCATTGATGAATGGCATGACGATGCTGCCCATGCACGCCTGCAGTATTTCGACAAGATGGCAAAAGACGGTGTGTACATAGGTACCGACAAGACAGAACGCTGGACACGTGACGAATTCAAAGCCTGGGCCAAACGTTTTTTTGAACGTCCGTCTGCCTGGGCTTTTACTTCTTTTAACCGCCACATCAATATGTCACCAGACCGTAGCTGGATCTGGTTTGATGAGCAGTTGAAAACACAGATGGGCATTTGCCAGGCCAGCGGCGTCATACACCATACTGCGCAGGGCTTTGAAATCATGCACTACCAGTTGTCACTGACTGTGCCGAATGAACTGACTGATTATCTTGCTGCCGGTGTGAAGCAACTGGCTGAAAAACAGGCTGAACAGACGCAGAAAAAATAAATCCTGAAACTGCTCCAGCCTGCTTATGCTTTCAATACTTGATGATGTAAGTCAGGGCAAAATACGGCGGGCGGTTTTCATGCGCCTGATTACCGCCAGTATTGGTCGTGCCGTAATAATGGTTGTCATTGTCCATACCACCTTTGCTGCCTTTTTGATTGCTACCCTGATAGCCAAGCGGCCAATCGTCGTAAGCCTCGCCAAAACCGAAATGCTGATGGCTGGGTATCTGGTTGACATTGAGCGTGACAGTTTCAACACCGCCCGTGCTTTTGAGTGGGTAGTTGCTTAGGCCATTCCCCTGTCCTGTACCGATGACAAAACGGCTGCGCAAGTCTGGTACGGTGCCACCGATGACTGCGAACAGGTTGGGGTAGGTCGATTGGCTGATGGTCTGGCCGACGCAAAGCAGCCAACCGTTAGGCGCATCGCTGCCGCCAAAGGCAATGATGGAACCGACAGGCAAAGGGTTGATCGCTACTGTGTCGGCAGATTGGGCAGGGGCTGTGCTGGTTAATGTGCTCATGGTGGTTTTATATGAAAAAAAGTGAAAATGATGCAAAAATATATCTATGTTTGCACCACTACGATAAGTCGGCGCTTTGTACTTGGTTGCTGCAATTTAGTATTTGATGATGTAGGTCAACGCATAAAAGGGCGGCATATTGTTATGTGCCCAAGTGGAGCCAGCGCCGCCCGTCCAGGTTGTAAACGCCGAACTGGTTGTTGACCAGCCCTCCGAATTACCTGTGCCATTATTACCTCCGCCGTTACCGCCACCAACACCATAGGAATGGCTGTGGTTGGGCATTTCATTGAGGCTGAGTGTGTGGTTTTCTTCTCCCCCAATGTTATTCAGGGTACGGTTTGCCAGCCCATTGCCCTGGCCTACTCCGACAATAAAGCGGCTGCGCAGGTCCGGGACATTGCCGCCGACCAGCGCATACAAATTCGGATAGGTTGATTGTGCTATACCTGCACCATCGCATAGCAACCAGCCGTTTGGTGCTGCGGTTCCTGCAAAACTGACGACGGTGCCGACGGGCATCTGGATGGTAGCGATGGCTTGCGCAGTGACGACATTTGAATTTGGCATGGGATACTCCGGTCAGTCATTAGTAGTGTTGCCATACACATTCAGTGTATAGGTAGTTTGTGGCGAAGTTGGGTTGACTATATAAGTCGAAGCGGTTTGCGGAACTGGCAGTTTGAGTGGGCTGCCTGAACCGTTGTCGGCAATGATTTCAAAACTGTCCTGTCCCTCAATATCCCATTGCAGCTGGAAGGCATAACTGGCCGGTGGCACGATCGTGGTCGGCTGTATGGTAAAACTATTGATCACAGGTGGGAAGATCAACGGAACCGTGCACTGTATCTTGTTCAACTGATTTTGCCAGTTGCTGTCAGAGTAAGCCCAGCAATACACAGTCAGGGTCTGGGTCTTGGTAATGCCAGTGATCTGTGGATGCTCAGTGTCATAATTGAGTGCGGGATGTGCAGTAGTGCCGTAGGTATACTTTTGTTCCGGTATGGTCATGCCTGGTATATAGAAGCTCAGCTTGACACTGCCAACACCAAACATGCTCCAGGTCAGTGGAATTGAGACCTGTTCAGTTGAACTGTTAACAGGGATAGTTTCTGCCAGACTGTAGATGCCTATCGCGCCAGGATTGGGTGGAATCTGCTTGCTGATAGGAACGACAAACACCGTATCGTTGTAATGCGTGCCATCGTTCGCCATGAAGCCTGAAAACTGCACATACATCTGCGTAGGGCCAGTCGGTGTCATCGAAATGATATTGGCGAAAGAGAATGTCACATTTGACTGGTCACCGGTACCTATGATCTGTTTGTTGGTATTGTTGGGCGTCAGTGTCCAGGTTGGCGAATTCGCCTGGCCGGTAACAGAAGGATTTTGCACACTCCAGCCACCAGTCTGATCTACATAAATACCGGCGCTGATAGCCCAGGCTGAGCCCGTTTGTGTCGCTTGCTGTTTGTCGTCCGGCGCCAGCGAGCCGCTGGTTGTGCCATACACAAAACTGACTGATACCTTGGGTGAGCCTGTCCACATATTATTGCCATTGAACAGAGGTGTGCTACCTATATTCTTGAGGTTCAGGTACAGGGTATTGGTCAGTGGATTGCTGATGGCGGACACATAGACCGCGCCGCCAAATTCTGGTGCGACGCTGAGCACCTGTTGCAGATTCAGGTTGCCTGGCGCAGGTTGTGCAACCAGCGCCAGCGCTGACGATACCTGGCTAGGGACATTGGCACCGCTGATGTCATTGAAGTTGATCTGCACGACGTCAGCGGTAGGAGCATTCGACGTCAGCACATTGTTGATGCTGAAAGTGATGGCACCATTACTGAACCAGGAGGCGTTGCCGCCTGTCCATTTCAGTTGCAGGGCCATGTCAGTGCTGTTGTAACTGAAAGTCCAGCCTGCAGGCGAGATATTGCTGATTGCCATCTGCTCAAGTTGTGTTGCCGTGAAATACAGCGGCATGAACACTTCCAGATTGGCAGCGTTAGTGAGATTGATATCAGCCCCGGTGTCATTGGTGAGCGCGATATTCAGGCTGGCTGTGACCCCTGTATAAATGGTAGCGGGCGTGCCCGGTACCGCAGGGTTGTTCATGGTCATTATTACTGAGCTCATAATTTTTTCTGTCTGTTAGGGTTGATCAAAATAATAAATGTTCAGTAGTGCTGGCTTGGTTGTTACTGCTTATATGCATGGTTCATTCATTACTATCCGGGGTGAGTTCCAGCCAGCCCTCCTGCAGGGTCTGTGGTGAATAACCATAGACCGGGGTTTCATTGGCGGCGTTGGCGATCAGCGCTGTCTCGGTAGTGCTGCCCGGTGTGATCCACGACCATGCATAGCCGGCCTCAGCAGGTAAGGGTACGACCAGACCCTGGTTCATTTTCAGCATGGGTCTGGTGACGAAATTGACTTGCAGGCTGTTCATTGCGGTCGAATACTGGTCAGGCGGTATGCTCAGTTCATTGACAGGCAATATGCCTGTCGTGGCATGCACTGCCGCCCGCGGATCAACCAGCATGGTCAGGTGACGTGACGCTGCATTCAGGGTCAGTTGCACCGTGGTTTCAATCGGCGCCCGGACGCCGCCCTGCATACCAGGATCGGCTGCAGGTGCATAAAATACGGCACCGGTGTAGGGATTGTCGCCAGTGCCATCCATCAGGTAACCAACCAGCCCGTCATCCAGATTGGCGAGGTCCCCCAGCCGCAGTGGGAAGTTGAGGTTTTGCAGGTTGGCACTGCTGTAGGCCATGCGGTCTGTGTAATTGACGCGGTTATTATTCACGTCTTGCGGGAGTGGTGCGCCAGGGCCGCTGCTTGCCTGGCTGATTGGCAGCAGGTTGCCAGCAGTTTCCAGCCCGACCGAGGCCCTGACCAGGGCCAGGGGATTACCCAGCAGTACCGACAGATTCGCATCCCTGGCGTAATTGGCCGGGTTGATATAGTCGGCCGAGTCCAGTATCACCTTCATCAAGTCTTGCAGGTAGCTGGCGTTCTGGCCATTGATGTACCACATGTAGTTGGCCAGGTTGGCGTTCACCTTGGGTAAGCCTGGTTCGCCTATGTCATAGGCCAGGCTGCTGGTAGGATTGGCCAGGTTACCGGCACGGGTGCGATAGACCAGCGCTGGGTTGGTGCTCAGATGTTCTATGCCAAAAGTGCCGATCGGACTGCCATCCGCATTGTAGAAGAACAGGTTATTGTCGAGGTGATTCGGCATGATCCAGCCGCACACGGGTGAGGTGGCAGGGTGATGGCTCATCTCTTCAAAATCCCCGGTGATACCGGCGATGCTGGTGTCATACGAGGCTGACAACCATTGGAACCACAGGCGGCTAGAGGCCAGTAACCTTGGTGGCAGGTAAATCTTGCCCTGGTTCGCTGTATCTTCAGCAGGCGGCGTCATGGAGTAAGCGGTAATCACCTCAAGAGAACCGTCAGGATTGGTCGCCGAAGTTGCCAGATCCATGCGCTGACCAAAGGCATCGACGATTTCTATGCTCATGATCTCCAGGAAGCCAGAACGCAAGGGGCCAAAATTACCTTGGGCCAGCAAGCCCGTGGAGATAGGTTGCTGGCTGTTGAAGCCAAAGTCATACCAGTTGTCCCAGGCATTTTGTTTGGCGGCGTTGGCAACGGCGGTGGTCACGCTGTCGCGGCTGCCCTTGGTCAGGTCCTGCACCGCTACCTGGGCAACATCGGCAGTCAATATCTGCTGGATATTGAAGCCGCTGATCGATTGCGCCAGGAAGTTCTTGTCGGCATACAGGTCAGCTATGCTTTGCAGGGTAGGGTTGTCCGGGTCACCGGGGTGGCTGGCTATATAAGAGTTGATCTGGTACACCAGCACGCCGGTGGAGTTGGAACTCATCGTCGATGAATTGCCATAAGTGATGGCGTCTGGCGAGGTGAAGTTGACCGCCTGGCTGCCATTCATCTTATAGACGTAATCGACAGCATCTGTATCCAGAGTAAAGAAGTCCGTGAGATTGGATGGTGAATAAATCGCGTTGCCATTGCCGTCCCTGGCTTCCCACAGCAAAGGATTGAGCCTGACGTTCCAGACCATAAATACGGGCAGGAAGGGATTGACCTGGCTGGATGGGAAACCGGCTGGTGTAGCCTGGGTGCTCCAGCCTATGGTATTTGGTGCCCAGCCATTGTTGGTGGTATTGCTGAATGTGATATTCAATGACTGTGGTGCGCTGATAGCGATAACGGGATTGGCTGCGGCCTGGTAGTTGTCGCTTGCCACCGTTGTAAACAGACTGGTATCTGTGGATGCAGGCACACCACCGGCATTCGGTACAATATCAAGCGGGCTCAGGCCACCTTGCGCATACATCAGACTGGTGGTAAATGCGGACAGTGAGCTGACTGCCGGATTATTTGCCCCTCCTATTGCAGCGAGACCGGATGCAACTGCCGCTGCCAGCATGGGCGTGATCAGGCAGGCTTCGCCTAGCAGGGCGTTGACATCGCTACCCATGGGTATATTGCTGTTGATGGCAGGAACTATGCCTGTGTTGCTGGCCGCTACCCGGAGCTCATTGCCGTTGTAGCTGATATTGAGCTGCCCCAGTATTTCCTGGCTCAGACGTACAAAGGTCAGTGCTTTCTTGCCATTCCTGCTGGCAGGTTCCATCATGTCACCCTGCATCAGTACCAGGGGTTCATTCGGCAGATAGAAAGCGTCACTCTTCGTGCATTGCACCTGCCAGGCCGGGTAAGCCGCCAGGGCATTTTGCACTACCTGATAATTGTCCCAGACCTTGTAAGCCAGACTGGAGAGAGAGACACCGCTGACTGGCTGGCTGACACCAGTGACTGCACCTGATTCTTCGTCCGTAATATACGACAACATACCAACCGCCGTGCCCTTGGCGATGACGGCATTCAATTCACCGCCGCTGGCAGTGTTGATGAAATTCGTCATATTGCTGATACTGATATTCGGGTCAGTGATTTCACCCGTATACAGCTTCACATAATGCGTCCAGTCCATGAACAATTGCTTGCGCATGGTGGAGAGTGCGGCGCGGCCCATGTCGTAGTTTTTCTGTGCCTGGTTCAACAGGTAGAGTTGTTCGGCCAGGTCCAGTGGCAGGGTGACCTCGGTATCGGGATTGACCGGGGTGTCACCATTCACTTCCTTGCTGCCGATAATCCATAAGTAACCTCCGGGGTCGGTGGAAAATGCATTGCTGTGCAGTGCTTCTTCCAGCGTGATCAACTTGTTGGGTGTTTTTTCCAGATCGGCAAGCAGGCCCAGTTGCAGGGCATCCAGCAGGTATTCATAATTGCTCAATACATTTGGATCATTGGTCTGCTGGCCCATGTCGGTCTTGAGCATGGCAGCCACGGCTTCTTCGGTTGAATTGCCGACGGCAATCTCGACCTGGGTATCCCAGACTGAAACGTTGCCTGCATTGTTCGACTGCAAAAAGTAAGTCGTGCCGGGATTGCTGAGCATGTTCCAGACAACTTCCTGGCTGGTGCCGGCAGACAGGGTTTCGTCTGGATAGTTGAGCGCTGCAATCGTGTGATCCTGATTGAGCTCATAGCTGACATCGGCCATATTGAAGGTCCACTTCATTTTTCCGCTGGTGATCTGCTGGAAAAAATCATTGGGCGTCAATTCAGGGGCAACATGGTTGTTGTTACAGTCAGCCAGGTAGCGGTTATAGTCGTCGGTAATATGGGCATCGATGTTAGCCAGAGGATCAGACATGCTCTCATTGAGCCAGCCCGTGACCTGATAACTGGTGCGGAACTGTATCGTCGCATTCGCCTTCAGGGCTTCATACAAAGACTTGTAGCCAGCGTAAGGCACGTCAGAAAAATTATCCCAGAAGCCAAACACACTGCAGCATTCAGGGTAGTACGACCCAAAATAGGCACCGACAAAACCTATTGATGTCAGGTACAGCGAGTTGCCATCAGTGGCCTTGCAATTCGGCAGGTAATTCGATGCCGGTGTATTCGCCGGGTTCCAGCTTGCAGCATCGACCACCCGCCCCATGTACATGAAAGGCTGCTGCTGGAAGCCAGGCTGGGCTGGGATAGGAACAGAGATGACAGGCCGTATGATGCCAGAAGCATCGGCCTGCAGCGTCGATGACAGGTAATCACTCTCGACTACCCAGCTCTTGCTGCTGATGCTGCCATACGCCTGGGTTTGCGTATCATAGAAACTCAGGAAGCGAGTTACCAGCCAGCGGTTTGGCGCAGCCGGGAAAACCAGGTTGCCGCCTTCGGCAGGTTGTGTCCCTTTGCGAAAATAATCAGGCAATTCCCATTGCAGATGCACGCCAACACCCAGGGGATTAGCCGGGCTGTTGAGTGGGTTGCCACTTGCTGTACTGCCCAGCGGAGCGTAAATCTTGTCACCGGTACTGGCCGCTGCCGGTGGCGTACCACCATTCGGGTTGTACCAGGGCATGGAATTGAAGCTGGCTGTCCTGCCCTGGAAGCCGCCGACAACGTTGGTGGCGTCGTTATTGTTGACGCGCAGCGCGGCAATATTGAGTGGAACGATTGCGTTCATCATAATTTTCAGTCGCTGGCTTAATTAATTTGATTTATAAAAACTGACCATGCCCACACCCTCGGTCATCTCAAAGCCCATCTCAGCAGAATCGATACTGTTGGGGGCAGTGGTGCCCGGTGGTGGTGCGACAGCGCGGTTAGCTTGCAGAATGAGTTTGGACAAACTGTCCATGCCCAGCACACGCGGCGATATGCTGCGGAAACATGAACTTATATCGGTCGGCGTCACAGTCTGGCTCATGGTGACGCTGTTCGTCGTAGTGCCATTGCTATTGGCAGTAGCATTGCCAAAGGTGTACAGATTCTTGACTGCGGCGGCGGCCTGGCCCCTGACGGTGCAGCCATTCTGGAAACAATCGATACCGTAATGCAGCGCCTGTGGTGCTTCATGTATGTCGACACGGTAGGCATCACCTGCAACCAGACAGATCAGCGTGTCAGACTGTGGCCCCAATTGTTCCAGTCGCAAGATTTGCAGCATGACAGGTGACACGTCTTTTGGTGTGCCACCGAGAGGATAGACATTCACGCCCATGCTCGGGTAATCAAGTACTAAAGAAGAGCGCAAGACAAAGCCGCTGATGACTGTCGAATTGCTCTCGCTGAGTTTGGCCGTAATACCAAAGGCCTTGGCCCTGACTTGAGTAGCGGTGCTCCTGACCTGCGTGGACACCTCGGGCAAGACGGCAGATTGCAAATTCATTTCTGGCGTATCAAGCTGTGTAGTCAGGTTGCGGCCTATACTCATGGCGCCGTCCGTCAGTGCAGAAACCCAGTTACTATCGAGATAAAAAAAGCGCAGGGATTCTGGCGGCAACATGTTTTCATCCGGCACCAGGTAATTGAAGGGCACGCCATGCAGCAAAGCCAGGTTGGCCAGCCAATCCACCAGCACTTGCGGCATGGCAGGATTGGCTAGATTTGCCTGCAGATTGGCGGGACTGGAATAAGCCATCTTTAAATTCTTTATCAGCGCTGAGCGCGTGTACACGGATTTCATATTAATTCTCAGGATTGAGTGACATGATGGTGCGCTTTAGCAGCGAATTTGAACCATGCGGTGCTGGTGCGCCGACCATGAGTTTCATTTGTTTCGCTTGCGGTGCCAGGTCCAGCGAAGCCCCCAGGCTTTGTTCCAGCATCTGGTCTTCGACGGATTGTTGTACCTGCATTTCCAGATCACGCTTCCAGGTGTAATAGGCTGTTGAGAACGAAGTATCCTGCAAGGCCACCATGCGGCCTATGGTCCATGCGGCGGCGTAAGAAGTGTCAAGCAAACCCGTGGTAGGGTCAAAGATGGTGGCTGCATCGGGCGAGGCTATCGGTACTTGCAACCATGACTGTGTGACCTGGTAAGGTGTCAGCGGGCCACGGTACCATGACACTGTCTGGCCGGACGTGCGCAAGGTTTCATTGAGCGGCACATAGCCCATATTCAATGCGCCGCGTACGACAGCATTGCTGCCCTGGTAGGGTAGGCGCAGAGTGGTATTTACAGCAGCTGGTGGCGGTTGCTTTTTCGGGTCATCAATGATGCGATCATTCAGGCTCAACAACTGGTGGACAAAGGTCGCTGGCTGGCCGGTGCTGAAGAAAGTCCAGGTACTGAGTACTGCCAACCTCAGCGACAAATTGCCATTGTAAGTGTTGCCCGCCGGTGCGCCACCACTGCTGGTACTGGGCAAAAAGTTTTGCAATTCTTCGAGTGACACCAGAAAGGCTACGGTCTTCTTGCCAGTGGCAGGCAGGCGGTTGCCAAATACAACGGAGAATGAACCGGTAGGCTCACCTGGGTTTGGTGTATTGGTCGTGGTTGGCTGGTTGATCAGGCTGACTATACGACCATGCGCCATCTGCTTCAAGTCATCAACACTCGGTGCGATTTTCCAGAACAGGCTCAGAGGCACGTCAATGGTCTGGATGGCATCGGTTAATGTCTCACCGGGTTCGAGACCCAATATTGTGGTGGCACCATTGAAGTAGGAATAATTATTCCCGAGGCTGCTGTTCGTGCCAGATGGCAAGGCAGCCTGCGGGAACAGGTCGGCCACACTGCGGGTCGCAGCAGACAGGCTCAGGCTCAAACCTTCAGCGGCGCAGGTGCTGACATCGTCTTCATCGAGCAACATGACCCACAGCCAGGTCGGTACGTCGGCATCGGTATCTGTACCAGCCTCTGGCGGTGAATATGGCAATTGATTGGTCGGGTAACGTACCCAGGGGAAGGTCTTTTGTGAGAACACCACATGCGGCAAGACGTTGCTGAATTCGCCTGAGGCATTATCCGAGGGGAATACAGAGCTGATCACATTACCCGGCTGTGAAATCGCAAAGCGGTCTGCCGTTACCGCAAAGGTATAGCTATTGCTATAGTCTGCACCGCTGACAGCATTGCCTGCATTGTCGAGTATGTTTTGCCTTACCTTTAACTGATAACCGCCAGCATCCAGGCCAGGCAGGAAATGCTGGATAAAGGATACCTGTTGATGCAGCAAATAGGTTTCATCGTCATTGACAGCCATGTTGATCCACACCTTCAGAAAAAATATTCATCTATACATTATTTGTTGCGCTATTCCAGACAAGCCGCAATTGCTAGGCTGCTAATGCTTCACCAAGCACACCTACCAGTGGCCAGTCAGTCAGGGCTTCTGTCGTGGCCATGGCCGTCAGGTTCAATTGCGCAGGCGCGTAGGTGCCAAAGCCATTGGCCGTCAAATCATCCAGCACGGTATTGCGCTGGCTGCTGACCCAGTTATTCGTCAGCGAGCTGAGTACATAATTCTGGTTCGTCAGCGCTTGCGTACTGGCTCCTGTGACATTGATCTGCAATACTTCTGCCGGGCTGGTGATGGTCGAGGTCACCGTGTAATTCTGGTCAGACTGCTGTGAGGTATAGCTGAAGGTAGTCTGGTTGCCAGCCGTAAAAATCAGCTGTATCAATGGCACATTGTTGACCGTCAACGGGTTGCGCGGCAGGGCCGTGATATTGAAACCCATCAACGTATGTGGCAGCAGGGCCGCAGCATTGGCATCCTTGCTGGCATTCGGGTCACCCCACAATGCGGTATTCGAATTACCCAATACAGGCTGGATTTGCACTTCATTGATGTAGTCAGTGAAGTTGCCGTTATTATCTGCCTTGGTCAGAGTGACGGTATGAATGGTCTGCACGCCTGACAGCTTCATGGGCTTGACGCTGATCGTCGGATTCCATATCTGTGTACTTGAGTAAGACTCGCTGGCTGCCACCAGATGCGGCAAGGCTGTGGTGCTGGCGACAGGCATTACATTCGGTATCGTCGTTGTCGTGCCGCTACCGGTACTCCAGCGCGCCACATTCGACGGTATGGTCGATGCAGTCATGAGCTGGAACTGATTTGGATCGACGATCCAGTCCCAACTACGGCCTTCGGCATCAACGATGTCCTGTTGCAACAAACCTACGGCGACAGATGCAGATGCATTGGTGTCGGTACTTGCATTTGCGCTGGCGGTGCTGAGCTTGGCAGTTTTTGTCATGCTGGCCGATTTCTGCATGCTCAACATACTCATGCTGCGGGCCGACACAGCACTGGCAGAATTTGATGAAGTTGAAGCGCTGCCAGGCAAGAAGTTGTCCGCTACATTCTGCCAACTGACAGGTGCAGGGTTGGGTGCAGAAGAACCGAAGCTGATGGTAAAGCTGACGATGTCGAGATCAACTTCGGCACGGCCACCAAATGAGGGCCCCCAGACCTGCAGATTCGCACCCACGCTGACACGTATCGTGAACAGGCCAAGATCAACCGAGCAACCGACATTGACATAAGCATCTGCCCGGTAGACAAAGGGCGCCCAGGCGATCAAAAAGTCCATGCCGCAATTGAACCAGGCCTTGATGGAACCCAGCGAGAAGGTCGCAGAAAACTGCATGCCCGCCATGAACATCGCTGGTGTCAGGGCCAGGTAAGACGAACCCGATGCCTGGAAAGGCCCCAATGCAAAACCCATTTGCATGCGTGGCACGGCAGGGTACCAGGCCGGTTTGGAATAGGCGCTGTTATAGCCGCCCACCGTGACAACGAAATCACCCTTGTGCGCACCACTGAACCAGATATTGAAGGCAAAGCCACCACTGATCTTGACGAAGTCGCCATACAGGTAGGATGCGGGAGTGACCACACCTGCCACTGCCAGTGCACCACTGTCTGGCGTGAACGAAGCGACGATATCAATCTCTATGTAAGCGAGCGGGCTGCTGGCCCCTTTGGGCAAGGTAATGGAGCAGGAACCCAGCAAACCTATTTGCGTGCTGACGCCAAACGACACCGTGATCAGGGCAAAGGCCGACACCATATTGAAAGACGTGAACTGTATACCAGCCGCTACCCAGTACTGGCCAGGCTGGTTGGTCACAACGGGATTGGTGCCACTGGCCAGTTGCGTCAGTACACTGCTGAAGGCTGCACCGGCATCCGATGGTTGAGCAGGTGCCTTGCCTGGCAACAGCAGGTAACCAGGCAGGGTCGCGATGGTCGGCAGGTTCAACGCATAGTTGACACCAAAACCAAAGGCCAGGCCGGATACATACAGGAAGGGTGGGCCACCCAAAGGAACCTGCAGGTTCGCATAGATGAAGAAGGATGCCGGATTATTATTCTGTGCCGGGGCATAACCACCTATGGCCTTGAAGCCATAACTGGCGACCTGCACGACGACTTCACCAAAATAATTCGTGATGTCGTTCTGTTTGACTTTCAGGAATGCGCCGCCCAGCCTCAGATTGCCGCGCTGGAAATCCATCGCCAGACCATCAAGATCGAAACTGACTGTGTCACCCGCTGGCATACCGGGCAAGGGCAGGGGGAAGGTAATGGACAGGCCTTGCAAGTCCAGCGAAAACCCCCCCACGGAAAACCCGGCAGACAGACCAAACGTCGCTTCACCGCTTTTATAATTCAGGCCGATTTTTTGCAGGTCAACCGGGCCAAAAGTCTTGTTGATATTGATCCAGTTGATGGGGCTGGCTGGCGGGCTGGCTTTGACGCTGCCGCTACCACTACCCTGGTAATAAGTGGCTGGCGCAGTAGAAGCCGGGGCAGCAGGCAAGGCCATGGGCAAAGAGAAATTGCTGACAGCACTATTGCTGCCATCGCGCAGCAGGCCTGCGGTGAAAGCAAACCCTTTTTTATTCAGACTGAAAGTAGTCTGGTCACCTTTCGTATCTATCGCATAGGTATTGCTTTCACGTGAGGTCGGTGAACCTGCCGGCTTTAATGGATTACTGCTTTTCGACACCTGGGGGATATTGAAGCTGACAGGCTTGCCATTATTTTGTGCGGGATCAGCATTGGTATAGCTGAAGCCCAGGTGCTGTAGTGTAAATTCATTGAACACCGGTATGCTGCCGACCAGAGGCAAATCCTTGAATGCCAGGTTGGTATCTATCGAAGCGCCGACCACATAGTTGCTGGTAGTGGAACCACTGGTCAGGATAGTGTCGGCATAAAAGCTGAAGCCAAATTTCTCGGTGCTATCGCCATTCTGATAGATCAGTTCAAACTTGGCTGCCATCCCCATTTCTGTGGTCGTTGCACCAGTGACAGGCTTGGAATAGGTGATCTGCCCGGCCACATAGTCGATGATCGCTTCCAGGTTCAGTTCAGGCGGAAACTGTACATCAACGCCAAACTGCTGGCCGATATAGCTCATGAACTTGCCTATATCGATGGTGGCATCCTGCACAGAGCCGCTGAATGTGTAAACAGATCCGCTCGATTTGCTTTCCACTTCCGCGCTCAGCGAAACAGGAACCGAACCGATTTGCAGGTTCAGGCCAAGGGTAAGGTCTATAGCAGTATTGGATGTGGTAGGCATGGCGGCGCGAGGTCTGGATTATTCAGGGTTGATCAAGGTGATCAGGATTGACTGCTGGCAGAAAACGAAATCGCCAGACTCTCTATCTTGAGCCAGTTCGACAAGACAGGCGGCAAAGCAATCAGGCCAACGTCAGGATTGGAACCTTCTACATCAAGATTGAAAGAAAACAGGAATTCCTTGGTCGTCGAATTGAGGCTGAATTCATAAATGTTGACCAGCGTCTGGTTGCTGGAATTGAAATTGGCCGGGTTCATATTGGGGAATGCCTGGCTGATCAGGGCCATGCCGGGATTGCTGGCGACATTGCCACCACCGAGTTTGGTATTGATGAAGTTGATGACGTCACCAAGATAAATCGTGACAGGCGGATCAAAGGGTTCACGGTCCAGCTTGAATAAAAAGCCATTGCTGGCACCTTCCTGCGAATCGCTCTGGCCCAGTACAATTTCTGAAGCCAGTGGTACATCCTGTTCGCCTATGACCAGCGTGGTTTTAAAATTGATCGTTGTACCCATGGTCCGCGCACCTTCGTTTTCAATAGAGGATGGTTCTATATTCATTTGCCACTTATTTGCCACTTACTTGACGTAAGCAACCGCGATACTGAAATCCTTGACGCCAAAACTGTCGCTGAACAGTCCAAGGTAAGAGCCGCCGTTAGCAGTGGCATTCATGGCAATTTCGACAGAAAATTCGTTGATCGTGCCTGTGGAAGTATCGGCCACGGTGGCAAAATCAAATGTTTCCAGTGTCAGTTGATTCGATATGCCAGTGTTGAAACTGCCGTCACTCATGAGGTCACAGAGGATTTGCGACACTGGCAGGTTTTGCGGATTTTCGAGCGTGCCAGTTACAGAAAAAGTGGGGTCGGATCTGGTCGGCATCTGCATCGCCAGATCATAACTAAAATCCGGCGGCACACTGGGCGGGCTGGTCTGCTTGTCGTAAGGGTAGAGCGCGATCGTGCCGTTGAGTCCCCAGGTCGGTGTCGGGTTGCTGAGAGGATTGCTGACACTGATCCAGATCGCCAGCGGGTTCAGGAATAGCGCATTCGGATACAGCGGTATATTGACTATGCCTATCGAGGTCGAGACATTATTGACGCTGATACTCAGCGAAGGCGTAGTCTTGACATACAGCGACAATTCCAGCGACAGGAGATTCAAGGTCGTGCTGGCCGGGTTGTAGTAATTCGTTGGCAGCGTGGTTGGGAACATGCTGGAAAACTGTGCGCCCGGCACCAGGAAATTCAGGTCGCTCAAACCTATGCCAAAGTTGTCGAACGTGGCACTCATGGTGAACAGGCCATTGCTCATCGGTATCTGCGTGCTCACATTCCCGCTGCCATTGCCTATCTTGACCGTGGTATTCAGATTGAACTGGTCCGTCGTCGGATCGTCATCAACGGTGGCAGATTGCGGCGTGGTGTTCTTGATGGCCAGACTGGCAGCCTGCATAAGCTGACCACCTATGACAGGGATGCAGGCTGCCAGTGCGCTCAGTATCGCGGTATTATTGCTCGACGTCAGATCAATGTTAAGTTCATTGTTCGTGGTCGTGACTGTACCTGTCATGGGCACGCTGTTCATGCCCAGCATTTTTGACAGCACGGCCATGGACTTGCCAGTCGCCTGCAAATCCAGGTTGGCACTGAAATTTGTGCCGCTGATGGGAGAGCCGGACGGTACATCAAATACCAGCACACTGAGTATGGAATTACTCAGCGCCGGGTAAGTGCTGCCATAGACATCGGTAAATTTCCAGTAAGCCATGCGCTATGCCCCTGCTGTTCTTGGTTAGATGACGTTGAATTCCGTGATGACAGGCAGATGATCTGAGACCGCATTGTAGGCATTCAGTACCGCCCTTCCCCTGGCTGGATACAGATTATTAGGCGGGTCAAAAGTGCTGTCCTTGGCTTCACCGATGAGGTCTGCAACTTCTTCCATGCCAGTACCGATGACAATATTTGGTGTTATCCAGAAAATGTTATTGTCATACGGCGCGCTCAGATAGGCAGCTTGCCCTGCCTGGTTATTGTCCAGCCGCTTCCTGACACTGGAGAGTGAATTGTTCTCCAGGTCAGTTCCATAATTGTTCAGGTTGCTGAATGGTCTTACCGTGACACCATTCCCGTTCACGTAGCTGTCCGTCGGCTGACAATTAAAGTCACCAAGGAAAAAGGTGTTCTGTACCGCCGCTGAAGGAGTGTTCACCAGTTGCCTGCAAAAATCGATGGGCGGGCGCATCCTGACAGCGGCACCACCATTCGGTGGAGGATCGTGTATGCCGGAGAAACGCATCGTCGTACCCGGTTTTGACAAGACATTGAAGGCAGCGACCAGCGGTGTCCTGCCGGGCAGGAAGGCATCGGTGACGGTATTGCGCTCCAGCGTCAGTGCAGTTGGGTTCAACTCTCTGGTGTTATAGATGAAGCCTACCGTTTCATGCCGCCCTGTGACAACTGGTACGATGTACTGGTAAGTGTATTCCAGGGGATTATGGTTCATGGCGACCACTGCGGCATTCATCGCATCGCGCAGCGCAGCCAGGGTCGGCAGGCAATTGCCTGATACATTGCTCCCTTTGCGGGAGCCACCGGTCTTGAGTTCTATGACCACGAACAAGTCAACGGGGGCAGAAGAAATAACGCCTTCCCATTGCTCGGCGCCCATGACGACATTGGTCACATAATCAAGAACGGTATTGCCCATGCCATAGGTCTGGAACAGGGGCTGGAAACTGGTGCCCTTGGTGAGCTTGTTGAGACTGACATTTTTCAGATTCCAGGAAATTACCTTCATCGCTCATCTGCCTATGGTTATGCAAGCTCAAAAAACAATAAAATTCCTACTGCTGTGCCGCTAGTCTCTGTCCGTCCTTATACCCGCCTTGTTGCTTGTTGGCACGAGTTTCACCTTCACCCTTTTTCAAGGGTGAAAAACTTGCTTGAATTTCCTGTGGGGAAATGTTTCAGGCGCTAATAAAAACACAACAAATCATGGATTAGAAAAATAGCATCCACATACAAATTAATCAACTGAATTTACAATTCTGGCAAAAATATTAAACATTAATGTCTTTTTGTACATTAATAGCTTAAGCCTGTTTCAGATAAATGCAGGGCTTTTCTGGCATCGCCAGCAAAATCCGGCGCAAGCAGGACAGAGTTCCGTACAATATCGCTTTGTTTTTGCTAAAAAGAAGAATAAGCATGTCCATACAATGGTTCCCCGGCCACATGAACGCCGCCCGCAAGAAGGCGGCGGAAACCATGGAAAACACCGATCTGGTGATAGAAGTGCAGGATGCCCGCATTCCTCAAGCATCTTGCAACCCCATGGTAGAGTCGCTGCGCAACTTTCGCCAACGTCCATGCCTGAAGATCTTGAACAAGGCCGACCTGGCTGATCCCAATGCCACCAAGGCATGGCTGGATTTTTATAATGCCCAGAAGGGCGTGTTCGCCGTAGCCCTGAGCTGCAAAAAGCCTTCCGATGTCGCCAAAGTACCAGGTCTGGCCCTGAAGCTGGCACCACATCGCGGTGTGCCCACCAAGCCACTGCGTATGATGATCATGGGCATACCCAATGTCGGTAAATCGACCTTGATGAATGCCCTGCTCAAAAAACGTGTCGCCAATGTCGGTGATGAACCGGCTGTGACCAAGACCCAGCAGCGCTTGTACCTGGGCAAAAACATGATCCTGACCGACACTCCTGGCATGCTGTGGCCCAAGATAGAACATCCTACTGACGGCCTGATGCTGGCAGCCAGCCATGCAGTTGGTGTGAATGCGCTGATCGAGGAAGAAATTGCGACTTTCCTTGCAGAGCAATTGTTGATCCATTATCCGAAATTCATTACCGAGCGTTATGGCTTTCCGGTCGATGGTATTGATGCGGTCTCCGTCATAGAAGGTGTGGCAAAAAAACGCGGCTATAAGCTCAAAGGTGGCGACTGGGATTATGAAAAAGCCTCACATACGCTGTTGCTCGATTACCGCAGTGGTGCTTTAGGGCGCGTGAGCCTGGAAACACCGGCCAGCCGCGAGCATTTGCTGGCAACCTATGTGCCGCCGGTCTTGCTGGGGCAGGGCAAGAGTGTGCAGACTGGCATGGAGCCAGAACAGGAAGACGCAGAATGAGTACTGCGGCAGACGCGCCATTTGTATTGCGTAGCGACGCAGCAGGTGTCACCACCCTGACACTGAACCGTGGCGAACGCTTCAACCCCCTGTCAGAAGAAATGCTGGCTAGCTTGCAGACTGAGTTCAAGGCCATCGCGCAGGATGAAAGCGTGCGGGTAGTTGTGCTGGCTGCTGCTGGCAAGGCATTTTGTGCTGGCCATGACCTGAAACAAATGCAGGCAAATGCTTCGGAAGCCTATTATAAGAGCCTGTTCCAGCAATGCAGCAAGCTCATGCTGGCTATCCAGAAACTACCTCAGCCTGTCATCGCCCGTGTGCATGGGCTGGCTACTGCGGCGGGTTGCCAACTGGTGGGCATGTGTGACCTGGCTGTCGCCAGCGACCATGCCAGCTTTGCTGTATCAGGTGTCAATGTCGGCCTGTTTTGTTCTACACCCGCAGTCGCCTTGTCGCGCAATGTCTCACGTAAGCAAGCCATGGAAATGCTGTTGACGGGTGATTTTATTGATGCGCAGACAGCAATGCAGCGTGGTTTGATCAATCGTGTAGTCAGCCCTGATCAACTCGATACCTGCGTCGCAGAACTTGCGGCTAGCATCATCGCCAAACCTGCTGTCGCGATCAGCATGGGCAAGCAGTTATTCTACAAGCAACTGGAAATGGGTGTGGAAGCGGCCTATCAACTGGCTGGACAAACCATGGCTTGCAATATGCTTGATGCGTCGGCACAAGAAGGTGTACAGGCTTTTCTGGAAAAACGCCAGCCTGACTGGCCTTGATTTATTTCTCTTCTTGCTTGTAAGTTCTGAGATGATCGGCAATGACGGCGCCGAGTGAGCACCAGACGCCAGCCACAAAGCAGGTGTACAAGACTGTATATGAGGTGGGGAGCTGGGCAGGATTGTCACTATAGGCAAAACTGGCATAGGTATATACCAGCGCTGTGGTAGCAATGCCCAGCAAATACCCATGCATCATTGGCGACTTTTCAGCCAGATAGCCTACCAGCAAGCCAGGCACCACATACTGAGCAAAACCAAAGATGGCCATGAACAGCGAGTTCCCCCATAAACCGCTATCTGTGTTCACCAGTGTTGCCGGTGCCATCGATGCTTTCAGCAGCGCAATAAACACGAAATACAGCAAACCATACACGACGGTCGACAGGGCGATCGCCTGGGTGTTGGGTTTGGAAATAAAAGGGTGGAATGCCATAGGGGCAAGATTATACTCTTTGCTGCTGAAGAATTGGGCGCAATTGAGTGTGTTTTGTGCCATTCTTTAAGTGTATCGCTTGCGACCATTGCGCTGCAATATGAACGGCAATCCTGGCAACGTCATTCCAGCGTGCTTTGGGCTGAAATCTAGAGGCGTTCTTGCATACCGTGTAGCTTGAAATTAAATTGCCCTTCGTGGAGCAAGCCGGGTCTCGGCCCGGCAGCCGAAATACTTTCTTTGCGTCGCCAAAGAACGTATTCAAAGAAAGGCGACCCAGGCGTCGTCGCCCCCTAAAGGGGTTCCCGTTTGTGCAGTACAAAAAATGGGAAGATCCGAAACTCGCCTCGCTCAAACAGCGGCTCTTCTTTATCCATTTTCTGTACCGCACAAACGGCGTCGACACATGGGAACTGCGAAAAGTCAAAACCAACCCCAACGTCATTACGACCTTGGTTCATATTCTTTTGGTTACGGTGTGAGTGCTTCTACCTCACCTACCCAATCACCTTGCGCGCAAACGACTCCAGGTAATCCATCAAGCCATCCGCCGCTTTGGCTGCCTGTTCTTCATTGCCTTTGGCAATTGCCTTGGCGACCAGCATGTGGCAGCGGGCGCCTTCTTCTATGTCGCCTTCGTGCTGGAAGGCATACCAGAAGCGGCGGCATTTGATGATGAGGGGGATGACGGCGGCGACCGCAGAAGGGTTGCGGCAGGCCTCGTGGACTACGTGATCGAGGGCCTGGTCGGCGGCCATGTAGTCGTTGAGGTCATTGCGCTTGGCGGCGACCAGCATTTTGTCGGCGCATTCTATGATGTCTTTGCGGTGTTGCGGCGTGGCGCGGCGGGCGGCGCTGGCGGCGATCAGGCGTTCGATGACGCGGCGGGTTTCTATCAGCGTCATGTGCTCGGCGGCTTCGATGTCGCTGATGATCAGACCGCGTCTGGGCATCTGCTGTATCAGGCCATTTGAAGACATGCGCATCAGGGCTTCGCGTAGCGGGGTACGGCCCAGACCGGTTCTTTCTACCAGTTCAGACTCGACTACGGGTGAGCCGGGTTTTAACTGCAGCGTGACGATCATGCTTTCTATAGCGTCATAGGCAACGTCGGCAGCGCGCAGCTTGGGGGCAAAAGCGGGTGTTTTTTCAGGAGTAGCAAGCATCAGATATCCATGTTCTGTATTTTGTATGGATTTTACCTATTCGTGTACGAATTTTACCTTGTAAAAAGCCAGACTCATCAAATTCTGCGCGTTTTTCTATAACTATCGCAGTTTTTTGATGGATAGCAATATATTCCTGTCTCTAATTTTGCCATGGGCTGTCCTTATTTGCTGATGATTTGCGCAGAAATCGGCATAGGTGTAGATTTTAGACTGGATTTTGAGATAAGCTGCACTTTTCTAATATAATTTAAATATATTTAAAAATTAGATTAATTGCAACATAATATTTTCCATTCCTTTTTCACCCTTTCTCGTCCTTTTTGTTTATGGAGTTGATCAATTGACGCTGCCAGCCCCCCCCTTTCCCGCCCAGGAAAAACGTCAGCTAATGGCCAGCCAGATGGCGAATGTGTTTTTTTCTGAAAGCCTGTTCGATGCCATGCCGGATATCGTCTTTTTCGTCAAGGATAATGAAGGGCGTTATCTGGTGGTAAATCACACTCTCGTCAGGCGCTGCGGTGTCAGGGACAAGGAGGCCTTGTTAGGTAAAAAGGCGGAAGAGGTGTTTCCTTCCTCACTGGCAACTAGCTATGCAACACAAGACGCACTGGTCTTGAGTGGTAAAAAAGAAATCCATGATCAGCTCGAACTACATCTGTACCCTAACCGTTCGCCAGGCTGGTGTCTGACGCAAAAAATCCCTTTGCGTGATACCCGTCATCAAATCATAGGCATGACCGGCATTTCACGCGACCTGGCCATGCCTGACCAGCGCCATCCTGTGTATGCCAAGATTGCTGCAGCGGTAAAGCACCTGCATCAAAACTATACGCAAACTATTGCCATGGCAGACCTGGTCAAACTGACGGGCTTGTCGGTGGCGCAGCTGGAACGTAATTTTCACAAGATATTTTCGCTTACACCCAGGCAGATGATGGTCAAAATCCGCTTGGACGCTGCTTCTTCCTTGCTGGCCGAGTCACAATTAAGCATTACGGATATCGCCGTAGCCTGTGGTTACCAGGATCACAGTGCTTTTTCCCGTATCTTTAAGGCGACAGTCGGCATGACCCCCAGTGAATATCGTGATGTAGTGGTACGTAGCTAAATGCAGATAGATGTTTTCTTACGGCAACTTAATTGTCACTCAAATGACAATCTTTGACGGGGATGTGTTTTATTCTTTGGGCAATGCTTTACAGAAACTCTGTCAGGCATAAAACCAAAATACCTTCTGGCATCTTGCACAGAAGGAAATAAAACACTGGAGACACTATGTTTGTAAAATTAAATCGCTGTAAAGCGATGGCCAGGCTTTTGCTCGTCAATTTGATGTTGTGCTGTAGTGTCAGTGCCTACGCAGATGCGAATGACATCATCATTGGTCAATCGACTGCTTTGACCGGTACCCTGGCTGAACTGGGTGTTGCTCATTCCACCGGGGCCAAAGCCTATTTCGACTACATCAATTCACAAGGTGGCGTGAATGGCCGCAAGATACGTCTGGTCATCCTGGATGATGCCTACGACGCCACTAAATCCATCGCCAACGCGAAGCAGTTAATAGAAAAAGAAAAAGTCGTCGCCTTGTTCGGCATGCTGGGCACACCGGCCAATACGGCGCTGATCCCCCTGCTGGATGAAGCCGGCATAGTCAGTTTTGCGCCAGTGACTGGGGCAGAAGTGGTGCGCAAGCCGTTTAATCGCCGCATCTTTAATATTCGCGCTGGCTATGTCACCGAAACCGAAAAAATCATTGACCATCTGAGCGTACGTGGCATCAAAAAAGTGGGCGTGGTGGTTCAGAACAATGCCTTCGGCAAGGAAGGCCTGGCAGGCATAGAGCAGGCAGCCAGCAAGCGCCAGTTGAAACTGGCATCTACCGTCAGCGTCAATAGCGATTCATCTGATCTGGAAAAAGCGGTCAGCAACATGGAAGCCGCAGATGTGCAATCCATTATCCTGATCACGGCGGGCAAAGTTTCCAGCGACTTCATCCTGGCGTATAACAAAAAGGTCAAGGGCATGCAGTATTTTGCGTTGTCAGTACTGGCTTCGCAGGCGGGTATCAATGCGCTGGGTAAGGATGGCGTAGGCGTCATCATTTCCCAGGTGTTGCCTTTCCCGTTTTCTGCTACCACGACGCTGGTGCGTGACTATCAGAAAGTCATGAGCAAGATGGGTGTCAAGGAATATTCTTATCTGGGCATAGAAGGTTTTCTGGATGCCAAGGTATTTGTCGAAGCCATCAAGCGCGCTGGCAAGGATGTTAACAGTGAACGCCTGATCACCGCACTGGAAGGCATGGGCCGCACAGACTTTGACGGCTTCATCGTCAACTTTGGCAAAAATAATCACCAGGGCTCAGACTATGCTGAGCTGACCGTGGTGTCGAAAGACGGGCGTTTTTTACGCTAATCCCTGATATGCCGCTTGATTACTGCTGAGTTATCTTTGAGGTCATCAAGCGGCAAACTGCTTAGCGTATGCCCCAGACAAAGGGGTCGCGCTCATCCAGCAATAACTGCGTTTCAGCATTGACAAAGGCGCTGCCACGCAGGCTGGGCAAGATCTTGCCATCTTCTGCATAACGGTAGCTGGCTTCAAAGACGCTGCCGAGTATGCTTTCCTGACGCCAGACCTGGCCTTCTTCCAGTTTCTTATCCGCTGCCAAGCAAGCCAGTTTGGCGCTGGTGCCGGTACCGCAAGGGGACCTGTCATAGGCTTTACCGGGGCACAACACAAAGTTCTGGCTATGGTTGTCGGTAGACATGGGTGGACCAAATAATTCTACATGATCGATCAGGGCACCGTTTTCGCCAGTGATGCCTTGTGCTTCCAGTGCTTTGCGGACGCGCCAGCTGAAGTCTGTCAATTGCTCAACGTTTGACAAGCGCAGGTCTTGTCCATGCTGATTGATCAAAAAGAACCAGTTACCACCCCAGGCGATATCGCCACTGACCTGGCCATGTCCGGCAACATCAATTTCCACCGCCTGGCGATAACGGTAGGCGGGTACATTGTGCACTGTCACCGTGTTGTCGGCATGCAGCTCTGCTTCCACGATACCGACCGGGGTTTCTATCTTGTGCTTGCCTGCCTTGATCTGGCCCTGGTAGGCGAGAGTAACGATGAAACCTATCATGCCGTGGCCGCACATGCCCAGATAACCGACATTATTGAAAAAAATTACACCAGCCGTGCAGGATGGATCATGCGGTGCGCAAGCGAGCGCACCGACAATCACATCCGAACCGCGTGGTTCGCAAACAGTCGCTGAACGATAATGATCAAATTTGTCACGGAATACCTGCAAACGCGTAGCCAGGTCACCCGCGCCCAGGTCGGGGCCGCCATCAATAATAATGCGCGTAGGTTCACCACCAGTATGTGAATCAATGACCGAGATTTTTTTCATGTTTTTGCCAGTGTGGAATGTGTTTGCTGAGGTTTGCTGAATCAGATTGTTCGAGGTAAAGGAAGCCTGATTCATCAGGGAATACTTATTGGCGTCAGCTTAGGCAAAACTACGGTAGCTGTCTTGACACAAATTCAGCAGGTGTGCGACGAAATCAGCATAGCCATATTGGCAATGCTGGCCCAGGTTCAGAGAGGTGATATACGCTCAATCCACCTTGCCGGTATTTGCGAAATTCTTGTAGCGCGTGATTTGTTCGCCCAGCATGCCATTCACCATAGGGGCCATTTTTTCAAAGCCGCCCAGCATATAACCACCTACGCTATAAGTCAGCACCAGTTTGCTCAGAGCCGGGCTGTTCTCAACTGCTTTTTGCGGGATAAAATCCCAACTCATGCTGCCAGCCAGGCCGTGTGCCTGCATGGGGCCTAGTGCGCCTGACATGCGCAAGGCTTTGCCAGAGGCAGCATGCACTACGCTCATATGCTGTACGCCGCCCCCGTTAGGGTATCTCTCACAAAAACAGCCACCTGGCCGGGCATCAATGCTCAGGTTCCTGGTGTTATGCGTATAAGTGTGTGAAGGGTTCCACCAGTTGCCGACATTGACTAAAAGCTCATAGGCTTCTTCGGGTGGTATATTCAGTGATACTTCATGACGTATCTGGAAACCATTACTACTTATATTGACAACTTCTGCCGTCGCCGGGGTACCCAGACCAAGGAGGGCAGAGGCGGCGAAAATGCGCAGGCAAGGGTTCATCTGTAACTCCTTTTTGGTGGGCCATCAAATTCAGGACGTGAATTTCTCATGTTGAAGCACTTTTTTGATGCATACAGATGGTAAAGTACGTTTCGTGTTTTGACCATGCGATAATCAGTCAGACCTGAGGAAAAATTAAACTTGTTGCATGAATCTGTATCCAGCCCAAACTGAAAATGCCATGCCCAAAGAGATCAAGCAACGCCTGACTGGCGGTTTGCTCATCTCTATCGCCGTGCATATCTTTATTCTGTCGCTGCAGTTTGGTTTGCCTGGCCTGGGTATGCCGGGGTTGGAAGCCCCCTGGAACAAGCGCAGGGCCGAGTCACCGCAAATCACGGTACAGATCGCCAATGCCGCTCCAGGCAGCAACGACAAGCCTGCCGCGGCTAGTGCCGCTGTTGCTACCTCTGCTGCTGAATCGTCTGCCCCCATTACACCTGTAGTGCCAGTTAAGGAAATTACACCCAAGTCTGATCCTGCACCTGCATCCACAGTCGCGGCAGCCAGTGTGAAAGAAAGCGGTGCCACTGCAAAGGCTGAAAGCAAGGCAGCCAATTCCGGCATACGCCTGGTTGCACCACAAAAAGCCGCACCTGCACCGACGCCAGTACAAACCAAAGTGGCCAGCAAGCCGCGGGCTGTGCAAAAAGTCAAAACTGATACTGCACCGCCAGTAGCGCAACAGCGCAAGGTCATGGCACCTGATGTGGCACGTGTGATTACACAGGACGTTGCACGTGAAGACAGTTTTTCCATGGCTGTACCTAATCCTGACGATGTACCCAAAAAAGCTGATGCGGAGCCTGATCCTAAAAAGCAATATGACAACATAGCGCAAGAAGGCGTGGAGCAGGAAACCCCGCAAGAAAAAGCCGCCAAAGAGCAGGCGAAAGAACAAAAACGCAAAAAGCGCGAAGAACTGATGCGCAAGCAGGCAGATGAACTGGCACAACAAGCCAGCACCAATGGCAAGGCCGAACTCCAGCAATTAAGCAAGCAGTTTGACGATGAAAATCGTAAACTCGCCGATGACGCCAGCCGTCAGGCAGCAGCTGCCTTAGCCCTGCAAAAACAACTGGAAGCAGAAGAACAAAACCGCCGCGCCCAGCGCGAAGCAGCCCAGGCTGAAGAAATCAAGGTAGCAGAACAAAAACGTCAGGACGACAACAAGCGCCAGGAAGAAGAAAGACAGCAAAAATCCCAGCAACTGGCACAGCAGTTGGCCCAGGCACAGAAAGAACAGCAACAGGCCAAAGAACAACAGCAGCTAAAAGAAAAAGAACAGCAAGTCGCGCTGGAAGCAGAAAAACGCAAGCAGGAAGAACAGCGCCAGCAAGCCGCTGCACGTCAGAAACAACAAGAAGAATTGGTCGCCAAACAAAAAAATGAAGAGCAGCTAGCCAAACAGAAATCGGAAGAGCTGGCGGCAAAACAAAAGGCAGATGAGCAACGTGCCCAAGCACAGGCACAAGCACAGGCACAGGCACAAGCACAAGCACAAGCACAAGCACAAGCACAAGCACAAGCACAAGCACAAGCACAAGCACAAGCACAAGCACAAGCACA
>NZ_JBWKQH010000011.1:199372-292406 GCF_059418665.1 Undibacterium sp. GW821-FHT07F11
ACAAGCTGCTGCCGCTGCCAAAGCTGCAGCTCAGTCCGCCGCAAATAATCAGACCGCAAGCACTGGCATCAGCCAGGGGGCAAATACCGGGCAACAAAATAATGCTGGTGCCAATACGCCAGGTAATGGCAACAGTCAGGGCAGTAAATCTGACCCGTTCAGCTTGCCTAAAAATATCCTTGGCAGTGATCTCGCAAGCAAGGCCAGGGACCAGGCGCGTGGCCTTGATATTTTACGAGGCACACCACCCTTGCCACGCAATGATGCAGATGAAAGGCCACGCCGCCGCAGCTTGTTCGGCAGCCAGGATAAAGATGTACCTTTGCGACTCTACATCGATAGCTGGAAGCAAAAAATCGAACGCAATGGCAATCTGAATTATTCACAAGTGTCCAAGGACAGGGCGCGCGGTGACCCGGTTGTCGTCGTCGCCATACGTAGTGATGGCAGTGTAGAGGATGTCACCATACTGCGTTCCAGTGGACGTGCCGACATTGATGAGGCGGTACGCCGCATTGTGCGCATCAACGCCAAGTATGCCGCCTTCCCGCCAAATATCGCGGCGCAGTATGACGTCATAGAAATACGCCGCATCTGGAATTTTGAAGATAATCTGAGGTTGGTAGAAGAGCTGCGCTAGATGTCTTAATGCTCGACAGATTAGTTTTCTCATTCCATGTTGGGACAAGAACGATAAATACTCATTAATGACGAAATTCAAAAACTATTCGATTGTATCTATTGTACTGATCACATTGAGTGCCCTGGTTGCGTTCTCGTCTGACTTTGGCGAAACGACAGAGAATTTACGCATCCTGTTTATCACAGACCCGGATCAGGCCGGGTTTGCTGACATATTCTCAGGCCAGATCTGGCGCTTATTGACACCCGCATTCATCCATTTTGGTCCCATGCATCTGATCTTTAATTTGCTGTGGGTATGGGATCTCGGTATCGTTATCGAAAACAGAAAAGGGCCGGGCTTTTATCTGGGCTTTTTCCTGGTTGCGGCAGTCATTCCAAATATTGTCCAGTATCTGTGCACAGGCAATCCATATTTTGGCGGCATGTCTGGCGTCGTTTACGGGCTTTTCTCTTATATCTGGATACGAGGCCGTTATGACCCCGCATTCAATGGCATCATGCGCAAGGCAACCGTTAATATGATGCTGGCCTGGTTTGTACTGTGCTGGACCGGCTTGCTGGGGCCTATCGCAAACTGGGCGCATACAGCGGGGTTGCTGGTTGGTGCTGCCTGGGCCTATATTGAATGCAGGAACATGAAGCTGGATATGTCGTCGGCAACATTATCTGCAAATCAGGCGCAAAATCTGCAGTACTTTTCAACTGCTGATATCTTGAAGGCTGAATCACAAAGAAGCTGGGTCAAAGAGCAGTATATGCCAGAAGCCAGAGCGCAGTTTGAAACGATAGAAGGCAAACTGAAAATCATCGGGGTGATACTGCAACACAAAGCGATAGAGGCAAGACCACTGCATGAAGTGCAAGCATTGGAATTGGTATTCGCTGATGCCTTGATACAAGAAACTGGTTTGAAATGGGCCGCCATTGATAATGATCAACAGCGCATCTTCGTCATGATTTCTGCTGATGCACCGCCGGTCATTTTTAGCCCTGTTCCTGCCAGTAAAATCATGCAGGCTGTGATGAACGCAAATGAGGATGCAAATCTGTCGGGATTGTTCAAAACAAGTGTGCAAACCATACGTGAAAATCTTCAGCAGAGAGTCTGATTCACATATACATTGTCGCAATATAGGGTAAACATCATGAGCCTGCAGAAAATTATCCGTGTCATCGCCTTGTTCATTTGTCTGATACTGATGATAGGATTTGGTGCATGTAGTGTCTTAGGTCTTACCATGATGGTTGATATTCCATTTAACCTGAATCTGCTGCTCTTAAGCATACTTGGATTCTGCATCTGCGCAGCATGTGGCTTCTTCATCTGGAAGCTTTTCGTTTCCATGCGCAAGTAAGGTGCAGATAAAGTTGCGTCAGGATAAAGTCGCAAATTAGCCATTCTTGAAGCGCAATTTCAAAAGTAAGACTGATTATGTATTGCAAAGCTTTGCAGTTGAATATGTACGCTTTGATGCTATCTGATAAATTGCCATGATCAATTTTAAAAATTTTATTCGCGCTTTTTTAATTCTCCTGTGTTTTATCCCTCTGGTGGGTTTTGGTGCTTGTGGCGTGCTTGGTATATTCACTGCGGCCATTACTGTCAGCCCTATCCCTCTGGTATTAGGAGTTGCGGGTCTGGTCATTTGTGCGTTGCTGTATAAACTAATTGGAATAATCTCTTCCAAATAAAACTGAAAGGCCAGACATCTGGCTTGCTGACAGCCTTGTCCGGGCAGCACTCTACCTATCTATTTAATGAAACTTTACGTATTTTCAGCAAGTAACGCCCACCTATTGCATTTCATTTTTGAATGGCTGGCAATTGCCTTGGGCGTGCAGTTGTACCGACGTCAACGCGCTTCTCAACGACAGGCAGGCATGCTGGCTCCCGGGCATTATGGCGTGATCATAGGTTGTGTATTGGGTGCTGCAATAGGTAATAAAGCTGCCTTCTGGATGGAGTTTCCGCATATGTGGGCCGCCGCAACAGATAATCTGCAGATATTGATGTCGGGCCAGTCCATCGTTGGTGGTTTGCTGGGTGGTTTGATCGGCGTGGAGTTTGCCAAGTTCCTGCTCAGGCAGCCGCAATCAACCGGGGATAATTTTGTTTTTCCCTTGATGGTGGCTACAGTCATAGGTCGTATAGGCTGCTTCCTGGCAGGGCTCAATGATGGCACTTATGGTAATGCCACGAGCATGCCATGGGGCGTCGATTTTGGTGATGGCATCGCGCGTCATCCCACCCAGATCTACGATATGATTTTTGTCCTGGCATGGGGTGGCTATTTATTGCGACGCAGGCTGGCATGGCAGAGCCAGTCTGGCTTGATGTTCAAAATGTACCTGGCAGGCTACCTGTTCTGGCGCTTGCTCGTTGATGGTATCAAGCCCGTGCCTTACTACTATTTTTCTTATTTCAGTGGCATACAAGTCTTGTGCATCATTGCACTTGTGATTTACTTACCTTTGCTTGTGCGTCAGAGGCGCAAGCTGGCCGTTGAAAAAATTGGCGAGTGAAACTCTGAACGAAAACCAGCAGAATAGTGACGACTTTCCGCTGATAAGTTTTCATAAGTCATTGCAAGAATACCCCCGTCCCTCTACCTAAAAGGGTAAAAAATAATATGTCCCGAAAAGTTCGCCCTTATCTGTTTTACGACACAACCAGCTCGGTCTGTTCCAGCTGCCTGCACCCTGTAGAAGCAAAGATCATCTTTAAGGATGATAAAGTCTATATGGACAAGTGGTGCAGTGCGCATGGTACTGAGCGTGTGCTGGTCAGTGATGATGTTGAGTACTACAGACTGTGCCGCGAAGTATTCGTCAAGCATCCGGAAATGCCGCAAATCTTTAATACCAAGATGGAATATGGCTGTCCCTATGACTGTGGTTTGTGTCCTGACCATATGCAGCATTCCTGCCTGTCAATCGTTGAGATTACCGACAACTGCAATTTGAATTGCCCGGTCTGTTATGCCGAGAGTGGCACGCATCGCGAACAGCACAAGCCACTGGCTGACATCATCAAGATGCTTGATACGGTAGTTGCCAATGAGGGGGAGGCAGACGTCATGCAATTGTCCGGCGGCGAGCCGACACTGCATCCGCAATTCTGGGAAATACTGGACGCTGCCAAAGCACGCCCCATCAAGCATGTCATGATCAACACCAATGGCATAGTCCTGGCGCAGGACAAGGCTTTTGTCGAGCGCCTGGCCAGCTATGCGCCGGGTGTTGAAGTGTATCTGCAATTTGATTCTTTCCGGGCAGAAGTACACAAGATCTTGCGTGGCGCGGACCTGCGTCGCATACGCCAGCAGGCACTGGAGAACCTGAATGCAGTCAATCTGTCGACTACTCTGGTCGTGACCTTGAAAAAGGGACTGAATGACGACGAGATAGGCGATATCATTAATTTTGCGCTGACCCAAAAATGCGTGCGCGGCGTGACCTTGCAACCAATACAGGATGCAGGCCGTGTAGAGAACTATGACCCGCGCCTGCATCGATTGACGGTATCAGAAATACGCAGAAAAATTACTGAGCAATGCAGCCTGTTCAGTCTCAAGGATATCGTGCCCGTGCCATGCAATCCAGATACGCTGGCGATGGCTTATGCCTTGAAGACAGAAGAGAAAACGGTGCCGCTGACGCGCTATCTTGATCCACAGTCTTTGGTGGAAGGGAGTGGCAATACCATCGTCTTTGAGCGTGATGAGAATTTAAAGCAGGGCATGAAAGATCAGATATTCAAACTCTTCTCTACCAATCATTCACCAGAGTCACAGGCTAATTGCCTGTCCGAATTGATGTGCTGTCTGCCCTTGATCTCGGCACCGCAAAACCTCAGGTATGACAATGTCTTTCGCGTATTGATCGTGCAGTTCATGGACGCTTATTCCCTCGACGTGCGTGCATTGAAAAAGTCCTGTATCCATTTCGCCCTGCCAGATGGAAAGATGATACCGTTTGAGAGTTATAACCTGTTATACAGGGAAGCCAGCAGGCTCAAAGAGATACGCAGCAGCATTGCGAGGCAAACCATGGATAGAATGCCGGAGGAAAAGAAACGGAGACATATCCCACTGGTAGAAATTAATTAAAAATACCAGCTCTTATCGCTAGGGCTGGCATTATTTTGTCATGGCAAGGCCGCAGGCTTTGCCAGATAATTTGTGGAATAAGTCTTGAATTGCCCACCATCGGTATTGATCGAAGTCTGATTCACTTCACCTGTACTAAATACCGCACCCAGGCCGCCAACGGCCACCATTTCCGATGCATGCGTGAGGAAATAACGCACCTTGTTGTCGCGGTATTTACCCGCCGTTCCACCTATCTGAGTCGATGGCACGCCCAGCGGGGTTTGCCACCACAGGACCGGCAATTGCAAACCCTGATAATAAGTTTTCGCCAGCGCAAAATGATCTTTGAAATTAGGTGAACTCAGATTGGATTCATCCCAATACCAGCCCGTTCCTGCGCGGGAGCAATAAGACACTTGCGGTACGGTTTCAAAACAACCGGCATCCCTGTCCAGGGTTTGCATGACGATGAAATCTGCCTTGTCTGCACCCAGCTTCAGCATATACGACATGGCGGTCGAGTGCAGGTCTTCAAACAGGGCAGGGGGAAAGCCAACATAAGCATTTGGTGCTATGGCTCTCGCCATTTGCATCAAACACTGGCTGATACCGGCGACGCTGTTAGGTTGATTGGCGCAGTCAGGATTATTGTTGACCTGTGCGGGCACGGTGGCAGGGTCGGCGTTATTGGATATCCTCTGCGTATAACCCCAAAAGTCTGGCTCGAAATTCACCAGCGCAGGTTTGCCGTAAGCTTTGATTTGCAGGAACATCAGACGCACATTGTCCCAATAGCCTTTCATGAAAGTCGTATTGGTCAAGCCACTCAGATTGCCGTCGCCATTGCTGGCCATCTGATACAGTGTGAACATGGGAACAGCACCCAGCTTGTCGGCATTTTGCGCAACGATTTGCACATAGGCACCTGAAGGGCTATTCCATGTTGGCCATGAACCTGCACCTACACCAACCAGATATTGATCATAGATGTCGGGAGTAATGCCCTGCTTTTGTATGTCAGCCAGATCGGCACTGCCAAGGCCGACCAGAAAGCGTGTGGACTTGCCCAGCTTGGCAGCGAGTGCAGCGGCTTTCTTTTCAAGTGTGACGACCGTGGTGCCTGTACCTGTGGTGGTGCCAGTCGTGGTTCCAGTACCGGTCGTTGTACCTGTAGTAGTTCCGGTGCTTGTACCCGTCGTGGTTCCGGTGGTGGTGCCCGTCGTTGTGGTGTTGCCCGTGGTAGTTGCCGCTGTAGAGCTACCGCCACCACCGCATGCGCTGGTTGCCAATAGCAGGCTTGCTGCAAGGATAGTTGGGAGTTTCATAAGACAGAAAATAAGATAGAGAGAAGCATGAGAGGTTCTGTTCATGATAGACGAAGCCACAAAGACTTTGCCTGAAACCATCTGAAGCTTGCCGCTTAAATAACAATCCTTCACAATGTTGGCATGTCAGAACCCAAGCCCAAAAGAAAATCTTGCCCGCGATGCTTGCGCCCATCCACAGCTTGCATATGCAACTGGGTTTGCAGCATCAACAATGCGCCGGAGGTATTGCTGCTGCAACATCCCCTTGAAGTGAACAATGCCAAGGGCAGCGCACGCCTGCTGGATCTGTGCCTGCAAGATTCACGCATGGTTGTTGCTGAGAAGTTTGATGAGCAATTATTGCCGAGCATGTTGCAGGCAGGTGGCAAGCAAGCTGTTTTGCTCTATCCAGCGACTACACAAAACGATGCGGATGATTTGCAATACGAGCCGCCCGAATTTGCTTTGCAAGATCTTGCCCTGGCGAATATGCGGCTGGTGATCATAGACGCGACCTGGCGCAAAAGCCGCAAGATGCTGTATCTGAATCCGCTGTTGCAACAACTACCACGCATGAGCCTGCAAGACATGCCAGCCTCACACTACCGCATACGCAAAGCCCACGCGCCTGATCAGTTATCAACGTTGGAGGCAGCTTGTTATGCGTTGATGCAGCTGGAGCAGGGTGAGGAAAAATATCTGCCGCTGTTACAAGCTTTTGATGGGTTTGTGGGGCAGCAGGTGGGGTTCACAGTAAATACTCCCGTAATTAATTAACTACTCTTTTTTGGTTTGCTATACCAAAGCGCATTCACAATAATCCAGCGGTCTTCAAATCTGCCCATGTGGAAGTAATCGACAAACCATGGCGTTTCCAGACGTACTGAGGCTGCTTTGTCTGTGACGTCCAGGACGGTACAACTGCGGCTCCATTCTGCCTTCGGTGTTTTAAGTGCTCCTGCTTTGGTCAGGTTGACCAGTTCTTCTTTGGACATGCGTCGCAGGCCCAGGCGTTCGTCCGGCGTGTCGCCGATCACGGCGCGCTTTGCCAGGTCTGGATGCAGTGACCTGGCAACCCGTTTGGGATCTGCTTCCAGTTGGCCGTCAATATAGTCGTAGCAAGTGGCTTCGATGGCGGCAATGGTCGCAGCATCTGCGGTGGTTGGGGTTTGATTGGTGCCAGGGCTGGCGTAAAAGGTAGCGGCGATGAAAAGGGTCATAATGGACATGGTTTTTGGCTCCTGTTTAAGTACAATTTTTAACGGATCAAATACGGAATGAAATAAAGTTTATACCTTGGCAGGTGCTGCCTGACCCTTGCTTGAGCAAGTGTATCAATTTACCTTGACCAGGTATATTCATGTTGGTTCCTGCTATTTATTCACGCTGCTATCTTCAGGCAAAATCTTCACAGCTATAAAAAAGCCCCACAAGCAGCGGGGCTAATCATTTCATGGCCTGATGTTTCAAAGTCGGATCACATCAGCACATTGATAATCGCATTGCCTATACCTATCAATGCTGCACCAGAGATCAAGCCAGCGCAGATAGGTTCGCAACCTTCTACCCAGAAATCATGGCCTTTGCTGCCAGGCGTGCTGTTCTTGCGACCCATCCACCAGAATATGGCTGCGCCTATCCACATTGCCAGGCAGGATTCTGGTGGCAGGATGACGCCCAGACCGATGGAAACAGCTGACAAGGGGAAACGGCCTTTGGTGAAGATGCGGGCCAGTTCGATGATGGTGGCGGCTACTGCTGCCACGATGATGCCAGTGATGGCAGATGCTGGCAGGCTGCTGAAGCCTTTGGCGATCAGTTCGGCAACACCTTTCCATTGCATCGCACCTGGGAAGGCAAACTTGTCTGAAACGATAGTGGCGGTAGATCGTATGCCATCAGCATCTGGCGGCAGGAACAGCAGGAAGTACAGCGGTACGCATGCCAGCGCGCCCGAGAAAATACCGATGATATGGCCTATTGCCTGCTGCCTTGGTTTCGCGCCCAGCATATAGCCCGGTTTGATATCGGACAGCAGGTTGGATGCATTCGATGCCACTTCTGCCGTCATGCCCGCAGGTATCAGGTTATTGGCAGGGTTGGTGCTGTCGATGGCACCCATGCTGAACTGAGTGATTTTTGACAGTGTGCCAGTTGGCGTCCATGAAGTAAGGGCCATCGCATTGGCACAGATGATGGTCAGGATGAAAACAAGCGGCAGGGTGATGATGGACATCAGCCATGGCACACCAAAGAATTCATGCGTTGTCCATGCAGCCAGGATACTGAATACAGGGATACCTATGTAAGAGATGATCAGCGGTACTTCAATATGATCAAGCACAGTGCTGGTCTGGTCAGCGACTTTCTTTTGATCAGATTTTTTGAACAGGCTGGTGAACAATTCAGGTTTGGCTGCCAGGCTGATGAAGGAGGCCACTACCATCATGGAAACCGCCCACCACAGGCCCCATTGATTGACGATCTCGGTACGGGAAATTGGAACCAGTTTGCCGCTAGGAGCGATGCGTTCGACGATATCGCCACGTTGTATCATCCATGGTGCCAGGAAGACGAAATTGATGATGGTGCCCAGCAAAACGCTGCTGGCGACGCGTATACCCATCAGGCCACCGACGCCCAGCATGGCCGCATCAAGAGTAAAGCGCAGACCCAGTGCACGGAAATCTGTACCCAGGATTTTTGGGATCAGCATGTCATATTTGACTGCCGCTGCATAATAGTAAGAGTCAACCCGCTCCTGGAAATGCCAGGCTTCTGTCATGCCTGTCCATTTGTCCATACGCAGGATCTTGAACTGGATGAACTTCATCCAGCCATCGCTGGTGATCATTTGATAGATTGCCGTCCACATGGCTGTGAAAGCCATCAGGCGCGCCTTGTACATGCCGCTGGCAGCTTCGCCGGTATATACCGCATCGAGCACTACGCCGCAGGCACGGCCCTCAGGGAAGGGCAGTTGGTCTTCATTGATGAAACGGCGCTTCATCGGGAAAGCCACCAACACACCCAGGATGGAGCAGATACTCATCCACACCACCAGGTGCCACCAACTGACTACCGTACCGCTGATCAGCATATAGGCTGACAGCACGGTATTGAGTGGCATGGTCATGTAGCCAGCCGCTGTGGCGATGGATTGTGTACAGTTGTTTTCAAGGATAGTGAAATCCTTGGCCAGACCCAGGTTGGCGAGTATCTTGAAAATAGCAAAGGCCAGGATGACGGATGTCAGGCCCACGCCTATGGTGATACCGGTTTTGGCACCGATGTATAAAGCAGTCGCAGACAATATGCCGCCAAGCAAAAAGCCAGTAAATGCCGAGCGTATGGTCAACTGCGCCATATCCCCCCGGTAAATATTGGCGAACCACCACTCGTCCTTTTGGGCACGGGTCCAGGTTCGTATTTGCTCATCGCTTAATTGTTGCAGCGCCATATTTTCTCCAAAGCGGTTGTCTTGCTTGATGATGATGCCCGGCTTGTTGATGCATACGCAAGATCATTGCAAATATGAAACACAGAGCCGGAAATATGAAAATTTTCTTTCAGGTGCGGCAGTATCCAAGCGGTAGATGTTTTCTGTCAAGCGTGCTTGTTGAAAAAAGGCTTTTTGCTGTTGTTCTATTTGATTTATAGCGAAATTGGCATCGACGTGTCCCTGTTCCCAGTCTGAATTGTCCTTTTCGGCGTGATCAGAACAGAAATTCCGGCATGCAAATTCGTGAGTCAGTGGCTGTTCAAATCCAATGCCGCCTTGCGAACTGCCGCAGCAATGTCCTTGCTGATGGCAGGATCATTGACTGCCCTGGCAAGCGTGACACCGCCGACCAGCAGTGCCAACAAGGCAGTTGCTTCTTCGCGTTTGGCATCAGCTTGCCCATCCAGGCCTGCAGCCACGGTTTCTATGATGGCCAGCAATTCGGTTTCATACGCTTGTCGCGTTTTTTCCTCTGCCCGCGCCACTTCAGGCGATAGACTTTGCAATGCACAGCTATCGGCCAGATCACAAGTGCGACGCTCCCCGAGGTAAAAATCGATGAATGCCGTGCGCCAGCCACTTCCCAGTTGCTCACGCGCCTGGCTGACCCCCAGCTTCAGGTCTTCGAGCCCGGCAACTACCGCTTCGCGGAAAGCATCTGCCTTTGACTTGAAGTGGGCATAGAAAGCGCCCGAGGTTACTGCGGCATCTTTTGCCAGGCCATCAACGCCAGAACCACCAAACCCCCGGCTGCGAAATCCTCGTCCTGCGCTTTTGAGTATCTTTGCCTTGCTTTCTTCTTTTTGCCCCGCCCGGTGTGCCATGTAAAAAATCTCCAGAATAAAAATGCTATTAAAACTTTACAAGATAACGATCGTTATGTAATGATGTGTCACATCACGATCGTTATATAACGTCCGTGATGCGGGAGTCAAGGGCTGGTCTTTGACTCGACCATCCATTTTTGATCAAGGAGTTAAGCTATGCCTATCTCAGTTCAAGTTACCACAGACCTTCTCACTCTTGACGGGGAGCGTGAAGTGCTGCCTCTCGTTGCAGACGCCTTGCTACGCGTACACGGTTTGACTGGCAACAAGTTCATGACACCTAACGTCGTCGGCCACCTGGTCGTCAGCTCTGAGGCGCACAGTTATGCTGGTGGCCAGCACCAGTCGCTGGCAGTTATCGAAGTGAAGGTTCCTTCAGTCACTTTCCCTACTGCCGAGGTCAAGCAGGCCTTTGTCAGCGAGGTCACTGACATCATAGACAGGCTTAAGCAGGGGGCGCATCCGCGGGAAAGGACGTATGTCAACGTGACATATGCAGTTGATGGCACCTGGGGAATTGCGGGCAAGGCCTATTCCAATGCACAGATGGGTGAGGCTGTGCAACAGGGCTTCCACTGAAGCAAATCGATTCGGGGGCACTATGCAACAATCAAATTATTTGTTTTTTACGACGCAATGCGAGCAGGCGCTGGATTTTTATACTCAGTGTGGACTGGGGCATGTAACCGACATACTGCGTCATGGTGAGGGCGGGATGTCGCTGAAGAACGAGGCCATGCGCGGCAAGATCATGCATGCCAGATTTGAGGGGCCGGGCGTGCTTTTCTATGCTTCAGACAATGATGATGCAGAGCCTATGCGAGGTTCTGCCCACATACTGATGATGGATAGCCGTGCGCAAACCGATCAACTGTTTGCACTGATGAGTCAAGGGGCAAATGTGACGACGCCACTGGCGGTGCAAATATGGGGGGATTATTTTGGCAAGCTGACCGACCAGTTTGGCGTGCAATGGATGTTCAACTGCACTACCTGAATGGGGTGTTGCCGAAGTGGATAAATCGTAAGGGTAATAAAAAACCCCGCAACTTGCGTTGCGGGGTTTTTAGCAATGCGACTCTCGGTTAGATCGCCGAGAGTAGCTAGCAGCTAGTAGAACCTGTTTATGATCTGTAGCGAGCGGGCGTCAGCGGGGTGAAGAGCAGCGCAAAAAGCGGAATGTACTTAAGTACATGAGCATTTTGAGCAGCGCATGAGCCCCGATCACGCTCGCGCAGTAAGATCGTGAACGGGTTCTTACATCATGCCGCCCATGCCACCCATACCGCCCATGCCACCCATATCACCACCACCCATAGATGGCTTGTCTTCAGACAATTCAGCAACCAGAGCGTCAGTAGTCAGGATCAGGCCAGCAACAGATGCTGCATTTTGCAATGCAGAGCGAGTTACTTTAGCTGGGTCCAGGATACCCATTTCTATCATGTCGCCGTATGTGTCATTGGCAGCATTGAAACCGTAGTTGCCTTTGCCATTGATGATGGCGTTAACAACAACGCTAGGTTCGCCACCGGCGTTAGCAACGATTTCACGCAGAGGTGCTTCGATTGCTTTCAGAACCAGTTTGATACCTGCTTCTTGATCTGGATTGTCGCCTTTGATGTCGCCAGCAGCTTGACGTGCGCGCAGCAGGGCAACGCCACCGCCAGGAACAACGCCTTCTTCTACGGCAGCGCGAGTTGCGTGCAGAGCATCTTCAACGCGTGCTTTTTTCTCTTTCATTTCAACTTCAGTTGCAGCACCAACCTTGATCACAGCAACGCCGCCTGCCAGTTTGGCAACGCGTTCTTGCAGTTTTTCACGGTCGTAGTCAGAAGTTGCTTCTTCGATTTGCGCGCGGATTTGTTTAACGCGTGCTTCGATACCAACAGCCTGGCCAGCGCCATCGATAACGGTGGTGTTTTCTTTACCGATTTCGATACGTTTAGCTTGACCCAGGTCAGCCAGAGTTGCTTTTTCCAGAGTCAGGCCAACTTCTTCAGCAATCACTTGACCGCCGGTCAGGATAGCGATGTCTTCCAGCATGGCTTTGCGACGGTCACCGAAGCCTGGCGCTTTAACAGCTGCAGTTTTCAGGATGCCACGGATGTTGTTCACAACCAGAGTTGCCAGTGCTTCGCCGTCTACATCTTCAGCGATGATCAGCAGTGGGCGGCCGGATTTTGCAACTTGTTCCAATACTGGCAGCAGGTCACGGATGTTCGAGATTTTTTTGTCGAACAACAGGATGAACGGGTTTTCCAGGATAACGGATTGTTTTTCTGGATTGTTGATGAAGTATGGTGACAGGTAGCCACGGTCAAACTGCATACCTTCAACGATGTCGAGTTCGTTGTCCAGGGATTTGCCGTCTTCAACAGTGATCACGCCTTCTTTGCCGACTTTGTCCATTGCCTTGGCAATGATGTCGCCGATGTTTGCATCGGAGTTGGCAGAGATGGAGCCAACTTGAGCGATTTCTTTGTTGGTTGTTGTTGGCTTGGACAAAGTTTTGATTTCAGCAACGATGGCTGTAACTGCTTTGTCGATACCGCGTTTCAAGTCAGTTGGGTTGAAGCCAGCTGCTACATATTTGAAACCTTCGCGAACGATGGCTTGTGCCAGAACTGTTGCTGTCGTTGTACCGTCACCAGCGTTGTCAGAAGTGCGGGAAGCCACTTCTTTCACCAGTTGTGCACCCATGTTTTCCAGCTTGTCTTTCAGTTCGATTTCTTTAGCTACAGAAACACCGTCTTTAGTGACTGTAGGCGCGCCGAAAGAGCGTTCCAGAACTACGTTACGGCCTTTAGGGCCCAGAGTTACTTTAACTGCGTTCGCCAGGATGTTGACGCCATTGACGATTTTCGCACGTGCGTCATCACCAAAAATTACTTGTTTAGCTGCCATATTAATTCTCCGAATTCTTTAATTGATATCGTGGATGCCGATTACTTCTGTACGACCGCGAAGATATCTTCTTCACGCATCACCAGAACTTCGTTGCCGTCAACTTTGACAGCCTGACCAGAATATTTACCGAACAAAACGCGGTCGCCAACTTTAACGTCCAGGGCGCGAACTGTACCGTTGTCCAGCAATTTGCCAGGACCAACTGCCAGTACTTCACCTTGATCTGGCTTTTCAGCAGCAGCGTCAGGCAGAACGATACCGGATGCGGTTTTTGTTTCTTGATCCAGGCGTTTCACGATCAGGCGATCATGCAGGGGACGAAGGTTCATACTAGCTCCTTTAAATTTGCGAGTAATTACTATTGGAATTCAATTAAGCTGGGGAAAGACTTGTTAGCACTCTCTCCCAACGAGTGCTAAGTATATGGGCGGGGGGCAGGCTTTTCAAGAGCTAAAAAAGGGATAAACTAATATTTCTTTAATAATCAGTGACTTAGTTATGATTTAGTTGTGTTTTGGCATTGATGTTTGATTGCATTTTCCAGTACGGATTATTTTTGCACAGCTTGAAATGTATTTTTAATATCGTATTGCAGCTGAGCAAATATCAATTTACTCAGCTTTGTACTGTCAACTGGTTATTGGACGCTACACAATCGTCAATGTTACCGGGCCAGCCAGGACTGAGTAGGCATCATTGTATAAATACCAAAGCGCATAATTGCCCGCTGCGAGGCTGGCGGTATTGAGCGTCACGCTGCCCTGACTATTGCCGGCATATTCCCATTCCAGTGAATTGACATTACCTGGCACAGCACCGGCTGCGTATATACCTATCCAGTTCTTGACGCTGACTTGTGCTGGTAATGCCGCGTAGGAGGCAACGACATTGCTGCCGCGCGAGATGCGCGGTGTGGTGGTCAGGCGGGTGCTGTTAGCTTGGCGGCCGATCAAAGGGTCTGTGCGATTGTTATTACTGTTGTTACCCACGGCTTCAACATGACCGGCTACCCGGCGAAAAAACTGGCTGTCGGCGCTGCTGATGATGCTGAAGTCATACCAGCCAAAACTGTTGATCAATGGGTATTCCAGCCGCAAACTCTGGCCACCTGCCAGCGAATAAGTATTTGCCAGGCTGCCATAGGCATTGTCGCTGACGGTGAAATTGCAGGGTTGGACATTGTCGAGATTGGATAGTGTGAGCACCAGCTTGCCACTGTTGTTATCGTGAGCTGCCTGCACCTCAGGCTTGACGATGGCTGTACTGTTGCCGCGCCATTCACGCATCAAACCATTCGGGCCATAGGCGCTGAGCTGGTAAGTATCAGTACTCCAGTTCCAGGTTTCTTTCTGGATTTGCTTGCCAGCTTCAACGGTGTAATACCAGGGGCCACCAGTGCGTATCTTCGAATACACGATAAATGCAGCGCCAGCGTTGCCGTTATTGATGAAATTGACTTCCAGTTGCCTGCTGTTGCTGACCCTGGCCTGTGCTTCCAGCAGATAAGGCAGTCGGCAGGCCGGGCGCGGCCCCTGCGCCTGTGGGTAGGCTTCCTGACGCGGCTGGCTCTGGTTGACGGGTGGCACTGGATAAGGCTTGCCATTGACAGGAACATAAGCTGCAGTTTTTGGTACCGTCATTGGCCAGTTTTGATCAGGGGATTTGAAATCAAATGCAGAAGTCAAATCGCCACAGACCGTGCGTCGCCATGGCGATATCTGTTTACAACTGACTGCGGCCCTGTCTTTGCCCAGGCCATTGACCAGCCATTCTTCAAGAAAGCGCAACTTTGATGTGTGGTCAAAAACCTGGGAGCAAACCTTGCCGCCTTTGCTCCAGGGCGAGATCACCAGCATGGGCACGCGTGGGCCCAGCCCAACCGGTTCATTGCCGTATTTTTCATAAATGCCATTGTCGGCCAGCGTGGACCGACCCATGGCAGTGGTGATAGGCGGGATATGGGGTGGCACATGATCAAAGAAACCGTCGTTCTCGTCATACATCAGTAAAAACACCGTTTTGGCCCATACATCAGGCTCTGCCACCAGCGCAGCCAGCAAGCGTGCGGTCAGGTTTTCACCCGCATTGGGGGAGTTGGGTGAATGCTCGGTGTAATCATTCGGTGCGCATATCCAGGATACTTGCGGCAAGCGTTTATTGCGCACATCATCTGCAAAAGCGCTGACCAGGCCGTCCCCCTTGCTGCCACCTGCGCTTGCACCGGGTGCCATGCTGCGTGCTTTCTGATATAACGGCGAGCTGCTGTTTAACCTGCTGCCGTCTGCATTGACGCGGAAATTCTTGAAGTAGGCGAGGTAGTTGTCGCCGTAATTATCCCACTCCTGATACACCTTCCAGCTCACCTGATTGGCTTCGAGTACTTCGGCATAGGTCTGCCAGTTGGGGGCGCCAGCTGTAACAGCGGCAGAGATATCGTCATTGGCCGGGTCGGCATTGTAATAGCCCTTGGCATCTATGTTATACAGGCTGCCCATGGCACCTAACCAGCCCTGGCTGGTACCCGTCAGCGAATACATGCGGTTGGGGTCAGTCGCACCAAAGATCGAACAATGATAGGCATCGCAAATGGTGAAAGCATCTGCCAATGCGTAGTAAAAGGGCAGGTCGCCACGGTCAAAATAACCCATGGTTTGTACCGTTTTTTTGCTGACCCAGGCATCCCAGCCTTGCCAGGTTTGTTGCGAACCTTTCCATGAGTGATTGGTGCCTACCGACAGCGCGCTGGTGTTCCTGGCGTCGAAATGAAAAGGCAGGACACTGCCACCAGCAGGATTGGGTTGTTGCCAGACTGGTGCGCCATTTGGCAAGCTGATGGCACGCGGATCATCGAAGCCACGCACACCGGCGAGGGTGCCAAAGTAATGATCAAAGGAGCGGTTTTCTTGCATGAAAATCACCACATGGCCAACATCTGCCAGCGTACCAGTGACATCGTTCGCCGGTATGGCGAGAGCCTGTTGTACTAGCCCGGGTAACATGCTGGCACCCGCACTTGTGGCTGAAAATCGCAAAAACTTTCTGCGGCTGTCTGAAATCATTGCTTATCCTTTTTCATTTAAGTTTAGCGTTTAACCAGTGCTTAATACTGTATGAAAATATATTTAAAATATTTCAACGGTATGACAGTGTCGGTTTGGAAAAATGGAATCAGCTATGCTGGCCTTCAGTAGTTTGATGGGTTTATTATTTTGGTTGATTAACCAAAATAAGCTTGTGATTTGAGTGTTGATGCGTTAAGCTTTCAATATTGGTTGATTGTCCAATATTAAGGCTTGACATGAGTACTGTTTTGATCCCCGCTTCTATTCCTGTTCCTGACATGGTCAGGCGTTCCCGCGTGGTGTTGATGACTGGGGGCATGGGTTGCGGCAAATCTAGTGCTGCGGCTGGTTTTCTCAAGCTGGGTGTGCCGGTTATTGATGCAGATATGGTGGCACGCAAGATACACCAGGACAGCCAGCATCCGGCAATGGCAGAAATAGCTTTGGTATTGCCCAGGTTGCTGACGGATGCTGGTCGCTTGCGACGTGGCATTTTACGTACAGTACTGATCAATGATATTGATGCAAATCGCTGCTTGCGTAAATTGCTGCAACCCTATGTATTACAGGCCATGTGGCAGTGGACCATGCAGCAAACTACAGCGTATGTCATTTGGGAATCAGCATTGCTGCCTGATGAAGTTGATGGCTTCGTGTACGATAGCGTCTTGCTAATGCAGGCGGATGAGGAAACGCGCCTGCAGCGCCTGCGTCGTCGTAGTCCTGAATGGACGGAAGCGGAGATACGGCAGGTTTTTCAGATGCAGGCACAGGAATATGCTCTGCGGAGACGAGCCCATGATCTGATCGTCAAGATAATCAATCGGGGCAGCATCGCAGAACTGGAACAAGAAGTCTTGCAGCAGCATCTTATTTATATGGAACATTGGGGTACACAATGAAAAAAATCGCATTCTCTGGCACCCTTGATCCCATCACCAATGGCCATCTGTGGGTGATACAAGAAGCCAGGGCATTGGCTGATGAAGTCGTGGTCTTCATTTCTGAAAACCCGGGCAAGAAGCCGCAGTTTTCTGCTCCTGAACGCAAAGACATTATTGAGCGAAGCGTGGCCGAATGTGGCTGGCACAATGTCAGCGTCGTCATCGTCAAGGGCGATTACACTGCCCGTGCCGCCAAGCGGCATGGCATAGAGTACCTGGTGCGTGGCATACGCAATACATCAGACTTCGATTATGAAAACCTGATACAGCAAACCAATGTCGATGTGCTGGATGGTGCGAAGACGATCTTTGTCATGCCACCGCGTGATTTGGGCTCTGTCAGCTCCAGTTTCGTGCGTGCCTTGCAAGGACCGGTGGGCTGGCACTGGACGGTAAAAAAATTCATGCCCATGCCAGCCTACATTGCCTGGATTAAAAGCTGGCTGCGCACTGACTGGCAAAAACTCTGGGAAGCAGAGGCTGATGTCGACAGCGCCAAGCTGGACCACTGGTTTGACTACCTGACGGGGGATGACGCCTACGGTGGCGCGCGCCGGACTTATCATAATCTTGATCATCTGGTGCATGGCCTGAGTGAAATCTCTGCCTGGGCGAGCAATACCGGCGCCAGCAAGTTGGATGTGGCGATATTGAAAAAAGCTTTCTGGTTCCATGATGCGGTCTATGGTGGTGAGCATGCCGGTTTGTCGAATGAAGAGCAAAGTGCCAGATTGTGGCTGGATGCGAGCCTGGGTTCACAGCATGCACAGGAAGTAGCCGACCTGATACGGGTGACGGATCACTTCCAGAGTGCAAACCTGAATCATCCACTGAAGGACGGCATGTTGGGCGTTGATCTGGCGATACTGGGCCAGGCAGCAGATACCTATGATGCCTATGCAGCGGCAGTAAGGCTGGAATACAGTCATGTCGATGACGCCACTTATCAGGCGGGCAGGGCGCGGGTATTGAGCCATTTCGAGGCACAGGCGGAAGCGGGCAAGTTGTTTGCCGATGCCTGGTTCGCTGATCTGTACACCAGCCAGGCACTGGTGAATATCAGACGAGAAAAAGCGCTGTTGAAATAAGTAGCCTCCAAAGCAGTATTTATCTCCATGACACATCCAGGCTCATTCACATAAATGTGAGTTTTTGTGAATGAGCAACTTTTCACATCTGAAAACCGCGAAAATAGAGTCTCAGTAAAAAACTGTCGATTCACTGTACTGATGCGTGAATTTAAGACAGGCACTTGTCCGGTCTGCATTTATTGCTGTCGCATGATTGCAAGACCTGATGCGCGGAGGCAAGGATGTGGATATATCGTTTGGGTTTAAGCCTGTTGGCCAGCATGATGTTGTTCATGCCTTGCGTGGCCCTGGCTATGACAGTCACCTTCCTTAACCCGGGAAAATCGGATGAAATTTATTGGGTCACAGCCAGCAACGGTATGACGGCTGCTGCCCGCAGCCTTGGCATACATCTGGAAGTGATTTATTCTGAGCGTGATCATTTAAAGACGCTGGAATACGCCAGACAAATCGCGGCACGCCCTGCGAACAAGCGGCCTGATTATGTAATCTTGTCGAATGATTATGCTGTTGGCGCCGAAGCCTTACGCATACTGGATGCGGCAGGTATCAAGACTTTTTTCGCCTATAGTGGTATCAATGATGCCGGTGACAGAGAAAAAACCGGCTTGCCACGTCAATTGTACAAAGGCTGGCTGGGTGTGCTGGAACCGCAGGCCGAAGATGCCGGTTACCTGACTGCGCGTGCGCTGATACAGCGTGGCAAGGCCGAAAAAATGTTCAGCTCCGATGGCAAATTGCATATGCTGGCGATTGCCGGGGACAGGTCTACCGCCACCTCGTATAAGCGTAATGAAGGCATGCGCAAAGCAGTAGCAGAAGCGAATGTGGTATTGGACCAGGTTGTGTATGGCGACTGGAATCGTGCCAAGGCGCAAGAGCAGAGCGTCTGGCTGTATCAACGCTATCCCCAGACCAGGCTGATCTGGGCCGGGAATGATTTAATGAGCTTTGGTGCGATGGAAAGCTGGCGCGTTCGTGGTGGCAAGCCTGGGCGCGACGCACATTTCAGTGCCATCAATACTTCGGCTGAAGCTTTTACTGCACTGGAGTCTGGCAGCCTCACGGCCCTGGCTGGTGGTCATTTCATTACTGGTGCGTTTGGTCTGGTGATGCTGTATGACTATCACCATGGCAAGGACTTTGCGGATGAAGGTCTGGAGCAAAACAGGTCCATGTTCATTTTATTCACACCAGAAGAAGCCAGACGTTTCCAGCAATTATTCGGGGCGCAGAATTTTGATAAAGTGGATTTTAAAAAGTTCAGCAAATTCCTTAATCCTGCCATCAAAAAATATGATTTCAGTTTCCGCAAATTATTGACCGAGTCAGATCCACGTAAATGAGCAATCAAGCCTTGCAACCGATCGCCAATTTGTTGATACGCCGTGTCTTCAAATGGGTCATCCTGTGCGTGGTGTGTATCAGCAGTTTGCAAGCCTGGCTCAACTACCGGGCAATAGAAGAAAACTTCAATATGACTGTGAATGATGTGGCCCATGCCCATCTTCCTTTGTTGTCGGTCGCTATCTGGGATATAGAGCCGCAAACCATACAAAAGCAGATTGCATTAATCCTGAAAAATAAAACGATTTCTTATGTCTCTATCAAGGCCAGTACCGGGCAACAGTTTATCGGCGGCGATGTCAATGGCCTTGCCAATGGCCAGCATATGAAATTTGACATACCAGCACCCGCAGATGCCAGCAAGTCTGTTGGCACAGTAGAGTTCGTGGTTGATAAAACCAGTCTGCGCAAGGAATTGCTGCGCAGCTTTATTATCGTCATTATTGAAGTCATTATCGTGTCGATTTTTATCTTTGTAGCAGTGGTGGCGATATTGCGGCGCGATCTGGAAAAACCCATGCGTCAACTGGCCGATTTCGTCAAAAACTTGCAAGCCAATCAACTGGCCACCAAGCTGGAATTAAAACGCAAACCGGAAAACGGTTATAACGAAATTGACCTGGTCGTTGACGGTTTCCGTACCATGCAGGATAGTCTGCAAAAGCATATTGCCAATCAGGATGCCCTGGTAGCAGAAAGGACCAGCCAGCTAGAAGCTGCCATGAAAACGCTGAAGCAATTGTCGATTACCGATGGCCTGACCAATTGCTATAACCGCTTGCTGTTCAATGAACGCATGCCAGCAGAAATACAAAGAGCCATTCGTTATCAACGTCATTTGGCACTGGTGTTTTGTGACATTGATTTCTTCAAGAAAATCAATGATGAATATGGTCATGCGGTAGGTGACAATGTACTCATCGCCTTTACCCAATGCCTGTTGGATGAGTTGCGGGCAGACGTAGACTGGATAGTCCGTTACGGTGGAGAAGAATTTATCATGGTCTTGCCAGAGACCAGCCTGATCGCGGCACTGGAAGTGGCAGAAAGAATACGCCATAAAGTGGAACATGATCTTGTCATTCGCCTGCCAGATGGCCGTATATTGCACATTACTGCCAGTTTTGGTGTGGCACAACTACAAGCCGCAGACAGTATGGAAAGCATGGTGCAGCGCGCTGATGAATGGTTGTACAAAGCCAAGTCCCAGGGCCGCAACCAGGTGTACCCCAAGGCCGCGCCAGTTATTCACCTTGCCCCTTGATTTGCCGCAGACTGCCCCGGGCTTGCCTGACCAGGGTATTCGTCAGACGTGCCAGCCGTGGTGTTTGTACTTTCCAGTGATGCCAATACAGGGCCACATCCACAGGGTGATGCGGCATCAGCCTGACCAGTTTGTCCTGATCCAGATTTTCCAGCATGACATCAGGAATTACGCCCCAGCCCAGTCCCAGTAAAATCGACTGGTTATACGGCGTCGTTGCCGGTACATAGTGGGTGGGGTAAGCATGTTCCTGCAGTCCAAAATGTTCGAGCAAAATCTGTGCTTGCAATTTGTCCTTGCGATTGAAGGTCAGTACCGGTGCCAGCCTGGCTGCCTCGCGCGTCATGCCTTGCGGGAACCAGCGCTGGCAGTATTCTTTGCTGGCAACCGGATGGTAACGCATGAACCCCAGCGACACCGCCTGGCAACCCCGCATGGCATTTTTCTCGGCAGAAAGGCAGCCGAGGACCATGCCGCTTTCCAGTAAATCATGGGTGTGATCCTGGTCATCGATCAACACTTCAAGCAAGATATTTTCAGCAATCAAAAATTCTGCCAGGGCGGGCAGCAGCCAGCTATCGAGACTATCGGCATTGACACCCAGGGCAATGCTGATGGCGGCACTTTGCTGACCCGCAAATTCACTTTGCAAATCCTGTTCAAGCTCGGCGACCCGGCGCAAGTGTTGCACCAGTTTTTGCCCTGCTGCCGTGGCACGGCAGGGGCGGCTGCGTACCAGCAAGGTATTGCCCAGTTCCATTTCCAGTGCCTTGATGCGCTGGGAAATGGCAGAGCTGGTCAGGTTCAGGGACTGGGCTGCCTGTTCCAGGCTGCCATGGTCAATGACACTGAGGAAGGCTTCACATTGGCGGCTGTCTAGTCTTGATTGCATGTTTTATTCAACGGTACTGGTGATTTGGGCCAAAGACCTCTCAACACAGAGGAAGGAAAGCCTGCTTGCAAGCAGGCTTTGTTGCGCAGGCGTGCGGTATACCGCACGAATTCCCCGCTACATCACAGAGGAGGGAATGATTTTTAATCATCGATCTGCAGAGAATTTTAAAAGAACTAAATTTATGAATTAAGAAATTTTAATGAAATCGTAAATATTTTAAATATACTTCATATTAATCTCTTTTGTCGCCAGAATCCCTGTATCGACAAACGGGGAGACAGATGATGTTGGCTTTTATACTCAAGGGCATGGGCATGAGTGCAGGTTTGATCATGGCCATCGGTTCGCAAAATGCGCATGTCCTGCGCATGGGCTTGCGCAGGCAGCATGTGGCTTTGACAGTAATGATCTGTATCGTATGTGAAATGCTGCTGATACTGGCTGGTGTCGCGGGTATAGGGGGCATGATCAATAGCCAGCCAGTCTTGCTGACGATAGCTCGCTGGGGCGGGGCAGCATTTCTGATCTGGTATGGCGTGCGGTCTTTGCGGAATGCGGCTAATCAGCAAAGTCTGGTGGCTGAGGCTGGAGAGTTGAGTCTGACGGCGGGCAAGGCCGTACTGGCAGTGCTGGGAGCGACTTTGCTCAATCCCCACACCTATTTGGATACTGTAGTGCTGTTGGGTGCCATAGGAGGGCAGCAGCCAGGCAATGGCAAATACTGGTTTGCCGTGGGTGCCATCTTGAATGCCACGATCTGGTTTGCCACCCTCGGCTTTGGTGCCCGCTTGCTCGCACCCTGGTTTGCCAAGCCCATCGCATGGCGGGTGCTGGATAGTCTGGTCGGTATTGTGATGCTGATGCTGGCACTGAATTTAATGCTGGGTTGATCTTGTTTTGATCTGGTCGTTTGTTGAAAAGTCCGAATTGTGATAACTTCGGCACATGAAAAAATCCTGGCGTTTATTGATTGCTTGCCTGTTACTGGTACTGCTGCCCCTGCAGGGCTTTGCTGTCGCCAGTAAATTGGGCTGCGCCATGGATATGCCTGTCCAGGCTGGTATTGCTGTTGCCAGCGACAATGAACATTGTCAGCCAGTTGCCAAGGCTAACGGTGACGATATCACCCATGCTGTAAAAGGCAAGGTAGGCGATCATTGCAAGTCTTCTTCCCCCTGTTGTATGGGCATCGCCCTGATGCCTGCTATCCAGATTTCTACATTTGTTCCTGTGCATGATGATGCCCAGGTACTGCCTGTCCTGTTACCCGCATCTGTGCCTGCGCGCATGCTGGAACGTCCTCCTAAAGCTGTTTTTGCCTGAATAATTAGCTTGGGTTCGTAGCTTGGGTTATCTCGTAGGTTGGGCTCCGCTTTATCAGCCCAACACTGGGCATTTAAATAACGTATACGTTTGTTGAGGCTGAGTGTTGGGCTGGTAAAACGTAGCCCAACCTACAAGAGTAGCCTAGCGAGGTCCGGCCCAAGCTACGAGGTAACCCAACCTATGGCAATTGCACGCATTCCCAATTTTGCAGAAACACACTTCTTACCGCGAGGACTTCATGTCGCACATTCATTACCGATATCTGTTACCGGCATTGCTGGTGATAACTGGCTGTGCCAGTTTTGATATTGACCAAAGTACGCAAAAACTCAATCAACAATATCCCGCTTACACCCAAGGGAAACTGGCCCTGGCCGCCAAGCCCGAACAGCAGAAAGACATGCAGGCCAGGGCTGCTGTCTTGTTATCAGAACCCTTGACGCAAGATGCTGCCATGCAAATTGCCTTGCTGAATAGCCCATCACTGCAAGCCATGCTGGCGCAACATCAGGCAACGGGAGCCAATATGGCGCAGAGTGGCCGCATTGCCAATCCACTCTTTACGTTTGAACGCAATCGTCAGTCCGGTGAGTTGGAAATTGGACGCTTGTTGAGCTTCGGCCTGCTGGACTTGCTAAGCCTGCCACAAAGGCAAAGCATGGCGCAGCATGGTCTGGCGCAAGTACAGACGCAGCTCAGTCTGGATGTCATCGACAGTATCAACCAGGTGCGCGTGGCATGGGTCAAGGCAGTCGCGGCACAACAGAGTCTGGAATATGCCAGACAAGTCGGTGAGGCTGCCGATGCCAGTGCCATACTGGCAGAGCGCATGCTCAAGGCGGGTAACTTCAATACCTTGCAGGCAGCACGCCAGCAAGCTTTCAAGGCCGATGCCGTGGCGCAGCTCAGCTTCGCCCGCCATGCGAGTCTCGCCTCTCGCGAAGAACTGGTGCGCTTACTGGGGCTGAATGATGAACAGGAAAAAGCACTTAAGTTACCTGAGCGTCTGCCGGATTTACCCGCTACGCCGTTGGCAGCAGAAATCCTGGGCCCGCAAGCGACAAAAAACCGTCTTGACATACAACTGGCAAAACAGGAACTCGATGCCGCCGCAGCACGCCAGGGCTTGGGTGTGGTCAGCAGCTTTGCCGATATTGAATTGGGCGTACGGCGCGACACCAATTTTGATGCTGCAGGGCATAGCGAGATCAAACGCGGCTTTGAGGTGAGCCTGAGGTTGCCACTATTTGACTGGGGCGATGCGCAGAGAACAACCATGAATGCGAATACCCTGGCCGCCAATTATCGCCTGCAGGCTACGGTCAATAATGCAGGTTCGCATCTGCGCGTCAGCTATTCAGCCTATCGCAACATGTACGATATCGCCCGGCAATATCGTGATGAGATACTGCCGTTACGCAAACGCATTTCTGCTGAAAACCAGTTGCGCTACAACGGCATGTTCATCAGCGTGTTTGAATTGCTGGCCGATAGCCGCGAACAAATCAATAGCGTGCTGGCAGCCATCAATGCAGAACAACAATTCTGGCTGGCTGACGCTGCCTTGCAGGCCGAATTGCTGGGGCGTCCGTCAGCAAGTAGTCTGAATCCCGTCAAATCAACTGCCACGGCAGAAGCAGCGCATTGATCACAAGATCTGCGAAGGAAATATTATGAGTACCAGAAGAGATTTTTTTAAATTGGCGAGCATCGCAGGTGGGGCACTGGCAGCAAGTACGGTCAGTAAAGTGGCATTGGCGGCCTTGCCAGAAGCAGTCACACAAACCAGCCCGGATACCATGCCGCCCCTGCAGCCAAAAAATGGCCGTCCGTATAATCCGGTAGTAACCCTGAATGGCTGGACCCTGCCATGGCGCATGAATAATGGCGTCAAGGAATTCCACCTCGTGGCCGAACCCGTGGTGCGTGAAATGGCACCCGGCATGAAGGCGCATCTGTGGGGTTATAACGGTCAAAGCCCCGGCCCGACAATAGAAGTGGTGGAGGGGGACCGCGTACGCATTTTTGTCACCAACCGTTTGCCGGAGCACACCAGCGTGCACTGGCACGGCCAGCGCCTGCCAAATGGCATGGATGGTGTATCCGGCCTGACCCAGCCATCGATACAGCCGGGCAAGACCTTTGTCTACGAATTTGTGGCACGCCGCCCCGGCACCTTCATGTATCACCCGCATGCCGATGAAATGACGCAAATGGCGATGGGCATGATGGGCTCCTGGATTACCCATCCAAAAAATAAACATCCGCAGATTGATGAAGTTGACCGCGATTTTATTTTCCTGCTCAGTGCTTATGACATAGAGCCAGGTGCCTTCAAGCCTAACATCATGACCATGACAGACTTTAATTTATGGTCATGGAATAGCCGTATCTTCCCCGGCATCGATAGCCTGAATGTGCGCAAGAACGACAGGGTCAGGATACGCGTCGGTAACCTGACGATGACCAACCACCCCATCCACATTCATGGCCATGAATTTACCGTGACTGGTACCGACGGTGGCCCTGTGCCCAGAACCGCACGCTGGCCTGAGGTGACGACGGACATCGCCGTGGGCCAGATGCGGCAGATGGAATTTGTCGCCGATGAAGAAGGTGACTGGTCCTTCCATTGCCACAAGAGCCATCACACCATGAATGCCATGGGCCATAGTGTGCCGTCGATGATAGGTGTTGATCATAAAGACGTGGCTGACAAGATCAACAAACTCATTCCCGCTTATATGACCATGGGTGACAAGGGCATGGCAGATATGGGGACGATGGAAATGCCGCTACCCGACAACACCATCCCCATGATGACAGGCGAAGGGCCATTTGGCGGGCTGGAAATGGGCGGCATGTTCAGCGTCGTCAAAGTGCGCAAGGACCAGAAACCGGGTGATTATAAAGACCCCGGCTGGTTCCGGCATCCCAAAGGCACGGTGGCGTATGAATATACCGGGCCGGTGGCAGATGCACCGCGCCCGCCTGCCGATCCACATGCCGGGATGGGGCATGGCGCGCGTGCTGTGCCGGAAGTTGAAGTGCAGGTGCGCAAGCCGCAAGGTCATAGCGGACATTAAGTTTCGCAAGCAAGAATGGGTAGTATCAGTAAGCCTGATTCCCCCATTCTTGCATTGGCTTTCTTATTTCGCCGTTACTGTCACTGGCATATTCACAGTTGCCGTCCTGCCGGTATTGTCAGTGGCTGTGATTTTCAGTGTATAGCTGCCTGTCACAGGATTACTCCAGCTTGTGATGATATTCGTGCCACTCATGCTGAAGTTTAATCCCAGCGGCGCACCGCTAATCGAAATAGATAGCGAAGTTGCGCCAGGCGCTGTGATACTGATGGTGCCCGTCAAGGCCTTGCCTGCCACACCCGTCATGGCAGGAGCATTGATACTCAGGCCAGATGCTGCGATGCTGATGTTGAATATCGCCTGGTTGCTCAAGCCAGTCTTGCTGTCTTTGACGATGACTGTGACGATATACTTGCCGACCAGTGGGCTGGCCCAGGTGACAGTACCAGCCTGGCTGATGCTCATGCCGGATGGCGCACCACTAAGGCTGTAAATCACTGCATTGGCTGAACTGGCATTTACATTGAACGACAAGGGGCTGCCGGCTATGCCATTGATCGTGTTGGCAGTGACTACAGGCGGCACAGGTGCTGTAATCGTCACCGTATATGTACCCTTGCCACTCTGGCCTGTTGCTGCATCCAGCGCAGTCACAATCACGATATATTTGCCCGCAACAGGTGCGGCCCAGGTGACTGTACCCGCGCTGCTGATAGCCATGCCTGATGGATTGCCGCTCAGGCTGTAAGACAATGCATTGCTTGCCGTTGCTGACACGGTAAAGCTCAGTGCAGTACCAGTCTGGCCACTGATGCTTGCAGAGGTCACGGTTGGTGCTGGCGTGACGATTGTGCCACTGAGGGTACCGCTAAGTATGCTGAGAAAATTACTGACATTCGGCGTACCCAAGCCAGTCAACTGATCATGCCCGGACTTGGCTGTGCAACTGGTACAACTGCCATTGCTGCCTTTGGCTATATCGGCAAATACACTGGCGTAGCTGCCAGGTACGGTGGCGATTTTGTTGTACAGCATGGCATGTGGTGCACCCAACACAGCTTTGCCTGCTTGTACCAGCGTCGCATTGGCAACAGCGATGATGCCTGCCCATTGCGGCGTGGCCAGGCTGGTACCACCGGCACTGACCCAGCTCACTGTGCTGCTGCCGGGTGTCATGATCGCTACATATTGACCAGTATTCGGATCAGAATTCATGGATACATCGGCCACTGTCCGGCGTGCAGGGGCGCCCATGCCTGGTACTGTCGTATTTTGATAGGCGGGGGTGGCGGTATAAGCGCTGACACCACCACCGGTATTTGACCAGGCAACTTCAGTTCTGCTGCCGCCCGAATAACTCAGGCTGGTCCCGCCTACAGCCACCACATTGGGTGATACTGCAGGCCATTCAACCGCCGGACCATTGTCGCCGGATGCTGCGAGATAAGTCATTTTTGCAGTGGTGAATGTATTTTCCACGCCTGCAGTCCAGCTACCTTCAGCAGCACCAAAACTCATCGATACCACACCTGGCCCCATGGCATTCGCCAGCCTGATGCCGCCCACCATGTTGCTCATGGAAGAATCTGCCGCTTCGATCAGGATAATACGGGCCAGCGGTGCGGTCGCATGCGCCCACTGCACATCGAGTGCAATTTCTGTCGCCCAGCCAGAATCATAGGCCGGTGCAGTACTGTTCATGCTGCCAGCACTGGTGCTATACACCACAGAAAATTCACAGCTTGTGGCAGATGCTGCAGATAAAGGCAAGACGGTACCGGAAGCGATATTTTTTACAGCGCATGCAGGCAGGCCAAATTTTTGATTGAAGGCATTCAGTTCTGCCACGATGTTGGGGTCATGCTTTGCATTGACGATATAAATTGTCTGACCCGCGCCCAGCAGGGCAGCTTGTGCCGCCGTCAAGTTGCTCATGCTTGCGGGCAGTGCTGGCAAACCATACGCGGCACGTATTTGTGCCGGAGTATAAGTGGATACCACGCCAGTACCAGCTGATGGCAACACATCAATCTGGCCCGCCGCAATGGGTGGTGGTGCCAACTGCGGGCGAGGCAATGAGCGTATTGCGGATACTGTCAACCCACGACCACGCACGCCTTGCCATTCGCGCGGTATGGCTTGCATTGCAGCAGGCACGCGGGCTGATCTGCTGCCATCCATGACATCAATATCGGCAGGCGCATCAAGCAGGACTGGTGCGAGGTGAAATGTGGGCTGGGTGTGTTGAATCGCCACGTCTGGCGGGAGTACGGGTACGGCGATTTTCAATGTGGTCGTGCCTGTAGCGACCTCTGCTGGCGGTAAGGTAATGGCAGCATTGCTGATCTGGGGGCTATCGCCACCACAAGCTGTAAGAAGACTTGCCGTGAAAAGTAGACTCAGCCATGTAAGTAACTTAAGTGGCCTGAGCAACCTGAAAAATATTCTTTTTTTGATAATCACGTATGCACTCCGATATCAGCAGAGGGCGGTGATTCGGCAGTAAATGAAATGCCCAGGCGATCAAATGCTTTAGCAATAACATTACCGGCAACCCCGCTGCCATGGCGCATATGCGCTGTAGGCCGGTGGCTTTGCGTCGCCGTTTTTCAACGGGTTTGCCCTCAAGTTTTGGAAACAGAAAATTACAAATTCAGAGTATGAATTTTTCGATTCAAAAGGAAGCAGAAAAATGTCAAGGATTGTTGAAATCGTGTAGCTAAAACAAGCTTCGATCTCGCTTTGATGACAGAAAATGAAGATTGTTGTTTTACTGGCTTTTGAATAAGACAAAAGTGTTAATTTGTAAAATCATTTCCCATGTTGTTTTCGCCATGGCAGCATCTGCGAACTTTTAATCGGTTGATTATCTTTTCGAATTGAACACAATAAAATACTTATGAAACTTTCTCCACGCATCTCCCACGCCACAATTCTGATTTGCCTGACACTTGCTTGTGCAAGCTCACAAGCGGCAAAAATCAGCCTGGATGACTGTGATTTGATTACTGCAAAACCCCTGCGTGCAGATTTCAAGGACTGGCTGGCAAAAAATCGCAAACTGGCTGCCGATGGCAATGTTGAAGCACAAACCTACGTCGCCGCAGAAGCAAGTAATCGCCTGGCCTGTCTCGAAGAAAAAATCACTGAAAAATCAGGATGGTCAGTGACGATGACAAGTGGTGACGGCAGCAGCGAAACCACGTCCAATCCTGGCATACCAAATATCAAAAAAAATGCAGATGCCTATGCGGCATTGAAAGATGCTGTCAAATATAGCCATCAGGCCGGTGCGAATGACCCTGCCTATCGAGGTATATCGGCACAACTGGTGTTGCGTTATCAAACGGTCTTGCCAGAAGCACTGGAAACTGCCTATGAAGATGTGGCTGGTGCCAATCAGCTCGAATGTGTACTCAAGCGCAAATTCGGCAAACGGGATGCACAGTATGCCTGTGCATCGCACAGGACTACCTTGGCACAATTGACGACTAAAGTATCAGCTGAGCGCCGTGCTTTCCTTGATCAAAAAGCAATGCAGTGGGCAGCGGATTTCCCGGTTAAATAAGTTGCCGCAAGATATGTTTACATCAGTTTTACATTAGGCTCGCCATGCCTGGCTGTGTTGGCTAACGTACAGACCCGAAAGGACATGTAGAAGTAAATTGAACTGGGAAGTCAACAGATATGCTTTACGAACGTTATAGTACTGTAAGCGCTGTATTGCTTCTTTGGTTAACGTAATGGAAATGGAGTACGCAATGATAAACATGACATGTAAAAGAGTATTGCTGGCGACCGCAGCCTGTGCATCACTCTTCATGACCGCACAGACTCAGGCACAAGATGTGGGTGTCTCTTTGCAATTTGGGCAACCGGGATTTTATGGTCGTGTTGACGTTGGTAATTTCCCTCAACCTCAGGTGATTTATCGTGAGCCACGCATCGTAGAAAGAGTGAGGGTAGTTGAACCTCCCTTGTATCTGGTGGTGCCGCCAGGCCATAGAAATAAATGGGAAAAGCATTGCTATCGCTACAATGCCTGCGGTCGTCCGGTGTATTTTGTCCAGGAAAACTGGTACAACACTCAGGTAGTGCCGCGTTATCGCGATGGTTATTACCGTGACCACGATTACAGGCATGATGCTTATCGACGTGACGATAATCGCCGTAATGACTATCGTAGAGATGACAGGGGTAATGACGATCACGGGCGCCATGGACACGGACGCGGCAGGGAACATCCTGAGCATTGATTTGACATTAGCTGACGCCAGCTAACATTAACATTAACATTAAATGCTGACAGGTTTCACTAACAAGGGCTGCATTGCAGCCCTTGTTTTATTGTGCATCTGCACTCTCCATTTTCGCTTTCCACGCCTGAATTGCCAACGACCAGAAAGCGGAAATATCGGTGATTGTTGATGGTAAGGTCAATCCCAGGAATTGTGCAGCCGGTAGCAAGGCTTCACGTAGTACATCATTATCACCACGATCAAATGCGAGGGCTCCAGTTTGCTTCGACAGCTTTTCACCATCTGCATTGGTGACGACTGGCACATGCAAATAAGAAGGGGTGGGCAAGCCCAGCAATTCTTGCAGATAGATTTGCCGTGCAGTTGAATCGATCAGATCTGCGCCGCGCACCACGTGCGTGATACCTTGTGCGGCATCGTCGACCACTACTGCCAACTGATAAGCCCAAAAGCCATCGGCACGCTTCAATACAAAGTCCCCGACCTCGGTCGCAAGGTTTTGTTGCTGCATGCCAGCCAGCCGGTCTGCAAAGGTATAGATTTGATCCGGCACGCGCAAACGCCAGGCACGGGCAATTTTGCCCGCTGCCAGACCGTGACGGCAAGTGCCCGGATAAATCTGGCTGGCTGTTTCACCCAGGCGCAGGCGCGAATCAGCGATTTCCTTGCGTGAGCATGCGCAGGGATAGAGATTGTCACCTAGCTGGTTCAAGGCAGCTTCGTACAGATGCTGGCGCTTGCTTTGCCAACTGATATCGCCATCCCAGACCATGCCAGAGCGTTCCAATGAGTTGATGATATGCTGGTCTGCGCCTTTGACATTGCGGTCAAAATCCAGGTCTTCCATGCGCAGCAGCCATAGCCCGTCATGGGCTTTGGCATCAAGATAGCTGGCCATGGCGGCCACCAGCGAACCCATATGCAAGGGGCCGGTCGGCGAAGGGGCGAAACGTCCTATGTATTTTTGCGTCATCTGTTTTGTTGGCGTGGATGTTCTTCAGTTACCTATCAACATGCGTTGCACGACAGGGTCTTGCAACTTCTGTAAAAACCACAACAAGGCCTTGCCCTTGTTGGCATTACGCCAGACCAGGCGGTTATCTTCTGGCGGGCGGTGGGCGCTGGTCTTCTTTTCTATCAGCGCACCGCTGCGCAAATGTGGCAATGCAAGGCGACGTGGCAAGTGCCCGCAACCCAGGCCGGCCAGTTGTGCCGCCAGCTTGGCGTGCATGGTGGGCACGGTCAGGGTATCTTGCCCGCTCAGCAAGCCTGCCGTCATTGATGGCAGGGTCAGGCCAGTGTCACCAATGGCAATTGCCCTGTGGGCCTGCAAAATAGCCGGAGTCAGCGGTTCTTCTGCCTGCGCCAGCGGGTGTTGTGGTGCTACGGCAAATACCCATTCCACACTGCCCAGCAAACGAGTCTGAAATTCACCCTGCATGCGTATGGCATCCGGCCCGTAATAGGCAGCGCCTATGGCAAGGTCGGCGCGGCCAGATACCATGGTTTCCCAGACACCCGACAAAATCTCCTGGCTGATACGGATACGCGTGCCACACGCCTGTTGTTCAAATTCCTTGATCAAGGGGATGATATCGTCGAATTGTATGATGCCATCAATGACGATGCGTAGCTCTGCCTCCCAACCGCTGGCGGCACGTTTCACGCGGTTTTCAAGCTCCTGTGCGGCATTCAGCAAATGCCTGCCCTGCATCAATAACTCTTCCCCGGCAATAGTCAGCTTGGCCCTGTGGCCACGCCTGTCATATAGCAGCACATCCAGGTCTTCTTCCAGCTTGCGTATGCTGTAAGTGATGGCTGAGGGCACTTTATCCAGAGCCGCTGCAGCCGCCGCAAAGCTGCCCTTGCGGTCTATGGCATCGAGGATTTGCAGGGCTTCAAGGGTCAGGTTCACGATTGTTCAAATAATTTGAATGAGTTGTATGAAATTCTACCCTTATGTCAAAGAATTTGCATGTATATAGTGTGTACATCGCCTGAACACACTCTTCAGGAAATTTGAAAGGGACTTATATGATTACGCTCAGACCATCACAAGAACGCGGCCACGCCGAGCACGGCTGGCTGAAATCACATCACAGCTTTTCATTTGCAGAATATTACGATCCGCAGCATATGGGTTTTGGCCCACTGCGTGTGATTAATGACGACTGGATCGCTCCTGCGATGGGTTTTGGTACGCATCCTCACCAGAACATGGAAATTATTACTTACGTGCTCGAAGGTGCGATTGCGCACAAAGACAGCATGGGTAATGGCAGTACGATACGTCCAGGTAATGTGCAGTATATGAGTGCAGGTACTGGTGTGCGTCATTCGGAATTCAATCCGGCCAATAACGAGCACACACGTTTGCTGCAAATCTGGATACAGCCAGACCAACTGGGTGGTGAACCTTTGTACGGCGAGAAAGAATTCAGCCGTGAAGAAAAACAGGGTCGCTTGCGTTTGGTAGTTTCTGGCGATGGTGCCGATGGCTCCATCAAGATCCGCCAGAACGCACGTCTGCAAATCGGCTTGTTTGATGCAGAACAAAAGCAGGAAGTAGCACTGGCAAAGGATCGCCTGACCTATGTCCACGTAGCGCGTGGTGAATTGCAGGTAAATGGTATGTCCCTCAAAGAGGGTGATGCCGTGATGATGTCAGCCGAAGAAAAACTCGTGCTGGAGCAGGGCAAACAGGCAGAAGTACTGGTATTTGATCTGCCGCATTAAGTTGTAAAGACAGGCAAATTACTGATGCAAAACGCGTCAGTGATTTGTCTTTTTGCGTAAAAACTCAACATCCACACTGGAGTAAAACATGTCTAAAGTCGCGATTATTTATCATTCAGGTTATGGCCACACCACCAAGGCCGCAGAAGCAGTACACGCAGGTGCCGCCGCTGCAGGTGCTGATGCCGAACTCATCAAGATTGACGCCGAAGGCAATATCACCGACGCCCAATGGGAAACCCTGGCCGCAGCTGATGCCATCGTCTTTGGTTCCCCAACTTATATGGGATCAGTGTCCTGGCAATTCAAAAAATTCGCCGATGCTTCTTCCAAGCCCTGGTATAGCCAGGTCTGGAAAGACAAGATCGCCGCGGGTTTCACCAATTCTGCCTCCATGAATGGCGACAAATTATCTACTCTGCATTATCTGTTTACGCTATCACAACAGCACTCCATGATCTGGGTAGGCACAGGCCTGATGCCAGCTAACAGCAAGGCCGCGCAACGCAATGACATCAACTACATCGCCAGCTTCAGCGGCCTGATGACACAATCCCCATCCGATTCTTCACCAGAAGAAGGCCCGCTGCCAGGTGATCTGGAAACGGCGAAATTGTTTGGTAAACGGATTGCGGAAGTGGCTAAGAAGTTTCAGTGAGTTGAATTAGTGCAGAAGTAAAAAGACCCGCCATATTGATTGGCGGGTTTTTCTATGATGTTACAGAACTGTAGTGAGTCAATAACTTTAGAAATATGAATGTAGGTCGTATTGACGTTGTTTTTGACTTTTGCAGTTCCCATGTGTCGACGCCGTTTGTGCAGTACAGAAAATGGATCAAGAAATGCCCGTGTTTGAGCGTAGCGAGTTTCGGGCATTTCCCATTTTTGTACTGCACAAACGGGAACCCCCTTCAGGGGGCAACGACGCCTGGGTCGCTTTCTTTGGCATACCTTTCTTGGCGACGCAAGAAAGGTATGTAGCTGTCGGGCTACCCCCGACCTGCAATCGTAAATAATGTATGCAGGTATTTGAAAATCAGATAAGCAAAACAATTCGAATCTGAAATTAATGTAGCGAACAGTATGCCACGAACGCCACTGGATTCCAGCTAAAAGCACGCTGGAGCGCCAGCCCGGTGGAATGACGACTTTGAGAGTGCTATAAGTCGAGCAATACACTATTGCATAAGCAATCCAAATAACGGCATCTTTATAACAGAAACGTAGCATAAATCCCCTACAGCTTCTCCTTCAAAAACTGCAATAAACGCGGCGCCAGATATCCAGAATCAGTCCCCGGTACCTTGATAGGCTCAGACGCCCAATAATGCCCCGCATTTTTTAACACAACAGAACTCACTGAAAATCCCGCCTGATTCAAGGCATGCATGAAGGCCATCGACTGTCCTTCAGGATCAACAAACTTGTCCTTCGCTCCCCAGCTCAACAAAAACTGCGTTTGATTATTTTCGCGTGTCACATAAGACAGTGGTGATGCTTCAAAATAGATTTTTCTATTATCGATCAGACTGCTACCCAGAAAGCCTTGGGCAATATTATTGTCAGGGTAGTAGCGATTCGAATGTTCCCATTTCGCAGTCAAATCATAACTGCCATAAATACCTACACACACCTTGACCTTGGTAGTGGGATTCATGCCGTCCGAGAACGGTTGCTGATCACCAGCCAGTGCGACAATAGTGGCTAGCTGCGCCCCTGCAGAATCACCCATTAGGCCCATGCGCTCAGGATCAAGCTGGTAAGTCGCCGCTTGCTGCCGCAAGAATTGCACCGCAGCGCGCACGTCATGCACGGCGGCAGGATAGAGGTTGGTTTTATCTTTCACCAGGCGATAATTGACGGCAAATACCGCATAGCCATTTTTCGCCAGATACGGCCCCCAATGCTTATACAGGCTGGCATCAGCAAAACGCCAGTCACCACCGTGGACGGCAATCAGCACGGGATATTTGTCATTTCCCTTGGGGCGATATAAATCACCAGTCAGCGCTTCATCATCTGTACGTTGATAGACGATGCCGTGCTGTACTTCATATCCTGCATCTGGCATGGCTGCATGTGTAGCACCAGCAAACAATAAGCTCAGGCCGAGAAAGAATTGAACAGGTTTGCTGATGTAATTTATCAGGCGATACCACGGTGACAGGACGCTAATCAGCTTGCTAAGGAGGTCGTGCGAGCGACCTGGTAGATTGGAAATTTTCATTTCTGATTCCATACAATTTGAAGAGTTTTATATTGGGACATGATGATGTACGGAATCAGTATGCCGCGCCGCCATGAACAGATGGCCGACAGTGTGACCAAGCCTGATTTTGCCGTGACGAATTGCATGGAAGTGAAAGTGTGATGCCCATAAAAAAACCGCCTGAAAAACAGGCGGTTTGGCAATTCCAGTTCAAGGTAGGCCGATTTATTGACATTCACCTTCAGCGACCATGTGCATTAATTCCCAGCCATGGCCATCGACATCATGGAAACCATGTCCGTACATGAAACCATGATCCATAGGTTCTTTAGGCACTGTGGCACCCGCACCCCTGGCTTTGGCGACCAGGCTATCAACCTGTTCGCGGCTGTCGCAGGACAGGCAATTCAAAACTTCAGTACGCTCATGCGCATAGCTGATAGGTTTGTTGGTAAAGCCTGCAAAAAACTCTTCAACCAGCAGCATGACGAACAGGTTCTCTCCCATGATCATGCAGGCGGCTTTGTCGTTGGTGAACTTGGGTTCAAAGCTATAGCCCAGGCTGCTCCAGAATTCCTTGGAGCGGGGCAGGTCTTTAACAGACAGATTTACAAAAATTTGCTTATGCATTTTGTTTTCCTCAATTTGTTGTAACAGTAAGGGCAGGCTCAGCGAGTCATGCCGTCTGCGTGCATGCACCGTCAGTTGCCCACGCGCAGCAATTCCAGCCATGACCGTCAAGATCATAGAAGCCCTGTGCATACATGAAGCCATGGTCTTCTGCTTCGTCAGGTATGGTGGCACCGGCGGCCCTGGCTTTTTTGATGAGAGTATCGACATGCTCGCGGTTATCGCAAGAAAGGGCATGCAAGACTTCTACCCGCTCGTGCGCATCACATACGGGTTTGTGGGCGAAACTGGCAAAGAGTTCTTCCACCAGCAACATGACCAGAATGCTTTCACCAAAGATGATGCAGGCGGCATTGTCACTGGCGAATTTTGGATCAAAGCTATAACCCAGGCTGCTCCAGAATTCCTTGGCGCGGGCCAGGTCTTTGACAGGCAGGTTGACAAAGATTTGCTTGTGCATTTCGTTCTCCTTTAACTTGTTGTCGCTGCTGTAGCCATGGCTGGCAAGTCCAGTGTACGCACCGGGCGTACTTCTATGCTGCCATGCTGGGCTGGCGGGATTTTGGAAGCCAGTTGTATGGCTTCATTCAAATCCCTGGCATCGATGAGATAAAAGCCAGCCAGCATTTCCTTGGTTTCGGCAAATGGGCCATCTGTCACCGACAATTGCCCATTCCTTACCCTGACTGTGGTCGCCGTGTGTACAGGATGCAGAGGCTCGGCCGCCAGCATGTGGCCACTGTCAAGCAAACCTTGTGCATACATGGCGCATTTTTCGTCTGGACAGGCATTCCAGTGTTCATTGTCGAGATAAACCAGGCATAGGTATTTCATAGCGGCTCCTGCAAGGATGGATTAACGGTGATCTGATTACAGTGGCAGCTGCTCGCCATTGATGATCCATGGCGTGCCGTATTTGTCGACCAGCATGCCCCAGGATTTTGCCCAGAATGCAGGTTGTACCGGCATGGTGATCTGGCCGCCTTCTGCCAGCGCGTTAAAGATCTTGGCGGCTTCTTCTGTGGTATCGTAATTCAGCGTGAAAGAGACGCCCTTGATGCCCTCATAGGGCATTTGCTGTGGGCAGTCACCCGCGTAGAGCAAGCCACCGTCCGGCAGTTCCAGGCGTGCATGCAGGATGTTGTGGGCAGATTCTTTCGGTATCATTGCTGCCATGGGCGAATCGGCTCCACTCATCATGACGGTGATTTTTCCGCCCAGAACTTGTTCATAAAAGTACATGGCTTCCTTGCAGTTGCCATTGAAAGACAGGTAAGCGACAGGATGTGGCATGATTATTTCCTTTATAAAAGTGTTGGATTATCGTGTGAAAGTATTTCCACATCTGATAGTCGAATGGCTGGACAGTAAATCGACATTAAAACAAAAATATTTTTAAATATTTTTGATGCGCATAAAATTGCCTATGAGTATTACTTACTCAAAGAACGCACCCGCTCGTTGAGCAGTTTCAATTGTGCCTCTATAAACGGCAAATTTGGATCATGACCGGCACGTGGAACCACAATATATTCTTTTTGCGGCGCAGTAATGCTATCTACATACTGGCGGGTAATTTCAGGCATGGTCAGCAAATCTTCTGCACCCTGGACGAAAAAGACCGGGATAGAAAATCTGCTAGCGTTTTCAGCAAATTCGATTTTGCTGAACATGCCGTCGCCCTTGTAGCCAACAAATTTCAGGAAAGAATAGTCTTCGCCACCTTCGTAGTCAGTCTGGGCGACTTGCGTGGCGTATGCTGATTCTGGTGTCCACCATGCTGCGGGTGCCTGGTCTGTGCGCAGTGCTTCATATTTACGTATTGCCTTGCGCAAGATGCCGAAATTGCGTGGATTGCTCCACGGTGGCGGGCCAAGTGCGCTTACTTTGCCAACCGTCTCCTGATCGCCAGCAGCTTGTGCCAGGCTCAATACCTTGTTGTAGCTGGAAGTCTGGTTAGCCTTGTAGCTGACGACTTGTGAAGTACCTATATAGGCATAAAATAATTCAGGTTTCAATAAACTCATTTGCACACCGAGTATCGAGCCCCATGAACTACCTGTCAGGATGATTTTTTTCTTGCCCAGATGCTGAGTCAGGTAAGCCGCCAGGGCGACGCCATCATCAGCCATTTGCGCTACTGTCAAAGGCGTATCTTCGCTGGGTTTGTTCTTGCCAAAGGTTTTGCCTGCGCCACGCTGGTCCCATTGCACCAGGGTGTAATCTTTTTCCCAGGCGCCGTAAATGGCGCTGGCATAGGGGCTCATGGTATTGCCGGGACCGCCATGTACGATCAGGATGACAGGGTTACTGCAATGTTTACCCTTGATGGTGACCCATTGTGGTATGCCACCTATTTCAACAAAACCTTCTTCATCGATGGCTTGTGTTGCAGACTTGCAGGCAAGGCCAGGTGAAATTGATGTCGCTTCAGCCATGCATAGTGCAGGCAATAGACTGATTAACAAAGCGGGAAGGACGTGGTGCAGTTTTGCCATATATCTCCTGAAGGTAGGGCAGACTTCTTATTTTGGGTAAAGGTGGTGGGTGTCAGTGAGATTCACTAATTTATTAATGCCTGCAAGCGTCGTTCAATAAAGCGTTTTTCCGGTTCCTGTTTGCAAAGTTTTAGCGCCTGTTCATAGGATAGCTTTGCCTGCGTCAGGTCACCATTGCGGCGGCACAGGTCCGCCCTGGCTGCATGGGCCAGATGGTAGTTACGCATTTCCTCTTTTTCCAGCAAGGCTTCCACCAGTTGCAAGCCTGACTTCAATCCGCCAGTACACATGGCAATGGCGATGGCGCGGTTCAGTTCTATGATGGGGCTGGCTTCGACGCGCAGCAAGGCGTCATACAGACCAACTATCTGCGGCCAGTCGGTCTCTGCATAGGTAGCTGCTTCGGCATGGACGGCAGAAATCGCCGCCTGCAGGGTATAGGCAGCAAAGCGGCCAGAGCGCAGAGCCTGTTCCACCAAGGCGGACCCTTCGGCTATTAATGCACGAATCCATAATTGCCGGTCTTGTTGTTCAAGCGCGATCAATTCGCCCTGGCCATCAGTACGGGCAGGACGGCGTGATTCATGTAATAGCATCAAGGCCAGCAAGCCGCTGACTTCAGGTTCGGGCAATAATTCTTGTAGCAGGCGTGTCAGCCGTATGGCTTCTGTCGCCAGATCGAGACGCAAAGCTGAATTACCGGCAGAGCTTGAGTAGCCCTCATTAAAGACCAGATAAATGACTCTCAGCACACTGTGCAGGCGCGCAGGTAGCTCTTCTTTTTCTGGTACCTGATAGGGAATTCTGGCATCACGTATTTTTGCCTTGGCACGCACGATGCGTTGCGCAAGAGTGGGGGCCGGGGTCAGGAAGGCATGCGCGATTTCTTCCGTTGTCAGACCGCAGACTTCACGCAGTGTCAAGGCGACCTGGGCATCGGCTGCCAGGGCAGGGTGGCAGCAGGTGAAGATCAGGCGCAGCCTGTCATCTTCCATGAGTATTGGTTCAAGCACAGGCTCGCCTGGCTGTGCTGTCTCATCCACCAGTGCTTCCACGGTTTCTGTATGTTGGTCCAGCGGATCAAAGCGCTTTTGCCTGCGTATGCTGTCTATTGCCTTGTAACGTCCTGCTGACACCAGCCAGGTATGCGGATATTCAGGCAAGCCTTTTTCTGGCCATTGCTCCAGTGCTGCCTTGAAGGCTTCATGCAGGGCTTCTTCAGCCAGATCAAAATCCCCTAGCAAATGCACCAGAGTCGCAAAGACCCGACGCGACTCTTGCTGGTAAATACGTTCAACTAATTGGCGGGTGCTATCGGTGGCTGAAGTCATCATGCTGCTAATTGCGGTATGTAGTCTTCCTGATTGTCTGAACGTTGGTGTGGCTCAGGTAAATGAGCCTGGAGAATCGATAAATTCTGCATTTTCCGTACCAGAAATAGTGATGGCTGATTCTAGCGCACTCTTGGAGAACAATGCTTTAAAAACATTAATTTAAAGCAAATCCTGCTGATGTTGATTTGTCCTGGATCTTTAAAAAAAAAGATCGATTGTGCTTTTTTTGCCACTAATTGAGTACTGGCCTGCTTGCGCCCGGCGCCCTCTCTGTGAATACAGAAATATTGTGGAGCAGGCCTGGCTATATGGACTTTTTACCTCTGAAAAGACAGGTTTTCTGCAGTTTTTGTGCACGGATAAAGTTTCTGGAAATCAAATTTTGTGCCAGAAACTTAGATGAAAAATTCTATCGAATTGAATGGACGCTGATGTTGGACTTTTATTAATGTAGTTAAAGCGACATCTAAAAATAGCTAGACTAAATTTTAACGTATTGATCTGCATCAATGGAGACAAAGAAAGATGAGCAGCACGCAAAGTATGTACACCGACCGGCTCGCCAGGCTGGTGCAATTGTCCCGTGACAGGCATGTCTTCAGCTTCACCCGCTTTGACTGGGTGGATGATATCAGCGAGGCTGACTGGTGGGTTAGCCCTGAATTGCTGACCATCCATGGCACACCGTATTACGAGCAGGCCAGCGAGGCACAACGCAAACTGCTCAGCAAATGGGAGTGCATCAACCTTTTCAGCCTGAATGTGACTGGCGAGCAGGAATTGATTGCAGGCGTGGCAGAACTCTTGCATACCCCCATGCTGAAAGAAGCCAATGATTACCTGCATCACTTCATCGACGAAGAAAACCAGCATATGTGGTACTTCGCCAAGTTCTGCGAAAACTATGGGGGTAAGATTTATGGCAACAAGAAAATACAACTGACTGAACTCAAGCTTGACCCCAGACTGACAATACTCGTCCGCTTTGCACAGATTTTCATTTTTGAAGAAGTCGGCCATTACTACAATTTGAAGATTGCACTTGATGAACGCGTGCACCCTTTCGTACGCGAGATCAATGAGGCGCACCGCAATGATGAGTCGCGCCACATCACCTTTGGCCGTGCCTTGCTGGCCAGGTTGGCAGATGGCATCAGCAATGATTATGCGCCAGAAGTGCTGGAGAAAGTCTCGCAACACTTGCGCAAATATGTGCAGGTCACCATCGAATCCCTCTACAACCCGGCCATGTACCGTGATGCCGGTTTTAGCAGTGGCATGGCAATCCGCAGTGCACTGCTCGCAGACCCGGCGCGGCAAGATTTTCATGCACGTGAGTTGCTGAAAAAAGTGCTGGCCTTGCTGGGCGACACCCATTTATTAAAACAGGAGACCAGTCTTGAGCCAGCTTATCAGTCTTGACAAGATCAATGAAGTTAAACAGTGGTTGCTGTCGAAGAAAAAATATCTGTCCGATATTCCCTTCGACCTTGACCTCATAGAAAACGATGTCGTCGATTCCCTGAGTTTTGTGGAATACGTACTCCTCATAGAAGAAATCAGTGGCAGGGAGGTTGTCGTCGATGACACCGTCCTTGACAAGGTCAGGACCCTGGACAGAGTGCAATTGAATTATATGGAATAGGGCACTCCATTCCGCTGCAGATATAGAAAACATAAATAGAAAACATAAATAGAAAACATAAACAAGGAATAAAACAATGGAACATCAATTCACTGATTATCGCTATGGCGATTTGCTGGAACTGACCAACCGTCATCGCAATACGACAAAGAATATTATTCTCACCGGTGCTACCGGTTTTCTCGGCAGTAATTTCCTGTTCTGGCGTTTGCGCCAGAGTGGCAAGATCTATGTACTGGTCAGGGGAGAGTCGCAGGAACACGCCAGACAGCGCGTGTATGATGCGCTGGCCATATGTGCTTCTGCCTACAACCAGCCCATCCCCAAAGCGGATATTGACAGCAAGCTGGAATACATACTCGGCGACATGACCGAGACCATGTGCGCGATCAGCAAGACTGACCTGGAAAAACTTACTGGCGCGGGCATCAGCGAGTTCTGGCATTGTGCTGCCAGCCTGAAGTTTGAAGACCGCCACAAGGAAGAAATTTATCACCACAATATCAATGGCACACAGAATGTGATGGATCTGGCGCGTCGCGTGCATTGCCAGCATTACCTGCATATCTCTACTGCCTATACCTCTGGCCGCGTGGCTGGCGAAATACCTGAGAGCCTGCATCCTGTCGATATCGCCTACAACAATTTTTACGAGAGCAGTAAAAATGAAGGCGAGCATGAAGTCGCCAGATACTGTGATGCCAACGGACTGGATTACCGCATCCTGCGTCCCGCCATCATCATGGGGCCGCTGGCATCACGCCGCAGCGGCGGCACGCGCTTTGGTATCTATGGCCTGACGCAGGAAATGTATCGTCTGCGCGAAACACTGAGCAAACTGCAGACACCTCTGCGTCTCATCGGTGATCTGGCTGCTGCAGGCAATCTGGTGCCAGTGGATCAATGCGTGTTCGACATGATCTATCTGAGCAATATTGGTTTTGGTGATCAGAAGGTGTATCACCTGACCAATTCCAGCGACCTCAATGTCAAGACCATGCTGGAGAAAATTGATACTGCACTTGGCATGAAAAGCATCAATTTCGTGCCGGAGCGTGATACCCCTGCTACGGCGATAGAAGAATTGTTCGACAAACGCACCGTGTTTTATGGCGGCTACTACCGCACCATCAAGAACTTTGCCCGTAGCCTGCCTAAACATGTGGGCCTGAGCTGGGCTGATTATGGCACTTACCTGACAGCCTTTATCAAAGAGCTCGACGAGCAAACTAGTGGTACGACCTTCAACCGTACGCAAGTCACAGCTGATGATGGTACGGAATTATGCGTGCTGACACTGGGCGACAAGAGCAAACCAGCGCTGGTGCTGGCAAATGCCTACGGCATGCCATCTGATTTCATGTTCCCGCTGGCCCAACGCTTGTCTGATCAATTCCACGTCATCACCTGGGAAAGCCGCTGGGTACCAGCCATTACCCACGAATTTAATCTGGAGAAATGTCATTCACTGACTCATGCCAAAGACATGGTGGCGATACTCGACCACTTTGGCATTGCCAAGGCAGCCATCGCTGGCTGGAGCAGTGGTGCCCAGGTTAGCCTGCGCAGCATGGCTGCTTTCCCTGAGCGTATTTCATCGGCAGTATTGCTGAATGGCGGCGTCTCGTTGCCAGCCTCGAATGAAATCAAGATCACCGATTTTGAAAAAAATATACGCACACTTTTCCCCAAGATTGCTGCCAATTATCGTTTCGCCCAAAAGTATTGCGACCTCATTTATGGCGCCCATGCAACCTCAGATGATGGTGAAGACCGCAAGATGATTTCTACCATCCTGACCAGTACCGACCCTTTCTTGCTGTACATGACCAGCGTCCCTTTCCGCACACCGGAATCATTATTCCGTTACGCCAATATGATGAATGGCCTGTTCAATGAAAGAGATGATGCCTGGACTGCTGATATCCCACATCCTGTACTCGTGCATGTCGGTGGCAAGGACCTGGTCACGCATGCCGATGTTGGCCGCTTCCTGGTCGCCGGCCTGAAACAGGGGGTATTGTCCTTTGATGAAAACGGCGATCACTTCTCGCATTTTTACGATGAAGACCTGGCGACCATGATCAGGCAATTTGTGACGCAGCATCAGGAGCAAGTTGTGCCTAGCCTGAATTGATGTCAACGGCAATGTCCGCTCCAAGAAAGTTTGCGGATATTGCCCTGCTGTTATCGAGGTAGCGAAATGATGGTCATTGCCGTGACCAGGAGGAGACCTTTTTTATGAAAAAAGAACAAAAATTATTGATTGCCGGTTTTTTCAATACGGCAAAAAACCAGCCTAACAGCAATGCATTGTGGGTGGACGAACAAGTCTACACCTATGCTGAACTGCTGTTGCGTGTCGCCCGGATTACCCGCACGCTGGCGCGCGAGAATAAAGATTGCAGCCGTCAACGCTGTGCCTTGCTGGTTGACCGCAGCATTACTGCCTATGCCTCTGTGCTTGGCAGCTTGCTGGCCGGCATGGCCTATGTGCCGCTGAATGCCAAATTCCCTGTACAGCGTAATTTGCGCATGGTTGAATTATCTTCATCGACGTCAATTGTGGTGGATGAACGCTCCATGGACGCTGCCAGAGAGCTGCTGCAATCTTACCCTGAGCCATTGACCGTGCTGATGCCAGAGACTGAGGCATTGCCAGCCTGGGCAACCAGTGCCAGCCAGCACACCTATATTTTGAAACGCCAGATGGCTGAGGCTGATACTGTCAGTCTTACCCTGCCTGCCAAGGCCAATCCTGTTGCCTATATCCTGTTCACCTCTGGCAGCACGGGTTTACCCAAGGGCGTGGCAGTGACGAATGAGAATGCCAGTACTTATGTCTCCAGTATCATAGGGCGCTATCAGCCAGGACAAGGTGACCGTTTCACCCAGTTCTTTGATTTTACTTTTGATTTATCGGTGCATGATATCTTCGTCTGCCTGAGTGCTGGTGCTTGCCTGTACAGTGTGCCTGCGCGCGTCATGATGATGCCGCTTAAGTTTGTGCAGCAACATGAATTGACTCACTGGTTCTCGGTGCCATCGCTGGCAGCATGCCTGAAGCGTTATAACGCCTTGCGCCCCTGCATCTTGCCCAGCCTGAAGTACAGTTTGTTTTGTGGTGAAGCCTTGCCCACCAGCCTGGCGCAGGACTGGCAACCTGCTGCACCCAATTCCATCATGGAAAATTTATACGGACCTACCGAGGCGACGATCGCCTTTACGGTGCATCCATATCAGGCCAGCAATCAGCGTATCGCTGCCTTGCCTGTCGTGCCCATAGGCCAGCCTTTGCCGGGGCAGGAAACCATGGTGCTGGACGAACACTTTAATCCTGTTGCTGATGGTGAAATTGGTGAGTTGTATCTGGGCGGCTCACAACTGGCCCAGGGTTATTGGGAAAATACCGAACTGACGCGTCAGCGCTTCCTCAGCATGCACTTCGAGGGCAAACTGGCCCAGCGTTGGTACCGTACCGGTGACCTGGCCTGTGTCGATGCTGAGGTTGGCTTGCTGTATTGCGGCCGCATCGATAACCAGGTCAAGATACGTGGTTACCGGGTAGAGGTGCAAGAGGTTGAGGCCGTGATTCGTCGCCTTGGCGGTTCTGACCTGGTTGCTGTTGTGCCCTGGCCTGTAGCGGCAGATGGCAGTGTGCAGGGCTTGCTTGCCTATGGCTGTGGCTTTACCGTATCATCAAGAGATATACTCAAGGCCTGTACCCTGCATTTGCCTGCTTACATGCTGCCACAGGACGTGATTGAATTGCGCAAGATGCCTTTCAATTCGAATGGCAAGATCGATTATCCAGCCTTGCAAAAGCTGGCGAAAGAAAGTGATGGCCAGCAAATGGAAAAAGTCATTCCTGGCGTGTGATACTGTGTGGAGCAACAGGAGATGAACCCGTCCTGAGTGACGGGTTTTTCATGTATACAAAGTGGAGAATAATGTGGCCGGCAAGCATGAATGTATATTTTGCGAAATCCTCAACGGGCGTAGTGCTGCATCTGTCGTGTACCGTGATGAACACTGCATTGCTATTCTGGATGCTTTCCCATTGACGCGTGGGCACCTGCTGGTGATACCCCAGCAGCACCAGCAGCATATCGAAGAATTGCCGGAAGAGACTGTGGCTTACCTGTTCGCAATGGCCAGCCGTTTTTCATCAGCATTGCGACTCGGTGGCGAGAGTGATGCTACAGCTGTGTTACTCAATAATGGCAAGGCTGCGAACCAGCATGTCGCTCATGTCCACCTGCATGTGATACCGCGGCGTGATGGCGACACGGTAGCGATGGTATGGCGTTACATGACACGCTTCATCAATCCCTGGTCATATATAGGCCGTGGCAAGCGCTTGTCGCAGCAGGCTGTGCGCTGGCAGGCTTTGCTCAAGTCAGAATAAGAGGCTGTTGCGAAATTAACCTGGTGTTGTTGCACCTTCTTACCGTACTAAAGTACTGTTTGCGTCGGCTACGCCTGGCTATATTAATTTCGCAACAGCCTTTAAGTGATTTGCATATCCCAAAAACAAGGCCTGACGATGCAGGCCTTGTTTTTTTGCGCAACGTTAGCTCAACATCAGCCTGGCGTTCAAGCCGCTTTTTTCTCTTCTTTCTTTTCATCCCTTAATTCACGGCGCAAAATCTTGCCTACGTTTGATTTAGGCAATTCGGTACGGAATTCTATGTACTTGGGTTTCTTGTAGGAAGTCAATTGTTCCTTGCAATAGCTCATCAATATTTCGTCTGTCAATTTCGCATCTTTTTTGACGACATATAATTTGACGGCTTCGCCAGAATTGTCATCTGGTACGCCTACGCATGCGCATTCCAGCACTCCGGGATGGCTGGAAACGACACCTTCGATCTCATTCGGATAGACATTGAAGCCGGACACCAGGATCATGTCCTTCTTGCGGTCTACAACGCGGATAAAACCATTTGCTTCCATGATGCCGATGTCGCCGGATTTGAAAAATCCGTCAGCCGTCATGACCTTGGCTGTTTCATCAGCACGGTTCCAGTAACCCAGCATGACTTGTGGGCCACGTATCGCAATTTCGCCTGACTCGCCCAAAGGAACACGGTTGCCGTCGTCATCGAGTATGGCAATTTCTGTCGATGGCAGGGGCAGACCTATGGTACCGCTGAAGTCACCGGAATCTGCAGGGTTACAGGTCGCCACTGGCGAAGTCTCTGACATGCCATAACCTTCTATGATGGGGCAGCCTGTCACTTTTTTCCAACGCTCTGCCACTGCAGGCTGTACTGCTGTACCGCCACCATTGCAAGCTTTCAGCAGGGAAAAATCAAGTTGGGCAAAACTGGGATTGTTCAGCAAGCCGTTGTACAGGGTATTCACGGCAGGCAGCATGCTGATCTGGTGTTGTGACAAGGTCTTGATCAAGCCGGGGATGTCGCGCGGATTAGGGATGAGGATATTCATGCCACCCAGGCGCATGCCCATCAGGTAGCAACTGGTCAGCGCAAAGATGTGATACAAAGGCAGGGCACAGACAATAGTCATGGCTTCTACCTTGGGCGCCTTGTTCAACGCAGGTTGCGCCCAGGCTTCATTTTGCAAGACATTGGCAGTGACATTGCGATGCGTCAGCACTGCTCCCTTTGATACGCCTGTGGTGCCACCTGTATATTGCAGAAAGGCGATGTCGTCATGGGTGAGCTTTACTGCTTGCAGTTGCAGGCGGGAGCCTTCTGCCAATACCTGCTTGAAACTGATAGCGCTCGGCAATGAGAATTCCGGCACCATTTTTTTGATATGGCGTACGGCGAAATTGACGACCATACCTTTGACGCCACCCATCAGGTCACCCATACTGGTTACTACCACATGTTTGATCCTGGTTTTGCTCAGTACCTGTTGCAGTGTAGTAGCGAAATTTTCCAGGATGATGATGGCTTCTGCGCCTGAATCATTCAACTGATGTTCAAGTTCACGCGGCGTGTACAAGGGGTTGACGTTTACGGCGGTATAGCCTGCGCGCAAGACTGCGGCGATGACGACAGGGTATTGCAGGATGTTAGGCATCATGATGGCAACACGTGCGCCTTTTTCCAGACCCTTGTTTTGCAACCATGCAGCAAATTTTTTCGACAAGTCATCTACTTCGGCATAGCTCAGGTATTTGTCCATGCAGACATAAGCCTTGCGGTCGGCATATTTCTGGAAAGACTCTTCGAGCAAGTGCACCAATGAAGTGTATTGGGTATAGTCGATCTTTGCGGGCACACCTTGGGGATAGGATTGCAGCCAAAACTTTTCCATGCTTTACCTTTGTCTCTGATAGTTATAAAAATCGGGTCATGCCAGGCACTGTGCGTACATTGGCGGCATTCTGATATTTGCAAACTTATTATTATTTTCTAGACATGCTAACGGGCAGGGGAATTGCAGGCAAGACTTAAAACTGACATTTGAATAAGTCTACTAATCGATACAATTGTGGTTTCCTGTTCAATGAATGGCTGTCTGGTAAGTTGTTTTGAAGAACCAGCCAGCCGCCAGTGGCAGGCTGGTGTCGCCATCTTTTTTATGTGCCAACCCTGACTATCAGCTTTCCCCTGGCAGTGGAGGCTTCCATCATTTCGTGCGCTGTGCGTATCTGTTCAAATTCAAACACATTTGCTGGCGTGGCCTGATAAATGCCTTGTTCAGCACAGTTTATGATGTCTTGAAAGGGGATGGCAGATAGTGGATATTCCGGCGTCCCCAGCATGAAGCTGGCAAAAAAACTCAGGTAGACATCACAGGGCATGTCATGGATAGGATTGAAGTTGGCAATAGGTGCCGGGCCGCCTAAAAAACCAGCCAGACAGGCACGCCCATATCGTTTAAGACAGCGCAGACTGTCAATTATGCTGCTGTTGCCTATCAGGTCAAGCACCGCATCCAGCCCATGTGGGTACAGGTGCCGGATATCCTGGGCAATCTGACCCTGCTCCAGTATCACCAGGCTGGCACCGAGTGACTTCAGCTGTTCTGCCTTGTCCAGGGTACGGGTAGTGGCAATAACGCAGGCACCGGCATGGCTTGCAATATTGATGGCTGCTTGCCCCAGTGCAGAGCTGGCACCACGTATCAATAGTGTTTGTCCAGATCGCAGGCTCAGGTTACCGTGCAGGCTGCTCCAGGCGGTGGCATAGGATTCCGGCAGGGCGGCCAGGTTTTCCCAGCGCATGTCGGTTTCCACCGCGACGACATTGCTGGTGGGCACGCAAGTGTATTCCGCATAACTGCCATTGATACTGCGCCCCATGCCACCCATCAGGGCGATTACTTTCTGGCCCTGCTGCAAACGTCCGCTCGGGTCTTCGGCGACCACGCCTGCGCATTCTATGCCACTGACTTTGGCGACATCGCCCCAGCTTCCCTGACGCATATAGAGTTCGGCGCGGTTCAGGCCAAAGGCTTTTACCCGTATCAGTACCTGCCCGGGATTGGGGGCGGGTGTTGGCAGTTCCTGTATATCCAGTTGCCCGGCACTACCATATTGCTTGATGACTATTGCGCGCATTGACTTGCTCCTTCATGTGGTTGAAAAGTGAAGTCAGTGTATTTTTTATGTATGTAGAATAAAATTACTAAATAAATACAATTAATGTAGATAAAAATTACAAAGATGAATGATATAAACCTGCAAGAATTACTCTGCTTGAATGCGGTCGCGGAAGAGGGAAGTTTCCAGGCTGCTGCTGACAGATTGCACCGTACTCATCCGACGGTTTTCAATGCAATCAAAAACCTCGAAAACCGCCTGGGTTTGCGCTTGCTTGATCGCAGTGGCTATCGCGTCAGCCTGACGGCGGAAGGCAGGTCATTTCATCTCAAGACCAGGCAGGTGCTTGATCATGTCGCTGCCTTGCAAAAACATGCGCAGTTTCTGGCGACGGGGGAAGAGACCGAACTGCGTGTCGTTATCGGCGACCTGTGTCATCTGCCAGATACGCTGGCCAGGCTGAAGCGTTTTTTTGATGATTGCCCTGGCACCCGATTGCATTTGCAGTTCGAGACCCTGACCGGCCCGGTCGAGCGTCTGATGGATGGCGATGCAGACCTGATTCTGCATCATATCGATGAAGCAGATGCACGCATGGAATTCATCAGGCTGGGCAAGGTGAAACTGATACCAGTAGTGGCACCAGGTTTTTTAAAATTTGCCATTCATGATGCGATTACGGTTGAGCAGATGCGCGACTATGTACAGTGCATCTTACGTGATACCGCCACCCATACTCAACATCGTGAATATCATTTGATACCGGGCGCACATAGCTGGACGGTCAGTGACCAGTTCATGAAAAAAGAGTTGATACTGCAAGGCATGGGTTGGGGCAATATGCCTTACTACCTGGTGCAGGACGAGCTTGCAGATGGCAGGCTGTTGTCGATACGTGGGCGTTATTTCAAGGAGAGTGAATTGCAACTGGTGGCAGCCCGTCGCAGCGACGTCATGCACGGGCCGGTAGCCGCCCGCTTGTGGACATATCTGCAATCCTGAGTTGGGCGGGCGTGTTTGTTCAGGGTTGACCAATCACGAATTTTTGTGCCTTGGGGTCTCTGCCCATCATGAAACGAACGATGGACTCCACAGTCACGGTGTCGATTTGCCCGGCCATGCGGCGGTCAAACGGATGGTCGTCGAATGCTACGTTGGCGCGGAACATGCGTGCACCCAGACGTGTCAGGGAAGGGATGTAGATGGTGTCAGGTCTATAGGATGCTGACTTCAGCCATGCTTGTGCCTGCATGCGGTTTTCTATGCGTACGTCATTGGCTTGTGCCGCTGCGATAACTTCGAGGGCCCACTGATTCGAGTTTTGATAAGTGGTGGAGTAAGCATAGGACAACATATTGTAGCGTGGCGCATGCAAGTTCTTGGCGCGGCCGTCAGCCATCACTTGTTGTATTTTCTGTTGCAGTTCAGTGTTGGGAATAAGGACCAGGGTTTCAAAGGCGAACATGTCGTCCATGAAAAAATTACCCAGACCTTCCCTGAATAATTCTGAATTGGCTGTGCCACACTGGTTCAGTTCATGCATGACAGACCAGGTACCGTCTGGCAGACGCTCTATCAAACCGAGGTGGGAATAGCGTAAATTATACTTGGACAAATCCTGGCCAACGCGGGCGATGATGGCAACGTTGGCCTGGCTTTCATCCAGTCTGATCTGGGTTTTGTGCGCAAACTCCAGCGCCTGCATGACTTTCTTTGGATCGTAACTATTTTCCTCGCAAGGGCGACCGGCAAAAGCCGGTGCCGTGCAAGCAAGTGTGATGACGATGAATAAACGCTGTATCAATGGTAGCAAATTAGTCAGCGTTACCGGGGAAGTCAGTGAGTGTGTGCGCATATTAAATTTGATCAGACCTTGTTGTGATGCATCAGGGCAGTGCCGATTTCATTTGGGATGAACGCCAGCACCTTGCCTGCACTGACCAGCAGATAACCAGTCGCCGTGGCACTGACCTCTACTACTGCACCGCTGACCAGACCAACTTTTTCTATGCCCTTGCCAGATAACCTGACTGTAGTGCTGACAGCCTGGGTAGAGCCTTTGAGTACAACAGTCACGCCATCGGCACCAGCCTTGACCGTATCAACGATCATCTCGCCTGATCCTGCCACCATGGAAAAACCGCCGAGCATGATGATGCCTACACCCATGGACAGAGCTTCAGAGCCACCAGATGGCCCGCAAGAGATGCAGCCACGGCCAGCGTGTGCAGAAAGTGGTAACAGGCTGCTCGCGCACAGGGCGGCAATCAGGGCGATTTTGCGAATTGATGCTGACATGAAGTCTCCTTGTATGTAGAAAGTGACTCTACAATAATATAAGACCATAGAATCACAAGCTATTTGTCATCAGTAGCAAATAGTTACAGAAGAGGTAGTGGAATTTAATACCAGAAATTGGCTTTTTCAGGAAAATAGATACTGATGGGCCAGCTGCCATACCCTTTGATAAGAGCAGGGCAGGTGGCGTGAAGATGATGTTGATTACCAGATACTGACACGCTTGTCCGGCGTCAGATACATTTTGTCGCCAGGTTTGACGTCAAAAGAAGTATAAAAATCAGGATGGTTGACCAGGCTGCCGTTGACGCGGAATTCGCCTGGGGAATGCGGGTCAGTCTTGATGAGCGTAATCGCACGTTGCTCGCGTGACTTGCCACGTCTGGCTTGTGCCAGGCCCATGAACAGGCGTTGCTCAGCTGTCCAGCCATCAATCACAGGCGCAGGTTTGCCTTGCAAGGATAGTTTGTAGGCGCGCAATGCCATGACGATACCGGCATTGTCAGCAATGTTCTCACCCAGGGTCAGCTCACCATTGAGGAAATGGCCAGGTAAGGGACTGTATGCATTGTATTGCTCTACCAATACCTTGGTTTTTTTCTTGAATTTTTCCTGGTCTTCGGCTGTCCACCAGTTACGCAAATTACCGTCACCATCATACTGTGCGCCCTGGTCATCAAAGGCATGGCTGATTTCATGGCCTATGGAAATGCCCAGTGCACCATAGTTGAAAGCGTCTTCTGCATTCACATCAAACAGGGGCGATTGCAGGCGTGCTGCCGGGAAGACGATTTCATTCATCTCAGGGCTGTAATAGGCATTCACTGTTTGTGGTGTCATATGCCATTCTTCGCGGTCTATGGGTTTACCCAGTTTGGCAACTTCCCTGTCATGACGTGCCTTGCGTGCGCGCATGAGGTTGCCGATCAGGTCATCGCTCTTTATCGTCAGGCTGGAATAATCACGCCATTGTTTTGGGTAGCCTATCTTGACGCTGATTTTGGATAGTTTGGTTTGCGCCTGCTTCTTGGTTTCCGGGCTCATCCAGTCCAGTGTGTCTATGCTTTGTTTGAAGGCTTCGAGGAAATAACCCACCATTTTTTCTGTGCGCTGTTTGACTTCAGGTGAGAAATATTTTTCGACATAGGTTTTTCCTACAACTTCACCCAATACCTGATCAGTCAGCGCCACGCCACGTTTATCCCGCGTACGGTTTTCCTTGATACCTGCAATGGTGGCACCTTTGAAGGCAAAGTCTTCGTTGACGAAGTCAGATGACAGGAACGGGCTGTATGCGCTGATCAGGTGCCAGGTGAAATAAGACTTCCAGACATCCAGCGTGAAGTTGTTCAAGTTGTCGTCAAAGCCCTTGATGTAGCTCGGCTGCGATACGATGAGATCATTGACTTTGCCATGCATGTGAGCGGATTGCAGATAGGCTGTCCAGTTGAATGCCGGAGTCATCTTGTTCAAATCACTGACGGCCATTTTGTTATAGGTCTTGACCGGGTCGCGGTTTTCTACTGCTGTCCACTGTACCTTTGCTATAGCAGTTTCCAGGGCGATGATATTGTCGGCTTGTATGGCAGGATTTTTTTCGCCCGCCAGCGTCAGCATTTTTTCTATATGTGCTTTGTATTTTGCGCGGATGTCTGCCATTTTTGCGTCATCCATTTTCAAGTAGTAATCGCGATTTGGCAAACCCAGCCCAGCTTGGGCGACATCAACAGCATATTGACTTGAATTTTTATTGTCCTGGCCAATACCCACACGTATTGGCGTGTTGACACCTATCTCATGCAAATGAGCAATCAGGCCAGGTATGGCCTTTTTGTTTTGCATTGCTGCAATCTTGCCGAGTTCACTTTTCAGTGCTGCAATACCCAGGGCATTAAGTTTTTCTTCATTCATGAAGCTGTTGTAGAGGTCACCGATTTTCTGTGTATCTGATCCTGCTACTTTATTGCTTTCTTTGGCAGCACTTTCAACGATGGTGCGCAATTGCTGCTGCACATCCTCACGCGCTTTCATGAAAGTGCCCCAGTCAGATTTGTCTGCCGGGATTTCATTGGCCGTTAACCATGCACCTTGCGCATAGCGATAAAAATCATCCTGAGCACGTACGGCCTTATCCATGTTTTCGGGATAGATGCCAGAACCAAGGGCAGTCGCTTTGGCAACGACTGTGGCTGGGCTGGGGTCTGCTGCCTGGGCAGCATTGGCCAGCAGGCTGAGGGCGAGAGTGCTAAGTAGTAAGCGTTTCATAGGAAGTCTCTGGATAGGATGTTTTTTGTCTGAGCAGGCGCTCTTGGATTATAGAACTACTAGAACTCATTTCATAAATAGGGTGAGTGCGAACAAGACGATTTGGGATGCAGTGCAAGGCCTAAGGTGTGTACCCTGTGAAGCTAAGGCTGGTGCCTTGGCGAGGGAGGGGTGACACACTACGCACTGCAATGCGCCCAAATCGTCAGTTCACCAAGGGTTTGCCTCATAACACACGCTGGACTGCAGGTTTTGACAATTAGACTCGTGATCAATAGCACCGCTATTGACTGCCTCGTTCCCTTGCAGGGCGCATGTGCGCTTGCAAGCGCACATCGTACACGAAACCCCTGCTTTACCCTTGCCAGCCCACGTTATGAGACAAACGCATCTCACCCTATTTATGAAATGAGTTCTGAAAGAATAGACTGATCGAAACTGGCGAAGTTCATTGCAGAAAATAAAAAAAAGCATTACCGCTGTAAACAGTAATGCTTTTATCTGAAAGAGTTATTTGAGCAGGTTTGACTATTGGGCAATAGTGGTTTCTGCTTCGGTTGCGCCGGTGGATTCTTTCTTGCAATGCGGGCAAGACTTGCCAGAGATATACCACGGTGACAATTGCTCACGGGGTGTGACAACGGCACGGCAGGCAAAGCATTGCTTGGTATCGGTGGCTTCCAGTTGCGGGTTCAATGCCGTGCGATAGTCAAACACAAAGCAGTCGCCATGGTAGTGATCACCACCCACTTCTTCAAAATACTTGAGTATGCCACCTTCAAGTTGGTAGACACTCTCGAAGCCAACATTCTGCATGTGAATGGCCGCTTTTTCGCAACGTATGCCACCGGTGCAAAAAGTCACTACGGTCTTGTCATTGAGTACATCGCGATTGGCTTCAATCACAGCCGGAAATTCAGTGAATTTGGCAATGCGGTAATCGATGGTATTGTCAAAACTGCCAACATCAACTTCAAAATCATTGCGGGTATCGACCATGACCACGGCTTTGCCATTGTCGTCATGACCCTGGTCCAGCCAGCGCTTCAGCGTGTGGGCATCCACTGCTGGTGCGCGGCCTTCTTCAGGCTTGATCAGCGGCATGCGCATGGTGATGATTTCTGCCTTCAGCTTGACCAGTATCTTGGTGAAGGGCTGGTGGTCAGAAAAACTTTCTTTGGCGACGATGTCTGCAAATCGCGGGTCCTGATGCAGCCAGTCCATATACGCGTCAATTTCATGGCGCAAACCGGCCAGGAACATATTGATGCCTTCTGGCGTCAGCAGTACCGTGCCTTTCAGATTCAGTTCCTTGCATTTGTCCAGAAATACCTGGCGTTTTTCAGCGGTGTCATCGAAGGTGATGAACTTGTAGGCAGAAATATTGACGTAGGGTTTATCGGGTGTTTGTATTACAGCAGGCATGATGAAATTCAGTAAGTCATTGATTTGGCAGCATTATAAGCGATTTAATCAGGCTTTTGCGACCAACAGCATCTCGATATGGGGAATATCGTCTTCCAGATAGATGTCAGAAACCGTCTCAAAACCAAAGCTGCCATAAAATTTTTCGAGGTAAGCCTGGGCACCGATACGGACAGGGGCAGCAGGGTAGAGCGCATGCAAAGCCTTGATGCCATTTGCAATTAAAGCTTTGCCAACACCCGTGCCGCGCCAGTCTTTGGTGCTGATGACGCGGCCAAGTGACGCCTCATCAAAGCTGATGCCTGCCGGGACTATGCGCAGGTAAGCTGCCACTTCGCCTTCTGGCGTCCATGCTGTCAAGTGGTGTGACAAAGGGTCTTTGCCATCCACATCTTGATAGACACAGTTTTGTTCAATGATAAACACGGCAGCCCGCGCCTGGTAAATCGCATGCAATTGCACATTACTCAATTCGGCAAAGCTGGCGCATTGCCATTGCAAATCGTTTAAGTTTTTTGGATTTGTCATAGTCGCTTTTCTGTATTTTGAAAGCATCTTATCAGGCCTTGCGCAAAATTGTCCCAGCAAGGGTATCGCTTCAGGAAACCACCCTTGCAAGCGCGGTTCGTTACGTCGGCAGGCAACGTGGTGCCTGAAACCCCGACTACACCGTAGCGACGAAGACAGTACTTTAGTACAAGGAAAGATTAACGCGGGAGCTGCAACGCAGCTGGGGCGGTTTTGCGTAAGTCATGATTACATCTGTCTGAACAAATGTGCATATACCCTGCTAACCTGCAGTTTGTCCTCACTACCTTTGAGTTTGAGACTGATTTTGCCAGTTTCATCCTTGTTAGCGATTTGTATATGCAGGGTATTGACGACGGTGCTGCGGTGGATTTGCCAGAAGATGCTGCTGTCCAGTTGTGGCAATAATTCACGCAGGCTGCTGCGTATCAGGGATGAATGCTCTCTGGTGACGACATTGATGTATTTATCGGTCGCTTCAAAATACAGCACATCGTCGACATTGATCATACGTATCTGGTTGCCGACGGCGGCGCGGATAATACGCAGGCGTTCTGGCGCTGCCTGGTTGCTGTTGCTATTTCCTCCTGGTAAAGCCTGGCCTGGCACGAGGTGGCGTAATTGTTCGAGCACACGATCCAGTTCATTTGGCCTTTGCACGCCGTCATCCAGCCTTGCTTGCAATCTTTGCACAGTCTTGGCCAGGCGTTCTTCGCTGACTGGCTTCAAGACATAATCAGATGCCGAATGTTCAAAGGCTTCTATCGCATATTCATCATAGGCTGTGACGTAGACGATGAGAGGGAAGGCTTTGTCATCCGGCCATTCTTCGGCCAATTCTTGCGCGACATCCAGACCAGTTTTGCCTGGCATTTTGATGTCGAGGAAGAGGATATCGGGCAGCTTGTCGAGAGCCTCCTGTACCGCATGTACACCGTTTTCAACCACTGCACATAGCTGCAGCTCCGGCCAGAGTTTTTCCAGCATTTTTTGCAGGGTCAGTGCGAGTATGGGTTCGTCTTCTGCGATCAAGGCACGTTTGGCTGTCATGGTTATCTGGATTATTTAATTGATAGGGATGCTGAGGTGTGCAATCGCACCTTCAGGCTGATTGGCTTGCAGGCTCAGGCTGGCTTGTGGACCATATAAGGCTTGCAGGCGCTCACGGATATTGGCGTTGCCTATGTTATTCGCTGTGCTACTGGCATTTTTGCTGTCATCATAATTGAAGGGCAAGCCCAGGCCTGTATCAATGACTTTCAGGTGCAATTGTGAACCTTGTTTTTCTGCGACGACATGGATGCTGCCGCCTTCCATTTTTGGTTCCAGCCCATGCTTGATGGCGTTTTCCACCAGCGGCTGCAAGAGCATGGGGGCGATAGGGGTTTGTTGTAAATCGTCGGGTAAATCCAATGTATATTGCAGGCGCTTGCCCATGCGTATCGCCAGCAATTCGAGATAGGCTTGCATGAGCGTGAATTCCTGCTTCAGCGTGGTTTGTTCTGCGCGGGACGAGCTTAAGGTATTGCGCAGATAGACGATCAGTTGTGCCAGCATGTGTTGGGCACGCGGCGGGTCTATCGCGATCAGGCCTTGCAGATTGGCCAGGGTATTGAACAGCATGTGCGGTTCTATCTGTGCCTGCAACATTTGTAGCTGGGCTTGCATGGCCTGCTTTTCTATGGCGGCATTCTTGGCTTTTTCGGCTTCGGCGGCGGCTTGCAATTCTGAAATCCTGGCACGGCTCCAGAATGACCAGGCCGCGATCAGGCTGACTATGCAAGTCATGCCAATAGAGCTGATCAGGTATGGCGACTTAAGCTTATTGATATCCGGGATAGGGTAATTGAATACAAAGGCGGCGACAGACATGCCTACCATCAAAGCCAGGGGGGCCACCACCACACACATGAGGTAGAAACCAATGGTGTTTGGTGTCCCCGCACCCCAGAACAGTCGCTTGAATATCTTGATCAGCAAATAGGCTGAAAAGCCGATGAACATGGAGAATACGACATGTTCAAACAGGCTGCCCCGGGCATGCAGGAGATATTGAACGGCAAAGCCGCAAGCAAGGTTGATGGTCAGCAGACGCGGCATATCACCAATAACACCTACCAGGCTCTGGTAATGTTCAGGCTTTAATTTTGACTGCAAATAAGTCTGGAGTTGACGCAAGGGCTTATTATTCATTTCATCATGTGTTGAGAGATATTTGTATTGGCAGCTTAGCCCGACTATTGCTCAAGCTATAGTTGAATAAGACAAAGTGGATGTTTTTGTCGTAAAGCCAGCCAAATCTGGCGCGAGCTAGCGCAAGTCAAGGCTGCCAGAATACGGCAGCATATCCTTTAAATAATATTCCTGGCTTTCAATTCATCTAATTGTTGCTCGCCATAACCCAGTACATCGGTCAGCACTGATTGAGTATGTTGCCCTAATAGAGGTGGTGCAGACGCATAGGTGACCGGTGTTGCCGACAACTTCATCGGGCTGGCTACCAGTCTCACCTGGCCGGCGGCGGGGTGGGGCAGGTTGATCTGCATCTGGCGTGCAAGTACCTGCGGGTCTTCAAATACCTCATTGAGTTTATTGATGGGGCCGCAAGGCACGCCAGCTTCTTCCAGCAGGCTGATCCATTCCTGCTTGGTCTTGAGCCTGACCATGTTTGCCAGTATGGGTACCAATACATCCCTGTGTTCAACACGCTGTGGATTGGTGCTGAAACGCGGGTCATCTGCCAGCTCAGGCAGACCACCTATCTGCACAAATTTTTTATATTGACCATCATTACCCGCTGCCACGATGATGTGGCCATCTGCCGTCGCAAAGGTTTGGTAAGGCACAATATTCGGATGCGCATTGCCCCAGCGCTTGGGCGCATTGCCACTGGCCAGGTAGTTCATATTCATATTGGCCAGCATGGACACTTGCACGTCCAGCAAGGCCATGTCTATGTATTGGCCTTCCCCCGTCCTGTCCCTGTGGGTCAGGGCAGCCATGACAGCGATGGTAGAGTACATGCCCGTCATCAGGTCAGCAATCGCCACACCGGCTTTTTGCGGGCCACCACCTGGCAAGTCATCACGCTCACCCGTCAGCGACATGAAACCGCCCATGCCTTGCACGATGAAGTCATAGCCAGCGCGGTGGGCATAGGGGCCGTCCTGACCAAAGCCAGTGATCGAGCAATACACCAGGTCAGGCTTGACGAGTTTCAGGGATTCATAATCAAGACCGTATTTTTTTAACTGGCCAACCTTGTAGTTTTCCAGCACCACATCAGATTTGGCTGCCAGCTCACGGATGATTTGCTGACCTTCAGGTGTGGCGATATCCACTGTAATGGCTTGTTTGCCGCGGTTAGCCGCCAGATAATAAGCTGCCTCAGTGGTGTTATTGCCTTCTGCATCGCGCAAATAAGGCGGCCCCCAACTGCGGGTGTCGTCGCCACTGCCTGGTCTCTCAACCTTGATGACTTCTGCCCCCAGGTCGGCCAGGTTTTGTGCACACCAAGGGCCAGCCAGTACCCGCGTCAGGTCCAGCACGCGGATATGGCCCAGGGCAGTTTTTTGTAGCGACGAGCTTGTCATCTTGGATTATCCTATTAACATTATTTTTTAGCTTGTGAGGAGCGCATATGTGGCCCTATCCTAAAGTCATCGCCCACCGTGGCGGTGGAACCCTGGCGCCAGAAAATACTTTGGCTGCGATGCGTTGCGGATGGGAGCACGGTTTTGCTGCCGTGGAATTTGATGTCATGTTATCAAAGGATGGCGTCCCTGTGCTCATGCATGACCCTGAATTTGGCAGAACCGTGGCGGGCAGTGGTCGTGTGGCCGACACTTTGATAGCAGATTTGCAGAAGATGGATGCTGGTAAATGGTTTTCAGCGCTATTCGCAGGAGAGCCTGTGCCCCTGTATGCAGACGTGGCCAGGTTTTGCCGCCAGCATGGTATCTGGATGAATGTGGAAATTAAACCTTCTCCGGGGGCGGAAGAAGAAACCGGCAGGGTCGTGGCTGAACAGACGCAAGCCTTGTTCGCTGATGTCGCAGTCGTTGACGCCTTGCATTTGCCGTTGTTTTCTTCTTTTTCGTTCAGTGCCCTGATGGCAGCAAAGTATGCTGCACCGACCATCCCACGCGGTTTCTTGATGGATAAAATTACGATCGACTGGAAGGCTGCTCTGCAAGAACTGGCAGCCAGAGCTTTGCATACCAACCACAAATACCTGGCACCAGAACAGGTCAGGGAGGTCAAGGATGCTGGTTATGGTGTGTTTTGCTATACCGTCAACAGCCCGGAACGGGCGACGGAAATATTGCATTGGGGGGTAGATGCCTTTTGTACAGACAGGCTGGATTTGATACCGGCAGATTTTTGATTGTCGACAAGGCAATCTCAATTGCTGAAAATTAATGCCTGAAATTGCTTGACTCTGACGTAAGGTGAGACTTTATGATAAGCCTTTCTAAAAGGGCAAGCAATGTTACTCAAGATAGGCGAACTGGCAAAGCGCATAGGCCTGACTATCCGTGCGCTGCATCATTATGAAGAAATAGGGCTGGTGCAACCGTCTTCGCGCACAGCATCAGGTTATCGTTTGTATAACAAGGATGATGTCGCCCGCCTGCACCGCGTGCAGGCGCTACGTGGCCTCGGGCTGTCACTGGCAGAGACACGCGATATGCTCAATGGTGGGGGCGCAGACTTGCGTCAGTTGATACGCCAGCAGATGTGCGCCATAGACAGACAAATTGCTGATGCTAATGATTTGCGCGAGCGCCTGGCTACACTTGAAGACAAACTGTCTTCAGAAAAAGAACCGGAACTTGATGAGTGGCTGACTACTCTGCGCCTGATGACGACACAGCGTCAGTATTTCAGTGCAGAAGAAATTACCATCTTTCAAAAACGGGCAGCACAAAGCGATTTTAAGCAGCAGTGGCCCAAACTGGTGGCAGCCGTGCGCAGCCTGATGGAAAACGGCATACCTGCAACTGATATACAGGCCAAAAATCTGGCGCGCGAATGGGTAGACTTATGCAAGACCAGCATGGGCGATGATCCGCGTTTCTTCGCCAAACTCAGCAACATGCACAGGACAGATTTTTCTGCCCAGGCCATCACCGGTATCGATGGTGAACTGCTCGATTTTATTTTGCAGGCTTTGCATGAAATACGCTGCGATGTCTTTGCAAATTATCTGGATCAGGATGAATTGCAGCATTACCGCAAACATGGCCAAAAGAATATGCAGGAATGGCTGACTACTTTTGCAAATACCCGGCAACTGATGGAAAGCAAGCCCGCACCCGGCCACCCCGACATCATGAAACTCATGCGCCACTGGCAATGGCTGATTGCTGACACCTGGGGCACGAACCCCGCTACGCATCTGAAAGTCCAGACTGCCCACGAGCAGCATCCAGAGATGCTGGCTGGCAGTGGTTATACAACAGACATGAAGCAATTTGTCGAGCAAGGCATGCTGGCCTTAATGGTCAGTGATATGTCCGCCAATCTGTCCACCAACATGCCGGACCATGCCGCCCGCTGACAGCACTTAAAAAATTTCATCATTTATCTTTTCATAACGGAGTAACTATGTATCCCGTAGTACTGAAGCAAGTCATGAAAACCTATCACCTCGATGCGGTCGATGTACCCGCGCTGGTCGATATCAACCTGCAATTGCGGGCCAATTGTTTTACCGTCATTTCCGGCCCTTCGGGCAGTGGCAAGACGACCTTACTCAATCTCATCGGTTGCATAGACCGTGCTGACAGCGGTGAAGTGATCGTCGCAGACCAGGCCGTACATACGATGTCTGATGATGCGCTGTCAGATTTCCGGGCACGTCACCTGGGTTTTATTTTCCAGAACTTCAATCTGTTGCCTGTCCTTAATACCTATGAAAACGTTGAATATCCCCTGATCCTGGCCAAGGTCGCTGCAGGTGAACGCAAGAGGCGTGTGCTTGACCTGCTCGATGCGGTGGGGCTGGCAGACCGGGCGCAAAACCTCCCGGGTCAATTGTCCGGCGGCCAGCGTCAGCGTGTGGCGATTGCCCGCGCACTGGCAACTGAACCCAAGCTGGTATTGGCCGATGAACCAACGGCCAACCTCGACAGCCAGACCGGTGCCGCCATCATCAGCCTGATGCGCAAGATGCAGCGTGAGCGTCATGTTTCTTTCGTGTTCTCTTCGCATGACCCGCAGGTACAGGCGGAGGCAGACGACACCGTGTTCATCCGCGATGGTCGTATCGTGAGTGTAGAGCGCCAGACAGAACAAAAAAATGAAACGATGGAGTTGAATGCATGAAGACTTTTTCCCTAGCCCTGCGCAACCTGCTCAGGAACCGTCGCCGTTCATTGACAACATTGCTGGCCATGGTGGTGGGCCTGACTGCCATCCTGTTGTTTGGTGGTTACCGCTCAAATATTACTTATGGCATGGAAACCGGTTTTATCCAGGGCAGTGGCCACTTGCAAATCCAGCGTCAGGGTTATTTCCTTGAAGGTGGTGACAACCCTACCGCCTATGGTATTGCCGATTACCAGCACATTATCGAACTCGTCAAGCAGGACAAAGAACTGGCCCCTATGCTGGTGGTGGTGACGCCCACGCTGCAGCTTGGTGGCCTCGCCGGTAATTTTTCTGCCGGTGTTTCACGCTCAGTACTGGCTTTAGGTGTTGTTGTGCCCGAACGCAACCAGATGCTGAACTGGAATGACTATGGCATGCAAAGCTATGCAAAACCCTTGCCTTTGAATGGCAGCAATCCAGATGCAGTCGTCATAGGCGAGGGAGTGGCACGCAAGATCAAGTTGTGCAAGACCCTGCAAATACCTGACTGCAAGCAGGATGACACACCGGCTACCCCATCAGACAACAGCACGCAGGCACCTGGCGATATTGCGGCCCTGTCAGCGCTGGAGCAGGGCAATACCGTCAAGGAAGAGGGTACCCGAATAGAAATGCTGGCAGCAACTTCACATGGTGCGCCCAATGTCGCCAGTCTCAACGTCATCACTGCCCGGAACATGGGTATCAAGGCACTCGATGACGTGTATATGGCCATGCATTTGAGCCAGGCGCAAAAACTGATCTATGGCAGTGGCAAAGCACAGGTGACAGCGATACAGATACAGTTGAAACATACCTGGCAGATACCGGCAGCGCGCGCTCGTCTGCAACAGTTGCTGGATCAGAATGTCAAGGGGCAGACACTGGAATTGCTCGACTTCAAGGTGCTCAATCCCATGTATGGCCAGACTGTGCAATTCATGAATTCCATGTTCGGCTTCATTTCCATACTGATAGGCGTGATTGTCCTCTTCACTATCGGCAATACCATGAGCACAGCCGTGGTAGAGCGCACGGTAGAGATAGGCACCTTGCGCGCCATGGGTTTGCGCCGTTCCGGCTTGCGCAGGCTGTTCCTGTGTGAAGGTGTGCTGCTGGGTGCGATAGGCGCGGTATGCGGTCTGCTTGGCTCGCTCGTGATTGCCTATCTGATCAACAATAGCGGTGCGGCGTGGACACCACCTGGTTACTCCTATGCCTACCTGATACAGGTGCGCGTATGGCAAGATATGCCTTTGCTGATAGGCAGTGTCATCGGCCTGTTGCTGGTGACGGTGATCTCAGCCTGGTTGCCTGCGAACCGGGCGTCGAGACTGATGATTGTTGATGCGTTGAGGCATGTATAAGGAATGATGATGAAAACTTTAAAGACCTATACAGTTTTTCTTGCCGTAGCTGGCCTGATGCTGGGGGCAGTTCTGGTTGCTCAGGCAGCCCAAAGCCCGCAAGAGATACTGGCTGCCAGTGATGTGGTGCGCAACCCCGATTATCCGTTTGGCCTGACCAATACCCTCATCGAATACCGTGCTGGCAAACAGACTGACACCAGCACCCTGTCCATCTATTCCAAGGCTGACCCCAACAGCGGCCAGTTCCGCAGTCTGATACGCTATGTTGCACCAGCCAGGGACGCCAACAAACTCATCCTGTTCAGCGGCAAGGACTTGTGGTTTTACGACCCGAGCAGCAAGGCCAGCATACGCATGTCACCGCAACAGCGCCTGCTGGGACAGGCATCGAATGGTGACGTGGTCACCGTCAACCTGGCCAAGGATTACCAGGCCGTGAGTGCGGTAGAAGAAGACACCCAGGACGGTGACCGCCAGACCAAGCATTGCAACAAACTGAGCATGAACGCCAGCACGCCGGACGCTACTTATCATCATATCGATATGTGGATAGAGACCGGCAATAATCATCCGGTCAAGGCAAAGTTCTATACCGAAAGTGGCAAGCTGCTCAAGACCGCCTATTACCGCCGCTATGAAAAGCAACTGGGCATAGACAGACCGACAGAAACCGTCATCATTGATGGCCTGGACCCAAGCTGGGTCACGGTGATGCGTTACTCCAACCTGGTCAAGCGTGAAGTGCCTGATCAATGGTTGCAGCGCGATTACCTGCCACGCTTCAAACCGGAATGACGATGCGCCATAAACCATCTTCATTCAGACTCAGTATTTGCGCCTTGATGGGTTTGCTGGCACTGAACTCTTATGCCCAGCAAGACCCCGACCTTGATGCGCTGAAAGTCGCTGACCAAATGCCCAATACGGTTGAGCAGCCTCGCAACTGGCGTCTGTTTGTTGAGGCCGGGGCAGGGGTAAACCGTGCGCGTCTCGGTGGCGGGAGTCAGCAATTCCAGCGTCTGTCGCTGGACCTGCAATATGACAATACCTTTGCGCCAGGCTGGCGTGCCGTTCTGTCTGATCGCCTGGATGTGAGCTGGCCGCCACAGGCCGCTGGGTTGTCACATGACATCAATACCATTAAAGAGGCCTACCTGAGCTGGCAAGTGCAGACTGATCAGATACTGGACCTGGGCCGCATCAATGCGCGTAATGGCGTGGCGCTGGGTTACAACCCCACGGATTATTTCCGCACTTCTGCCTTGCGTTCCGTGGTGTCGGTGGACCCTGCGAGCCTCAAGGAAAATCGCCAGGGCAGTGTCATGCTGCGCGGACAAAAGCTGTGGAGTGGCGGCTCTTTGACTGCCTTGTACTCTCCCAGGCTGGCTGATGCGCGCAACTATTCCAGCTTCAATCCTGATATCGCCGCAACCAATGATCAGAACCGTTGGTTGCTGGCCCTGAGTCAGCAAGTGGTGGACGGTATTTCACCACAAGCCTTGTTGTACAAATCAGAAAAACAGCCTGTGCAATTCGGCTTGAATCTGACGGCTCTCCTCAATGATTCCACGGTGGTATTTGCCGAATGGTCGGGCGGGCGCAGCCAGTCCAACCTGACGCAATCAATGCGGGAAACCGGATTGAATTGTCCTGACGACAGCGCGTTCCGCAATCACAGCGCGACTGGTTTGACCTATACCACCAGCAACAAGATATCAGTCACCGCAGAACTACAATACAACGGCGGCGGCCTGGATCAGGAAAAGTGGAACAATCTGGGGCAGGTTTCACTGCAAAGCTATGTGATCTATCGCCGCTTTCTGCAAGGAGTACAAGAGGCACCGGCCAAGCGCAGTGTATTTGTCTATGCAAGCTGGCAGGATGCGCTGATCAACCATCTGGACCTGGCTGCGATGAGCCGCTATGACCTGGCCGATTCCAGCCGCATGTCATGGCTGGAGGCCCGCTACCACCTGAAACACACAGAGTTCGCCTTGCAATGGCAACGCAACAGCGGCAAGAGCCTGAGCAATTACGGCGCTGCACCGCAGATGCAAAGCTGGCAATTACTGACACGCTATTACTTCTAGAGATGCAGTGGCTGGCCGTTACGAGTTCTTACATCGATTACATTTTTGCTGTCATCGGGAAAAGCGACGGTCTCGTTATTGGCGCATGGGCAGTATGCTCATGCTACACATTCATTTAGCTCAGATCATTCTTAAGAGGAAAAACCATGAAATCCATCAAATTCGCTACTGCTCTTGTTGCTACCCTCATCGCTGGTTCCGTTTTCGCACAAACCAATACCCCAAATATTGATAAACGCCAGGAAGTGCAACAAAAGCGCGTTGCCAAAGGTATGGAAAGTGGCGCATTGACCGCGCAAGAATCCGCCAACCTGGAAAAACGCGAAGCCAAGATCGAAGCCGACAAACAAGCAGCCAAAGCGGATGGCGTTGTCACCAAAGCTGAACGCGCGAAGCTTGAACACGAAGAAAACCGCGCGAGCAAGAAGATTCGTAATAAAAAACATAATGCGAACGTAGCTGGATAAGCCTCTGCTCTCTGAATCGCAGGCCACCACTAATGCTGGTGGCTTTTATTTTTTTCAAAAAGACAATGTTATCTTCAGCAATTGCTGTACTCGTTACTATGCTGATGACGATAAAACAACGATAGTCTCTCAGGAATACTTTGTAATTTCCTCCTGATTTTCTCTGTGTCTCCGTGCCTCTGTGTTGAGAGGTCTTCTATTTTTAAACAGATTTTTCAACAAACTTGCCCATCTGCTACCACCGACCATAGATATCGGGCTGAATTTATACCGTATAATCGGCGGTTACAACTGTTATTACACCCATTTTTCAGCTTAGAACCATCATTTATGAACTCGTCAGAAATCCGCGATAAATTCCTCAGCTTCTTTGAATCCAAGGGCCATACCCGTGTGCGCTCTTCCAGCCTGATACCTGGCAATGATCCTACCTTGCTGTTCACCAACTCCGGTATGGTGCAGTTCAAGGATGTATTCCTCGGCCAGGACAAACGTGCCTATACCCGCGCCACGACAGCGCAGCGCAGCGTGCGTGCCGGCGGTAAACATAATGATCTGGAAAATGTGGGTTACACCGCGCGTCACCATACTTTCTTTGAAATGCTGGGTAATTTCTCTTTCGGCGATTATTTCAAGAAAGATGCGATTCATTACGCATGGGAATTGCTGACCACAGTTTATGGCTTGCCAAAAGACAAGCTGACGGTCACCGTCTATCAGGAAGATGACGAAGCCTACGATATCTGGAAAAACGAAATCGGCGTACCAGTAGAGCGTATCATCCGCATTGGCGACAACAAGGGTGCACGATATGCATCCGACAATTTCTGGCAAATGGCTGACACTGGCCCTTGTGGTCCTTGTACCGAGATTTTCTATGACCACGGCCCGGAAATCTGGGGTGGCCCTCCAGGTTCGCCAGATGAAGACGGCGACCGTTTCATTGAAATCTGGAACCTGGTATTCATGCAGTTCAACAAGGATGAAGCTGGTGTCCTGAATCCTCTTCCTAAACCATGCGTGGATACCGGCATGGGTCTGGAACGCCTGTCTGCAGTTTTGCAGCATGTGCATTCCAACTATGAAATCGATACTTTCCAGAACCTGATCAAGGCAGCTGCGCGCGAAACCGGCTGTACTGATCTGGAAAACAATTCCCTGCGCGTGATTGCTGATCATATCCGCTGCGCAGGCTTCCTCATTGTTGACGGCATCATTCCTGGCAATGAAGGCCGTGGCTATGTGCTGCGTCGTATTACCCGCCGTGCTTTGCGTCATGGTCACAAACTGGGGCAGAGCCAGCCTTTCTTCTACAAGCTGGTACCTGATCTGGTCAAGGAAATGGGTGTTGCCTATCCTGAGCTGGCGGAGGCGGCAGAGCGTGTTGCTCAAGTTTTGAAGCAAGAAGAAGAACGCTTCGGCGAAACGCTCGAACACGGCATGAAGATTTTGGAAGCCGCCCTCGCCAAGGACAGCAAGAATCTGGATGGCAGAACAGCTTTCACTTTGTACGATACCTATGGGTTCCCGTTGGACCTGACAGCTGACATTTGCCGTGAGCGTGAAGTCGTGCTGGACGAAGCTGGTTTTAATGTGGCGATGGACGAGCAGCGCACCAAAGCGCGCGAAGGCGGCAAATTCAAAATGGCCGCAGCCATCGAATATAGCGGCGACAAAACCAAATTTGTAGGCTACGATGAATTGCAGCATGAAGCCAAGGTCGTCGCTCTGTATGTCGATGGCAGCGCCGTTAATGAAATCAAGGCTGGTCAACACGCTATCGTGGTGCTCGACACTACGCCTTTCTATGCTGAATCCGGCGGCCAGGCTGGCGACTCCGGTGTTCTGGTGACGGCGGATGGTACGGCGTTTGAGGTGAGTGACACGCTGAAAGTGCAAGCCGATGTATTCGGTCACCATGGTGTCTTGAAGTCCGGTAGCCTGAGCGTGGCACAAAGCCTCAAAGCTGAAGTGAATGCAGAAATCCGCGCACAAACCATGCGCAATCACTCCGCCACGCATTTGATGCACAAGGCCCTGCGTGAAGTATTGGGCAGCCATGTCTCACAAAAAGGTTCTTTGGTGGACGTGGAAAAAACCCGCTTCGACTTTAGTCATAATGGCCCTATGACTGCCGATGAAATCCGTCAGGTGGAAACCATCGTCAACCGTGAAATTTTGACGAACGCAGCTACCCAGGCGCAAGTCATGGCTTATGACGATGCGGTCAAGCATGGCGCGATGGCATTGTTCGGCGAAAAATATGGTGATGAAGTACGTGTACTCGACATCGGTACTTCGCGTGAGCTCTGCGGTGGTACTCATGTATCCCGCACTGGCGATATCGGCCTGTTCAAGATCGTTGCTGAAGGTGGCGTAGCTGCCGGTATCCGCCGTGTTGAGGCCGTGACGGGTGAAGTTGCGTTGACGCTGGTACAAAACCTGAACAGCCGTATCAATGAAGCTGCAGCGGCCCTGAAAACTCAGCCAGAAGAACTGACGCTGCGTATCGGCCAAGTGCAGGATCATGTCAAGGCTTTGGAAAAAGAACTGGCCACGCTGAAATCCAAAATGGCATCCAGCCAGGGCGATGACCTGGTGAACCAGGCGGTTGATGTCAAAGGCATCAAGGTGCTGGCGGCTACACTTCAAGGCGCTGACGTGACAGCCCTGCGCGAAACCATGGACAAGCTCAAGGACAAGCTGAAGACAGCCGCCATCGTGCTGGCAGCCGTCAATGACGGTAAGGTCAGCCTGATTGCCGGTGTGACTGCGGATACCACATCCAAAGTCAAGGCGGGTGACCTGGTCAACTTTGTAGCGCAGCAGGTCGGCGGCAAAGGTGGTGGCCGTCCTGACATGGCGCAAGCAGGTGGTACGGATGCCAGCGGTCTGACAAAAGCCTTGGAGGGTGTGACTGAATGGGTAACTTCTCGTCTATGATACATATACGCCGTGCTGAAGTTTCAGATGCGGCTCAACTGCAGAGGGTGTTTGCCAGCGGCGGCACCTATGCGGGTACTTTGCAACTGCCACATCCTTCATTAGAGATGTGGCAGGAGCGGCTGGAAAAGACTGATCCCAAAGACACCCGTCTGGTTGCCATCTATGATGGCGTAGTGGTTGGCTCTGCCAGTCTGCATCTGGAAAAGGCCCAAAGGCGGCAGCATGTCGCCAGCCTGGGTATGGGGGTGGCAGATTCATTTACCGGGCGCGGGATAGGTACGGCCCTGTTGACTGAATTACTGCATTTGTCAGATAACTGGCTCAATGTATTGCGCATAGAGTTGACCGTGTTTTGCGATAACACTGCTGCCACCCGCCTGTATAAAAAATTTGGCTTCGATATTGAAGGCACCATGCGGGCTTATGCTTTTCGCAATGGACAATATGTCGACAGCTATGCCATGGCACGTATGCATCCCAGGCAGGCGATGATACCGCTGAGGGAAACCTGAGGTCAGCATGGAAATGAAGTTTTGCCCGGTATGTGCAATATCCCTGATAGAACGTCCCGATGAACAGGAAGCAGGCAAGCTCAGACTGGCCTGTCCTGAGGGGCACTGGACCCATTGGGACAATCCCCTGCCAGTGCTGGCAGCCCTGGTCGAATTTGAAGACAAGATACTGTTGGCTCGCAATGCTGCCTGGCCAGAAAACACCTTTGCCCTGATCACCGGCTTCATGGAGCGCGGTGAAACCCCGGAGCAGGGTGTGGCTCGCGAACTCAAGGAAGAAACCAATCTGGATGCCGATGAAATCACCCTGATTGGCGTCTATGAATTCATCCGTAAGAACGAACTCATCATTGCCTATCACGTCAAGGCATCTGGTACCGTCAGTCTCTCGCCAGAATTGCTTGAATATCGTCTCATAGAGCCCGAAAAACTCAGACCCTGGAATGCCGGTACCGGCCATGCCATGGCCGACTGGATGCGCAAGCGTGGCCTGGAACCCGTGTACAGAGAGTGGGAAAGTAAATAGTTTGGGTCTTTTGCAATGCAAAAACAATTTGCAAGCTATCAGACCAAGTGCATGTTTTTTATGTGTAATTGCTAATAAAAAAACCAGTTTAACAATTGTTTTGGTGAAATACCTTCAATAAGTAAGCCAGGAGTAAGTTTACTGTCTAAGATGAGAGTGTGGGCTGTAGACGAAGATTCTTTGGTTTTGCACCATTTTCGTGCGGAAACTTTGTAAAATATTTGGTCTTTTGTTGTTAGTCTGCTGCGATGCACCATGTGAATGAAAATTCCGGTAGAATTGGTGCATCAATTGTCGGGCGAATTAGCTTACTCAATTTGTATTACTGGGGAAATCATGCAATTCAATAAAGAACTGGATGCGCGCGGACTGAACTGTCCTCTTCCAATTTTAAAAACCAAGAAGGCGCTGGCCGAGATGCTCACTGGTGAAGTGTTGCATGTGCTGGCGACTGATCCTGGTTCGGTGAGGGACTTCAAGGCCTTTTCCAAGCAAACCGGCAATGAACTGTTGTCGCATCAGGAAGGCAGCAAAGAGTTTGAGTACTTCATCAAACGTAAATAAGCCTGACCTGCCTGCTTACCCATCGGCAAAGCAGCATACAAAAACCCGCAATCCTGTTGCGGGTTTTTTCGTTTCTATAATTAATTTTCCTTTAATTTCGCTCTTATTCTTCACTTATTTCCCACTTGATGCAGCTTGAATCAGACTCATGCACGAGCGTAATTCATATTCGATTAGACATTCTGCTCTAGCGGCAAAGTGGATTAAAAAGAACGCTCGTGCTAAATTGTGCAAAATCTTGATGTTTTCGTTTTATAATCAATAGAATTTACGTATACGTCAATTTGCGGAGGCGAAAGCGCAGTAATATAAGAAGCTTAATTGAGTACCCTGGGCAGTAAGGGCTGTACTTAATGCAGAATCTGCACGCTTCCCGGCCTCGCAAGCAAAGTGATGGAACGTCAGGCAATAAATTTTCAGTATCAAGCTTTAAAATTTGTATCAATTCGGTATTTCCCCATTAGCTCATAAAGGCAGAACTATGAAAGTCCTGGTACCAGTCAAACGCGTCGTCGATTACAACGTCAAAGTACGTGTCAAATCTGATGGCTCTGGCGTTGATATCGCCAACGTCAAAATGTCCATGAACCCATTTGATGAAATCGCTGTTGAAGAAGCAACCCGCCTGAAAGAAGCGGGCGTGGTGACAGAGGTTATCGCTGTTTCTTGCGGCGTGGCGCAATGCCAGGAAACCCTGCGTACAGCCATGGCGATTGGTGCTGACCGTGGCATCCTGGTTGAAAGCGATGCAGAACTGCAACCGCTGGCTGTGGCCAAATTGCTCAAGGCACTGGCTGACAAAGAACAACCACAACTGATCATCCTCGGCAAACAGGCAATTGATGATGACAGCAACCAGACTGGCCAGATGCTGGCAGCTCTGCTGGGTTGGCCACAAGCGACTTTCGCCTCCAAAGTCACAGTTGCTGATGGTAAAGCCACGGTCACTCGTGAAGTAGACGGCGGCCTGGAAACATTGTCCCTGACACTGCCAGCCATCATCACTACAGATTTGCGTTTGAATGAGCCACGTTATGTGACTTTGCCTAACATCATGAAGGCCAAGAAAAAACAACTGGACAATGTCAAACCTGCAGACCTGGGTGTAGACGTTGCTTCCCGCGTCAAGACCTTGAAAGTAACTGAGCCACCAAAACGCAGCGCCGGTATCAAAGTACCTGACGTAGCGACCCTGGTTGCCAAGCTGCGCAATGAAGCCAAGGTTATTGGCTGATTGGTTTCAGCTTTCATAAAGACAGAATTTAAGAATAATTTTTGTTGTCTGGATATTGATCCTGACAGCACATCAAGTGGAAGACATCATGACTACACTCGTCATCGCTGAACACGACAACGCTGGCCTCAAGGGCAGCACATTGAACACTGTTACTGCTGCTGCACAATGCGGCGCAGATGTACACGTACTGGTTGCTGGCCACAATGCTGGCGCAGTTGCGCAAGCTGCAGCACAAATCGCAGGCGTTGCCAAAGTATTGCATGCAGATGCAGCGCATTTTGCTGATGGCCTGGCAGAAAACATTGCCGAGCAAGTCCTGGCAATTGCATCTGGCTACAGCCACATCCTGGCACCGGCAACTGCCTATGGCAAAAACATTCTGCCACGCGTTGCTGCCAAGCTTGACGTATCGCAAATTTCTGAAATCACCAAAGTAGACAGCCCTGACACTTTCGAGCGTCCTATCTACGCTGGTAACGCCATCGCGACTGTGCAATCGACAGATGCAATCAAGGTCATCACTGTGCGTACAACAGGCTTTGATGCTGCTGCCAATGGTGGTTCTGCTGCTGTGGAAACTGTTGCTGCCGTTGCTGATTCTGGTAAATCTGCTTTCGTTTCTCGTGAAGTGGCCAAGTCTGACCGTCCTGAACTGACAGCAGCCAAAGTCATCGTTTCCGGTGGCCGTGGCATGGGTTCTGGCGACAACTTCAAGATTCTGGAGCCATTGGCTGACAAGCTGGGTGCTGCCATGGGTGCATCCCGTGCTGCGGTGGATGCTGGTTTTGTACCGAATGACTGGCAAGTGGGCCAAACCGGCAAGATCGTTGCACCTACGCTGTATATCGCCGTCGGTATCTCTGGCGCGATCCAGCATTTGGCCGGTATGAAAGACTCCAAAACTATCGTCGCTATCAACAAAGATCCAGAAGCACCAATCTTCTCGGTAGCTGACTACGGCATCGTAGGCGATCTGTTTGATATCGTTCCACAGCTTGTAGCTGAATTAGGTTAATTTTTTGGCCGCTGCGGCGGCCTGACGGGGCAGGTAAGCGGTTTATCGCATCATTCAGGCGATCTTCCTGACCTGCCCCTTTTTCTTTTTTTGGGATACAAAAATGAGCTATGTTGCCCCTGTCAAGGACATGCTGTTCCTCATCAACGAACTGGCTGGTCTGGCGGAAGTCAATGCCTTGCCTGGCTGTGAAGATGCAACGGCAGAAACCGTAGAAGCTGTGCTGGAAGAAAACGCCAAGTTTGCCGGTGAAGTGGTCGCCCCTTTGAACTTCCCTGGCGACCTGGCACCCAGCTACTGGAAAGACGGCGAAGTCTTTACTAGCAAGGGCTTTAAAGAAGCCTTCAAGATGTTTGGTGAAGCAGGCTGGCAGGGTGTGCAGCATCCGCAAGAATTTGGCGGCCAGGGCCTGCCCAAGCTGGTGGCAACACCGTGCATAGAAATGCTCAATGCAGCAAGCATCTCGTTTGCCCTGTGCCCATTGCTGACCGATGGCGCGATTGAAGCCTTGCTGACCGCAGGCAGCGACGAACAAAAAGCCATCTACCTGGAAAACCTGATTTCCGGCAAATGGACAGGTACCATGAACCTGACCGAGCCACAAGCCGGTTCTGATCTGGCAATGGTACGCAGCCGTGCCGTGCCACAAGGCGATGGTACTTACAAAGTATATGGCACCAAGATTTTCATCACCTATGGTGAGCACGATATGGCAGAAAATATCGTCCACCTGGTGCTGGCCCGTACACCGGACGCACCAGAAGGCGTCAAAGGTATTTCCCTGTTCATCGTGCCAAAATTCCTGGTGAATGCCGATGGCAGTCTGGGTGCGCGCAATGATGCACACTGTGTATCGATAGAACACAAGCTGGGCATCAAGGCCAGCCCGACTGCGGTATTGCAATTCGGTGATAACGGCGGCGCGATAGGTACACTGGTTGGCGAAGAAAACCGTGGCCTTGAATACATGTTCATCATGATGAATGCCGCCCGCTTTGGTGTTGGCATGCAGGGTATAGGCGTGGCAGAACGCGCTTATCAAAAGGCAGTGCAATACGCCAAAGACCGCGTGCAGTCACGTGATCTGGCAGGTTCCGCTGGCCCGGTTGCCATCATCAACCATCCTGATGTGCGCCGCATGTTGATGTCCATGCGTGCCCAGACTGAGGGCGCACGTGCGCTGGCCTATGTTGCTGCCGGTATCAGTGACTTTGCCCATCACCATGCAGATGCAGCGGTGCGCAAGGCTAACCAGGCCAAGTATGAATATCTGGTACCCATCGTCAAAGGCTGGTCCACAGAAATGTCGCTGGATGTCACATCAACTGGCGTGCAGGTGCACGGTGGCATGGGCTTCATCGAAGAAACCGGTGCTGCACAACACTATCGTGATGCCAAGATTCTGACGATATACGAAGGCACGACAGCCATCCAGGCAAATGACCTGGTAGGTCGCAAGACTTCACGCGATGGTGGTGCTACCGCTAAAGCCTTTATCGCCGACATGCGCGCGACAGAAGCGCAACTGACGGCTATTGGTTCAGTTGACATGCTGGCGATACAGCGCCAACTGGCAGCCGGTACTGCAGCGCTGGAAGGTGTTGTTGATTACGTCGTCACCAACTTCAGGCAAGACATCAAAGGCGTGTTCGCTGGCAGCGTCCTGTATCTGAAGCTGGCAGGCATCGTTTTCGGTGGCTGGCAAATGGCGCGTGCTGCCATCATCGCCCAGCAAAAACTCGATGCAGGCGAAGGCGATGCCGCCTTCCTGAAAGCCAAGATTGCTACCGCACGCTATTTTGCTGATCATATCCTGTCTGCAGCGCAAGGCTTGCGTTCAGCAATTGTGGATGGTAGTGCCGGTGTCATGGCCTTGTCTGAAGACCAGTTTTAATGATCACTGTAGTAAGTTAGATTTTCTATTGAAAAAAGGCTCATTCATGTGAATGAGCCTTTTTTTCATGGCGACATCCTGTTTGTTTTCCCTCTCTTGACTGATATCCTTCAAGCCCTGTGTGCGTTAGCGCATAGAGACTTATCGCATAGGCCTTTACCATCACAGGTGAGTCTTTGCTGTGCCCGCTTTCAATGCTGCCTGCCCAGATCGTGTGCCCCCGGATAAGGAGTATCCAATGCAGCAAACTGTCGCTGAGTTTTTGGTTGCCACCTTGCTCGTGAAGAAATCAGGCAAGCTGAAAAATGGCTTGCGTCAGTTATTGGTGGCCAGTGGCTCCGCAGCCCTGAATGTGTTTATCGCCCCTTCAGAGTTGCTCCATGCCGCATATATATCCAGACCAAATTTGGCGTTTTGGATTGGCAAGGGTAAAAGAATCCTTGCTGTTCACACGTGGCGGATAAGCCATACATGAGTAAACGCATCAGCACGTCGCCATGGAGCAAATCCTTCAAAAGTGCCCTGCACAAGATGGCAAAAGCGGCGTCGCGGACTGGTGTCAGCGCAATCAAAAAGACACTGGCGGCCGTCGTACCAAAAACAGGCAAACGTAAACCAGCCAAGCCCAAAAAATCAGTATCAATTTCCAGCGCTAAATTGTCTCCGGGGATGACGACCGGCATGGCTGGCTTGCGGCGTTATCACTTATACCGGCCACCGGGAATCGGGCGCACTGAGCGCCTGCCGCTCTTGGTCATGTTGCATGGGTGTTTGCAAGATGCCGCGGCATTGGCTGCCAGCAGCAAGATGAATCAACATGCTGCACGCAAGCGCTTTCTCGTGCTTTACCCTGAACAGGAAAAACTTTCTAACGCCCAGGCTTGCTGGAACTGGTATGACACGCGTTCAGGCCGGGCACAACGCGAGGCCAAATCCATTGATGCGGTGATTGATCAGGTGTGCCTGTTGCAACCAGTAGACCAGCAGCGCATTGCCGTGGCGGGGCTTTCTGCCGGTGCCAGCATGGCAGCCCTGCTGGCCTTAAGTCATCCGGCAAGGTTTCGGGCGCTGGTCATGCATTCGGGCGTTGCCACCGGGCTTGCGCATTCTTCAGCAACGGCCATCATGGCAATGCGCGGACGCCGCCTGGACGCGGCACAGTTGCCAGCCGGGATAAAGCTGCCTGCATTGCTGGTGATACAGGGCAGCAAAGACCGCATCGTCTACCCCGTCAATGGTGTACTGGTAACCCAACAGTGGGCGACCCAGGCGGGCGCGAAAGCGGGCGAGCCTCGTACCATGCAACGCGGCGCGCGTTATCCGGCGACTATTACCGACTATCGTACTCAAGGGCGAATTGTCGTCAGCTTGTGCGAGGTAAATGGACTGGCTCATGCCTGGAGTGGTGGTGCCGCAGGCCATGCCTACAGCGACCCTAAAGGGCCCGATGCGTCTGGCATGATCTGGGCGTTTGCCAGCAAGCAGTTTGCATATCCATTCTGATCAATCCTGCTTTCTGTTGCACAGATGCATCTCCTGCTTTTATCTGCAAAAAATCATTGTTCAGTGTTAAACAACACACAGACGTGAAAGCCGCTGCCATCTATTCTGAGGCCGTTCTCTGGTTGTTTTTAATTAAGAAAAACTTGAGATTTTATTTCATAAGTCTTAACCAAAATTGAAAGCAGATGGATACCTATATGAATAACAATACTACTGAAGCAAACATGTTGGTAGTCACCCAAGACAATGCATCCCGTACAAGTACTTCCGGCGTGTCGTGGGGAGCGGTGCTTGGGGGTGCTGTGGCTGCAGCGGCACTGTCCCTGATATTGCTGATGCTGGGCGCTGGCCTTGGTTTGTCCGCGGTTTCGCCGTGGTCTTATAACGCCACAGTAATGGGAATTTCCACCATCGCCTGGATAGGGTTCACACAGCTTGCGGCATCCGGCATTGGCGGTTATATCGCAGGCCGCTTGCGTACCAAGTGGAGTAATGTGCATGATAACGAAGTGTATTTCCGTGACACGGCGCATGGCATGCTGGCATGGGCAGTTGCCTCCTTGTTGACGGTGGGCTTACTCGCCAGTGCTGCGCAAGGCATACTTGGTGGCGCAGCAGATGCCGCAGGTACTGCGGTTACTGCAACAGCGGCGGTAGCTGGTAATGCCAAGGTCAATCCTGTGGATTATTTTACCGATATGCTTTTGCGTACTGAGCAAGCGTCGACTGCACCGACCGATAGCGCCAGTGCTGGCACTGGTAATAGCAACAGCGTGCGCATGGAAGTTGGCCGCATATTGTCGACAGATATCGCTAACGGCTCGCTGTCACCGAGTGACCGGGATTACCTGGCCAGGCTGGTTGCCAAACGCACTGACATGACACAGGTAGATGCGACCAAGCGTGTTGATGCCGTATTTGATCAACTGAACAAGTCGGTTACTGATGCAAAAAATACTGCCAAAATTGCTGCTGACCAGGCTCGTAAAGCGGCCGCAAATTCTGCCCTGTGGATGTTTGTAGCCTTGCTGCTGGGTGCGTTCGTCGCCAGTCTGGCTGCAACATTGGGCGGCCGCCAGCGTGACGAGGCGCATGTGATTGCATGAGTCAGCAAAAACGTCTGCATAAAACTTTGTCATCGCTACTGAGTGTAGCAAGGACAAGCAACAACTAATTATTTCCTGGAGCCTATCATGCGTTCAATCCTGCTTTTATTACTCGGCATACCTCTTCCTATCGTTATTCTGATTGCCTTGTTTGTACGTTAAAAAATGCCTGCAACCTGATTACAGGCATAGCAATAAAAAATGGCTCATTTTTACGATGAGCCATTTTCTTTTTTTTGGAGGAGTACTACGTAATCATCAGCCGTAAGCACCGCCGGTATATAGCAAATCAAAAGTGCGTGCGATGGCAGCAATCAATACAAACGCACCTACAGCCAATGTTAATACCAGCAGCAATGCCAGCGGCCAGTTGGACTCGCTGGTCTTGCCGGATTTGCTATTATGGCGCGCATCCCATTTTTCATCTGGCGTCAGGCCTATCACTAACGCTTCCAGTATGGCGATCAGAAAAGAAAGCAATAAAAAACCATATTGCACGATCTCGGGTTTGCCAAAATAGAAATAGTGGATGACCATGCTGATAGGCAGTGTGATGAAATGCAGCCAGCCCCATTTATCTTTTTTACCACCCAGGTAAAAGCGGTGCACGCCTGCAGCGCCAAAGACAGCAGCCAGAAAAGTTGCCAGGGTTTTATTTTTATGTGGTGTTGTATCAGTGAGCGTCATTGCAGCCAGCCATCAAAGTCGAAGCTGTGATTGTATGCGATGACGGTATAGTGTGTCTCAATAGTCACGCTGATCAATAAAATCACCCTTCGGCAAGGGAAAAGTGGGATAGTCCTTGCGACTTACTCAAGAAGCGGGCTATAATCTACAGCTTTTTCCGCGTTCAGACATTTTTTGGAAATATTATGGTCGTTATTCGTTTAGCTCGTGGTGGCGCAAAAAAGCGCCCTTTTTACAACATCGTTGCAACTGATTCCCGTAATCGTCGCGATGGTCGCTTTATCGAGCGCATCGGTTTCTACAACCCAGTAGCTACTGGCAATGCAGAAACAGTACGCGTTGCAGCTGATCGCCTGGCTTACTGGCAAGGTGTTGGCGCTCAATTGTCTCCAGCAGTTGCTCGCCTGGTAGCTCAGTCCGGTAAAGCAGCAGCTTAATCGCTGCAAGCTGTATCATGACTGCTGCAGTCCATGCTCCTGATGATCTGGTCCTGGTTGGCTATATCTCGGGAGCATTTGGTATTCATGGCTGGGTAAGGATACGTCCTTATTCTGCTGATGCTGACGCATTAATGTCAGTAAAAACCTGGTGGTTGGATAAGCCTGAGTTGCGTGATGTTGACCGTCTGGAAGTTAAAATCCAGGGGGAAGATGTGGTTGCGCGGCTGGTGGGTGTGCCTGACAGAAATGCCGCAGAAGCACTGAAAGGTGCGACTGTACAAATTTCTCGCAAGCATTTTCCTGCTTTGGCGTCCGGTGAATTCTATTGGCTCGATCTGATAGGTTTGCAGGTGGATAATCTTCAGGGTGAGAATTTAGGTGTGGTCAGGGATTTGATGGACAATGGTGCGCATCCGATTTTACGGGTGGCGGCAGCGGATGTGCCTGAAAATGAACTGGTGAAACACGAACGCCTGATTCCTTTTGTAGAGGCTTTCGTCAAGGAAGTCGATCAAAAAGCGGGCAAAATCCAGGTTGACTGGGGTAGTGATTATTAACGTGATGAACTCAGAACCTGTTTACGATCTGTAGCGAGCGTGCGTCAGTGGGGTGAAGAGCAGCGCAGAAAGCGGAATGTACTTAAGTACATGAGCATTTTGAGCAGCACATGAACCCCGGTCACGCTCGCGCAGTAAGATCGTAAATAGGTTCTCAGAAGGCATAAGCATGCAGTTCGATGTCATTACGCTGTTCCCCGAAATGTTCGCTGCCATTACACAATCAGGTGTAACGAGGCGGGCTTTCGAGCAACAAAAATGCGAATTAAAGCTGTGGAATCCACGTGATTTTACGACTGACAGGCATCGTACCGTGGATGACCGGCCTTATGGCGGTGGCCCGGGTATGGTGATGCTGGCAAAACCCTTGCAGACCGCGATTGGGTCTGCCAAGGCACGCCAGAGTACCTTGTCTGCAGTGGCACCCAAAGTGATTTATCTGTCACCACAGGGTAAGCCGCTGACACATGAAAAGGTCATGCAACTGGCGGTAACGCCGGGCTTGATCTTGTTATGTGGCAGGTATGAGGCGGTAGATCAGCGTCTGCTGGATAATTACGTCGACGAAGAAATCAGCCTCGGCGATTTTGTCTTGTCTGGCGGTGAATTGCCAGCCATGGCCCTGATGGATGCTGTCATACGGCAAATCCCTGGCGTCTTGCATGATGATGCTTCGGCAATACAAGACAGTTTTGTTAATGGTTTGTTGGATTGTCCGCATTACACCAGGCCAGAAGTCTTTGAAGACCAGGCTGTGCCAGCCGTGTTAATGGGGGGCAATCATGCTGAAATTGAAAAGTGGCGGCGTCAGCGTGCACTGGAAGCCAGTCAGTTAAAGCGTCCGGATTTAATCATCGCAGCGCGTGCGGCAGGCTTGTTAAGTCGTGCCGACGAAAAGTTTTTAAGCAGTTTGTAGTAATTTTCAGCTCTTGAGCTGAAATATTTAAGCGTGAATCTTCAATGATTCACATGTTAAACCCCATCCTCTACCGGGCATCAGCCAGAACCAGATTCTGCAGCGTCGGCAAGATGGTCATAGGAGTAAAAAATGGATCTGATCCAAAAATTAGAGCAAGAAGAAATTGCTCGCCTCGGCAAGAACATCCCTGACTTTGCGCCAGGTGATACAGTAGTTGTGAGCGTCAACGTTGTTGAAGGTACTCGCAAACGTGCACAGGCTTACGAAGGTGTAGTTATCTCCCGTCGTAACCGTGGTTTGAATTCCAACTTCATCGTCCGTAAGATTTCTTCCGGCGAAGGCGTTGAGCGTACATTCCAGTTGTACTCCCCACTGATCGCTTCTATTGAAGTGAAACGTCGCGGTGATGTACGTCGTGCAAAACTGTACTATCTGCGTGAACGCTCTGGTAAATCTGCTCGTATCAAAGAGAAATTGCCAGCACGTAAAGTTGTTGCAGCAAAAGCAGAGTAATATCTGTTTTAGCCGTATTGAAAAAGGATGCTCCGGCATCCTTTTTTTATTGCCCGGTTAAAGGCAAAATATGTCCAACAAGAAGAAAACTACCCTGTATCGTGAGCAAACCAGTTTTTGATCCTCAGGCTTTCCCTATCCACTCGTTGGGTGAAGAAACGGCCGTGCCTGCCGAACATCTGTCGCCAGCCTGGCTGCGTCAGCGTTTTTTGCGGGAGCGTGAGTGGTCGCCAGAAGTTGTTGACGAGAGCTTTTTCTCCAAGAACCTGCCTTTCCGGCCAGCCTCGGTACTGATACCCATCGTCATGCGTGACGAGGGCCTGACCATGCTACTGACCGAAAGGGCTGCACATCTGCATCACCACCCTGGACAAATCAGCTTTCCAGGTGGGCGTTTTGAGGAGGAGGACATTGATCCTGTAACGACAGCCCTGCGCGAGGCGGAAGAAGAGATAGGCTTGCAACGCGAATATGTTGAAATTCTGGGACGTCTGCCAGAATATAAGACAGGCACAGGCTATCAGGTCAGCCCCATCGTTTCATTGATCATGCCCGGTTTTCCCGTACGTACCGATCCCTCAGAAGTTGCTTCCATTTTTGAAGTACCGTTGAGTTTCCTGATGGATGGCAAAAATCACCAGCGCCGTAGCTTTGATTTACCCGACAATGCAGGAAAACGGCATTTTTATGCCATGCCCTACGAGCAGCATTTCATCTGGGGGGCAACGGCGGGCATGCTGCGCAATCTGTTTCATTTCCTGCGTGCATGACAGTTGTAGGCTTGCCTTTAGTACCCTAAGTTGCTAATTCATATAACAAATCCGGCGAAAATCGCTACGACGCTGCGTCTCAAATGCGCGCAAGGCACCAGCCTTGCTGTGCTTTGTTCCTTGCCTCGTAACGAGTTCTCCAGATTTGTTATTGAATGAATTAATAACCCAGGGCACTAGAACAAAGCTTCATAATCTGGGCAAATCGGTTTACACTTGCCGCATTTGCAAATTGATTGTTTGCAGCATTGCGCTGCAACATAAGCCCAGTCTACCATGACCTTTATTTCCATCCTGTTAGCGCTGTTGATTGAGCAGCTCAAGCCCTTGCGGGCAGATAACCCTATCTATACGCAAATCCAGACGCTGGCTGACAAAATCGAAGCATCCTTCAATGCTGGCAAGGTCAAGCACGGCCGCCTGGGCTGGTGGATAGTCATCGCTTCACTGACGCTGCCTACGGCCCTGATTTACTGGCTGTGCCTGCGCCTGAATCCGATTGCCGCATTGCTGTGGAATGTACTCATCGTCTACCTGACCCTGGGTTTTCGTCGCTACAGCCATTATTTCACCTCGATACAACTGGCCCTGAGTTCTGGCGATGAAGATACTGCCAGACGTTATCTGGCTGAGTGGACGCATCTGGATACCACCGGCATGGAAGTATCAGAAATCTCCCGCCTTGCCGTCGAACGTTCATTGATCGCCACCCACCGCAATGTGTTTGGCGTGTTCTTCTGGTTCCTCATGCCTGTGGGCCCGGCTTGTGCTGTCATGTACCGCGCAGCAGAATACTTGTCGCGCGCCTGGAACGAACCTGAGCATATGAAAAACGAAGAATTTGGTGTCTATGCAGCCAAAGTCTTTTACTGGATAGACTGGGTGCCGGCACGCCTGACTGCAGTCGCCTTTGCCGTAGTCGGCAATTTTGAAGATGCGGTCTACTCATGGCGCAATTATGCTGACCGCTGGTCGGATGAGCTGGTTGGTATTATCTTGTCAGCCGGTGGTGGCGCCCTGGGCGTACGCCTCGGTGAACCTGAAGAAAAAGCCATGGTCTTGCAAGCTGATGCAACGGCTGTCGACGTCGACAGCCTGGAGCTGGAAAGCCAGCCAGGTGCTGAAGCTTCACCACGCGCCCTGCAAAGCGCAGTCGGTCTGGTCTGGCGAGCCTTGTTGCTATGGATGCTGTTGCTCTTGCTCCTGTCCTTCGCCGTCTGGATATAAAAGCGGGCCCTGTTAAATACAGGGCTTTTTTTTGCCTGTTCACCTAATCGTAGTGGACATTGATCAGGCTATACTTGTTATATCTGCATACTAATTATTTATAATGAAAAGAATCACTGCCCCCGGTATCTGCCTGCGTGCTTATGAAGCTGATGATGTTGACATGTTTGCTGCAGTAGTACGTGAATCAGTAGAAACCGTAGGCCGCTGGATGGGTTGGTGCCACGCCGATTTTAATAGCGACCATGCACGGGACTGGTTTGCCGCATGTGATAAAGGGCGGGAAGAAGGTACGGCCTATGAGTTTGGTATCTTCAGCGAAGATGGCAAGGAATTGCTGGGTGGTGCAGGCTTGAACATGATCAGCAAATTGCATAATTACTGCAATCTCGGTTACTGGATCAGGCAGTCTGTACAAGGGAAAGGCATCGCCACCAGGGCAAGCATATTGCTGGCTGACGCTGGTTTCAGGGAGTTGGGTTTTAACCGCATAGAGATAGTCGCTGCCGAAGGCAATGTCAACAGTATCGCCGTCGCAAAAAAAGTGGGCGCGCAACTCGAATGCATGGCGCGTAATCGCCTGGTGGTTGGCGGTGTTCCTGTGACTGCAGCGGTGCATTCTTTATTGCGACAAGACTGGCAGGCACAGCCAGAATATCTGTCGCAAAAATAGTATGCATCAAGTTCCAGTGAGGGTTCATTAACCTAGCCTATGTCAGAGCGCAACGCCAGCATCGATATTGCCAAAGGCATAGGAATTATCCTCGTCGTCTTTGGACACAACTGGATCATTGCTCATGATCATGGCGAGCTGTTCCGTATTATCTTTTCGTTCCACATGCCCCTGTTTTTCTTTTTGTCCGGGGCAGTTCTGCATCATGACACTGCTTTTAAAGATTTTCTGGTATTCAAAGTCGATGCCTTACTGAAGTCTTTCTTTGTTGTGCTGTCAACCTGGGGGCTGGCGCGCGTTGCTTTGTCAGGTGTGGATGCGCGTACTTATTTGCTGGGCATGTTCTACGGCACTGGCAACACCATAGAGTGGGTACCACTATGGTATTTACCGCATTTGTTTCTCGCCATATTGCTGGCCTGGATAGTCCTGCGTCTGACGAATCACCTGCGTCCCGGATTATTGCTGCCGGTGTTTTGTACAGGTATTTTGCTGGCTTTGGGTGTCATCACGACACATTTTTTTGCGGGTTTGGATGCGCAGCAATTTGACAGACTCAATCTTTTGCTCGGTAATCGCCAGCACAATTTCCCGGGCTTGCCTTGGAGTCTGGACCTGATAGGCATCAGTACTGCTTTTATTTTGCTCGGCTATGTCATGCACGAGCATGTCATGCGCTTCAGTTTTCAGCCCTGGATTTTTGCCATTGCGCTGATATTGTTCGCAGCCCTGCATTTCTTTTTTGATGAAACCATCGATTTGAATATGCGCCTGTATGGCAACTGGTGGATATCAACTGCGCAGGCTTTGTTGGGCATCTATCTGGTTTTGTCGATATCAACTTGCCTGCAGTATACCGGCAAGTTGGGCGCGACTCTGGCCTATCTGGGCACCAACAGTTTATTCATCATGATTTTCCATTCATGGATAGAGTGGAAAATATTCGGCATGTTGTCACGCTGGAGTACATCTGAATACCTGAACGCCAGCCTGGCATTTATTGCAGGATTATTGCTGCCCCTGCTGTTGCTGAGCCTGGTCAAAAAGAGCAAATTCTTGCATGGCTTGCTCTTGCCCAAGACCCATATCCCTAAAGTGCGGAACAACACGTGATCAGTGTCCGTTTCCGCACACTGCGCCTGTTCGTAAATGAACAATACCGCTTGTTTGTCTATAGAACTCCAATAAAGAACCTGCACTGATTGCCGCTGCAGCAATGCAGGATTACAATCATTCGCACTAGTATTTATAAATGCGAAACCGAGTTTCTATCAAACCCTTCATGCAAGCCCCCGACATTGTTAAAAACGCAGTATTGAAGACTTCTGTACTCATCATTGATGATGACCCCGATGTTGCCTGTGCTGCCCAGCTTTTATTGCGCAGGCATTGCCAACACGTCGGCACGCTGACCGATACCGCTCAACTAGATACTTGCCTGCAAGCGGACATGCCTGATGTCGTTTTACTTGACATGAACTTCACGCCAGGTCGTACCGATGGCGCAGAAGGCCTGGCCTTATTGGATCTGTTGCGTGCCACGCATCCTGCGCCCGCCGTTATCATGCTGACCGCCTATGCGGATGTCCCGCTGGCGGTGGAAGCCTTGAAGCGCGGCGCCTGTGATTTCATCACCAAACCCTGGAATAATGAACGCCTGCTTGCCGCCGTATTGGGTGCCGCTGGCCGTTACAACAGGCAAGACCAGGCTTTGCAGGATGAAGATTTTCCAGAATTGATGGGGCATGCGGCCAGCATGCGCGAACTGAAAGCCATGATCAAAAGCGTCGCTCCCACAGAAGCGAATGTGTTGATACTCGGTGAAAACGGCGCAGGCAAAGAACTGGTAGCACGCGCCATCCATCAACATTCACTGCGCAGCAAGGCCACATTCCTGCCTGTGGATATGGGCAGCATACCCGAATCGACTTTTGAAACCGAAATGTATGGTCACAAGAAAGGCGCATTTACCGATGCCAGACAAGACCGGGCAGGGCGCTTTCAAACCGCTGCAGGTGGTGTACTTTTTCTTGATGAAATCGGCAACCTGCCACTGGGTGCGCAAGCCAAATTATTGCATGCACTGGAACGCCGCGAAATGACACCCATAGGTTCAGACAAGGCAGAGAAAATCAATGTACGCGTCATCAGCGCTACCAATTTGAATGAAGCCAGTTTATTTGATTCTGGCGTGTTTCGCACCGACCTTTTGTTTCGCCTGAATACTATCGTTTTGCGCGTGCCTGCATTGCGTGAACGGGTGGCCGATATCCCCTTGTTGCTAGGTCATTATTTGCATAGTTATCAGCAACAATACCAGCGTCCTGCCCGTGAAATTGCAGAATCAGCACTGGCAGCCTTATGCGCCCATGCCTGGCCTGGCAATGTCAGGGAATTGCGTCATGCCTGTGAACGGGCGGTCATACTGGCAACCCAGGACTGCTATACGTTCCCAGACTTTGGTTTGTCTGTGGGCGACACAGCGTTGACGAAATCCGCTTCAGCGCCGCCACTGCAAAATCCAGTCATGATTGAAAATCCAATGGCTACACCTGAATACAAGCTGGCAGCCCTGGAGCGCGAAACCATTGCCAATGCCATGAACAAGGCCGAAGGCAATATCAGTCAGGCTGCAAAATTGCTAGGGCTAAGCCGTGCTGCCCTTTACCGCAAGCTGGAAAAGCATGATATTTGAACTGACCTCCAGCCCGCACAGAAAGCTGGCTGCTGTCATCGGCATGTTGATTGTTGTTAGTGCTGCAGTGGCCGCGACTTATCTAATCACTATAGGGCAAAGTACGCATCAACTACGCTGGACTACCCTGTTGATTATGCTGGCTGGAATTGGTCTGGGTGTGTTTGGCTGGGGCTTGCATGGGCTGGCTGCGCGCCAGGCCAGGCCAGAGACTGGCTATCAACCGCCCACCATGCAAGCTGAGGGCTTGCAGGCTTTGGCATTGACACTGGAAAGCCATCTCGAGCATGCACCCATTGCCCTTTTCTGTGTAGAGAATAAGGGGGCAGAAAAAATCGTCCGCCCCTTGAATGGCAATGCCCGCCGCCTGACCGCGCCTGGCAGGATAATCGAGGTCAGCCAGCTATATGCACAAATCCTCGCCCAGGCGACGGGCAAACGCAGCATGATCAGCTTTGAGACTGAGCAAGGCCAGGAACGTGCCTTGCTGGCCAGCAGTAGTCTTACCATACAAACTCAGACGCAGATCATTGTGGCATTGATGCCGGTAGAGACTGAACTGCAAATGGAAGCACAGCAAGCCTGGCAAAAACTCATACGTGTACTCACGCATGAGATCATGAATTCATTAACGCCTGTCGCTTCCTTATCCAGTACTGCTAATGACATGCTCAATGACTTGCAATTGCCATCGCAAAGCGCCACAGACCTGGCACTTGCGCTTGACGCCATCAGCCGGCGCGCATATGGTCTGGTGGATTTTGTCGGCAGTTATCGTAGCCTGACCAATCTGCCTGCTGCACAGACTGAAAGAGTGCAATTACAAGACTTGTTTACACGTATCTCATCTCTCGTCAGCCCACAATGGCAGGCGCGTGGCGGTGTATTGCAATTCAATGTGGAACCAGCAAATCTCGAAGTCATGACAGATCCGGTGCAACTCGAGCAGGCTTTGATTAACCTCATCAAGAATGCTCAGGAAGCGACGGCATTGGTCAGTCAACCACAACTGCATATACAAGCCAGGCTCAGCCGTGGCGCACGTCTGCGCATAGAAGTCAGCGACAATGGGCCCGGCGTGCCCGAAGATCTGATCTCGCAAATCTTCACGCCGTTCTTCTCCACCAAAGAACATGGCAGCGGCATAGGTCTGGCTTTGGTCAGGCAATTGATACAAGGGAATGGCGGTACAGTCAGATATGCCGCGACTGTTGGTGGTGGTGCGAAATTTATTATCAGCTTGTGAAGTGAGCGCAGGTGCGTGGGTTTGGGATTCACCCAAGCGTTCTGAAAGTAGCATCACCAAATAAATGCATTTGGCGATGCTCATATTTATTTGCTGGGCTGTCCGAACGGCACCCGGATATAACTGCCACTGAGTAATTGCAATGCTATTGGCTTGCCTGCATCGGCGATGGTTTCGTCGCTGACGTCCTTGCCCGTACCATAATTGATTTGCAAGTCAGCTTGTTTGGGTATGCCAATGACGATGACTATTTTGCTACCCGCCTGTGTCTGACGGCTGGTGATGCGCGGAGCGACAAAGTCAACAAGTTGGCGTTTGCCTGGTTGCAGTAAATGACGCTGAGTGCGGTCTTTGGCATAGCTGGCACGACCCAGGTAAGAAGCGAGTTCAAAATAATCACCATTGGGCATTTGCTCAAACAGTGTGACATTCAGGTCTACATCTTTTTTATTGACGATGAATTCCAGGTGGCCTGCGAACAAGCCGCTGATTTCTGTCGCTTGCGGCAAGGTATCTGAGACAAAGACCAGCGCATTGCGGGTATTCAAAGTCTTGCTGACGCGTGGCAGGCTTTCTTGTTCATTGACATCATCCCGTTTTGCCATATCAACAGTCAGGGTAAGCGGGCGCTGTCTGGCTTCAGGTTTTTGCAATAATTGATGCGTTGCTCCTTGTTGTGCAGGTGTGCCAAGATAGTAGTCTATATGGCTGCTTTGCATGGCTGCCAGGCTGGGTGCATGCTTCCAGATATTCGCCCCCATCACCTGATAATTGACTTTGTCCTTGAGTATCTCTGGCTTGGTGCCGCCTTTGAATTGATAATCAAACCATTGCAGTCGCAACGCGGCCAAATCCAGTTTGGCCACTTGCTCTATGGTGTAACCAGACTCAGTCGCTGGTACGCCGCCTTGCATGGCGAAATGGTTGTAAGGGCCTATCAGCAAGGTGTGATCAGCATTTGGCAGATAATGTGTATGCTGCTGGAAGTAATATAGTGCGCCAACTTGTGCACCATCAAAATAACCGGTAGTACTCAGGATAGGGATATTAATTTTCGAGAATTCTTGCTGATAAGGGATCATGGCTTGCCAGTAACTATCATAGGCGGGATGCTCCAGCCAGCGTCTATGAATGGGATTGGCTATGCCATCTATCTTATCGAGCTCGCGATACGCCGTGCCTTTTGTGTACCAGGTCTTGTCGAGATTTTTCCAGCGCTGTTCATCACCATAGGCATCATTGTCCAGGGACTTATTATTAGTGACATAGGGTATCCATGGATATAAAAAATTCATGAAGACATTACCTTGGGCAGGTATGTCTACGCCCGGTGCCGCACTGGCTGAAATGACCATGGCTTTCAGGGCCCTGGGTATTTTTTTTGCCGTAGACCATTGGGTGTAGGCATTGTAACTACCGCCATACATGCCGACTTTACCGTCACTCCAGTCCTGTTTTTCTATCCAGGCGATAACTGTACGCGCATCTTCACCATCATGTTCATACGGTACGATCTTGTCTGGGCTGCGACCTTTGCCGCGGGTGTAACTGACAACACTGGCATAACCACGTGCCGCCATTTTTTTTGCATCGGCGCGGCTCCAGTTATCTTCCGCGTAAATGGTAAAGCCCATCAAGGTCGTATACTTCTTCTGGCTGCCATTTTGCTCTCTGGGGCGTATGAGCAAAGTCGCAATCTGTGTGCCATCGGCTGTTGGTATCAGCAACTCTTCGGTAACATAGCGACGCTGATCATCTTCCTTTAGCAGCTTTGGGCTTAAAGGAATAACTTTTGAATAGACCAGCCATGCCAGATACTGGCGGCTCAGGTTTGCAGCATCTTTCAGCGGGAGTGCCGTTTTACCGGCATGTTCTTTCAATTGTCGCTGCAATTCTGCTTCCAGGCGTTCGACTGATGTACCCAAGGCAAAAGTGGCATCTTGTGCTGCTTCACCGTCCAGATGAGAAAACACATCCTGAAAAGCCAGCTTGTATGCCTCCTCAAAACTTAGCTTGCGCTGAGTTTGCAATTCCAGTGTTTTTGCGTACAACTCATAAATGACGAACAGTGCCTCAGTATTGTTTTGTCCGCGCTGCTTTGCCTGCGTACGCCATTCCTGTATTGCCTGACGTGCAGCTTCGGGTTGCGCATTGAGTAACTGCAAGCGGAACAATTGATTGGCATCCCATTTTTTACCATCCATACCACCACGTTCGAGGAGGGATTTTGCCATTGCAGCCATGGTTTTTTCTATCGCTGCTGTTTGTGCCAATCCTGGTCCTGCAAGTGTGACGGGGGCATCATCAGTTTGGGCTAACACTGGATTTTGTAAGTTCAGTGCAAAAACAAGGACAGCAAGATTCATACAAAAACGCATGTGTCACCTTGGGGCTAATGAGGAGGGCGGTTGCCATTTTAAAAATGGCATTAAAGATAACATAATTTATAAGTGCCTACATCAAAAATCAGCTATTTTGATGATGGTCGCTGGCACTGATTTCGTCCGGCATTTCTTCAAACTGTGCAATCTTGCTCAAGAACTGGCGCGTCTGGATAATGTCCTTGCCTGCCAACATATCCGTGAATGCCTGGAAGCGGGCAGAGTGTTTGAAGCGGCCAGATAATAATTTGGACATGCCTATCGCCAGCGGGATGAACAGCACGCCACCAACCAGGCTGGGGCCTATGAAGTTCTGCGTCTTCAGGTACAGGTCCACCCCGAATACACCTTTAAAAAACACCAGCAAGAAAGGAATGAACCAGACTATCTGTCCCAGTAAGAATGCCCATTTGAACAGGTTCAGGCGTCTGGCCTTGTGTTCTGCCAATTGTTTTTGTACCGTCGTGATGGACTGGCCAAAATCCATGTCTTGCAAGGCATGGCGCAAGCGGTGATTGAGTATTGGCAGGGCAATGGTCCAGGCCAGCAAAGCGAAGGCGGGCAGGGCAAATTGCCATGCACTGATGTAATGTCCCAGGAACCAGATCAGGTAAATAAATACTGGTGTACCAGCGATGATTTCATATTTGTCGACCCATCCCCATTTGGCAATTTCGCGCCTGTGTTGCTCCAGTAAAGTCAGGCGCAGCATCTGGGTATTCATTCTGACGGCCTGTTCCAGACGCTGGTCCCGGGCTTCCCACTCGGCTTTCAAGAGATCGAGATTCATCTTAGCTACTTTCTGCAAACCGGGTTTGCAATTTTTGTTTGATGCGCGTCATGCGCGTGGCAACATTGGCTGCACTCAGGCCCATGATGCTGGCGATTTCATCATTGCTGTAGCCGTCCATGAACAGCAGGATCAGGGCGCGATTGAGTTCATCCAGTTCGCTGATGAGCTTGTCCAGCGTGCGCATATTGTCACTTTGGGCGCTGTAGAGCTGATCTGCTTCGGCGATGTCCAGGCCGAACTCTTCCAGCGGTACCGTGTCGCGCACTTGCCGGGTTTCACTGCGGTAGTGTGATATAGCGACATTCATGGCGATGCGATACATCCAGGTAGAAAACTGCACACGCTGATCAAAACTGCGGAACGAACGCCACAATTGCATCACCATGTCCTGCACCAGATCACGCCTGTCCTCAGCATGACGGCAATAGCTATAAGCCACCTTGTATAAAAGGCGTTTGTGTGAAGCGAGTTGCTGCAAGAAGAGTTCTTCGTCCATATACTCGTTCATAGACCTTATGCCCGCACAGGCCGGGGGTGGCCAGCATGGCGCTGACCATTCAAGACCTTGCCTATAAAAGTAGACCTGACCAGATAGTGATAACTGAGTAAAGCCACTGCCAGTGTCGCCAGCAAGACTGCCGCCAGTTTGATTGTCCAATGCCATTCACTTCGCGATACCAGCGCCTGTAAGGCCATCACCAAAGGCAGATGCACGAGGTAAATCCAGTAGGAAGCATCGGCCAGATAACGTACCGTGAGACTAGCATGCCTCATGAATTTTAATGCCAGACCGGTCAGGCCAAAACAAAAATTCCAGGCAGCGGCAGCATACAGGCAAGCATAGATCAATTTGCTGTCATCATGTACCGCGGGCAGCAATTGTGGCGCTAAACTCGTCAGGTACAGACAAGCACCGGCCAGCAATACAGCCATTCCCAAGTGCCAGATCCCGCGCCTCTGCCACTGTGGCAGCGTAGCAGGCGATTGTTGCAACATCCAGCCCAATCCAAACGCCATACCAAAACTGACCCAGGCAGCACGACCAGGGTAAAGCGACTGATCTGGTGTAGGTACACCAAACCAACTGACCCAATACGGCGTATAAAACAAGGCCAGCGCCACCGGCAGCGCCAGCAGTAAAGGGCCTGCCCAGCCGGTCAGCGCTGGCATCAGCAAATCGGCAAACCTCTTCACGTGCGGCAATATGCCCAGGCGTCTGCAGCATGCCCATAGGCCTAAGTACACAGCGTATAGCAGCGTCAGCATGTACAAAAACCATAAATGCGCCAGCGGGAAACTGTCTGCTCTAAACTCAGGTGAGGGCGGCATTTTTTTGGGCAGGCTGCCACCGTTACGCACCCAGGCCGCCAGCACGATGGCGGCAATGATGGCGGTAAATATCACCGGCCAGCCGACCAGCAAGGGCAAGACTATGCGTTTGAACCTGTTCTTGATGAAGCCAGCCCAGCCCTTTTTTTGCAAAACCAGGTGCGCAAAATAACCAGCAAGCAAAAAGAACAAAGGCATCCTGAATACATGGATGACAAAAAACACTGGCCCCAGTAATTCAGTTTTTTGATTATCGCTGACGACCCAAAAGAATTTTGCACCAGGCAAAAAAGACATGGTCGCGTGCAATAACACCCCCAGCATTAAAGCCCCCGCACGCAAGGCATCCAGACCATGCATGCGTCCGCTAACGGATTCAGCGGTAACTTCAGCCTTCACCGCTGACGAAACGCCAGAGTGAGCCACATCAAAAGTGAGATCGCTTTGCATGGCTGCTCAATTCGCTGAAGTACGTTGAAAGCGACTGGCGGCAATCGCCGGATTATGTTCTACTGCATCCACCACCATGCTCATGCGCTGCGTAGAGCCCTTGGTACCAATCTCAAAGCGATAAGCCATCATCAAACCATCCTGTAAGCGATAGTCGCTGGTGTGCACCTCCAGCTCCGTCATGCGCCCCATGATCTGGCGCTTTTGCAGGCGCTTGATCTCCAGAAAACTGCCCGCGTCCAGATAGATAGTCGACTCACCCGTGGCCGGGATACTGACTTTCAGCACATGCACGCGCCGCCCGTCCTGGGTTTCCAGTCCGGCATATTGCAAAGGGAAGCCCTGCTTTTGCGCCGCCACCAGTATCCCGTCAAAATAACTTTCTTCCAGCATGGCCGGTAATTCTTCCGCAGACAGATCAACAGCCCGCTTGCCACTAGGCAGGAAAGGATCAATCTTCCATGCATCCTTACCGTCATAACTGGAAATTTGTACTTGTCCCTGCACCTGTACCTCCCGGCGCAAGAGGTTAGGGCGTTTCGCTTCCACCGTCGTCGGGATTTCAAACGGTGCCATCCCTATGATGCGCAACTTGACCCGGCGCGACTGCACCTTGTTGAAATCCCCCAGCGCCGCCAGATGGCTTTGCATGACACTGTCCAGTGTTGTGGTCGCTGTAGTTGGCAAATTGGTTTTAGCGGGTTGGGCAAATGCAGTGCAAGACCAGCATGCATAAAATAAGACAAGTACAAAACTGCGTAATAGAATCAAACCGTACATGATATCTCCCTGAAATGATGAGTCTATGTTTAGCGTGTTCATGTAATGCATCGCTAAACTCTTACTCTTTTATTCGCAGGGGACAGGGGAAATTTACAAGTGGGTCAAATTATTTTGGCCTGTAATGTGCAGCGCATTTTCGCTTGCCGATTGGATAGTGATGAAATGGAGATGGGTGTGTATAAAAGACTAAAAAGTTCCTAAAAAACAATTGATTCACAGAAATTGGTTTTTGTGTATTAAATTTACAAAAAATTGCATATGTTGTGCGTAAAAGATACAATGCGATACATATATGTAGGAGCTATCCTACGGCAAAAATCCTCTCCTCTTTTCATTTACCT
>NZ_JBWKQH010000012.1:0-229732 GCF_059418665.1 Undibacterium sp. GW821-FHT07F11
GAAGGCTTGCGCTTCGCTATCCGTGAAGGTGGTCGTACAGTCGGTGCTGGCGTTGTTGCTAAAATCATCGAGTAATATCTGCCGTAATTTGTAGTATACTAGTTGGCTGTCGTATTGAATTTAATGCGGCAGCCAATTTAGTTTTCGCTCTTTATTAAATATGCCGGCGGCTCTGCCGTACCTGGCTCGCTCTTTATAGGAATGAACATGTCCACACAAAATCAAAAAATCCGTATCCGTCTGAAGGCTTTCGATTACAAACTGATCGATCAGTCCGCTCTGGAAATCGTAGAAACAGCCAAGCGCACTGGCGCTGTTGTTAAAGGCCCGGTTCCTTTGCCTACACGTATCCAGCGTTTCGACGTACTGCGTTCCCCGCACGTGAACAAAACTTCCCGTGATCAATTTGAAATCCGTACTCACCAGCGTTTGATGGACATCGTTGACCCAACTGACAAAACAGTTGACGCGTTGATGAAGCTCGATCTGCCAGCTGGCGTTGACGTAGAAATCAAACTGCAATAATTCTTATTGATTTGAAAATACTGATGCAAATTAGTATTCTCAGAAAAATACTGAAAATTCGACATACCACAATTTTTCGAAAATTCAAATAAATTAGTCTTGTAAATAAAAAATTTGCGGGCTATAATCGAAGGCTTAGATGTAGGTCAGCTTCGGCTGGCCTATTCGTTTAAGTTTTTTAAACATCAGCCTCACCCAATCGTAGGTGAGAATGGAGAAAACAATGAGCTTGGGCCTAGTTGGTCGCAAGGTTGGTATGATGCGCATCTTTACAGATGATGGGGATTCAATTCCTGTTACTGTTCTGGACGTATCCAACAACCGCGTGACGCAAGTCAAAACTCCTGAAACAGACGGTTACTCCGCTGTTCAGGTAACTTTCGGTCAGCGCCGTGCATCCCGCGTAACAAAAGCGGCTGCCGGTCACCTCGCAAAAGCAGGTGTTGAAGCTGGTACTGTATTAAAAGAATTCCGTATTGATGCTGCTAAAGCTGCTGAATTGAAAGCAGGCGATGTTGTGCCTGTTGGTATGTTCGAAGCTGGTCAAAAAGTAGACGTGCAAGGCGTAACGATTGGTAAAGGCTATGCCGGTACTATCAAACGTCACCATTTCTCTTCTGGTCGTGCAACTCACGGTAACTCCCGTTCGCATAATGTACCTGGTTCTATCGGTATGGCGCAGGATCCAGGTCGTGTATTCCCTGGTAAGCGCATGACTGGTCATCTGGGTGATGCAACTCGCACTGTGCAAAATCTGGAAATCGCTCGCGTAGATGCAGAGCGTCAGTTGTTGCTGGTGAAGGGTGCCGTGCCGGGTGCAAAAAATGGTCAGGTGATTGTATCTCCTGCTGTTAAAGTTAAAGCCAAGAAGGGAGCCTAATCCATGGAACTGAAGCTCCTAAACGAACAAGGTCAAGCAGCGTCGAACGTAGCCGCTCCTGATACTATCTTTGGTCGTGACTACAATGAAGCCTTGATCCATCAAGTCGTCGTTGCATTCCAAGCCAATGCTCGTAGCGGTAATCGCAAACAAAAAGATCGTGAAGAAGTCCATCACACAACCAAGAAGCCTTGGCGTCAAAAAGGTACTGGTCGTGCACGTGCTGGTATGTCTTCTTCTCCATTGTGGCGTGGCGGTGGTCGTATATTCCCGAACACACCTGATGAGAATTTCTCTCACAAAGTTAACAAAAAGATGTATCGCGCAGGTATCTGCTCGATCCTGTCTCAGTTGGCTCGTGAAGGTCGTTTGAATGTGGTTGACGATGTTACTGTTGACGCACCTAAGACAAAACTGTTGTCCGAAAAACTGAAGGCAATGGGTTGCCTGGATTCCGTCCTGATCATCACTGACGAATTCAATGAAAACCTGATGTTGGCAGCGCGTAACCTGGCAAACGTACTGGTTGTTGAACCACGTTATGCTGATCCAGTTTCTTTGGTGTTCTACAAGAAAGTGTTGATCACCAAGCCAGCACTGGCAAAGATTGAGGAGATGCTGGCATGAGCGCACAAGTCAAAATTAGCGAAGAACGCCTGATGAAGGTGTTGCTGGCTCCTGTTATTTCTGAAAAAGCAACTATGGTTGCTGAAAAGAATGAGCAAGTGGTTTTCCTGGTTATGCCAGATGCAACCAAGCCAGAAATCAAAGCTGCCGTCGAATTGCTGTTCAAAGTACAAGTTGAATCCGTACAAGTAGCAAATCGCCAAGGTAAACAAAAACGTACCGGTAAATTTAATGGCCGCCGCAATCATACAAGACGCGCTTTTGTATGCTTGAAGCCAGGTCAGGAAATTAACTTCACTGAGGGGGCATAAGCATGGCACTCGTTAAGATGAAGCCAACCTCACCAGGTCGTCGTGGTATGGTGAAGGTGGTGACAGAAGGCCTGTACAAAGGTCGTCCGTTCGCTGCTTTGTTGGAAAAGAAATCAAAAACTGCTGGCCGTAATAACAACGGTCACATCACTACCCGTCATATCGGTGGTGGTCACAAGCAGCATTATCGTCTGGTTGACTTCAAACGCAACAAAGATGGTATCCCTGCAAAAGTAGAACGTATTGAATACGATCCTAACCGTACAGCGCACATTGCTTTGTTGTGCTACGCGGATGGTGAACGTGCATACATCATTGCCCCTAAAGGTATGGCTGCTGGTGATCAGGTCATGAACGGCTCTCAAGCGCCGATCAAATCTGGTAACTGCTTGCCTATCCGTAATATCCCGGTCGGTACAACTATGCATTGCGTAGAAATGCTGCCAGGTAAAGGTGCTCAGATTGCACGTACAGCTGGTGCTGGCGTTGTCCTGATGGCACGCGAAGGTACTTACGCTCAGGTTCGTCTGCGCTCCGGTGAAGTTCGTCGTATTCATATCGAATGCCGCGCGACTATCGGTGAAGTAGGCAACGGTGAGCATAACCTGCGCAAAATCGGTAAAGCTGGTGCAATGCGTTGGCGCGGTGTTCGTCCTACCGTTCGCGGTGTGGTCATGAACCCGGTTGATCACCCGCACGGTGGTGGTGAAGGTAAAACTGCAGCCGGCCGTCATCCAGTATCACCATGGGGTCAGCAAACCAAGGGTAAGAAGACTCGTCGCAACAAGCGCACTACTTCGATGATCGTCTCACGCCGTGGCAAGAAATAAGGGATAAAACATGACACGTTCATTGAAAAAAGGGCCGTTTTGCGACGCCCACCTGGTGAAGAAAGTCGAAACCGCGCAAGCGACTAAAGACAAAAAGCCAATCAAGACTTGGTCCCGTCGTTCGACAATTATGCCGGACTTCATCGGTTTGACCATTGCGGTTCATAACGGTAAGCAACACGTACCAGTTTATGTTTCCGAAAACATGGTTGGTCACAAGCTCGGCGAATTCGCGCTGACCCGTACGTTCAAGGGTCACGCTGCCGATAAAAAGGCTAAGAGATAAGGACCGATGATGGAAACTAAAGCAAATTTGCGCGGTGTGCGTCTGTCTGAGCAAAAAGGTCGCCTGGTGGCTGACCTGATTCGCGGTAAAAAAGTAGATCAGGCATTGAATATCCTGGCATTCAGCCCTAAAAAAGGTGCTGCGATCATCAAGAAAGTGTTGGAGTCTGCAATTGCAAACGCCGAGCACAATGATGGCGCGGATATCGACGAGCTGAAAGTAAAGACTATCTATGTCGAAAAAGGTGCGATTCTGAAGCGCTTCACAGCACGCGCTAAGGGTCGTGGTGATCGTATCTCTAAACAATCCTGTCACATTTATGTGACCGTTGGTAACTAAGGAGTCACGATGGGACAGAAGATACATCCAACCGGTTTTCGTTTGGCAGTAACACGTAACTGGTCTTCTCGCTGGTATGCTGGCAATGGTAACTTTGCCACTATGCTCATCGAAGATCTGAAGGTACGTGAATACCTGAAGAAGAAACTGAAAAACGCGTCTGTAGGCCGCATCGTTATTGAGCGTCCTGCTAAAAACGCACGCATCACGATATACAGCTCCCGTCCAGGCGTTGTGATCGGTAAAAAAGGCGAAGACATTGAAGTATTGAAAGCCGACTTGTCGAAATTGATGGGCGTGCCAGTGCACGTCAACATCGAAGAAATTCGCAAGCCAGAAATCGATGCTCAACTGATCGCTGATTCTATCGCTCAGCAACTGGAAAAACGCATCATGTTCCGCCGCGCCATGAAACGTGCGATGCAAAATGCAATGCGTTTGGGCGCTCAAGGTATCAAGATCATGTCTGGTGGTCGTTTGAACGGTATCGAGATCGCACGTAAAGAATGGTATCGCGAAGGCCGTGTGCCTCTGCATACTCTGCGTGCTGACATCGACTACGGCTTTGGCGAAGCATCCACAACTTACGGCATTATTGGCGTAAAAGTATGGGTCTACAAAGGCGATCGTTTGGCAAATGGCGATGCGCCTGTTATCGAATCGACACCGGAAGACGACAAAAAACGTCGCGGTCCACGTCGTGATGATGGCAAGCCAAATAGCCGTCCACGCGCCAAGCGTCCAGAAGGACAAACACCGACGACCGGCGCAGCAGCCCCGGCAGCCAAGCGCGTACGCGCAAAAGCTGACGCTGCAGCACCGGCTGAGAAAGCAGGAGAATAATCATGCTGCAACCAGCACGCAGAAAATATCGCAAGGAACAGAAAGGCCGTAACAAGGGTATCTCGCATACTCGTGGTACAGCAGTTTCCTTCGGTGAGTTTGGCTTGAAGGCAGTTGGTCGTGGTCGTATCACAGCGCGTCAGATTGAAGCAGCGCGTCGTGCAATGACTCGTCACATTAAACGCGGTGGCCGTATCTGGATCCGCATTTTCCCGGACAAGCCAATTTCCCAGAAACCAGCGGAAGTCCGTATGGGTAATGGTAAAGGTAATCCTGAGTACTACGTTGCCGAGATTCAACCAGGCAAAATGCTGTACGAAATGGATGGTGTCGATGAGACGCTGGCACGCGAAGCGTTCCGCTTGGCTGCAGCTAAATTGCCGCTGTTGACAACGTTCGTCGTCCGTCAAGTCGGCCAATAATAGGAGTTGTAAATGAAAGTATCTGAACTCCAAGGTAAGGATCAGGCGGCTTTGACCAAAGAACTGAATGAATTGTTGAAGGCACAATTCAGCCTGCGTATGCAAATCGCTACGCAACAGCTGACTAATACTTCTCAATTGAAGAAAGTTCGTCGTGACATCGCACGTGTGAAAACCGTCATGAACCAGAAGGATGCCAAATAATGAACGATCAAGTTAAAGTCGCACTGAAGCGCACATTGATTGGCAAGGTTGTCTCCGACAAGATGGACAAAACCGTAACAGTGGTTGTTGAACGTCACGTCAAGCATCCTTTGTATGGCAAGATCATCGTCCGTAGTGCAAAGTACCACGCACACGATGAAGCGAACCAGGCAAAGGCCGGCGACACCGTTGAAATTCAAGAAGGTCGTCCTATCTCCAAGACTAAAGCTTGGACAGTGACACGTGTGGTTCAAGTCGCACAAGTAGTATAAATTTATTGCACAAATAGTTTTTTGGTGTAATAATGATGGGCTGTCATTTGCAAGGTATGCGAGTGACAGCCTAAATGTCTTTCATAACGCCCTCTTGTTGTGAAAGTGGTTAAAAAATCGTCCACCTAATCAGTTGGCTCGTGCATTGTAGGTTATGTAGGGGTTAGCTGGCGGGACCAAGACTGACTACAAATTTGCATTGTGCAAGTTGTGTGGATTAAGTTGGGAAAGAGAACATTATGATTCAAACAGAAAGCCGGCTGGAAGTGGCTGACAATACTGGTGCGCGCGAAGTTTTGTGCATTAAAGTGTTGGGCGGTTCCAAGCGTCGTTATGCGGGTATTGGTGATGTAATTAAAGTCACTGTTAAGTCTGCTGCTCCGCGCGGTCGTGTAAAAAAAGGTGAAATTTACAACGCCGTTGTCGTGAGGACAGCTAAGGGTGTTCGTCGTCAAGATGGCTCGTTGGTCAAATTTGATGGCAATGCTGCAGTATTGTTGAATGCAAAACTTGAGCCTATCGGTACTCGTATTTTCGGCCCAGTAACACGCGAACTGCGTACTGAGCGCTTTATGAAAATCGTGTCTTTGGCTCCAGAAGTGCTGTAAGGGGTCGTGATGAACAAAATTCGTAAAAACGACGAAGTCATCGTCTTGACGGGTAAAGACAAAGGTAAGCGCGGTCAGGTGCAAGTTTGCATCGATAGCGATTACGTTGTTGTTGCAGGTATTAACGTCGCTAAAAAAGCTGTTAAGCCTAACCCAATGACTGGCGCAGTAGGTGGCATCGTGGATAAAGTGATGCCGATTCATGTGTCGAATGTTGCATTGTTTAATGCAGCGTCTGGCAAAGCAGACCGTGTAGGCTTCAAGGTAGTGGATGGCAAGAAAGTCCGTATCTATAAGTCGACTGGCGAAGTTGTGAAGGCATAACATCATGGCCCGTCTACAAGCAATATATAAAGATAAAATCGTTGGTGAACTGACTGAAAAGTATGCGTACAAATCAGTCATGGAAGTTCCACGTATCTTGAAAATCACCCTGAACATGGGTTTGTCTGAAGCAATTGCAGACAAAAAGATTATTGAGCATGCAGTTGGTGACCTCACCAAGATTGCTGGTCAAAAACCAGTAGTTACCAAAGCTCGCAAAGCGATCGCTGGTTTTAAAATCCGTGAAGGTTATCCAATTGGTTGTATGGTAACTTTGCGTGGCGCTCAGATGTATGAATTCCTGGACCGTTTCATCACTGTGGCTCTGCCACGTGTACGTGACTTCCGTGGTGTTTCTGGTCGTGCGTTTGATGGTCGTGGTAACTACAATATCGGTGTCAAGGAACAGATCATTTTCCCTGAAATCGAATACGACAAGATCGACGCGTTGCGTGGTATGAATATCAGTATCACGACATCAGCAAAGACCGACGAAGAAGCGAAAGCGCTCCTCGCCGCATTTAAATTTCCGTTCAGAAACTGAGGTCGCCATGGCAAAACTGGCACTGATTAATCGTGAGCAAAAGCGTGCAGACCTGGTGAAGAAATTCGCTGGTAAGCGTGCCGAATTGAAGGCCATCATTGATGACCAATCAAAGACTGAAGAAGAGCAGTACGCTGCCCGTCTGAAGTTGCAGGCCTTGCCACGTAACTCCAATCCGACCCGTCAGCGTAACCGCTGCGCATTGACTGGTCGCCCACGTGGCACATTCCGTAAATTCGGTTTGGGCCGTATTAAACTCCGTGAAGTCGCCATGCGTGGTGAAATCCCGGGTATGACTAAAGCCAGCTGGTAATAGGAGAATAAGCAATGAGTATGAGCGATCCTATCGCCGATATGCTGACCCGCATCCGTAACGCACAAGTTGTTCAAAAGACTGTCGTCGCGATGCCGTCCTCCAAAGTAAAGATCGCAATTGCGAACGTACTTAAAGACGAAGGTTACATTGAAGATTTCGCAGTTTCTGAAACTGCAGGTAAGTCCGAATTAAAAATCGGCTTGAAATATTACGCAGGACGTCCTGTGATTGAACGCTTGGAACGTGTATCACGTCCAGGTCTCCGTATTTACAAAGGTAAAGACGAGATCCCAAGTGTCATGAACGGTTTGGGAGTGGCGATCGTTTCCACACCACAAGGCGTCATGACTGACCGCAAAGCGCGCGCAACCGGTGTCGGTGGCGAAGTGATTTGCTACGTCGCCTAAGGAGTGAAAGATGTCTCGAGTAGGTAAGATGCCAATCGCTTTGCCGGCAGGTGCTGAAGTCACCATTTCGACAGAGCAGATTACAATTAAAGGCCCACAGGGCGTGTTGTCTCAAGCCTTGAACGGCCTGGTGACAGTTGCGAACGACAATGGCACTTTGAGTTTTTCCCCAGCAAATGATGGTCGTGAAGCCAATGCGATGAGCGGTACCCTGCGTGCCCTGGTCAACAACATGGTTAACGGCGTCACTAAAGGTTTCGAAAAGAAACTGAATCTGGTCGGTGTTGGTTACAAAGCGCAAGCTCAAGGCGACAAATTGAATTTGTCTCTTGGTTTCTCGCACCCGGTTGTTCACGCAATGCCAGCTGGCGTTACATGTGCAACACCAACTCCAACTGAAATCCTGATCAAAGGGATTGATAAGCAAAAAGTTGGTCAGGTTGCCGCTGAAGTTCGTGCATACCGCAGTCCAGAGCCTTATAAAGGCAAAGGCGTTCGCTATGCGGACGAAGTGGTTGTGATTAAAGAAACCAAGAAGAAGTAATAGGGGTTGACGATGGACAAGAAACAATCACGTCTGCGCCGCGCACGTCAAACCCGTGCCAAGATCGCAGAACTCAAAGTGAACCGCCTGGCCGTGCATCGCACAAACCTGCACATCTATGCAAACATCATTGGCCCAGACGCCAAAGTGTTGGCATCTGCCTCTACAGTAGAAGCAGAAGTACGTGCAGAGTTGGCTGGCAAGTCTGGTGCAGGCGGCAACGCTGCTGCAGCAAGCTTGATCGGCAAACGTGTTGCAGAGAAGGCAATCAAAGCAGGGGTTACCGAAGTTGCGTTTGACCGCTCCGGTTTCCGTTACCACGGTCGCGTCAAGGCGCTTGCAGAAGCAGCCCGTGAAGCTGGCTTGAAGTTCTAAGGAAAATTTGTCATGGCAAAAATGCAAGCAAAAACAGCAGCCGACAAGCCGGATGATGGCATGCGCGAAAAAATGATCGCGATCAACCGCGTGACCAAAGTGGTCAAGGGTGGTCGTATCATGGGTTTCGCGGCGCTGACAGTCGTTGGTGACGGCGATGGCCGTATCGGTATGGGCAAAGGGAAATCGAAAGAAGTTCCAGTTGCTGTACAAAAAGCGATGGAAGAAGCACGTCGTAAGATGATCAAAGTGACTTTGAAGAACGGTACTCTGCAACACACCGTTACTGGCAAGCACGGCGCGTCTTCCGTCATGATTTCTCCAGCAAAAGAAGGTACTGGCGTTATCGCTGGTGGTCCAATGCGCGCGATTTTTGAAGTAATGGGTATTGTAAACGTCGTGGCGAAATCCAACGGCTCCACAAATCCATACAACATGGTTCGTGCAACTTTGAATGGTTTGGCCAAGATGAGTACTCCATCTGAAATCGCTGCAAAGCGTGGCAAAACTGTTGAAGAAATTCTCGGTTAAGGAGCACCTCATGTCTAAGACAGTAAAAGTGCAATTGGTTAAAGGTTTGATCGGCACACGCCAGGATCACCGTGCAACTGTACGTGGCCTGGGTCTGCGTCGTGTTAATTCAGTTTCCGAATTGGAAGACACGCCATCCGTACGTGGCATGATCAATAAAGTCTCGTATCTTGTGAAGGTTGTATCGTAAGCCGTCAGGTTTGCGATCGGAGCAAATTATGGAATTGAATACAATCCAGCCAGCTGATGGCGCAAAACACTACAAACGTCGTGTTGGTCGCGGTATCGGTTCAGGCTTAGGTAAAACAGCGGGTCGCGGTCATAAAGGCCAAAAATCCCGTTCAGGCGGCTTTCATAAAGTCGGTTTTGAAGGCGGTCAGATGCCTCTGCAACGTCGTTTGCCAAAACGTGGTTTTAAATCACTGGCAACACCGTACAAAGCAGAAGTTCGCCTGACAGATCTGGAAAACCTGCCAGTGACAGAGATCGACGTTTTGGCTTTGAAACAAGCCGGCGTAGTTTCTGAGCTCGCACGTGTAGTCCGTGTGATCTTGTCTGGTGCTATCACCAAGAAAGTTTCTTTGAACGGCTTGATCGTCACTAAAGGCGCTAAAGCTGCAATCGAAGCTGCTGGTGGCACAATCGCTTAATTAAAGCAGACAACCGGAGCATTAATTGGCAACATCTCCACAACAAGCTAAAAGTGCTGCAAGCGGGTTTCCCTGGGGGCGACTCTGGTTCTTGCTGGCGGCACTGGTTGTCTACAGGATTGGTGCACATGTTCCTGTACCGGGTATAGACGCCAAAGTACTGGAAGATATGTTCAAACAAAACCAGGGTGGTTTGCTGGGTATGTTTAATATGTTCTCCGGTGGTGCGATGCAAAGATTCACTGTATTCGCCCTGGGTATCATGCCGTATATCTCTGCGTCTATCATCATGCAATTGATGTCGATAGTCTCTCCGCAGTTGGAAGCTCTCAAAAAAGAGGGCGAATCCGGCCGTAGAAAGATCACGCAATTTACACGGTATGGCACTGTGGTTCTGGCCTTAATCGAAAGTTACTTTATCGCATTTGGTCTGGAAGGTCAGGCCGGTCTGGTACTTGATCCTGGCATGGCATTTCGTTTAACGACGGTATTGTCGCTGGTGACGGGCACCATGTTCCTGATGTGGTTAGGTGAGCAAATCACTGAGCGCGGTCTGGGAAATGGTATTTCGATCATCATTTTCGCCGGTATCGCAGCAGGTTTGCCTGGTGGCCTGAGTAATTTGTTTGAACTGGTTCGTACCGGTCAGATGAGTAACTTTGCTGCACTGGTTATCTGTGTTGTTGTACCTGCAGTAACGTTTGCGGTAGTGTATGTTGAGCGTGGTCAACGCAAGATACTGGTGAACTATGCAAAACGTCAGGTTGGTAACAAGATTTATGGTGGTCAAAGCAGTCATTTGCCACTGAAGTTGAATATGGCTGGTGTAATTCCTCCTATTTTCGCTTCTTCCATTATCTTGTTCCCAGCGACGATTACCAGCTGGTTTACCAAGGGTGCAGAATCTTCAACAAGTGGTTTTATCACTTTCCTGAAGGATCTGGCAGCGTCGATGGCGCCTGGTGAACCTATACACGCTTTGTTGTATGCAATAGCGATCATTTTCTTCTGCTTTTTCTATACCGCTTTGGTATTCAACAGCAAAGAAACCGCTGACAACTTGAAGAAAAGTGGTGCTTTTGTTCCCGGGATACGTCCTGGTGACCAGACCGCACGCTATATCGACAAGATTTTGATGCGTTTGACGCTAGCAGGTGCGATTTACATTACGCTGGTTTGTCTGTTGCCAGAATTTTTGATTGCGAAGTGGAAAGTACCATTTTATTTCGGCGGAACGTCTCTGCTGATTATCGTGGTGGTGACCATGGACTTTATGGCGCAGGTACAGAACTATGTTATGTCCCAGCAATATGAATCGCTTCTTCGTAAAGCAAATTTCAAGGGCGGGATTCCTTCGAGGTAATCGCCCAGGGGACAGCAGATCGAATGGCAAAAGACGACGTTATACAGATGCAGGGCGAGATTCTTGAGAATCTTCCGAATGCAACATTTCGAGTTAAGTTGGAAAACGGGCATGTTGTACTTGGCCATATTTCAGGGAAGATGCGAATGAACTATATTCGTATTCTTCCAGGTGATAAGGTGACAGTGGAATTGACGCCTTATGATTTGAGCCGGGCGCGAATAGTGTTCCGTACCAAGTAAATTTAAAATGAACTAGAAGGAAAGAGGGCAAAAATGAAAGTTCTCGCATCAGTTAAGCGGATCTGCCGCAACTGCAAAATCATCAAGCGCAAGGGTGTTGTTCGTGTTATATGCACAGAACCACGCCATAAGCAGCGCCAAGGTTAATTTAACGTTATTGAACGAGGAATAACGAATGGCACGTATCGCAGGGGTTAATATCCCAAATCATCAGCATACCGTAATCGGCTTAACAGCTATCTATGGTATTGGCCGTCCACGCGCACAGAAAATCTGTGACGCAACAGGTGTTTTGACCAATAAAAAGGTTAAAGATCTGGATGACAACGAACTCGAGAAGCTTCGCGACGAAATCGGTAAATTTATCGTCGAAGGCGACTTGCGTCGTGAACTGTCCATGAACATCAAACGCTTGATGGACTTGGGTTGCTACCGTGGTCTCCGTCATCGTAAAGGCTTGCCTTGCCGTGGCCAACGTACACGCACAAATGCGCGTACTCGTAAGGGTCCACGTAAAGCAGCGCAATCTTTGAAGAAATAATCCAGGCTAGCCCGGATCCAAGGAAAACATTATGGCAAAAGCTCAAAATAACGCTGCAGCAGCACGTGCGCGTAAGAAAGTTAAAAAGAACGTTGCAGAAGGTATTGCTCACGTTCACGCTTCTTTCAACAACACCATCATCACGATCACTGATCGTCAAGGCAATGCGTTGTCTTGGGCAACTGCCGGTGGTGCTGGTTTTAAAGGCTCACGTAAGTCTACTCCATTTGCAGCGCAGGTCGCAGCAGAAGCAGCAGGCAAAGTGGCTGTTGAATGCGGCATCAAAAATCTGGAAGTTCGTATCAAAGGCCCAGGCCCAGGTCGCGAATCTTCAGTACGCGCTTTGAACAATCTGGGTATCAAGATCTCCCTGATTCAAGACGTTACTCCAGTTCCACATAACGGCTGCCGCCCTCCAAAGCGTCGTCGTATCTAAGTTGGAACTCTAGGCTGCTTATTATTTAAGCGCCTTAGACAAGCAGATTCATTCTCTGCTGGCATTCTGGCGGAATCTCCGTTAGAATGCAGACCCGCCATTTCGTTGGCGGGTTTTGTGTTGTGGAAATTTCAGAGTACAAAAAAATAAATCAAAGGCATAGCCTTTGTTGTTAAGACCACCGTCTGGTTGCAGGCAGATCAGACTAGCGTAGTGTAGAAAACATTGCGTCATTTACAAGGAAAACATCGTGGCACGTTATATCGGACCAAAAGCAAAACTTTCCCGTCGCGAAGGCACGGACCTGTTCTTGAAGAGCGCACGCCGCTCCCTGGACTCTAAATGCAAACTGGACGCAAAACCAGGTCAACATGGTCGCACTTCTGGTGCTCGTACCTCTGACTACGGTAACCAATTGCGCGAAAAGCAAAAAGTTAAACGTATGTACGGCGTTTTGGAACGTCAGTTCCGCCGCTACTTCGCTGAAGCTGACCGTCAAAAAGGCAACACAGGCGAAACACTGTTGAAATTGCTGGAATCCCGTCTGGACAACGTTGCTTACCGTATGGGCTTTGGCTCCACACGCGCTGAAGCACGTCAGTTGGTAAGCCACAAAGCATTCACAGTCAACGGTATCGTTGTCAACATCGCTTCTTACCAGGTTAAAGCTGGTGACGTAGTTGCTGTTCGTGAAAAAGCGAAGAAACAAGTTCGTATCGCTGAAGCTCTGTCCCTGGCAGAACAATCCGGCATGCCTTCATGGGTAGCTGTTGATGCGAAAAAACTGGAAGGTACTTTCAAGTCCATGCCAGATCGTAGCGATATCGCTCACGATGTCAACGAATCCCTGATCGTTGAATTGTATTCTCGTTAATATTCAAGTTTCACCGCCTGCCTGTTTTACTACAGGCAGGCTTTTTTCTTTAATGCCGTCAGCCTTATCGGTGTAACGAACCGAGGGTATTGAAAAGGACATTCATGCAAAACAATCTGTTAAAACCACGTATTATCGATGTGGAAATGTTGGGTGCCGGTCACGCTAAAGTCGTGATGGAACCGTTTGAACGTGGCTATGGCCACACACTGGGCAACGCATTGCGTCGCGTACTGTTGTCCACTATGGTTGGTTATGCACCGACTGAAGTTGTGATCGCTGGTGTAGTTCATGAATACTCTTCCCTCGATGGCGTGCAAGAAGACGTCGTTGACATCCTGTTGAACTTGAAAGGCGTAGTCTTCAAGTTGCACAACCGTGATGAAGTCACGCTGACATTGAAAAAAGATGGCGAAGGCGCAGTATTGGCTTCCGACATCGATCTGCCGCATGACGTAGAACTGATTAACCCAGATCACGTTATCGCCAATCTGACAGCCGGCGGTAAGCTGGACATGCAGATCAAGGTAGAAAAAGGCCGTGGCTATGTGCCAGGTAACGTTCGTCGCTTGTCTGAAGATGCGAACAAAACCATCGGTCGTATGATCCTGGATGCGTCTTTCTCTCCAGTACGCCGTGTTTCTTACGCTGTGGAATCTGCCCGCGTTGAACAACGTACTGATCTGGATAAACTGGTTATCAATATTGAGACCAATGGCGTTATCTCTCCTGAAGAAGCAATCCGTCAATCTGCCCGCGTGCTGGTTGATCAATTGAATGTCTTCGCTGCACTGGAAGGTACTGAAGCCGCTGCTGAAGCTCCATCCCGCGCACCTGCAGTTGATCCTGTCCTGTTGCGTCCAGTCGATGATCTGGAACTGACAGTACGTTCAGCCAACTGCCTGAAAGCAGAAAATATTTACTACATTGGTGATCTGATCCAACGTAGCGAAAATGAACTGTTGAAGACACCAAATCTGGGTCGCAAGTCTTTGAACGAAATCAAAGAAGTTCTGGCTTCCCGTGGTTTGTCTTTGGGCATGAAACTGGAAAACTGGCCACCTGCTGGCCTGGAAAAATAATTTTGTATGACGGGTCGGCTGAGACAGCCTGCCCGTTTTTTAACCGTAGTAAAAATAATTACCGGCCCGCGATAAGTCCGCTTATCGATAGAAGAGCTGGCATTTAAATCTGAAAGGAAATACCATGCGTCATCGTCACGGCTTACGTAAGCTGAATCGTACTTCTTCCCACCGTCTGGCAATGCTGCGCAACATGACAGTATCCCTGTTGCGTCACGAAGCCATCAAAACAACTTTGCCAAAAGCCAAAGAACTGCGCCGCGTTATCGAGCCGATTCTGACTTTGGGTAAAACAGACACACTGGCTAACAAGCGTCTGGCTTTCTCCCGTTTGCGCGACCGCGAAATGGTAGTCAAGCTGTTTGCTGAACTGGGCCCACGTTACGCAAATCGTAACGGCGGCTACCTGCGCATCCTGAAAATGGGTTTCCGCGTCGGCGACAATGCTCCTATGGCATACGTTGAACTGCTGGACCGTCCAGAAGGCGTAGATGCAGCTGATGCACCAGTTGCTGAGTAATTAGCATATTTGGGCGTCATGCCCAGACTGCTTGAAACTTAAAAAAGCCGTTCAGTGTAAACTGAACGGCTTTTTGCTTATGAGCGTGCGCTTTGGATATGATAGAGCTTATGCTTATCTGCACACTGAAGGAAGCACTCAGGCAATTTACTGCCGGACATTTATCTTGCAGTATGCAGTAATGCGCTTGTTGTACGCCCGACCAATCATCATGCAGGTTTTATCAAGCTCAATGACATTGCCGGCGAATATGGGGTAGCGATGGATAATGACAATCTGATCCTGGTACTGACTAATCTGCCAGACCGCGAAATGGCCAAAAAGCTGGCCAGTCTGATCGTTGCCGAAAAATTGGCTGCCTGCGTGAACATTTCTGCTGATATATTGTCCATCTACAACTGGGATGGTGAGCAACAGGCTGACACTGAAGTGCAATTGATGATCAAGACCCGGCAAACATGTTACGCCAGGCTGGAAGCACTGATATTGAGCCAGCACCCCTATGATCTACCCGAAATAATAGCCATCCCTCTGGTAGCCGGATTACCGGCTTATCTGGACTGGGTGAGAAAAGAAACCGAAACGCCATGAATGCCTCAACTCCGCTGTTTTCTGCACACATGCCAGTAAGGCTACAGAATCTCCGTATATCGCAGCTATGGCGTTTGTGCGCCTTGGTGTTTGCCATACTGTTTGCGTCGCTATTGACCCCTTTCGCTGGTGCAGAAGACTTCCTTGATCCCGAAGAAGCTTTCAAAGTATCTGCCAGAATGGTGGAGCCAGGCATGGCCGAAGTCACTTTTACGATAGCAGATGGCTACTACCTCTACCGCGAACGCTTTAAATTCAGCTCAGACGATGCCAAAATCGGTGACATAGCCATGCCCGCAGGCAAGGTCAAGTTTGATGAAACCTTTCAGAAAGAAGTCGAGACTTACCGTAAGTCCCTGGTGGTGCGCGTGCCAGTGCAGGCTGCAGCAGATTTCACCTTGAAGATAGGGCGCCAGGGCTGTGCTGACGGTGGCTTGTGTTATCCACCACTGGAAACTCCGGTTAAATTGCAGATCGCCGGCAGTAGCGCTGCAGGTACGCAGGCAGCAACAAATGTAAGCGCCAACTCTGCTGCCAGTGCTGGTACAGAAGCCAATGGAAAGGCCACAGAGGCCAGCCGTGACGAAGAAACCAGCAGCATCAGTGCTGCGCTAAAGAGCGGCAGGCTGGTTCTCATCCTGCCATTGTTTCTGCTGCTTGGTCTGGGTTTGTCTTTCACTCCCTGCGTTTTGCCTATGGTGCCTATCCTGTCCTTCATCATCGTGGGCGAAGGTACGGGCATCAAGCGTAGCCGTGGCTTCCTTCTGTCCTTGTGTTATGCCCTGGGTATGGCGCTGGTGTACACCGCACTTGGTATTGCTGCTGGCCTGGTTGGTGAAGGTCTGTCGGCGACTTTGCAAAATCCCTGGGTACTGGGTGCATTCGCTTTGCTGATGGTGATACTGTCGCTGTCCATGTTCAATGTCTATCAATTGCAAGTGCCCGCCGCCTTGCAAACCAAGTTGACGGTGGCTTCAGAAGGTCAACGTAATGGTAAGTTGCTTGGCGTGTTTGTCATGGGTGCCATTTCAGCACTGATCGTCGGCCCTTGCGTGGCTGCACCATTGGCGGGTGCTTTGGTATATATCAGCCAGACCCGTGATGTTGTCGTTGGTGGTTCTGCCCTGTTTGCCATGGCGATGGGCATGAGTGTGCCTTTGTTGCTGGTAGGTATCTCGGCTGGCAGCCTGTTGCCACGTGCTGGCATGTGGATGGAAAGCATCAAGCGCTTCTTTGGTGTTTTGATGCTGGCCATGGCCTTGTGGATGATCAGTCCAGTGATACCTGTCTGGTCACAAATGCTGGGCTGGGCCATCTTGCTGATCGCCTATGCCAGCTATCAATTATTCTTCCAGCGTAGCGGTATGTTTGCCAAGGGAGTGTCTGTCATATTCTTCCTCCTGGGTGCTGTACAACTGGTAGGTGTTATCACAGGTGGCCGCGATGTATTTTCTCCTGTTGCCCACTTGTACGGCGGCAGTACGGAACATGTGAAATTCACCCGTGTGCGTAGCATCGCCGAACTCGATGCTGCCGTGGCGCAATCCAAAGGCAAGACGGTCATGCTGGATTTTTATGCTGACTGGTGTGTCTCCTGTAAAGAAATGGAAAAATTGACTTTCCCTGAAACCAAGGTCAAAGCCCGGCTGGACAATATGCTCCTGCTGCAAGTCGACGTCACGGCTAATAACGCTGACGACAAAGCCTTGCTGAAACGCTTTGGTCTGTTTGGCCCGCCAGGCATTATCTTCTTTGACGCTCAGGGTAAAGAAATCCAGGGGCAGCGGGTGATCGGTTATCAGAATGCAGATAAGTTCCTGCAATCATTGAATCGTGCAGAAGGAAAATAAGGCATATTCGAAGAATGTATAAGCATGCAACTAATCTATCCTTGAGTAAGCAGGGTAGAGAGGCTATATTCGAGTTCTCGTTTCTTTTTGGAGAAAAAAATGACTTTGCGTTTAGGCGATATCGCCCCTGATTTCGAGCAAGATTCTTCTATCGGTCCTTTGAAATTTCATGAATGGGCAGGCAATTCCTGGGTGGTTTTGTTTTCTCATCCAGCTGACTTCACACCTGTCTGCACGACAGAACTGGGCCTGACTGCAAAGCTCAAGCCAGAGTTTGACAAGCGCAATGTAAAAGCAATCGCCTTGTCAGTTGATGGTGCAGAATCCCATCTGCAATGGATCAAGGATATTGAAGACACACAAAAAACCGTCGTCGGTTTCCCTATCGTTGCTGATGCAGACAAAAAAGTTGCCGCACTGTATGACATGATCCACCCCAACCAGTCCGAGACTGTGACTGTGCGTTCATTGTTCGTCATCGATCCGAACAAAAAAGTCCGCCTCATCATCACTTACCCGCTGACCACAGGCCGCAATTTTGACGAAGTCTTGCGCGTCATCGATGCCCTGCAATTGACTGATGGTTATACAGTTGCCACACCAGGCAACTGGCGTGATGGTGATGACGTGATCATCCCCTTGTCAGTCAAGGATGAAGATGTGATCAAGCAAAAATATCCTAAAGGCTATACTGCTGCGCGTCCGTACCTGCGAGTTACACCACAGCCTAACAAGTAAGTCGATATCAGGTTACTGAAAACAAAAGCCACGAATGATTCGTGGCTTTTGTTTTTCAGCGAAAAAAATGAAGCTTATCGCGACGGCACGATCATTTCAGCATAGTCATACAAAGCACCCAAAATCTCTTCTGCCGCTTCATCTGCTGTTTCTGACAAAGTATCTATTTCATTGAAATACATATCCACAGTCCTGGCATTGCCTGCCCCATCAAGCAAACGTGCGGCGCGGTGTTCTTCCCAGTTTTCCTGCTCTTCCATGCTCAGGCTTTCATGGAAATTGCGGGCACGGTAGCGGAACAGTAATTCAGCCAAACGCGGGTCCTGGAAGCTGGTGCTGGCCTTGGCGAGTTGCGTGCCATTCATACGGCGCAAATCATTCAAGAGGCGACGGTCACCGGCACCGACAAAACCGCCGTACAAGTCTTCATCGACATCGCTGGCTGCTGCTTCAGGGCGGGCATACACTTCTTCCCAGATCGCCTTGGCAGAGGCGGGCAGGGAAGCGGCTTTGATAATGTGTTCTTGCGCCAGATGCATATCTATTTTCCAGCGTTCAGCCATGGGGGCTGACAAGGTTTTCAGATTACCTATGACGATGGGGGATTTGTTGATGTGTATGCTTTTCACTGGCAGGCGTTGCACGCCTTCAGGCAAGGCATCGCTCTTGCTGAACATGCGTAGCTGTATGGTCTCAGCATCCAGCCCTGCAAGCTCTGACGGGTCATGGGACAGGTCCCAGGCGATGACTTCATTCTTGTTCTTGGGATGCATGGCCAGCGGCCACATGACTGCCAGGCAACCGCGCTCAACCGGGAACATGCCAGATACATGCAAAAAAGCTTTATTCAGCACCGGCATATCGATTTCCGCCGCAACCTTGTCTTTCTTGTGCAGGGCAAAGCAAAAGTCGAACAGCTTGGGCTGACGCTCACGTATCAGGCGGGCCAGGGCTATCGTGGCACGTACGTCTGACAGCGCATCGTGCGCTGCCTCATGCGCAATACCATTGGCCTTGGTCAGGTGCTCAAGGCGAAAGCTGGGCTTGCCTTCATCATTCTTTGGCCAGTTGATGCCCTCAGGGCGCAACGCATAACAGGTGCGCACCATGTCCATGATGTCCCAGCGGCCGCAATTGTTTTGCCATTCACGCGCATACGGGTCGATGAGGTTGCGCCAGAACATAAAACGGGTAATTTCATCATCAAAGCGTATGGTGTTATAGCCCACGCCTATGGTGCCAGTCTTGCCCAGTTCCTGTTCTATCTTTGCTGCAAATTCATGCTCAGGTATGCCGCGCTCAAGGCAGGTTTGTGGCGTGATATGGGTGATCAGGCAAGACTGTGGATCTGGCAAGAAATCATTGGCGGGCCGGCAGTACAGCATGACTGGTTTGCCGATTTCATTGAGCTCGGCATCTGTGCGTATGGCGGCAAATTGCGCAGGTCTGTCGCGACGGGCGGCAGCGCCAAAGGTTTCATAGTCATGCCAGAGAAAAGTGTGTTCTTGCATTGGTATCTAAATTTAATTGTGTGTTCTGAACTTGAAAAAATTTTGCGACTTACTCTATCCTGCGGCTGGCCTGGTCTTGCAAATAGCGCTGGCTGCGGAAGTAAATCAGCAAGAGCACGACGATGACACCCATGCCGCCCATGGTGTACCAGAAGCCAGATGCATGCTTGAGCAGGGGCATGACTTCAAAGTTCATACCAAAGATGCCTGTGATTAATGTCAGTGGCATGAACAGGGCGGTGATAACGGTCAGGGTGCGCATGATTTCACTGGTCCTGTGTGCCATTGCCGCAAAGTGGATTTGCACTGCCGATTCCAGCGAGGCTTCGAGACGACGCGCATGGTTCAATACACGGCTGATATGTTCCATCACGTCGTTGGTGCGCACCAGCAGCAAATCCTTGGCGCGGCTATTGCCATCATGGGTATCGACGATATGGTCGCGCAATTCCTGCATGGCATCGCGCTGTTCTTCACACAGGTTGTCAAGCTTGCGTAATTCCACGCGTGAATCGAGCAAGGCCAGCCAGTTATTGAAGGGACGGCGCGGGTCCAGCAGGGCATGTTGCCAGCGATCGAGTTGCTGGGTCAGAGGCTGGCGCAATTCCAGGTATTGATCAACCATGGAATTGAGCAAGCGCAGCATCAGCTCTTCCGGTGACGCTGGCAGGCGGCTGCCGTGGGTATTATTCTCTGCCCGCGATTTATAATCCAGCAGGCGCTGGCGTGCCAGCTCTACCGTGCGGCTCTGTGCCGGGCGCACTGTGATCAAGACATTTTGCATGAGCAAAAAAGACACTGGTGTGGTCGCCAGTTTATTCAATGCAGCCGGTATCTTGCGCTTCACACCATTCTTGTTGTCGCTATTTGCTTCTGTCAATGTCAGCTTGCGAAATACCACCATTTCATATTCTTCGGTCGCATCAAAATAAGACGGGTGTGAAAGATTGCTGACATCCTTGAGATGCAATTCATAAATCTGTGTACCTGTGATGGCCTCAACCCGATTACGCCAGGCAATCGGGTCTGCAGCGACTTCATCATGACTGGCATCCAGCCATAAAAAACCTCCTGCTTTGAGCAGGGTTTCTGGTTGCTCAGGATTTTGCAGGGTCTGCGTATCGTTAATGTGGAAGATGTCCATGCGCTTTTTGTTGATAAAAAATAAGCCAGAGTCCGCCCAGCGAAATCAGGCAAGTGGCAGACAATAATGCCTGTACTGGTGTAGACAAAGCAAAGGAATAAAACCAGCTGGCAGTCAATAAATTCATGATCAGGACGCACAGTATACGCACAGTCTCAGGCAACAGATAAATACGGCCCCTTTCCATCAGACCGCCTATGCACCACAGGCCCATCACCAGCCAGCTAAGGTAGATGGTCGCATTCAAGGCGCTGATGGTTTTATAGATGATCAGGAAATGTGTCGCCGCTTGCAGCAACAAGATGAACTGCATTATGCAATACCAGGTCGTGGCCTTGCTCATGACGGGGTCATAAACAGGTCTGTGCAAATCGAATGCTGCAGGCGCAGATTGCGCCATCACATCGCCAGGACGCCAGCCCGGCGGGCGTAACCAGATCTGCAATTTATCTAGCCAGTTTTTTGTTTGCCAGGCATCGCGCCAGACTTGCTCATACACTTCGAGATTGGCCCATAAAGGGTTCCAGCTGCGCAGTGGTTTGCGCGTGCCGTAGACGATGGCGACGTGATCGCGTTCTTCTATGAAAGTGCCGAACAATCTGTCCCAGATGATGAGGATGCCGCCAAAGTTCTTGTCCAGATACATATCATTGACAGCATGATGAACGCGGTGATTCGATGGTGATACAAACACGCGGTCAAACCAGCCCAGCTTGCCTATCTGCTCGGTATGCACCCAGAACTGGTAAAGTAAATCGATGAGGGCAACCGCAATAAACACATCCAGTGGAAAACCTATCAGCGCCATCGGCAAATAAAATATCCAGCCAAATAATGGCCCGGTGCTGGTTTGCCGCAATGCTGTACTCAGATTGTATTGCTCACTCTGGTGATGTACCACATGGGCCGCCCATAACAGATTGGTCTGGTGCCCCATCCTGTGTAGCCAGTAGTATAAAAAATCGTAGAGCAGCAGGGCTGCTATCCATACCCACACACTGTCTGATGGCAGGCTGAACAGCGAAAGATGCTTGAGCACCAGCGCATACATGCCTATCGAAAACAACTTGGAAAATGCTCCTATGATCTGGCTCATCACACCCAGGGAGAGACTGTTGAGCGAATCATTGATGCGGTACAAATGACGCTGGCGCTTGCGTGCCACGATAAATTCTAGGGCGATCAGAATGAAAAAAACCGGGCTGGCAAAGGTGATGATTTTTTCATGCATGATCCTGGCCCTATTCAATATGGGATGACATGACCGAAGCTGCAATCAGCCACAGCGCCAGATAATAGCTGCTGAGGATGAGTAAAGGAGAATGTGTAATAGGCGCGTAAAAACGGTTGTAGGCGAGCAGTGTGTCAGATAGCATGAAACACAGGCCGCCAATCAAGGCCAGGTGACCAGATATGCTGCGCAACTGCAGACCGCGGCTGATGGCTTGTGCCGTCATGCAAAGCAAAAGGCAGACATAGGCAACAACAGGGATCTGTAAAGCCGTTGGCAAGCCCGGCCACAGTATCACCAGGTTGACGATGCCAAGTGTAGTAATCACAGTAAAAGCCAGAGGTTTTCCGGCAAAGCGGCTATCACTGATCAGAGCTCGTAAAAAGCAGATGTGAGCCAGTAAAAAACTTAACAGGCCACATAAAAATCCATGGCGAAATACTGTGCCAGGTAACATCAAAAAGATGTCACCAATCAGCGAACAGACTATGCCTGCCAGTATTCCTTTTCGATAGGCAAGGCTGATGACAGGCTTGCTGCGCCAGGCAAAAAAGAAGATGCTGAGTGTCGTCAGCGGTTTGAAAATATAGTGCAGATATTGCGCACTGCTTATCTCTTTTCCCCATTCTGCACCAGCAATTGCCAGTGCAGCAAAAATGAAGATGAAGACAGAGCGCAACATCGCAGACACGGCGATCAGCCAGTGTGTTTCAGCAGGCGCGCAACATCGCGGGCGAAATAAGTCAAAACGCCATCGGCACCGGCGCGCTTGAATGCCAGCATGGATTCCATCATGGTCTTGTTATGATCAAGCCAGCCATTTTGTGCTGCTGCCTTGATCATCGCATATTCACCACTGACCTGATAAGCAAAGGTCGGCACCTTGAATTCATCCTTGACCCTGCGCACGATGTCCAGGTAGGGCATGCCAGGTTTGACCATGACCATGTCGGCACCTTCGGCCAGATCAAGTGCAACTTCGCGCAAGGCTTCATCACTGTTGGCCGGGTCCATCTGGTAACTGGCTTTATCACTCTTGCCCAGATTGGCAGCAGAACCTACTGCTTCACGGAACGGACCGTAAAAGGCCGAAGCATATTTGGCCGAGTAAGCCATGATGCGGGTGTGGATGAAATTGTTGGCTTCAAGCGCATGGCGGATTGCGCCTATACGGCCATCCATCATATCGCTGGGGGCGACGATATCGACACCGGCTTCAGCCTGCACCAGTGCCTGGCGTACCAGCATGGCGGTTGTCTCATCATTGAGTACATAACCGTCCGCATTGAGCAAACCATCCTGACCGTGGCTGGTATAGGGGTCGAGCGCCACATCAGTCAACACACCCAGTTCAGGGAAACGGCTTTTCAGTTCACGTACTGCGCGCGGGATAAGACCTTTGGGATTGGTCGCTTCTATGCCATCCGGCGTTTTCAAATGCGGGTTAATGGCGGGGAATAGCGCTAGCACCGGTATGCCCAGGGCGACGCAATCTTCGGCCACGCCCATGAGCAAATCTATCGTTACTCTTTCCACGCCAGGCATGGATGAAACTTTTTCACTTTGATTGACGCCGTCAATGACAAAAACGGGGTAAATCAGGTCAGCAGCAGTGACCATGTTTTCACGCATCAATGCGCGCGAAAATGCATCTTTACGCATGCGGCGCATACGTATTGCAGGGAAATGTGTTGAGGGATGAGATGGTTTTATGAATGACATAATCAGATGAAAATCAAATGAAAAGAATTTTATGCAGGTTAATGAAACTTTTTTTAAGTTGCAACATCTTAATGCATAGGTTGGATCTACTCCACGCCTACCGCTTCTCCTCCCTGAGCGGGCACCGTGCGTCCCTATTCGTAACGGTGTTATTACCCCGGCAAAAAGACTCTTTGCCGGGGTTTTTTTATTCTGCGTCAGCCGGTTTGCTTGTCTGGGCTTCTGCGGGTGCTTCCGATGCGCTTACTTCAGCGTCAGTATCGGCAGTATCAACGATAGGGTCGCGGTCCAGTCCAACCAGGCGTTGCACTGCTGCATCGGCTTCTTCTATGCCTATGCGTTTCAGTGCAGAAAACAATTGCAGGCTGAAAGGGAAGAGCGGCCCTTCATCATCCACATAACTGTCGAGTACTGCCTTGGCTTTGCGCAAAGCATCGGTACATTCACTGCGATTAAGTTTATCGGCTTTGGTCAAAATACAATGGATAGGTCGCCCAGTTGGTGCAAACCATTCCAGCATCTGTATGTCCAGGTCGGTAAACGGGCGGCGGGCATCCATGATCAAGACCAAGGCTGCCAGTTGCGTGCGTCTTTGTACATAGGCACCGAGTAACTGGTTCCAATGTTGTTTGGCGGCGCCCGGTACTTCGGCATAGCCATAACCTGGCAAATCTACTAGCAGGGCGCGAATTTCATCGACCCTGGTTTCATCTTTGCGATGCTGGCCCACATGGGCACCACCAATCGAGAAATAATTAATATGTTGTGTGCGGCCCGGTGTTTTTGAGGCGAAACAGAGTTTTTTCTGATTGCACAGGGTATTGATTGCGGTCGATTTGCCAGCGTTGGAACGGCCAGCGAAAGCAATTTCGGGCACGTGGGTGCGCGGGAGATCGCGCAGATGATTCACCGTAGTGAAGAAGCGGGCTTGCCAGAGGATAGACATAGAGGAAAGGAATAATGGAAAAATGCAACATAAGGCAGTAAAAACGCCCGAAAGCTATTGTACAATAAGGGGTTAGGTCTTGGGCAGCGATTAAAACCATGTCCACAGACCAGTTTTGAACGTATTTTGTTGCCAAAAAGTGCCTTTTTACGTGTCAACTCGCTGCAATGTGTCGCCAATAGGGCAGATTTCCATTATTTAGTCTCAGGGTGTTTGAATGAACCGTGCTTTTTTATCGTTTACTAAGTCCATCAGCGTCGCAGTCCTGGCGGTATCTTCTTTTGCCTCGTCGGTCTACGCTAATGAAGTAGCCAAACCAGCCAAAGCTGATCCAGCCAAGGGCGAAGCACTGTATACCAATGGCGATGCAGCACGTGGTATCACTGCCTGCGCATCCTGCCATGGCGCTGCCGGTAATTCCACCATCGCTGCCAATCCTAAATTGTCTGCCCAGCATGAAGCTTATCTGGTCAAGCAATTAACAGATTTCACTGGTGATACACGCAAAAATGCCATCATGACCACCTTTGCCAAGGCCATGACTGCAGATGATATAAAAAACGTTTCTGCTTATCTGTCGACGCAAAAATCCAAACCAGGCACTGCAAAAAACAAAGATATCGTTGAACTGGGCAAGCAAATCTATCGCGGTGGTATCGCTGAGAAAAATGTTCCAGCCTGCGCCGGCTGTCATAGCCCGAACGGTGCTGGTATACCTGCACAATTCCCGCGTATTGCTGGTCAACATCAGGACTACACCATTGCCCAGCTGACTGGCTTCCAGAACGGCTCCCGCAAGGATGGCGCAAAAATTACAGGTGCCCGTCAAAACAGTGCACAGATGATGACTATCGCCAAGAAGATGTCTGAAGATGAAATTAAAGCTGTTGCAGACTATGTCGCAGGCTTGAAATAACAGTACTCACGCAAACCCGCCCCAGCTACGTTGCAGCTCCTAGTCGTACTAAAGTACTGTCTTCGTCGCTGCGCCTTGCTGGGACAAGTTTGCGTAAGTCCTGATTAAGATTAAGTAATTGAGGAGGGGGTGGCGATAGCCATCCCCTTTTTTCATGATGGATGTCGGTGCAAACCAGCTGAGTACGTTTCAGCCAAATTTTAGTGAAGCGTGTACTATTCGTTGCGCCCGGATGTTGATGTAATCCACCTTCTGGTGAAGACGTTTCCTCTAGCATCAGCCTCATTCATTATGTGCAAACCTCATCAGTAATAAGTAAACAGAGAGTATGGAAAACAAGATAGAAGGCGATCAGCCTGCGGATACTGGCGGCATACAACTGCAAACCCGGCGTGCCTGGGTGGCGGACGCGGTGGAATTGCTGTCTTCCATGCGTTTTGCCATCAGTTTATTGACGCTGATTGCGATTGCCTCAGTTATCGGTACGGTGCTTAAGCAAAATGAGCCTATGCCTAACTATGTCAATCAATTCGGCCCCTTCTGGTTCGAGATTTACAGCAGGCTCAGCTTGTATGCCGTGTATTCTGCCTGGTGGTTCTTGCTCATCATGGCTTTTTTGGTCACTTCAACATCCTTGTGCGTGATACGCAATGCACCCAAGATGCTGAAAGACATGCGCAGCTGGCGCGATAATGTGCGTGAACAATCACTGCGCAATTTCCATCACCGTTCCGAATGGTATAGTGGCAACAGCCGGACCAAAGTTACAGAGCAAATCCTGGCTCACCTGGCGCGCGTTGGTTATCGCTTCAAGCTCGTTGAAAAAGAAGGGGCTACCCTGATTGCTGCCAAGCAAGGCGCGGCAAATAAATGGGGTTATATATTTGCCCATAGTGCGATTGTCATCATCTGCATAGGTGGTTTGCTGGACTCTGAATTACCTATCCGCTTCCAGCAATGGTTCATGGGTAAGGTGCCGTTTGAAGGTAGTGGTGTCATTGCCAAAATACCAGAACAGCACCGCTTGTCGCTGTCGAATCCCACCTTCCGTGGCAACACCATGATCCCTGAAGGGGCCAGCAGCAGCACGGCCATCTTGCCGCAAGCCACGGGCGTGCTGGTGCAAGACCTGCCATTCACCATCAAACTGAAAAAATTTACCATCGACTTTTATTCCACTGGCATGCCCAAGCTGTTTGCCAGTGATGTGGAAGTCACTGACCATGAAACCGGCAAGTCCTTTGCCTCTACCATCAAGGTCAATGAGCCCCTGATTTACAAAGGCATTGCTGTTTATCAGTCAAGTTTTGAAGATGGCGGCAGCCGCCTGCAGATCAAGGCTTACCCCATGCTGGGTCCTGATGTCAGTACCCTGGCCATGACAGGTGAGGTGGGTGGCAGCACGGCGTTGAAGCCGGGTACAGGCAATGACTTTACGATAGAGTGGTCAGGCTTCCGGCCATTCAACGTCGAGAACATGGCACGCAATGGCAGTGATGTCAGGGCAGTGAATCCTAACCAGAGCCTGAACGAAAAACTCACAGCTGACTTGGACAAGCACCTGGGCTCTGCCGCCAAGAATGCCAATAACAAAGATTTGAAGAACGTCGGCCCCAGCCTGCAATATAAATTGCGTGATAAAACCGGCCAGGCCAGGGAATTTCATAACTACATGCAGCCTGTCCAGATCAATGGCGACTACATGATACTGGCGGGCACGCGCGATTCTCCAGGTGAAGCCTTCCGCTATCTGCGCATCCCTGCCGATGATGAAGACAGTATCAAGGACTGGATGCGTTTGCGTGCAGCAGTGCAAAACCCTGAAATGCGCGCCTTGGCGGTAACACGCTTTGCCGAGCATGCCGTCAAGAAAAATCAGACCAGCGGTGCGCAAAAAACGGATTTGTGGGCAACTTCTGCCAAGATCAGTCTGGATGCTTTTGCCGGTGACGAGAAGCTATCTGGCCTGCCAGCCATTTCCAAACTGCTGGAAAAAGTACCACAGGCAGAGCAAGAAAAAGTCGCCGAAGGCTTTATCAAGGTCTTGAATGGCAGCATGTGGGAACTGTGGATGGTGGCACGTGAAAAAGAAGGCTTGCCAGTCTATGAACTGGATGAAAAACATGCCCGCTTCCTGCAACTGGCGATAGGTGCATTGTCTGACGCCTCTTTCTATGGCGCACCTGTGTATTTGCAACTCACCGGCTTTGACGAGGTCAAGGCATCAGTATTACAAGTGACACGTTCGCCCGGTAAGAACGTGGTGTATCTGGGTTGTTTGTTCCTGGTGCTGGGTGTGTTTTCCATGTTCTATATCCGTGAGCGCCGTCTCTGGGTCTGGATCAAGGATGATGGCACCGGTGCACATGCACTGATGGCCCTGAGTTCGCAGCGCAAGACACTGGACTTTGAAAAAGAATTTGATCAATTGAAAATGCATTTGCGACAAATGAGTACGCAGCCTGGGCTGGAAACACAACCAGCACTGGCAGCATCAGCAGATACGCCACGAAATGCAGCGTAATCGACTACACTACGAAGCATGGGGCCTGATGGCCCAAGCATCTGGGGATATATGATGGAAGTGACACAGAATTACACACCCTACCAGGGATTTTTTAAACGACTGAGTATCGCTGACTGGTTGTATGCCGTGGCTTTATGCATGGCATCCCTGTTTGCCTTCAGCCGTTTTGGCTCGTATATGGATGGCTATGAAAAAGCCATCGTCTTGCTGGCAGCGCCGACATTTGCCTGGCTGGGCTGGCACTGGAAATCGGTACGCCCCTTGCTGGTGATACTGGCCATACTGAGCCTGTTCGCGATACAGTTATATGGTGGTTCGCTGGATATGGCGAACAAGAAATTCTTCCTGAAATACCTGCTATCCAGCCAGTCGGCAATCTTGTGGATGAGCACTCTGTTTTTCCTGTCCACACTATTTTACTGGGGTGGCCTGATTGCCCGTTCAGACTTCGGTGCGTCGGTAGGTTCGGTCTTGTGCTGGTCTGCCGTGGTCATGGGCTTTACTGGTATGTTGGTGCGCTGGTATGAGTCTTACCTGATCGGTGCCGATGTTGGTCATATCCCGGTATCAAATTTATATGAAGTGTTCATCCTGTTCTCGATGATTACTGCCATGTTCTATTTGTATTATGAACAGCAATACCGTACCCGCCAGTTGGGGCCATTTGTCATGCTGATTATTTCAGCGGCTGTTGGTTTTCTGCTGTGGTACACCGTCAGTCGCGATGCTGCAGAAATCCAGCCTCTGGTGCCAGCCCTGCAAAGCTGGTGGATGAAAATCCATGTACCAGCCAATTTCATCGGTTATGGGACTTTTGCCTTGGCGGCCATGGTGTCTGTTGCCTACCTGCTCAAATCCAAAGGCTATCTGGTTGACCGCTTGCCCGCACTGGAAGTGCTGGATGATGTCATGTACAAGGCAATTGCCGTCGGCTTTGCCTTCTTCACCATCGCCACCATTCTTGGCGCCCTGTGGGCAGCCGAAGCCTGGGGTGGTTACTGGTCATGGGACCCCAAAGAAACCTGGGCGCTGATCGTCTGGCTCAATTATGCAGCCTGGCTGCACATGCGCCTCATGAAGGGCTTGCGTGGGCAGGTTGCGGCCTGGTGGGCGCTGGTGGGTTTGTTAGTGACCACTTTTGCTTTCCTGGGTGTGAACATGTTCCTGTCTGGCCTGCATTCTTACGGCACGCTGTAAGTTCTGTTTTTAATTTGTAAGGATCAGCAGAATTCTGCGACTCATGAGAAACTAGGGCGGAATAGTCATGTCGAATGATTGTTTCGCCAGTCTCAACCACGGAGTCCACCATGCTGATCAAACGTAGTCCCAATGGCATAGACCTGCCTTACTCTTCTGAAATTACACCGCGTGCCGTGTTTGAGGCGCGCCGTGATTTTATCCGCAAGATGGCGCTGGGCTCTATCGCTGGCACAGCCCTGTTTGAAATGGCCAACCGCGCCGCTTTTGCCCAGAACCCTGGTGCACAAAAGCTGGCTGCCAATCTGAATTCTGCCTATGCCCTGGTAGAAAAGAAGACCGCCTACAAAGATGCAACGACCTACAATAATTTCTACGAGTTTGGCACCGACAAGGCCGATCCTGCAGTGACTGCTCACACGCTCAAGCCGCGTCCCTGGACTGTCAGCATAGAAGGTGAAGTCAAGAAGCCATTGACACTCGACCTGGACAGCCTGATGAAACTGGCACCACTGGAAGAGCGTATCTACCGCCTGCGCTGTGTTGAGGGCTGGTCCATGGTGATTCCATGGACAGGTTATTCACTGTCCAATCTCATCAAAAAAGTCGAACCCACAGGCAATGCCAAGTATATTGAATTTGTCACGCTAGAAGACAAAAAGCAAATGCCAGGCCTGCGCAGCCCTGTACTGGAATGGCCCTACGTCGAAGGCCTGCGTATGGATGAAGCCAATCATCCACTGGCTTTGCTGACCTTTGGCATGTATGGCGAAGTCTTGCCAAATCAAAATGGTGCGCCAGTTCGCATGGTCTTGCCCTGGAAATATGGTTTCAAGTCAGCCAAATCCATCGTCAAAATCCGTTTCGTCAAAGACCAACCGCGCACGGCATGGAATATTGCTGCACCCAGCGAATATGGTTTTTACTCGAATGTGAATCCGGATGTTGATCATCCGCGCTGGTCACAGGCAACCGAGCGTCGTATTGGTGAAGATGGTCTGTTTGCCCGCAAGCGCAAGACCCTGATGTTCAATGGTTACAGCGAAGTGGCGTCGCTGTATTCTGGCATGGACTTGAAGAAGTTTTTCTAGGATTACCGCCCCATGTTGCTCACCAATAAGCAGGTTTCCCGGTTCAAGATAGTCTTGTTTATACTGGCATTGTTGCCATTTATCCGGCTGGTCAGTTTTGTATTTCTGGATAAACTGGGGGCTAATCCGGTTGAATTTATCACCCGCAATACCGGCGACTGGACCCTGTATTTCCTGTGCATTACTTTGGCAGTGACACCATTGCGCAAGCTTTTTCACATGCCCTGGCTTATCCGTTGCCGCCGCATGTTGGGCCTGTATGCCTTCTTTTATGCCTTCCTGCATTTCATGACCTTTCTCTGGTTTGATCATTTCTTTGATGTGGCAGAAATGTGGAAAGATGTCATCAAACGCCCCTTTATCACTGTTGGCTTTATTGCTTTTGTCTTGCTGATCCCGCTGGCTGCGACCAGTACCAATGGCATGATCAAGCGCCTGGGCGGCAAACGCTGGCAGTGGCTGCATAAATTGATCTACCTGATCGCGCCACTGGGTGTGCTGCATTACTTCTGGATGAAGGCAGGCAAGCATGATTTTTCCCAGCCGGTATTGTTTGGCCTCGTCGTTGCAGGTTTGCTCATGTTGCGACTGTGGTGGCGCTGGCTTGGGCGCGACCCGGTAGTCGTTACAGGGGTTTGAGTTTCCCTCCTGACCTGCCTGCTTTTCATGTTGCGGGCGCACATTGATCTTGTTTTACAGCGCATATTTCTTCACGGCATAATCGCGATTTTGAAGAATACGGGCACAGACCCGCTCACAGCGTAAAACATGGAAGACTATTTACTGGAAAAGAAGGCCCTGGCGACACGTACCCAACGTGTCGCGATAAGTATCCTGAAACTGATAGGCTGGCGTGTACGTTATCGCCCGTTGCCTGGGCCGCGTGGCGTGATCATCGTCTACCCGCATACTTCGAACTGGGATTTCGTGGTTGGCGTACTGGCCAAGCTGGCAATAGGCATGCCTTTTCATTTCATCGCCAAATCTTCGTTATTTGAAGGCCTGACTGGTGCCACCATAGGCCGTCTGGTGCGTTATCTTGGGGGCGAGCCAGTAGAGCGTGGTGTCTCGACTGGGGCGATTGCCCGTCTTGCAGAAAAAATCAACCGATCAGACTGGTACTGGATGGCGATTACGCCTGAGGGTACGCGCAGCCACAAGCCCTATTGGCGCAGCGGTTTTTATCATATTGCCACTACAGCAAAAGTACCTCTAGGTTGCGCCTGGTTTGATTTTGCCAAACGAGAGGTATCGTTGGTCGATTACATCAATCTGACTGGTGAACGTGAACAGGATATGGCCAGTATTGCTGCCATTTATCGTGGGGTGCAGGGCTGTCATCCGGCGCAGGCTGGTGCTATTGCATTGCGCCCTGAAGAAGAAAATACTCAGGGTTGATTTGGTGTGCTGGTGCTGGCAGCAGGTGCAGGTTTGGCTGGCATGACCAGCGGACCTTTCTGGCCGCAAGCAGTCAATAAAGACATGATGAAAAATAGGCTAATCAGTTTGCGCATCTTGTATTCCCTGAACACCGTATAGAATGGCGTTTTTACATATAAAGACGCTGGAGTGTAGCATGACTGAATCTGAATTTCTGGTGCTGGCAGATACTTGCTTGCAGCAAGTCGAGCAATTATTTGAGCAAGCCTTTGAAAACGATGAGTACGATGTCGAGTGCAGTCGTAGCGGCAATGTATTGACGGTAGAATTTGTCGATACCAACTCCAAGATCATCGTCAACAGCCAGGCACCCATGCAGGAAATGTGGGTGGCGGCGCGCAGTGGTGGCTTCCATTATAAATATGATGGCCAGCATTGGCTCAATACCCGCGACGGCTCAGAATTGTTTGCCACCTTGTCCCGCGTGGCGCAAGAACAAGGTCGCTGAGTTTAGTATTACTCTTCAATAATACTTATTGGTGGTGCCAGACTGCTGACGCCTGATCCTGGTGGATTTTCCGCATAATAAAAATCTCCATCAGCAGCAATAATGCCTTTAGGTACTGGCCTTTCTTCTATCGGGAAATCTTTCAGGATTTTTTGCATATAACCTATCCAGATAGGCAAGGCCAGGCCACCACCGGTTTCTTTGTTGCCGAGGTTTCTCGGCTGATCAAAACCTATCCAGGCTATGCCCACGACTTTGGATTGATAACCGGCAAACCAGGCATCGAAGGAATCATTGGTGGTGCCGGTCTTGCCTGCGATGTCCGGGCGTTTCAGTATTAGCGCCTTGGTTGCCGTACCCATCTTGACGACATCCCGCATCATGCTGTCCATCAGGAAGGCATTGCGCTCATCGATGACACGATTGGCTTCATCACCGGCCATATCAGGCTTGGTCTGTACCAGCAACTGCCCATTGCTGTCAGTGATTTTGGAGATCAGATAAGGATTGACCTTGTAGCCACCATTCGCAAACACTGAATAGGCGCCAGCCATTTGCAAGGGAGTGACCGCACCTGCACCCAGAGCCAGGGTCAGGTAAGGCGGGTTTTTCTCCGGCAGGAAGCCAAAGCGGCTGGTGTATTCCTGGCCGTATTTCGCGCCTATCTTGTGCAGGATGCGGATGGAAATCATGTTCTTGGACTTGGTCAGGCCACGGCGCATGGTCATTGGCCCCTCATATTTACCGTCATAATTCTTGGGTTCCCACGCCTGGCCACCAGTCTGGCCAGCATCAAAACTGATAGGTTCATCATTGATGATGGTGGATGGCGACAAACCCTTTTCCAGCGATGCTGAATAGATGAAGGGCTTGAAGCTGGAACCAGGCTGACGCCAGGCCTGGGTGACGTGATTAAATTTATTCAGGTTGTAGTCAAAACCACCGACCAGGGCGCGAATTGCTCCATCGGTAGTATTGGCGGCGACAAAAGCGGATTGTACTTCAGGCATTTGGGTAATACTCCAGCTTTTGCCTTCCAGTACTACGCGTATCACGGCACCACGCTGGAGGCGCTTGTTCGCTGGCGTCTTGGGGGACAAGCCACTGGCAGCAAACGTCAGGCCAGTGTCTTCGATACGGATTTCTTCGCCCGACGACAAGACCGCCCTGACCAGCTTGGGTGTTGCTTCCAGCACCATGGCTACCTGCAAGTCGTCGCTGTCTGTATGTTCGGCCAGTTCTTTTTCTATCGCCTCTTCGGCAGCTTCCTTGCCTTCTGGAATGGTAATGATGGCTTCTGGTCCGCGATAACCATGGCGTTTTTCATAATCCATGACGCCACGACGTAACGCCAGGTAAGCAGTGTCCTGGTCAGCCTTGGTAATTGTTGTGTAAACATTCAGACCACGGGTATAGGTTTCTTCCTTGAATTGCTCGTACACCAGTTGACGCGCCATTTCTGCAACATATTCGGCATGAATGCCAAATTCATTGCTATTGGTTTTGGTGATCAGTTCTTCATTCTTGGCTTGTTCGTATTGCGCTTCAGTGATGTAACCAAGGTTGCGCATCCTTTGCAATATATATTGTTGCCTGACGGTGGCGCGCTTGGGATTGGCGACAGGGTTGTAGGCTGACGGCGCTTTTGGCAAGCCAGCCAGCATGGCTGCTTCTGCGATGGTGACGTCTTTCAACTCCTTGCCAAAATAGATTTGGGCAGCAGAAGAAAAACCATAGGCGCGCTGTCCCAGATAAATCTGGTTCATATAGATTTCAAGGATCTGGTCCTTGGTAAGGTTTTGTTCTATCTTCCAGGCCAGCAGGATTTCATAAATCTTGCGCTTGAAGGTTTGCTCACTGGACAGGAAGAAATTCCTGGCGACCTGTTGGGTAATAGTTGATGCACCCTGCTTGGCGCCACCAGTCAGATTGTGTACCGCAGCCCGGGTAATGCCCTGGTAATCAACACCGCCATGCTCATAAAATCGGTCATCCTCAATCGCCAGCACGGCTTTTTTCATGATCTCCGGAATATCCTTGAAGCGCACGACATTGCGTCGCTCTTCGCCAAATTCGGCGATCAACATATTGTCAGCCGAGAAAACCCGCAGTGGCATTTTGGGTTTGTAACTGGTGATCGAGTCCAGTTCTGGCAGATTTGGATAAGCCATTGTAAGTGCAAAACCAATAATTAATACTCCTGCTACAACTAATCCGAATAAAACACCCGTAGTTCCGAGTACAATGCGGGCGAAAAGCTTTCCAGCAGTGCGCTTTTGTGGCTCAGTTTGATTGTCGGGTTCTTGGTTTTGATCTGACATAGGGGCTAATTGTAAATAAGGCAGCAGACATTATAGCCGCCTTCCATGAGCATTAGACTGTCAGTAGATAAGTGGATTTGTAAGCAAATTTTCAGAATATTCGAAATGTACGTGGATATTTGGCAACGGATAAGGGTAGTGCTGCGCGGAAATTGCTTTACCAATGCCAGTCTTATTGCTAGGATTTCATGTAAGCTTGGATAATTGTCTTGTAAATAGCGGTTTTTAAAGGCAATTTACTTTTGGCAATATAATGTTTCGCACATGTAATTTTGTGTAAATTGAAATGATGATGTAATCGTGAGGGGATATTCTTGGCTTTAGATCTGGCTTCGTTGCTCGGCAGAAAAAATCCGCCACTATTTGGTCTGGATATCAGTTCTCTCGATATCAAGCTTGTTGAACTTTCGGAAGGAAGCAACAAGTCCTATCGACTTGAGCGTTATGCCTCTGAACCACTGCCCAAGGGTGCGGTGCTGGATGGCAATATCGAGAATATTGAACAAGTGACTGAGGCGGTCCGCAAACTCGTCAAGAAAAGCGGGACCTCAGCCAAAAACGTAGCAATGGCAATGCCGGCATCTGCCGTCATTACAAAAAAAATTATACTCGCCGGGACCTTGACCGAGCAGGCACTAGAAGTGCAGGTTGAGTCCGAAGCCAGTCAGTACATTCCTTTCTCCATGGATGAGGTAAGCCTGGATTTCTGTGTGCTGGGGCCGGCGGCCAATGCGGAAGAAGATATAGAAGTGATGCTTGCTGCGTCTAGAAAAGAAAAAATTGAAGATCGCGTAGCCATCATACAGGCAGCGGGCTTGCAAGCCAAAGTCATGGATATTGAATCCTATGCCGCGCGTGCTGCCGTGTCGCGTCTGGTTGATCAGCAAGCAAATGCTGGCAAGGATCAGATTTACGCGATATTCCAGATAGGTTCCAAGCGTACTTATATCTTTATCATGCTCAATGGCGAAGTCATTTATGAGCGTGAGCAGCAGTTTGGTGGTGCCCAGCTGACCCAGGATATTGTCAGAAATTATGGTCTTTCCATAGAAGAAGCTGAGCAGAAAAAGAAAAATGGTGACCTGCCAGATACCTATGAAATGGAATTGCTGGAACCATTCCTGGAAAGCGCCGCACTGGAAGTGACCCGCGCCATTCAATTCTTTTTCACCTCCACGCCTTTCACCCGGGTGGATCAGATTTACTTGTCCGGCGGTTGCGCAGTAATACCTGGCCTGGTCGACATTATTGCTGAGCGTACCAAGATTTCTACTGCAGTTGTCAGCCCTTTTAAGGGAATGGAGCTGGGCTCAGGCGTCAACGAGAAAGCTTTGCGCAATGATGCGCCTGCGTATATGGTTGCCTGCGGTCTGGCATTACGGAGATTTGGCTGATGATCAAGATTAATCTCCTGCCGCACAGGGAAGAAAAGCGCAAACAGCTAAAAAGTGACTTTTATGGCCTGCTGCTGTTGGCTGCGATAGCAGGTGCTTTGGTTGTGGTGGTTGTCAGTGCCTACTTTGGACATGAGCTGGCAATCCAGACTGAAAAAAATGAATTTATCAAGAAAGAAAACGCCAAACTTGATGAGCGCATTAAAGAAATCGCTACTTTGAGGCAGGAAATTGATGGCTTGAAAGCCCGTCAGCAAGCTGTTGAGGATTTGCAGGGAGATCGTAATCAACCTGTGTATTTGCTGGATGAATTGGTCAAATTGACACCCGAAGGCGTTTACCTCAAGCAACTGAATCAGGATGGTCAGAAAGTTACTTTGGCCGGTTACGCACAATCGCAAGACAGGGTTGCTGAGTTTATCCGCAATCTGGGTAATAAATCGGATTGGATGTTCAAGCCAGAATTGAATGACATTCACTCTACAGGTTTGGGCCAGGGCAGGGATGCGAAAAAAGTATTTGAATTTAAGGTGAATGCAGGTATCAAGCGTCCGCGTGAGCGAGAGGAAGCTGCTTCGCAAGCTGCCGCCTCGCTGGCAGCTGCTACACCTGGGTCTGCTCCTGCAGCACCAGCGCCTGCTTCGTCAGCCGCCGATGCTGGTAAAAAACCTTAGTGTGTGATTATTTATGCAATGCAACGGAAGATTGTAAATGGCGATTAATCTGAATGAAATTGGCCAGTCGGTAAGTGCCCAGTTTCAAGGCTTGAATGGACTGCACCCTGGCCTGTGGCCAATTGCGCCACGCATTGCGTCTGCAATGGGTGTCTTGATTGTTGTAGTTGCATTGGGCTGGTATTTCCAATGGGATGGCCAGATGACGGCCATAGAAACTGGTCAGGCTGAAGAGGTCAAGCTCAGAGGTGAGTACAAACAAAAACTGCAACAAGCGATCAATCTGGATGCCCTGAAAGAACAACGCAAGTTGGTACAACAATATGTTGCCACCATGGAGAAGCAATTGCCTAGCCAGGCAGAAATGGCGGCTTTGCTGGCTGACATTAACCAGGCCGGTCAGGGGCGTGGATTGGCTTTTGATTCCTTTGTACCAGGGTTGCCAGCTGTAAAAGATTATTATGCAGAATTGCCGATTGCCATCAAGATCCAGGGCAATTATCACGATCTTGGGCAGTTTGTAGCTGATGTTGCAAAATTGCCAAGGATTGTTACCTTGAACAATCTGAATATCACCCGTACTCCGGATGGTGTTTTGATACTTGATGTGACAGCGAAAACATTCCGCTACTTGAATAGGGACGAAGTTCTGGATCAGGCTGAGAAGAAGAAGAAGGAGCCTAAAAAATGAAGAACATCGTCATTAGATCGACGCTCTGTTTGTCCTTGGTGCTCTCCTTATCCGCTTGTGGGGATAGTCAGGAAACAGAACTGCGTACCTGGATGGATGCAGAGCAAAAGCAGGCAAAAGCGGTTATCCCCAAGATCAGTCCTCCGAAAGTTTACGTGCCATTTGCATACGGTGGCAAAGAAAGTATCGAGCCCTTTAACCCTGCCAAATTACTCGTGGTGCTCGCGCGCCTGAAGGCTGAATCAAGCAATGGTCTCAAGCCCAATATGGACAGGCCACGGGAGGCGCTCGAATCTTTTCCTATGGATAGCTTGAAGATGGTGGGCACAATCGAAAAAAACAAGATGGTGTATGCCCTCGTGCAAGTGGATAAGACGGTGTATCAAGTCAAGTTAGGTTCTTATGTGGGTCAGAATTTCGGACTGATTACAAAAATTTCGGAGAGTGAAATCGAAATCAAGGAAACGGTTCAGGATGCGGCGGGTGATTGGACTGAGCGGCAATCCAAGTTAGAGTTGCAGGAGGCAAAGAAATGAATGCGTTGATAAATACAAGTATAAGGGGCGCCAAATTGGTTAAATTTATTTTATTTGCGTTGCTTGGTTTTTGCAGTGCGGCTTTCGCCCAGACGAACTCAATAGAGTCGTTAACTGCTAACCAGCAAGGGGCGAACATCATCGTCAAGATTACCTTGAAAAAACCTTTGGAAAAACTTCCTTTGGGTTTTGCCATTGCCAATCCTGCCAGGGTAGCTATTGATTTTGCAGATGTCAGCAATAACACTGGTAAAACCTCATTCGAGATGAACATGGGCGATTTGAGGGGGATTAACCTGATTGAGGCAACTGGTCGTTCCCGCCTGATTTTCAATCTGAACAAGTCACTCAACTATGCAACGGCAATTGATGGTAATTCTCTCATTGTCACGATTGATGCTTCTGGCGGTGTTGCAACGGCAGTCAATTCTCAAGGCTTACCAGTCAATGTACAGCCAGCGACGGCAGTAAAACGTGCTTTGCGTGATATCGATTTCCGTCGTGGCGCAGCAGGCGAAGGCCGTGTTGTCATCGATTTGCCACTGGATCAGGTTGCAGTTGATATTCGCCAGCAAGGACAAAAAATTGTTGTCGATTTCCTCAAAGTCAGCTTGCCAGAATCGTTGCGCCGTCGTCTTGACGTAGCTGACTATGGTTCTCCTGTGCAACTGATCACTACTACGCCAAATGGTGAAAATGTCCGTATGGTCATTGAGCCTACTGGCTTGTGGGAACATAGTGCTTACCAGAGTGATACCCAGTTTGTGGTTGAGGTCAAACCTATCAAGGAAGATCCGAACAAGCTGACACAGGGCACACAGGGGTATCGTGGCGAACGCCTGTCCTTCAACTTCCAGAATATTGAAATTCGCGCCATTTTGCAGATTATTGCAGAAGTCAGCAGTCTCAATATTATTGCCAGTGATACTGTCAACGGCACGATTACTTTGCGCTTGAAAGATGTGCCATGGGATCAGGCACTCGATATCATCATGCAGTCCAAAGGACTGGATATGCGCAAAAATGGTTCTGTCATCTGGATAGCACCAAAAGAAGAATTGCTGACCAAAGAAAAACTTGAACTTGAGCAAAAAGCACAGATCGCTGAACTGGAACCGCTGAAAACGGAATCATTCCAGCTCAATTATCAGAAAGCTGAAGCCTTCAAACAGGTTTTTGGTGTCGATGCGGGCAGTACCAACCGTATACTTTCCAAGCGTGGTAGCGCCGTGATTGAGCCGCGTACGAATCAATTGTTTGTCACTGATATCCCTTCCAAACTGGAAGAGGTTCGCAAGCTGATTGCCAAAACCGATATCGCTTCGAGGCAAGTATTGATAGAAGCACGCATTGTTGAAGCAGATGATAAGTTCAGTAAAAACCTCGGTGCCAAACTGGGTTTTGCTGACTTACGCGGCATCGCCGGCGGTAATGCTGGTTACCAGGTAGCAGGAAATCAAAGAGTGGCCCTGACTGGTAATTACCTCGGTGTTGGTGAACAGACACTGCAAGCAAAAATAACCGATCAAAGCTATGTTCCAAATACGCAATTTGTGAGCTTACCTGCGGCTGGTATTAATGGTTTGAATCCTGGCAGTCTGGCAGTCAGTCTGTTCTCGTCCGCTGCCAACCGCTTTCTGAATCTGGAATTGTCAGCATTGGAAGCAGATGGCAAGGGTAAAATAGTGTCTAGCCCACGCGTTGTGACGGCTGACCAGTTGAAAGCATCGATAGAGCAAGGTACGGAATTGCCATATCAGGTTGCTACTTCAAGTGGTGCGACCTCGATCTTCTTCCGTAAGGCAACTTTACGACTGGAAGTGACGCCGCAAATTACTCCAGATGGTAACGTGATCCTGGATGTTGACGTGCATAAAGACAGCGTCGGTCAAGAAACCAGGGCTGGCTTTGCGATTGATACCAAAGAAGTAAAAACCATCGTCCTGGTTGAAAATGGCGGCACAGTTGTTCTGGGTGGTATATTCCAGCAAACTGAGCGCGATAGTGTGACAAAAGTACCGTTCTTTGGCGACCTCCCATTGTTTGGCAATTTGTTTAAAACCACTGGTCGCACGAATGACAAAACTGAATTGCTGATTTTTATTACTCCCAAGATTGTTGCAGAGAAATTTAGCAACAAACAATAAAGAGTTCTGGGCTTGAGATGAATGTCATTGAATGGCAAACCGATTTTCTGAATTCGTAAAAAATATAGGTGTTTCATGATGAAGTATATACGCGGTTTATTCGCACTGATCTTACTGATAGGCCTGACGGCTTGTGGCGGCGGCGGTGGTTCAGCTGGTAATACAAGTAATGGTGCCAAGCTGTTTACGACAGCTGCAGACAAAATAACCGTAGCCCCGGGTGCTACGCAAACCTACACTATCGGTGGTGGTGTTCCTGGGTACTCTGCAAGCAGTAGCAATGGTGCTGCGATTGTGACAGTCTCTGACAAGACCTTGACAATCAAGGGGGGCGGCGGTGGTCTGGCAACCGTGACGGTAAAAGATGCAGCGGGTGCTTCTGTAACTATAGAAGTGACTGTTGGTACTGGTCTGGCATTGTTCACCAATGCGCCGGATACAGTGACCGTAGCTGTTGGTGCTCAATCGGCTGAATATACGATAGGTGGCGGTAGCCTTGTATATACCGTTGGCTCCAGCAATAATCAGATTGCGGACGTAGTTGTCTCTGGAAATCGTTTCATTATTGTCGGCGTTACCGGGGGTAAAGCAACGGTGACTGTACGTGACTCTATTGGCGGGCTGGTTAGCATAAACGTTACTATCGGTTCTGTTGATGCACTCTTTTCTACTGCCGGCAATGATATCAACGTTGGCGTTTCTTCTGCTGTAACCTATCTGGTTGGCGGTGGTAACGGTCCGTATAGCGTGGGTAGCAGCAACGTCGGAGTGGCAACAGCCAGTATTTCAGGCACAAAATTGACTATCACAGGTGTTGGCGTTGGTTCAGCTAACGTTATCCTTCGTGATGCTGCATCCGGCAATGTGTTAATCAAAGTAACTGTGGGCTCAACAGCGGCCTTGTTTACATCTGCTCCTACTGTATTGACGGTTGGCATAGGTACATCCAGCCCTACCTTCACTATCGGTGGTGGTAGTCAGGTATACACGGTCACCAGTGGCAATACCCAGATCGCGGGTGTAGGTATCAATGGCAACAAATTCACGATCAGTGGTGTTTCAGCTGGAACAACATCAGTCATCGTTAAGGATAGTTTGGGTGCCACCGTTACGATCACGGTCACAGTTGGTTCTGGCGCACCGTTCTATACGACAGCCCCTAGTGATATTACTTTGACGGCCGGTGGTGGTGGTACTTATGTAATGGGCGGCGGAAGTGCTCCTTACACTGCTACTAGCAGCAATACCTCGGTCGTTACAGCATCCGCATCTGGAAATAGCCTGACTTTGTCTGGCGTAGGTTCCGGCAAGGCAGTTGTAGTGCTGCGTGATGCTGCTGGTGCGATCATTAATGTGAATGTGACAATTGGCTCCGGTAACGTAAATGCCCTGTTCACTACTGCACCTGGTGCGGTAACTATCGCAGTTGGCGCCAGTCCTGCTTACCAAATTGGTGGTGGTACTGCGCCTTACTCAGTCACCAGTAGCAATACTTCGATTGCGACGGCAACACTTACTGGTAGTACTTTCGCGATTACTGCATTGGCAACCGGTACAGCCAACATCGTTGTGAAAGACGCTGCTGGTGGTTCAGTTACCATTGTTGTAAGTGTTGGCTCTGGAGCGACAGTTGCTCTTTATACTTCTGCACCAGCTACGGTCACTATCGCGCCTGGCTCAGCACCTGCTTACCTGGTTGGTGGCGGTACTGCACCTTATGCGGCGACCAGCAGCAATACTTCAGTAGCTACTGTAGGAGTGTCTGGATCCACGATGACAATTACTGGGGTTGCTCCAGGTTCTGCCACGGTCAGATTGGTTGATAGTGTTGGGGCGTCAATATCTATTACTGTCAATGTCGTATCTGGAACGAACTCAGCACTCTCGGTCGCTCCGGGGACTATCAGTGGATATGTTGGCGATGTGGTTACCATCAGGGTTGATGGTGGTAGTGCTCCATACTCTGTGGTTTCCAGTGTGCCTGGAACGGCAACAGTAACATCTGGTCCAACGTTGGCTAGCGCAGGCAATATTTCTGTCTTGTTGGCAAGGGTAGGTGCTGCAACTATTGTTGTCACAGATGGTCAAGGTACCGTTTCATCTGTTGCGATAACGGTTGTTGCTGCACCGGGTGGATTAACCCTGAGCCCTGCAGTTTGGACTGTGAACGAGACAAATAATTCTGTTATACCGCTGACTATTGCTGGTGGTACATCGCCATATCAGGTATTTACCAGCAACACACTATTGTCCAGTGTCGCAGGTACTGTGCCTGATGCTGCGAATCCGTTGACATTCACTGGCCTTACTGTGAACGTCAGTTTGGGTACTCAGGGTACACGTTGCGTGATTGCAGATACTCCCGTGACTATCACAGTCAAAGATAGCCGGAACGTTACTACGACAAGTACTATGACTATCAAGGACTTGAATGGTGGCGCTGGCTGTTAATACGGTTAGACAGGTTTGCCTGAAGCGGAAAATTTCTACAAAATAGCTGTTTATTTGCTTCGAACTGGTAATATTCCCCTGGGCATGAATGCTCAGGGAAAGTCAGCAAAAGTCTTAAGCCAGGTAAACAGTTTTGAAGAATATTTTTCTCGTAGGCCTGATGGGCTCCGGCAAAACCACGGTTGGCCGGGCCCTGGCAAAAAAACTCAATAAACGTTTTATTGATTCTGATCACGAAATTGAGGCACGCACAGGTGTCTCGATTCCCGTGATTTTTGAGATTGAAGGCGAAGCAAGTTTTCGACAGCGTGAAGCGGACGTGATCCGTGACCTGACTGGGCAAGAAAACATAGTCTTAGCTACAGGTGGTGGTGCCGTGTTGAATGCAGAGAGCCGTAAATATCTGCATGAACGCGGCATTGTCATTTATTTGCGTGCAGGTATACACAGCATTTTGCAGCGTACTCGCCACGACAAGAACCGTCCTCTTTTGCGCACTGCAGACCCGCGCAAAAAACTCGAAGAGCTGGAATCCCAGCGTGCCCCCCTCTACCAGGAAGTTGCCCATATCAGCATTGAGACCGGCAGGCCCAATGTACAATTTTTGGTGCAAACCGTATTGGACAAATTAGCGCAGGAAAAGTTATTCGACATTCCTGACGCCCTACTCAGCAACAGTAAAACAACTATGTCAGCAGAAAGCACCGCCAGCACCACCACGCTCCTGAATGTAGACTTGGGCGAACGCAGCTATCCCATCGCGATAGGCACTTCCCTGCTGTCCGACAGCCAGTTCCTGCAGTCGAAAATCAAAGGAAAAAAGACCGTCATCGTCACCAATACAGTCGTTGCCCCTCTTTATCTTGCCAAGCTGGAAGCAGCCCTGCACGCCGCTGGCAAAGAAGTATTGTCCGTGATATTGCCTGATGGTGAAGAGCAAAAAAACTGGGCCAGCCTGATGCTGATCTTTGATGCCCTGCTGGAACATAAGTGCGATAGAAAAACTACCTTGCTGGCTCTGGGTGGTGGTGTCATTGGTGACATGACAGGCTTTGCCGCCTCAGCCTATATGCGTGGCGTGCCTTTCGTGCAGATTCCCACCACCTTATTATCCCAGGTTGATTCATCCGTTGGCGGCAAGACCGGTATCAATCACCCTCTGGGCAAGAACATGATAGGCGCGTTTTACCAGCCTGAAGCGGTGATGGCCGATATCGGCAGCCTGCAAAGCCTGCCCGACAATGAACTCTCCGCCGGTCTGGCCGAGGTTATCAAGCATGGTGCGATCATTGATCCCGTGTTTTTTGACTGGATAGAAACCAATATGGTTGCCCTGCGCGCCAAAGACCCCAAGGCGTTGACGCATGCGATTTTGCGTTCTTGTGAAATCAAGGCCGATGTCGTCCGCCAGGATGAGCGCGAAGGTGGCTTGCGTGCCATCCTTAATTTCGGCCACACCTTTGGTCACGCCATCGAGTCTGGTCTGGGTTATGGCAAATGGCTGCATGGTGAAGCCGTCGGTTGTGGCATGATCATGGCTGCTGACTTGTCATGTCGCCTGGGTTATATCGATTACGTCACCAAGACCCGTATCAAACAAGTGGTGGAAGCTGCAGGCCTGCCAGGCGTAGCACCGGATCTCGGCGAAGAGCGTTGGCTGGAATTGATGGAAGTCGACAAGAAAAATGAAGGTGGGAAAATCAAATTCATCTTGTTAAAACCTTTGGGACAGGCGCACATCACCACAGTACCCAAAGAGATTTTGCTGGAAACCTTGCGTAGCTGTATCACCAATTAAAAATCATGTTTACCGACGCCCACCTCGCTCCCTATGCAGCACAATCTGCCAGCTCGCGAGGGCGGCGTTACACCGAAGAATCATCTTCCTCGCGCAGCGAGTACCAGCGCGACCGTGACCGCATCATCCACAGCACAGCCTTCCGCCGGCTTGAATACAAGACCCAGGTCTTTGTCAATCATGAAGGCGACCTGTTCCGTAATCGCCTCACGCACAGCCTTGAAGTAGCTCAGATAGGCCGCTCGATTGCCCGCAACCTGCGCCTGAATGAAGATCTGGTTGAAGCAATATCGCTGGCGCATGATCTCGGCCATACCCCCTTTGGTCACGCTGGTCAGGATGCCTTGAATGCCTGCATGAAGCCCTTTGGCGGCTTTGAACATAATCTGCAGAGTCTGCGTGTAGTGGATGAGCTCGAAGAGCGCTATGGCGCTTTTGATGGCCTTAACCTCACGTATGAAACCCGCGAAGGCATACTCAAACATTGCTCCATCACGAATGCCAGGTCGCTGGGAGATGTGGGGCAGCGTTTCATTGATAAAAAGCGCCCTGCGCTGGAAGCACAAGTCACCAATCTGGCGGACTCCATTGCTTACAATAATCATGATATCGATGATGGCTTGCGCTCCGGCCTGTTACTTGAATCACAAATGCTGGAAGTGGATATCTACGCACGCCATCGCGCCATCGTCGATGCCACCTATCCCGGCATCAGCGGCCGCCGTGGCATCGCCGAGACCATACGCCGCATGATCAATACCCTCATCGTCGATTTGATTGAGACTTCGGCGCAGAAAATCCAGGATTGCCAGCCACGCTCAGTAGATGACGTCCGCAATATGGAAAGAATGATCGCTTTTTCTGATGGCATGTACCAGGAGGCGCAGACACTGAAGCAGTTTCTGTTTGAAAACCTGTACCGTCATTATCAGGTCAACCGCATGACCTTCAAGGCCAGACGCACGATCACAGAATTATTTGATGCCCTGCATGCCCAGCCAAATTTGCTGCCGCCAGATTATCAGGTAAGTCAGGCAGGCAGCGAAGAGCAGCAGCATTTGCAAGTCAGGAAAATAGCCGACTACATCGCCGGTATGACAGACCACTACGCCATGCGTGAACACAGACGCTTATATATGGTGGATGAAATCTAGCTCCGGCAGAACTGCCGCTTGCATGATTCTGATGCGCTCTGGATTTCTCAGATAAATAGTGTATTTACATAATTTGTACTTTCAAATTCAGGATACAGGCTGCGCTTTGTATAGAATACCAACTCTTTATCAGGAGGAAACCATGCCATCCATCTCAACTCTATTTGCCCGTCTGCTGGTTGCCAGCAGCCTGGTTCTCGCCACTGCAGCGGCGCATGCTATCTCCTTTGCTGATCTTAGTAATCAGGATGCCAGTACGGGATTGAAAGCGGCGCTTGACAAGGGCTCGTCCGCTGCTGTCAGCAAGCTGGGAGTCGATGGCGGTTTCCTGAATAATGACAAGGTCAAGATCCAGTTACCTTCGATACTCGAAAAAGCACGTCCGATTTTGCAGATGACAGGCAAGGGCCAGCAACTTGATGAATTGGTGGTCTCCATGAACCGCGCTGCAGAAGCTGCGGTGCCCATGGCCAAACCCTTGCTGGTCAATGCCGTCAAGTCCATGTCTTTGACCGATGCCAAAAATATCCTGACCGGCGGCGAAACCTCAGTCACTGATTTTTTCAGGGAAAAAACCTCCACACCTTTAAGCGCTAAATTCTTGCCTATGGTCAAAGGTGTCACCGACAAGGTGGGTTTGTCAGCCAAATACAATAGCATCATGGGGCAGGCGCAAAAGTTTGGAGCCGTGTCGCAGCAAGAGGCAACTGTTGAAGGCTATGTCACCCAGAAAGCCATGGATGCCCTGTTCCTGATGATCGCCGAAGAAGAAAAAGCAATCCGCCAGGACCCTCTGGGTGCCGGCAGCAAAGCCATCAGTAAAGTATTCAGCCTGTTGAAATAAGCAGGCATAAACCGGCCAGGCAGTGTGTTTGCCTGGCCGGAGATATAGAATCACATGAGATTCACATGAAAAGTCTGCAGCTTTTTTGCAGCAGTTTTGTTGTCAATTTCCCTGTCCCCTGCTGTTCACATGAAAATCTTTCATCGCAGGCTTGAAAGAGTTTCTTCCCCGATATTTCAGTGTCGCGTTTTTGCCTCTCCAAAATTTGCCTGCATGCTGAAAACCATTGCTGCATAAGGCTTTGCGGCCTCCTGCTCATAGCGCCAAGCTGCCCCCTCAAGCGTTTGCGTAGTTTTACTTAAGTAGAATGGAGTCTGAGATTTTTCCGGTTTCCTGCTAACTTATGTCGGTAATTCATGAATTTATTTTTTGAAGTACTCACATAAAAAATCAGGAGACAAAGATGTCATACAAAGTCAAAGCCCTAGTTGCATCCATCATTTTTGGCCTGGCCGCTGCAAGCAATGCAGCAGAGCCTATCAAGATCGGTGTTGCCGGTCCTTTCACTGGCGGTTCCGCCCCCATGGGTGTATCCATGCGCGATGGCGTCAAACTTGCCGTCAGTGAAATCAATGCCAAAGGCGGCGTGCTGGGCAGACAATTGCAATTGATCGAGCGTGATGATGAAGCAAAAAATGAGCGCGGTGTACAGGTAGCACAAGAACTTATCAACAAAGAAAAAGTGGTCGCCACGGTTGGTTATATCAATACCGGTGTAGCGCTGGCATCCCAGCGTTTCTATCAGGAAGCCAAAATCCCTGTCCTCAATAATGTTGCCACAGGCAGCGTGGTGACCAAGCAATTTGTCGCACCTGAACACAAGGACAATTACATCTTCCGTACGGCAGCCAATGACACCATACAGTCCGCCATGATTGTTGATGAAGCCGTCGTCAAAAACAAATTTACCAAGGTCGCCATCCTGGCTGACTCTACCAATTATGGCCAGCTGGGCCGTGAAGATCTGGAAAAAACCCTGAGCGCCAAAGGCATCAAACCAGTTGCCGTAGAAAAATTCAATATCAAGGATGTCGACATGACAGCCCAGTTGTTGAAAGCCAAGCAGGGTGGTGCGCAAGCCGTGCTGACCTATGGCATAGGCCCTGAGTTGGCCCAGATCGCCAATGGCATGGAAAAACTGGGCTGGAAAGTACCTATCATCGGCAGCTGGACTTTGTCCATGGGTAACTTCCTCGACAACGCAGGCAAAAATGGTGATGGTGCGACCATGCCGCAAACCTTCATTCAAGATCCGAATACACCTAAGCGCAAGGCCTTCATCGAAGCCTATCAAAAGGCTTATAAGCTCGAACGTATGCCTTCAGCAGTCTCTGCTGCACAGGGCTATGACTCCATCTATTTGCTGGCTGCTGCCATCAAGCAGGCAGGCAGTACAGATGGTGTCAAAGTACGCGAAGCACTGGAAAACCTGAATGAAAAAGTGGAAGGCGTGATCACCACCTACAACAAGCCTTTCACGCATGACGATCATGAAGCCATCAAGCCTGGCATGCCTGTCATGGGCCTGGCCAAAGCTGGTCAGATCGTCCAGGCTAAATAAGGCCGGGCAACCACACAAGTCCTTAGCTTAAACCAGCCCTTGGCTCAGCCGCCCGCGTGGCGCTGAGCTTGTTATTCAGACAGACAGCCGTAAGGTTCTCCAACAGTTTTGGAGAGCCTTGGCAGGCTGCATTCCACGGGTGAAACAAAATGGAAATATTACTTCAGCTCGTCTTCAGCGGCATCGCCCTGGGGATGATTTATGCTGTCATCGCGTTCGGCTATCAACTCACATTTGCCACTTCTGGCACCCTCAACTTTGGTCAGGGTGAAGCCCTGATGCTGGGTGCCCTGGTCGGCCTTAGTGTGGTCGGCAATGTGCACGGTGGCCCTTATATGAATTATTGGGTGATGATACCTATCGTCCTGCTCTTCGGTGGCTTGCAAGGCATGGTGGTGGAGTGGATAGGTGTACGTCCAGCCATCAAGATCAAATCAGAATTTGGCTGGATCATGTCCACCATCGCACTCGCCATCATCTTCAAAAACGTCGCAGAAAATATCTGGGGCAAGGATGACCTGACCTTCCCATCTCCATTGTCTGCCGCACCATTCCAGGTGCTTGGCGCAAATGTACAAGCCATGCAAGTCGTGGTGGTTCTTGGCGCACTGGCGATGATGCTGGCAGTTGAATTTTTTAACCGCAAATCGATTTACGGCAAGGCAGTGGTGGCAACCTCAAATGACAGGGATGCTGCTGGCCTCATGGGTATCAATACCAGCATGGTGATTACCTTCTCTTATGCCTTGTCATCTGCTACTGCTGCCTTCGCAGGTGTGCTGGTGGCACCATTGACACTGACAGGCGCCACCATGGGTTCGGCACTGGGCCTGAAAGCCTTTGCCGTTGCCATTATCGGTGGCCTGACTTCTGGCGTAGGTGCCATCGTTGGTGGCCTGATCCTGGGGATTGCTGAAACATTGACCGGTTTCTACATTTCCACTGGCTACAAGGAAGTGCCGGGCCTGGTCTTGTTGCTGCTGGTGCTGGCCGTCAAACCTGCCGGTTTGTTTGGCAAAGCCGCCATCAAGAAAGTGTGAGGCAGGAACATGAATAAGCAGACTTTAGTTTTTTCCATACTGGGTATAGCCGCACTGGCGCTAATGCCCCTGGTCGTACACAATCCTTATTACCTGCATCTGGCAGAAACCATACTGATTTACGCTATCCTCCTGTTTGGTCTGGACATCGTGGTTGGTTACACCGGCCAGGTCTCACTCGGTCATGCCGGTTTGTTTGGTATAGGCTCGTATACAACGGGCGTGCTGGTGTTCAAGCTCGGCATGTCGGTGTTTGTCGCCATCCCCTGCAGTATCGCCGTCACTGCCGTATTTGGTGCCTTGCTGGCCCTGCCCGCACTGCGCGTGACCGGCCCCTACCTGGCCATGGTGACTCTGGCCTTTGGTACCATCATCCAGATCCTCATCAATGAAATGAGTTTCCTGACTGAAGGGCCGATGGGTATCAAACTTACCAAGCCTGTGATCTTTGGACAAAAACTGGGCGAGGTAGGTTTTTTCTATGTTGTTGCCATCATGCTGGTGCTGTCATTGATTGTGGTTCATCGCATCTTGCGTTCTCACTACGGCAGGGCTTTCCAGGCCTTGCGTGACAGCCCGATTGCTTCTGACTGCATGGGTGTGTCAGTCTACAAGTACAAGGTTATTGCCTTCGTCATCAGTGCTGCGCTGGCTGGCCTGGCAGGCAGCCTGTATGCGTATTCGGAAGAATATATCTCGCCGAATACCTACAACTTTGAACTGACCATCATGTTCCTGCTGGCAGTCATCATGGGCGGGCGCAAGACCCGCACAGGTTCACTGCTGGGTGCCCTGATCGTCGTCATGTTGCCGTCACTGCTTGCCGATATAGAACTGTTCCGCAAGATCGCTACCGTGGCTGCCGTGATAGCCGTAGTTGCCGGTGGCTTAGCCATTGCCAAACAACGCAAGACAGCCAGGGAGCTTATCGTGCCAGTTGGAGCGACTGTCGCCATGGCCTTGTTCTCGTACAAGCTGGAAAACATTACCGACTGGCGTCTGACCATCTTTGGTTTGATGACCTTGTTTGTCGTGTACTACCTGCAAGATGGTATCGTCGGCTTCGTCAACAGTTTGCTGGGTAAGGGCCAGCAGCATCTCATCATCAATGCAGAAAGCGCCGAGACCAATGCTGGCAATGCCATCGTCAATGCCAGTGATGCCCGCATGGGTGTCCTGCTGACAGGCAGAAAAATTCTCATGCAATTCGGTGGCTTGAAAGCACTGAACCAGGTTGATCTGCAAATTAACAAAGGTACGGTGCATGGTTTGATCGGTCCTAACGGTTCCGGTAAAAGTACCATGATGAATGTGCTGACCGGTATTTATCAGCCTACTGACGGTGTAGTGGAATTTGCCGGTAAAGTCATCTCCGGCAGCACGCCTTCGGCAATTGCCCTGGGTGGTGTGGCGCGCACTTTCCAGAACGTGCAGTTGTTTGGCGAGATGACGGCGACAGAAAATATCCTGGTTGGCTTGCACAGTACCTTCCGCAGTAATGTGGGTGACGCCATGCTGCATACACCACGCTATCTGCGCGAAGAACGGCTGGCGAGAGAACGTGCTGCCAACATCCTGCAATTTGTTGGCCTGGCTGACCTGGCCAATGAGGAAGCGCGCAATCTGCCCTACGGCAAACAACGCCTGCTGGAGATAGGCCGCGCACTGGGTCTCAATCCGCAATTGTTGCTGCTGGATGAGCCTGCTGCTGGTTTGACTGCACCTGACATCAAAGACCTGATCGCCATCATCCGCAAGATACGCGAACACGGTATCACCATCATCCTCATCGAGCACCATATGGATGTGGTCATGTCGATTTGCGATACTGTGACTGTACTGGATTTCGGTCAGAAAATTGCAGAAGGTAAACCGGCAGCCGTACAGGCCGACCCCAAAGTGATTGAAGCCTATCTGGGTGGCAGCGTAGCTGATGCCACTGAAGTCGCAGCTGCATAAGGAGAGAGCAATGTTAACTATTTCAAATCTGCATGCAGCCTATGGCAAGGTCGAAGTCTTGCATGGCATTTCCATGGAAGTGCCCAAGGGTAAAGTTGTCACTCTTATCGGTTCCAACGGTGCTGGCAAGACCACCACCATGCGCGCGATTTCCGGCATGCTCAAGCCGCGCGAAGGCACGGTCACGCTGGCGGGCAAGGATGTCACTGGCCTTGATTCCCACAAGATCGCCAGGGCAGGCCTGGCACATTCGCCAGAAGGCAGGCGTGTGTTTGCCACCATGTCGGTGACAGACAATCTCTTGCTCGGTGCCTTCCCGCGTTTCACCCGTAGCCGGCCACGTGGCGATATAGAAAGTGATCTGCAAAAAGCCATGGAATTGTTCCCGCGCCTGAAAGAGCGCAAGAACCAGCTGGCTGGTACTTTGTCTGGCGGTGAGCAACAGATGCTGGCGATGGCAAGGGCTGTCATGCTCAATCCCGATGTGGTTTTGCTGGACGAGCCATCAATGGGCCTGGCACCTATCCTGGTCGATGAAGTTTTCCGCATCATCGTGCGTTTGAAAGAGCAGGGCACGACCATGCTGCTGGTGGAGCAATTTGCGGCAGCGGCACTGGCAGTGGCTGACTATGGTTATGTGCTGGAAAATGGCAGGATATCCGTGCATGGTGCGGCGGCCAGTTTGCAGAATGATCCGGCAGTCAAGGCGGCTTATCTGGGTGGTGGTGCGCAGCACTGATAGTATTGCATACGCAAGTTTATGCACGTTCAGGGAATGGGGAGCTTGCTCCCCATTTTTATTTTTATCGCAATGCTGGCAGGGCTATGATATTTTCTTGATTCATTTTAAGAAAACCAAGCATTCCCATGCACATCAATTCCTTTTCTTCGCACATCCGTCATATCGTTCTGGCTTCCATCACACTCTTTTGTGCTTCCACGATGGCGGCACCTGTTCTGCAAGAACACAGCATAAAAATCGATGGCAAGCAAAGGCGCTATTATCATTTATCTGATCCGGCTGCGACAACACATGGCCATCCTGTATTGCTGGTCAGCGGTTCAGGATGCGATGATTTTGCAGTTCGTTTGCCCATGTTTTTTGAACGCTATCCCGGAACGGTAAATGTCTATTACCTGGAAAAACCTGGCGTTGCCAAAAATGCCGATGGCAGCAAGTGCTCCGCAGAATTCCAGGCGGAAGATAAGCTCGATCAACGATTGTCTGATCATTTGAAGTTCTTGGCGCTTCAGCCTGAGCTTCAAAAAATGCTTGTACGCTCTATTGCAGTCTTGGGCTTTTCTGAAGGCGGAGCTGTCGCTCCTTATATTGCCAGGGACAGTAATAAAATAGACTGGCTGGCGACCGCAGGAAGTGGTGGTTTGCCGCAGAGTGAAGAATTTTTGATCTTTGCAGACCGCGGCGTGGAACCTTATGCCAATCCATTTTCACGCGATTATTTTTTGCATGTGTATGCTGAGATCAGGAAAGATGACAAGAATCTCAGGAAAGAGTTCTTTGGACATCCTTATGCGTATTGGTCTGGACATCTGTTTTCTGATCCTTTGATTGTGTACGCAAGCCTGGATATTCCCATGGTGGCAGCAATGGGTGAGAAGGATGAGAGTGTGCCGATAGAATCAGGACATGCCTTGCGGGATTACTTTTTGAAGCATCCGGAAAAAGATTTTCAGTTCGTGGAATTTCCAGGTGCCAGTCATGGTTTGAAGACTGCGAGGAGGAATGGGGCGCAGGAGTTTATTGCGGGGTTGGCTGGATGGTTTAAGGGGGATAAGAAGGCGTTTGAGTTGAAGTGATTGCAGATATGCATAACAGGCTGCTCAGCCTTGGATTTTATGGCAATCTTATTCACGTCATTCCTGCGTAGGCAGGAATCTAGCGGCGTTCGTGGTATGCCGTGTTGTTTGTTGAATATTGCACTTTGACTAAAGCGATTGCCCTTCGTAGAACCAAGCCGGGTCTCGGCCCGGCAGCCGAAATTCTTTCTTTGCGTCGCCAAAGAAAGAATTCAAAGAAATGCGACCCAGCGTCGTCGCCCCTGCGGGGTGCCCGTTTGTGCAGTACAAAAAATGGGAAATGCCCGAAACTCGCTACACTCAAACACGGGCATTTCTTGATCCATTTTCTGTACTGCACAAACGGCGTCGACACATGGGAACTGCAGAAAGTCAAAAACAACCCCAAAGTCAAAATCAACGTCAATACGACCTTGATCTAATTTTTAGATATACGATTGATCAAACTCTGATCAGTCAGTCTTTCAACTCAAGCTTCCAAATACCGCAAAGGATGCGCATGAGCAGGCCAGGCTTCAGCAAAGAATCCTGTCACTTGTTCCGTCGTCACTTCAGCCAATGTCGCAGGTGACCAGCGTGGTGCATTGTCTTTGTCTACCACCAGGGCCCGCACGCCCTCAAGCACTTCACCATGCTTGAAGCAATGGCGTACCATGTTTCTTTCCATGCGCAGGCAGGCCGATACTGTCATACCTTTACTGCGGCGCAGTTGTTCCAGTGTGACTGACATCAGTAGTGGTGAACGCTTTTGCATGGTGGCCAGGGTCTGCTGGGCGAAGTCGCTGTTGTCTTGTTGTAGTTTTTCACAGATCGCAGTAACGCTATCGCCTGCGAAAATGTCGTTGATGATGGCGTGTTGTGCAGCCAGTTTGCTGGTGTCCGGTTTTGCCTGGTCTGCAAAAGCCGCAGCAAAATCGCGTATTACCAGATGCAAGTCTGTGGCCGTACTTTCACTGAGCAAATTCATCAGTGCAGGTATTTCAGTTGTGGGAATATAGACATCCGCCAGCCCTGCATAAATGGCATCCGCAGCGGTGATGATTTCACCAGTCAATCCCAGGTAAGTACCAATTTCACCATCAGTACGCGACAGGAAATAACCGCCGCCCACATCAGGGAAAAGACCAATATTCACTTCCGGCATCGCCATCTTGGTACGCTCCGTGACGATGCGCAAACGACAGTCTTCACCTGCTTGCGCAATACCCATGCCACCACCCATGACCACGCCATTCATCAGCGCGATATAGGGTTTTGGGTAGAAATGGATTAAATGATTTAAGGCATATTCCTCGGTGAAAAAATCTTCCAGCAGGGCCGAGTCACCTCTGGGTGTGGCAGTACCAACGTCATAGAAGAAACGGATATCACCACCAGCACAAAATGCCTTCTCGCTGCTGCTATGGATAAACACCGCACGCACATTCTGATCATCCTGCCAGGCCAGCAAGGTCGTCGTCAGCGCTCTTACCATATCGAGAGACAGCGAGTTCAGCGCTTTGGGCCTGTCCAGGGTGATATAGCCTATATTGTTCTTGACGGAGGTGAGGACAAATTCGCTCATAATGGTTGACTATGCAGGGTAGAGGATGAAGCTGCTATTTTAACTTTGTCAGGCTTGGTCGTCACGGGGTGTCTATGCTTATGAGGAAATAGCGTAAGGACTGCATGCTCGTTGCTGTTGTTTTTGACGTTAGCAGTTCCCATGTGTCGACGCCGTTTGTGCCGTACAGAAAATGGATTAAGAAGGACCGCTGTTTGAGCGAAGCGAGTTTCGGGCCTTCCCATTTTTTGTACAGCACAAACGGGAACCCCCTTCAGGGGGCGACGACGCCTGGGTCGCCTTTCTTTGAATACGTTCTTTGGCGACGCAAAGAAAGTATTTCGGCTGCCGGGCCGAGACCCGGCTTGTATCCACGGAGGGCAAACGTTTTAGTCAAAGTGCCACTTGCAACAAGAGCCACGGCATATAACGAACGCCGCTGGATTCCAGCTAAAAGCACGCTGGAATGACGGTTATTATGTGTACGGATTGTCGCAGGGCAATTCAATTAATGATTGAGGTAAATCATTAAATCAAAACCAATCACCCAACAAAAAGGACGCCTTCTAGCGTCCTTGTTTTGGATGTCCACAACCCTGTTCGGGTAAGGACTGGGGTCTTTATGAAGCCGATGCCGGATCAGGTATGTGCTTGATGGCGTCGTGCTGATGGTCTTGCATTTTATCTTTATGCTTGATGACCTGGCGATCCAGTTTGTCTACCAGTGCATCAATGGCTGCATACAGATCATGCGCCAGACTTTCAACGTGGATATCTTTACCGCTGATATGCAAATTAATGTCGGCTTTGTGTCGTTTTTCCTTTTCCCGGAGCTTGTCCACCGTCAGGATGACGGCGATATCAATGACCTGGTCGAAATGCCGCCTGATACGTTCTAGTTTGGTATGTACATATTCACGAATTGCAGGAGTTACTTCGACGTGGTGTCCACTGATGGTGAGATTCATACTGTGCTCCTATAGTGATGTTACTTGCTGTAACGATAAGCTCCTGGCATTTATTTGCCTTGAGCTAAATCATATATAGCAATTCAAACCGTGATTACAAGGACTGCTTACAAAGATTTACGCAAACTCACTGGGGGGATTTTGAGGGCTTCACGGTATTTGGCAACTGTCCGTCGGGCAATTACCATGCCCTGTTCACCCAGCATGTCTGCAATTTTGCTATCAGAGAGTGGGCTTTTCTGGTCTTCTGCTCCTATCAGCTGCTTGATGAGTGCACGTATCGCGGTGGAAGATGCTTCACCCCCTGTTTCCGTCGCGACATGGCTGCCGAAAAAGTACTTCAACTCAAACATGCCATGTGGGGTCAACATGTATTTTTGGGTTGTTACACGTGAGATAGTGCTCTCGTGTAATCCTAGTGTATCAGCAATTTCGCGCAAAACAAGGGGGCGCATGGCAACAGCACCGTGCGTGAAAAAATTGCGTTGCCTTTCGACTATCGCTTGTGCAACGCGCAATATGGTCTCGAAGCGTTGCCGCATATTCTTGATGAGCCAGCGTGCTTCCTGTAGTTGCGCACCCATGCCTGCCTCGCCGCGATTTTGCTTCATGATGTTGGCATACATACTGCTTACCCGCAGCCTGGGCATGACATCCTGATTCAGCATGACTTGCCAGCCGTTACCGGATTTTCTGACGATGACGTCTGGTACAACATAGTCAGATTCATCGGCAGCAAAAGCGATGCCGGGTCTGGGTTTGCACATACGGATGACCGTTTGTGCATCGCGCAAATCTTCGTCATCACAGTCGAGTATTTTCTTGAGTTTTGTGAAATCTCTTTGCGCAAATAAACTCAGTTGCGTTTCAACAATTTGCAACGCCAGCCTGCGCGTGACAAAAGCAATCTTGGGCAAGCGCCTGATTTGCAGTGCCAGGCATTCTGAAGGGCTGCGCGCACCAACACCGGCAGGGTCAAAGCTCTGCAGCATGTTCAGGGCAAAAGCCAGTTCTTCTGGTTCTACGAACAATTCCAGTGGCAAACTGGCATGTATTTCATCCAAGGTTTCAGTCAGGTAACCGTTGCTGTCAAGCGCATCTATCATCAGCTCGACCAGGGCTCGGTCACGCGGCTCGCGCAGGTTCAGGCGCATCTGTTCCAGCAGGTGTTCACGCAGGGTGACATGGGCTGCGCCCAGTTGTGGGCGGCCATCTTCATCATCGCCAGACTTGCTGCCATGCTGCACGTCATCAAAACCCCAGTCTTCTTCACTGGAGGTGGTGCTGTCATTGCTGATGACGGTTTCAGCATCAGCCGCCGCAGGTTCTGCAGACTTGTCGCTGTCGTCTCTTGCTGCGGGTGCTTCCATGCCAGCATCGGCAGAGGTGCTGCTGGTATTGATGGCACCGTCTGCCAGCAGGCGCACGGCGTGATCAAGTGGGTCATCGACGCGCTCCAGCATGGGATTGTCGGTCAGCAGCGTCTCCAGCTCCTGATGCAATTCCAGAGTCGATAACTGCAATAATCGTATTGATTGCTGCAATTGCGGCGTCAGGGCCAGATGTTGTGAGGTACGTAGTTGCAGGCTTTGTTTCATGATGATTCCCGTCACATCCGGAAGTGTTCTCCGAGATAAACGCGACGTACAGATTCATTTTGTATGATGTCGTCAGGCTTGCCACTGGCAAGTACCGCACCTTGGTTGATGATATAGGCGTGATCGCAGATGCCCAGGGTCTCGCGCACATTATGGTCGGTGATCAGCACACCGATGCCGCGTTCCTTGAGGAAGCGCACAATGCGTTGAATTTCGATGACGGCAATCGGGTCAACGCCAGCAAAGGGCTCATCCAGCAAAACAAAGCGTGGGTTGGTCGCCAGCGCGCGGGCAATTTCGACACGACGGCGTTCACCACCTGAGAGTGATAGTGCTTGGCTTTCACGTATCTTTTCTATCTGCAAATCTGCCAGCAGGGCATTGAGCCTTTGCTCAATTTTCTTGGCACCGAGATATTTGCCTTCACTGTCTTTTTGCAATTCGAGTACGGCGCGGATATTGTCTTCCACCGTCAGTTTGCGGAATACCGAAGCTTCCTGGGGCAGGTAAGACAGACCCAGTACTGCACGCTCATGGATAGGCAGTTGCGAGATATTCACGTCATCAATCGTGATATCCCCGGCGTCGGAAGGCACCAGGCCCACGATCATGTAAAACGAGGTGGTCTTGCCTGCGCCATTCGGCCCCAGCAAACCCACCACCTCGCCACTTTTCAATAGCAGGGAAACATCGCGCACCACCTGGCGCGCGCCATAGCGCTTTTGCAGGCCCTTGACGAGCAAGGTGCTGCTGGACTGTGCTGTCATCTTAATTAGCCTGTTTTTCTGGTTTTGGTTGCAAGATGATTTTCAGGCTGCCAGAGCCATCCACATGCTGGCCACTGGTCGAATTGGTGCCGATGAAAAAGTCATTTTTGCTGTCGTAAGACAGGTATTCGCCTTCCTGTTCCTGGGTGACCCGTTTACCTTCCAGGTAGCGCACCTTGGCCTTGGAAATGAACTTGACGATTTCTGTACTCTGATTGTATTCAGCGCGGTCAGCCTCACCATCCACCCACAGGTCCGGGCCGCCATCACGTTTCTGGCGGAAGGTGACCTTGCGGTTGCTGCCACCGGTGAGGACGACGAACTGGTCACCATTAGGCGCTTCAGTAACCACGGCATTTTCTGCCTTGACGTTGAGTGTGCCACGTACCAAAGAGACACCCTTGGACAATCTGCGCACACTGGTCTTGCCATCACTCTCGCCGTAACCGGCTTCGATGATGGTCTCTTTATTACTGTCGGCTTTTTCTGCATGGGCAGAAACGCAGGCCAGGCTCAGAAAGGCCAGACCCAATAAGCGGGCGACGCTGAATGGTGTATTGATCATACGCATATTCGCTTTCTTCATTATTTTGTGCTGGCTTTGGGAGCCGGTTCACGCTTCTTGAGTTGAATGTGGACCTTGCTCAGCATCGCCAGGCTTTGAGTAGAATTATTGGCAATCATGCCTGTTGCTGTAGAGCTTAGTTTTCCCGTCGTGACCGAAATGGGTTTATCGGTTTTCACGATATCATCATCCGGCAATAGCAAAAGATAATCTGACTCCACGCGCACGAACTGTGAACTCAGACCCTCCGGTCTTTCCATACTGACATTGTCATGCAGATGGACTTCGTCATGTTCGCGCCTGGGTGTGACCAGTGATGATTTTTGTGACACTACAGCCAGGTCAGCACGCAGATGCAGGGGCGGCCTGTCCTGGTCAAAACTATTGATCTGCGGGTGCTTGATTTCTATATTGTCGGTACGTGGCAAATGCACCAGGCTGTCGCCGGTGATGTGGTAATTGGCCTTGCCATTATTCGACAGACGGATGAAATTGAATTTCTCCACATAGTAATCAGGCGCTGATCTGGCCGAACTGCGGTTTTGCTCATCATCGGCATGACGGCGTATGACTTCCATGACCCAGATGGTGCCCATGGTGATCACGCCCAGCAGGATCACGGCCAGCCAGATGCGGAAGCGGTCTATGGTCATTTGGGGTTTCATGTCAGATATGCTTGTAAAGCCTGTTCATATTTACCCTGGGCGCGCAGGATGAAGTCGCAGACTTCGCGCGCTGCACCCTGGCCGCCATTGGCCTTGGTGATGTATGGCACGCGCTGTTGTACTTCGGCATGGGCATTCGGTACGCTGGCTGCAAAGCCGACCCTGGTCAGTATCGGCAAATCAATCACGTCGTCACCGATAAAGCCGCATTCTTGTGCGGGAATATCCAGCCTCTCCAGCAGTCCCAGGAATGCACTCTTCTTGTCATGGACGCCCTGGCTGACGTGGCTGATGCCAAGATCAGCAGCACGCTTGCTGACGATGGCCGATTGTCTTGCGCTGATGATGGCCGTGATGATGCCTGCCTGTTGCAAGAGTTTGATACCTTGCCCGTCCAGCACATTAAAGCACTTCATCATTTCACCTTCGGAGCCAAAATACAGGCTGCCGTCGGTCAGTATGCCGTCCACATCAAAAATCATCAGTCTGATCTTGCTGGCCGCCGCTGTTGCTATCTCTATTGCTGTACCCATCAAATCACCTTGGCCCTGGTCAGGTCATGTATATGCAAGGCACCCACCAATTTGCCGCTGTCGTCAGCGACCAGCAACTGGTTGATGCGGTAAGTTTCCATGACTTCGACAGCTTCTACTGCCAATTGTTCAGGGCGTATGCGACGTGGGGCGTGGTTCATGACATCGGCAATGCGTAACTGGGTAAAGTCACGCGTGCCATCCATCAGGCGGCGCAAGTCACCATCGGTGAAGATGCCCAGCACATGCTGGTGTTCATCCACTACGGCAGTCATCGCCATGCCTTTTTTGGTGATTTCGAGCAGCGCAGTTTTCAGACTGGTTTCCGGGCCGACGCGCGGTATGGCTTCTTCAACACGCATGACATCCCTGACATGGGTCAGCAAACGGCGGCCCAGTGAGCCACCGGGGTGGGAGCGGGCAAAGTCTTCTTCACGAAAACCGCGGGCATCCAGTACCGCCACCGCCAGGGCATCGCCCAGCGCCAGTGTGACCGTGGTGCTGGCCGTTGGTGCCAGATTGAGCGGGCAGGCTTCTTTGTCCACATGCAGGTTCAGGTGGATATCTGCCAGCTTGCCCAGACTGGATTCCGGGTTGCCTGTCATGGCAATCAGCTTCACACCCAGACGCTTGATAATGGGCAGGATGGACATCAGCTCTGAGGCTTCGCCAGAATAAGAGATGGCGATAAACACATCTTGCGATGTCACCATGCCCAGGTCACCATGCGCCGCCTCAGCCGGATGGACAAAAAACGATGGGGTGCCGGTAGAAGCAAAGGTCGCCGCAATCTTGCGCGCAATATGACCAGACTTGCCTATGCCAGAAACGACGACCCGACCGTGGCATGCCAACAACATGCTGACAGCCTGGGAAAAGCCGGCAGCATCGCCATTACCCAAGCGTTTTTGCAGGGCAAGCAGGGCGTCAGCCTCGATTTGCAGGGTTTCACAAGCCAGTTTCAGGGCGCGCTGTGCTGCGACAGCTGCGTCTGTCGTGGGTACTTGTTTAAAAGTTAAAGGTGCATTCAGTTCATTCATGCCGGAAGTATAAACGAAATCCTCAAAGCAAAAACTTTGCCAGTTGTAACGTAATGAATAATGTTTGCCCAAAAGCAGGATAGCAGGGCGATAAATCGGCAATAATAGGCGGCATGACAGGACTGGACACCACACTTTTATTGCTGGCTGCTGCCGTATTGGGCGTGGTCGCATTCCGTATGCTGCAACTGCCGCCCATGCTGGGTTATCTGGTGGTTGGTATTTTCATAGGCCCGCACGGTTTCGGCATGGCAGAAGAAAGCGCCGTTACCCACGAACTTGCCGAGTTTGGCGTGGTCTTCCTGATGTTTTCCATAGGACTGGAATTTTCCCTGTCCAAGCTCATGGCCATGCGCAAGGCGGTATTTGGCCTGGGGATGGCACAGGTACTGGTCACCATACTAACCAGTATGGTATTTGGCTGGGTAGCCAGCCGCTGGCTGCCCAGCCTGTTCCAGATCAGTTGGGAAGCCTCATTTGCCCTGGGCGGCGCATTGGCCATGTCATCAACGGCGATTGTGTCCAAAATGCTCACGGAAAGGCTGGAGCTGGAAAGTTTGCATGGCCGGCAAATCATCAGCGTGCTGCTGTTTCAGGATCTGGCCGTGGTACCACTGCTGATCCTGGTGCCAGCACTGGCATCTAAGTCCCCTGACCTGGGTAAAACCCTGGCACTGGCGAGTGGCAAGGCCATCGTCGTCCTGGTGTTGCTGCTGGTGGTAGGGCAAAAACTCATGCGTGCCTGGTTCCATATCGTGGTCAAGCGGCGTTCGCAAGAGCTGTTCATGCTCAATCTCTTGTTTATTACCCTGGGTGCGGCCTGGCTGACTGAGAAAGCCGGTTTATCGATGGCGCTGGGTGCCTTTGTCGCTGGCATGCTGATATCTGAAACTGAATACCGCCATCAGGTGGAAGAAGATATCAAACCCTTCCGTGATGTTCTGCTGGGCTTGTTCTTTATTACTGTGGGCATGCTACTCAATGTGCGGCTGGTCTATGAGCAATTCTGGCTGGTGTTATTGTTGCTGACCGGGCCGGTCTTGTTGAAACTGGTACTGATTGCTGCATTGGCCAGGGCTTTTGGCAACTCCACCAGCGTCGCCCTGCGTACCGGCCTTGGTTTGGCGCAGGCTGGCGAATTTGGTTTCGTTTTGCTGAATCAGGCAGGTGGCTTGCAACTGGTAGATCCCATGCTGGTGCAATTGATTCTGGCATCGATGGTGATTTCCATGCTGATCTCACCCTTCATCCTGGCCAAGTCCGACGCCATCGTCATGAAATTCTCTGCCAATGAATGGATGATGCAGTCGCTGGCACTGACCCAGATCGCTGCCCGCACCATGACCACCAGGAAGCATGTGATCATCGCCGGTTTTGGCCGTAGCGGCCAGAGTCTGGCGCGTATCCTGGCGGAAGAAAATATTGATTACCACGCCCTTGATCTTGACCCTGACCGTGTCCGCGAAGCGCAGACTGCCGGTGCCAATGTCTCGTATGGCGATGCGGCCCGGCGCGAGAGTCTGCTGGCTGCCGGTGTCAACCGCGCCTCGGCACTGGTGGTGACCTACACCAGCACCGCATCCGCCCTCAAGGTTTTACATTTCGTTAATGAAATGAACCCCAGCCTGCCTGTCATTGTGCGCAGCCATGATGATGTAGACCTGGATAAACTCAGGAGCGCCGGTGCTACTGAAGTGGTGCCGGAGCTCATGGAAGGCAGCCTGATGCTGGCCTCTCATGCCCTGGTCATGCTGGGCGTGCCTTTGCGGCGCGTGGTGCACAGGGTACAGGCAGCACGTGAGGCGCGCTATGAATCCCTGCGCGGCTTCTTCCATGGTGCCAGTGATGCTGCCGACAGCCCTGAGAGCATGCAGATACGCTTGCACACCGTAGTGCTGACCGAACGCGCCAATGCACTGGGTTTGCATTTGGCAGACTTGAAGCTGGAAGAATTTGAAGTCGATATCCATGCAGTACGGCGTGGTAAAGTCAGGCTTGACCATCTGGATGACATCGTTTTACAGAATGGCGACGTGGTCGTTGTCAGAGGAACTTCCGAAGCAGTCGCTAGAGCAGAGCAGCGGCTGTTAAAATAGCTGGTTATTTTAAAATTTGAAGGACATGCTTGATGTTAAATCCATCAGAGTACATTAAAGAACATATACGCACGGTGGAAAACTGGCCACAAGCGGGCGTGATGTTTCGCGACATTACCCCCTTGTTGCAAAATCCTAAAGTATTCCGTGTACTGATCGATATGTTCGTGCACCGCTACATGGATGAAAAGCTCGACGTCGTGGCTGGCCTGGATGCACGCGGCTTCATCATCGGTTCTGTCCTGGCATATGAACTGAACCTGGGTTTCGTGCCTATCCGCAAGAAGGGCAAACTGCCTTTTCATACTGTGTCTGAGCAGTATGAGCTCGAATACGGCAGCGCGACGGTAGAACTGCATTCCGATGCATGCAAAAAAGGCGATCGCGTGGTGTTGATCGACGACCTGATCGCCACTGGCGGCACCATGATGGCAGGCAAGAAATTGCTGGAACGTCTGGGCGCAACCGTAGTAGAAGGCGCCGTCATCGTTGACTTGCCTGAACTGGGTGGCTCAAAAATTATCCGTGACAGTGGCTTGCCGTTGTTCACCGTCTGTAATTTTGATGGCCATTAATTAATGTAGCAAGAAGTATAATAAGCAATATAATCAATAGGTTAAGCGCTGTCGCCCACATGAGCATGTTTCAATGAGTTCGTTTCATATTGCTGCCGTTGACCCTGCCTTGCCCGAGGCTGAGGTTATGCTGGATGAGTTGTCTGCCAGCCTGGCTGCTATCACGGGTGACAGTGGCCGTTCTTCTTTTGACATGCAAGATGTTCGTGTACCCGGCGCTTTGTTTGTGCTGGCACACAATGCCGATGGCAAGGCAGTGGGTTGTGGCGCTTTTCGCCCCATGGGTGAAGGGATGGCAGAAGTCAAACGCATGTATGCGCAGGTATCAGGTGTAGGTCTTGCCGTATTGACGCATCTTGAAGCTGCCGCCAAAGAATATGGTTATCTGAGGCTGCGTCTGGAAACCCGTCTGGTCAACCAGCGCGCTGTTGCCTTTTATGAAAAACATGGCTATTACCGCATTCCCAATTTTGGCAAATATGTGGGCAAGGCAGAGGCCGTTTGCTTTGAAAAACAACTGAATTTGCCCGAAATCCAGCCATGACAGCGATTTTGCTGATTTCTTTGACAATGCAAGAAATCAGCAAAAATGCCTGAGCTGCGCTATACTTGAAATCTTCCAAGGAGCGTTGCGACGAAAACTACAAGTTTTTGCCAGGCTTGGGATATCCATAACCGCGCTCACGTTACTTTTTTCATTAGAAAGGAGGGCGTGATGAACGCCGTCGTAGCAAACACATCCAATACTGCTTCCCAAGATTTTTTCGTTGCTGACCTGAGTCTGGCTGACTGGGGCCGTAAAGAAATCCGCATTGCTGAAACAGAAATGCCAGGCCTGATGGCTATCCGTGAAGAATTCGCTGCTACCCAGCCTCTGAAGGGTGCGCGTATCACCGGTTCCCTGCACATGACTATCCAGACTGCCGTGCTGATCGAAACACTGCTGGCCCTGGGGGCAGAAGTGCGCTGGGCATCTTGCAATATCTACTCCACACAAGATCACGCAGCCGCAGCGATTGCTGCTGGCGGCACACCAGTGTTCGCTTTCAAAGGCGAAAACCTGGATGAATACTGGGACTTCACCCACCGCATTTTCGAATGGAAAGACGGCGGCTATTCCAACATGATCCTTGACGATGGTGGCGATGCGACATTGTTGCTGCATTTGGGTACACGTGCAGAAACAGATATTTCTGTCCTGGCCAATCCAGGTTCAGAAGAAGAAATCTGCCTGTTCAATGCGATCAAAAAACACCTGGCGATTGATGGCACCTGGTACTCCAAACGTCTGGCAGAAATCAAGGGCGTGACAGAAGAAACAACGACAGGCGTACATCGCCTGTACCAGATGCACAAAGACGGCAAACTGGCTTTCCCGGCTATCAACGTCAATGATTCCGTTACCAAGTCCAAGTTCGACAACCTGTATGGCTGCCGCGAATCCCTGGTTGATGGTATCAAGCGTGCCACTGACGTCATGATCGCTGGCAAGGTCGCCGTTATCGCCGGTTACGGTGATGTAGGCAAGGGCTCTGCGCAAGCCATGCGTGCTTTGTCTGCACAGGTTTGGGTAACTGAAATCGATCCTATCTGCGCATTGCAGGCAGCGATGGAAGGCTACCGCGTCGTGACCATGGAATATGCTGCTGAACATGGCGACATTTTCGTGACGACGACAGGTAACTACCACGTCATCAGCCATGCTCACATGCTGAAGATGAAAGACCAGGCCATCGTTTGCAACATCGGTCACTTCGATAATGAAATCGACGTCGCTGCATTGAAGCAATACACCTGGGAAAACATCAAGCCACAAGTTGACCACGTGATTTTCCCTGACGGCAAGCGCATCATCTTGCTGGCAGAAGGTCGCCTGGTTAATCTGGGTTGCGGTACTGGCCATCCATCGTATGTCATGAGTTCTTCTTTTGCTAACCAGACTATTGCGCAAATCGAATTGTTTGCCAATACAGCGAAATATCCGGTAGGCGTCTACACGTTGCCTAAGCATCTGGATGAAAAAGTCGCCCGTCTGCAATTGAAAAAACTCAATGCACAACTGAGCGTGCTGACAGAAGAGCAGGCTGCCTATATCGGCGTGAATCAAAACGGTCCATACAAGCCAGATCACTACCGTTATTAATCACCTTAGTTGCCTATCCGTGTTTGCAGTTTTTGGGTTGCAGACGTGGATAGGTGCAATGAAGCTGTATCTTGTGGCTACAGCTTCATCCCTCTACAACAGGAGCATGTATGCGTTTACTGGCAACCTGGTTGGTCAATGCGCTGGCTTTGCTGGCGATTCCTTATCTCATTTCGTCGGTGCAAATCGACACTTTTGGTACGGCACTGGTCGTGGCAGTCGTGCTGGGCCTGGTGAACACCATCATCCGCCCCATAGTCTTGATACTGACGTTACCGGCAACGGTATTGAGTCTGGGTCTGTTCATCTTCATCATTAATGGCCTGATGTTCTGGGCAGTGGCAAATATGGTGGATGGCTTTCATGTCACCGGCTTCTGGGCCGCAGTGGGTGGTGCATTGTTGTATAGCGTGATCTCCTGGGCACTCTCGACCTTATTGTTGCAAAATAAAAAAGATGAAGACGCCTAATTTCAGCATAGAATTTTTTCCGCCCAAGACGGCGGAAGGCACGGAAAAGCTGCGTGTCACCCGGGCCAAACTGGCCGAACTTAAACCCAAATATTTCTCTGTCACTTTTGGTGCCGGCGGTACTACCCAGCAGGGCACGCTCGATACCGTGACCGAGATACGCCGTGAAGGCCACGATGCCGCGCCGCATCTGTCCTGCGTCGGTGGTACGCATGCATCGATACGTGCGATCCTCAATGAATATAAGGCCAATGACATACGCCGCCTGGTTGCCCTGCGTGGCGATTTACCCAGTGGCTATGGCATGGGCGGTGAATTCCGCTATGCCAATGAGCTGGTGGAATTCATCCGTGCCGAGACTGGTGACTGGTTCCATATCGAAGTAGCAGCCTATCCTGAGATGCATCCACAGGCACGTTCACCGCAAGATGATCTGAACAGCTTCGTGCGCAAGATGAATGCAGGGGCCAATGCTGCGATTACCCAGTATTTTTATAATGCGGATGCCTACTTCCGCTTTGTTGAAGAAGCGCGCAAGGCTGGCGTCACAGCACCTATCGTGGCCGGCATCATGCCTATCACCAATAGCACGCAGTTACAGCGTTTCTCTGAAATGTGCGGCGCAGAAATCCCGCGCTGGATACGCCTGAAGCTGGCCAGCTATGGTGACGATACTGCCTCCATCAAAGCCTTTGGCCTGGATGTGGTGACTGCCATGTGTGAGCGTTTGCTGGCAGGTGGTGCACCGGGTTTGCATTTCTATTCTCTGAATCAGGCCGCGGCAACGACGGCAATCTGGCAAAGACTGGTTTAATATAGATGTTTGTGTTCATCTCTAAATAATCCCCGCCAGAGATGATCTGCCGGGGATTTTTTTTAAGCCAGAATGATGATTTCAACAGGAATTATTTGCACTATTGTGTTTTTGCTCCTGGCCGTTGTGGCCACGGCTTGGTCCGCCCTTGAGTTTTTCCGGGCGCGTCAAAGTACTCACTGGCCTACTGCGCATGCAACAATCAGGCGATGCAAGTTGCAACGATACTGGCGTCCCATGACGGGGTATAAAGACAGTATTGGGCAGGAGTGGAGTTTCCAGATATTGTATGACTACAGCGTCCTTGGGCAGGCTTATCAGGGTTACCGGCCATTTTTTGGCAGTGCGCCGAGCAAGCGTGTCGCCAGGAATATCGTTGCCAAATATTCTGAGGGCAGCACTGTCGCTATTGCTTACCACCCGGACAAGCCCGGTTTGAGTGTATTGATTCCGGGTGCAAACCGCTTTGCCTGGTCAGGCTTGTTGGCCGGGCCTGTGATGCTGGTGCCAGCTTATATTGCCTGGCGTTTTTTCTAACGCAAACCCAGCCACAAACCCACAGGCACAAACAGTACAGCTGCGGCGTTACCAAGCAAGACTATTGAAGCCACCTTATCTGGTTCTTGCTTGTACTGCTCTGCCACCATGAAGCAAAATACTGCCGGTGGCAGAGCCGCAAACAGGTACATCTGGCCGCGCTGGGTCGCTGTCAGCGGCAAGATAAATTCCAGCATTCCGGCCACCAGCAAACCCGCCAGCGGGCAGACGATGGCACCGGCCATGCCTATGCGCCAGCTGGCGAAATTGATATCCAGCATGCGCACTCCCAGCGCAAACAGCATGATGGGGATGCAGGCGTCGCCCGTCATTTTCAAAGCCAGGAATAAGGTGGGCTGCAGGGGAATATGCAAGATCGCGAACAGCATGCCTGCCGCCATTGCCAGCATCATCGGGCTTAACAAAAAGCGCCAAGGGTTGTCCTGATGATCAGGATGCCCATGCTGGATGATGCGTATGCCCACCGTGAAATACACCAGGTTGCAGGCCATGAACAATGCCACCGCAGCCGACAGGCCGCTGGTGCCAAATGCAAGTGCTGCCAGCGGCAAGCCCATATTGCCGCAATTGTTATACATCATCGGCGGCACAAAGCTGCGTACATCGTAACCCAGCAAACGTGCTACCGGCCAGGCCAGCAAACCCGAACCCAGGGCGATCAATGTCCCGGCAAGTATCAGCCACAGATTGTGGGCAACATCAAAGTCCTTGCCCGCCAGCGCAGTGAAAATCAGCAGGGGGCATAGCACATCCATGCTGATGCGGTTGACTGACACCATATCCGCCGCTGCAGACGGGCCTTTGCGCCGTGCATAGACATAGCCCAGGCCAATGATGATGAACACAGGAAGAATAATGGAAAGTATGCGTTCTATCATGCGTGCGCTTGCCGGAAAAATGAGGAGAGATAGTCTTGCTTCAGCCAGAGTGTAGCTGCTTTGCTGGTATTGCGCTGTGGCAGAAAACACAGATGACAAGATTTCATGTGAACGGCATTAGCAAAAAGCCTTCTCTATCCTTGATCCACGTCAAGAGCAAGGCCGCCAGTTTTCCTACAATATCCGTTCATAGCTACGTGCGGGGATCAATTGGCGATAGAACTTTTTAATGATGGCAAACACATCTGTGTGATGTTCAATGATCTGCTCGATGACACTGCAGACCATGCCGTCCAGGCCAATCAATTCCTTGTCGTTTCTGACGGTGAGGGGGCTTTGATAGATCCTTCCGGCAATCTGACCTATAACGCGCTGCTGGTGAGTTTACACAAGTATTTGCCCAAGAAAGATCTCAAGTATTTGTTTGCTTCGCACCAGGACCCGGACATCATAGGCGCACTCGACAAGTGGCTGATGGGCACGAATTGTGATTTGTATGTATCTAAATTATGGTCACGCTTTGTCCCGCATTTTTGTAACCTGAACCGTGCAGAAGGCCGTATCGTCGGCATCCCCGATGAAGGCATGCCTGTGCGTTTGCGCGACACCATCATTCATGCCGTGCCGGCGCATTTCCTGCACGCAGAAGGAAATTTCCAGTTCTACGACAGCAAATCAAAGATACTGTTTTCTGGCGATGTCGGTGCTTCCATGGTCGATGCGCATGATATAGAAGCAGCCATCACGACCAAGGCGCAATTCCTTGACCATGTGCATACCATGAGCGGTTTTCACAAGCGCTATATGGTCTCCAACAAGGTCTGCCGCCTGTGGGCGAATATGGTCAGGAAAATGGATGTGGATATGCTGGTGCCCCAGCATGGCCGCTACTTCCAGGGGCGTGAAGCAATCACGGCTTTTCTGGACTGGATAGAAAACCTGCAATGCGGCATAGACTTGTTCACGCAAGAGCACTATCGCTTCAGGGGATAAAAAAGCTCAGGTTTTGCCACTTTTCAGCACCGCATAATTCAACGGCAAGGCCGTGGTGTTCTTGATGACTTCCATCACAAAGCTGGAACTGACGTCCTGCAAGTCAGCCACCTTCACCAGTTTTTTGTAGACCTGATCAAAGCCTGCCATATCTGGCACATACACCTTCAACAGATAGTCGATCTCGCCACTCATCCGTAAGATTTCGACTATCTCTGGGATCGCACCGACGCCAGCGATAAAACGCTGCATCCACTTCTCATTGTGCTGTGCTGCCTTGAGCGCCACCATCACCGTCAAACCGAGGTTCAGCTTGACCGGGTCGCATAGCGTGACCTGCTGCCTGATCACGCCATCCTCCTGCAGTTTTTGCACGCGCCGCCAGCAGGGCGTGACGGACAGATGCACGGCCTGGGCCAGGTCAGCCAGTGCAATGGAGGCATCTTTCTGCAAGATATTCAGAATTTCTAGATCAATTTTATCCATATTTTCTAATTTATAGTAAATTTTTCTAAAAATAGCATAAATCCTTGAATAATTTGGTAAAAAATTCTTATCGGCTGTTGCTAGGATGTGTCTTGTACACCCTGAAGTGTTCATGGTCTTTATGAATGCATATCAGGGGAGCAATCAGCTAATGCACAGAATTAACAAAGGAATCACCATGAATATCGTCGAGCCAGTAATGCAAACCGCAACCCGCCTGACCCATGCCGGCCGCAAGGGCAAGGACCATGCAGCCTTTGTGAACCCATCCGTAGTGCGCGCATCGACCATGCTGTTTCCTGATGTCGCTTCCCTCAAGAATGCCTGTGGCACACGCCGCGCCTATGGCCGCCATGGTAATGAAACCACACAGGCGCTGGAGCAGGCCCTGTGCGCTGCAGAAGGCGCTGCTGCCTGCATGCTGACACCGTCTGGCCTGTCAGCCGTCACCACTACCTTGCTGGCGCTGCTGCAGCCTGGCGATCATTTGCTGATGGTCGATACCGTGTATGACCCTACACGTCTGTTTTGCGATGGCATGTTGAAACAGATGGGCGTCACCACGACTTATTACGACCCACTGGTAGGCCGTGGCATTGCTGATCTCATGCAATTCAATACCAAGGTGATCTTTGTTGAGTCGCCAGGTTCTCTGACATTTGAAATACAAGACATTCCCGGCATTGCCGCTGCCGCCCATGCGCGCGGCGCGGTGGTGGTATCTGATTCCACCTGGGCGACACCGATAGGTTGGGATTCGTTTGAACTGGGTATTGATGTCTCCATCCATGCCGCCACCAAATACATCGTCGGTCATTCTGATGCCCTGATGGGTGCGATCCTGACCACGGCAGCGCTGGAAGAGCGCATCCGCAATACCTACCGCCAACTGGGTATGACCATAGGTGCAGATGACGCGGCACTGGCCTTGCGGGGTTTGCGCACCCTGGCAGCACGCCTGGCTGCGCACAGAGAAAGTGCACACGTGGTCGCGCTCTGGTTGCAAGAGCAGCCAGAAGTGGCCGAGGTCTTGTACCCGCCCATGCCCGGCAGCCCTGGCCATGAATTATGGAAGCGTGACTTCAAAGCCGAATATGCCTGCGGTTTGATGGGTGCGGTATTCCGTGCTGACATTACAGAGCAGCAAGTCGCGGCACTGATAGACCGTACCCGTCTGTTCGGCATCGGTTTTAGCTGGGGTGGCTACGAGAGCCTGATCTTGCCAACCAATCCGGCATCCTACCGCACTGTGAATGCCGCCAAATGGCAGGCACCCATGTTGCGCCTGCATGTAGGGCTGGAAGCAGTGCAGGATTTATTAGCTGATCTTGATCAGGGTTTTGCAGCCCTGCGCAAGGGCCAGGAAACAGGACGTGAGCGCAATTATCTGAAGGCCGTGGTGTAGTTGGAATATTGAGTTGAAATACGGCCCACCAGTTCAGCTATTCACCCAGGCGATTGCCTTCTTGAATATGCCGGAAGGCGGCGGGGTGAAGGCTTCGGTATTGCTGGTGCTGGGTTCGTCTGGTTCGAGGTGGCGCATCATCGATAGGGTGTGTTGCTGGCGTATCAGACCCTGGCGGTTGATGGTGGCAATAATATTGGCTATTTTCCCGGCGGCGTCGTCAAGATCGAATTCATAGAATTCATCCCCGCGCTTGCCGCGACGTTCATGCTGGAACAGTTTCAGGATTTCATCGAGAGCCTGGCCGCAATCCTTGGTATGCAGTTCGAATGCGCATTCATAGAGACCAGGGATCAGTTGCTGCTGGTCACGGTTGAGTTCCATGGCCTTGGAGACACCAGAGCGGCGGGTAGCACCGATCTTGTACAGACCCTGGCGCAAGCCATCGTTTTGCAAAATGTAGATAGTACCTGGCGTCCCATGCATGAATTGCGGTTCGCGTGGCAAAGACCTTTGCGGGCGGTAGGTAGTAGTCATCTCTTAACCTGACATTTTGTAAAGGGATGCTGAAGAGTCTACAAAATGTGAGGGATGTTTCAGACGCGGAATAAGGGGGTGCTTTGCGCTCTGTTTGTTGCTTAGAAATTCGGAATAGAAGTTGGCAATACTGAATTACCGCCATCCTGTGCCTGTTCCCGGTCAGGATTTCCAGCCCGTTGGCCTCTGCCAGCGGGCTTTTTTTATGGCGAGCATGATTTGTCATGCGCCTGTCACTTCCAGCCACTACCATGCGGCAGTCCTGAAAAGTTTTACCTCCAAAGGTCGGGATACTTGCCCGCAGAGCGATCTGCGGGCTTTTTCTATCTGACTACTGCGTCGCAGTCGTAGCTGGTGCTGCTGCTGCCGGGGTGTCCCCCATATCCAGCGTGCGTACCCCGGCACCATTCAAGAATTCATTAAACATCCAGTCCCCCTCTGCATTGCTGACACCTTCAGGTACCGCACGGGCTACTTCTGGCTTGCCAGACAGTGCCACGCGCATGCTGTCTATCCAGATAGGCAGGGCCAGTGTCGCTCCAAATTCACGGCCACCCAGGCTTTTCGGATCGTCATAGCCCATCCAGGCCACCGCCACCACATTGGCGGCATAACCGGCAAACCAGCCATCGACAGCGTCGCTGGTCGTGCCTGTCTTGCCAGCCAGGTCACGGCGTCCCAGTTTTGCCGTGGCGCTGGCACCGGTACCGCTGCGCACCACTTCACGCAACATCAGGTCCGTGATGTAGGCATTGCGTGCATCGATGACACGAGATTCTTCCTGCGCCTTGGCAGGCGGTTTGTTCTCAAACAGTACGGCACCCTTGCCATCCACCACCTTGCTGATCAGCCAGGGGTTGACCGCGTAGCCACCATTGGCAAACACCGCATAGGCCGATGCCAGTTGCAAGGGTGTCACCGAACCTGTGCCCAGGGCCATGGTCAGGTTGGCCTGGTGCTTGTCCTTGTCAAAACCAAAGCGCGGCAACCAGGACTTGGCCTGGTCAACACCGATGGCTTTCAATATGCGTACCGACACCACGTTCTTGGATTGCGCCAGCGCAGTACGCATGGTGATGGGGCCGTCATATTTGCCGTCATCATTACGCGGGTCCCAGCGCAGATTGCTGTCTGATGTCTCCGAAAGTTGCACGTCATTGATCAGTGTGCCAGGGTAAAAACCTTTTTCCAGCGCGGCAGAATAAATGAAGGGCTTGATGCTGGAACCCGGCTGACGCCAGGCACTGGTCACATGGTTGAATTTCTTGCGGTTGAAATCAAAGCCGCCTACCATCGCGCGGAAAGAACCATCGTCTGCATTCAGTGCCACGTATGAACCTTCAACTTCCGGGATTTGTGTAATCGCCCAGCGTTTTTTTGCATCCTGTATCACACGTATCACCGAGCCTGGGCGTATCTTGATGCCCGCCTTGGCCTTGTCGGTCAGTGCCGCTGCGGCAAAGCGCAAGCCATCGCCAGTGATTTCTATGCTGTCACCGGATTGCAGTTCAGCCTTGACGATCTTGCCGGATGCCTGGGTCACGACTGCCGCCAATACCTTGTCATTGTCAGGATGTTTGCGCAAGATCTGGTCTATGGCGTCATCGCGCTCATCTTCATCGGCAGGCAAGTCTATATGGGCTTCCGGGCCGTCATAACCATGACGCTGGTCATAGGCCATGATATTGCGGCGCACGGCTTCATAAGCAGCATCCTGCTCGGCCTTGTTGATGGTGGTGTAGACCTTGATACCCTTGGTGTAAGTGTCTTCCTTGTATTGCGCAAAAATACTCTGGCGTACCATCTCGGCAACATAATCAGCATGGGCATCGAATTGCTGGCCTTTGACGACCTTGATTTCTTCTTTGGCAGCGGCTTCCATCTGCGCTTGCGTGATGAAGCCATTCCTGACCATGTTTCTCAGGACCAGTAATTGTCTTTGTTTGGTCTTTTCAAAATTGACCGCGGGATTATGCCTGACGGGGTTTTGCGGCACACCTGCCAGCATGGCGGCTTCTGCCAGCGTCAGCTGATCGAGCGATTTGCCAAAGTAGGTTTTGGCTGCACTGGAAAAACCATGGCTGCGCTGGCCCAAGAAAATCTGGTTCATATACAGCTCGAGTATCTGGTCCTTGCTCAGTGCGTCTTCAATGCGGTAAGTCAGCAGGATTTCTTTCAATTTGCGCGGCAATGACTTTTCATTACTGAGGAAGAAATTGCGTGCCACCTGCATGGTGATGGTCGATGCACCCTGATGAAAACCGCCACGCAAATCTGCCACGATGGCGCGGGCCGCACTGCGGAAAGAAATGCCACCATGCTCATAAAAACGCTCGTCTTCAATCGACAGGATGGCATTCTTCATGACAGCAGGAATCTGCTTGATGGGTACAAAATCCCGGTGTTCTTCACCAAACTCCCCGATCAGGGCATTGTCTGCCGTGTAGATGCGCAGCGGGATTTTTGGGCGGTAGTCAGTCACCGCTTCCAGTGTTGGTAAACCAGGCGCGACGACAAAAAATATAAAGGCCAGACCCGCCAGTAACAGGGTGGTACAAAGGCTGAGGCCAAACACTATCCATTTCTTCATGCTATTCCTTACTCTTCCAGGGTTTGCAACAGATACAGGCGCTGGTATATGCCTTGATCCACTTGCATTAATTCTTGATGATTGCCTTGCTCTGCCAGCTTGCCGTGATTCAGCACGATGATGTTGTCGGCGTCACGTATGGTAGAGAGCCTGTGGGCAATCGCGATGATGCTGACTTTGCCCCGCAATTCAATCAGTGCGGTTTGTACTACCTGTTCGGTTTCACTGTCGATATGGGAAGTCGCTTCATCCAGGAACAGGATGCGCGGTTTGCCAGCCAGCGCACGGGCAATTGCCAGCAATTGTTTTTGCCCGGTGGAGAGTCGCGCACCACCTTCGCCCAGCGGTGTATCGTAGCCGTTTTCCAGTTGCAAAATAAAATCATGGACATGCGCCGCTTTGGCCGCAGCGATGATATCTGCCTCGCTGATGTCACGGCCCATGGCGATGTTTTCGCGGGCATTAGCCGCCAGTAAAAATGGCTCTTGCGGTACCAGCCCCACCTTCTCGCGGAAGTGCGCATCCGTGATGCTGGCCAGCGGCTGAGCATCGACTTCCATGCGGCCAGACTGTGGCGTGTAAAAACGCAGCAAGAGACTCAGCAGGGTGGATTTGCCGCTACCGGTATGGCCGACGATGCCATAAAAACTGCCCGCCGGGATATCCAGACTGAAGTCATGCAAGACTGGACGCGCCGGATCATAACCAAAATTCACTTTGTCCAGCGTCAGGTGGCCGTCAGTAATACGCGCATCGCTGCTGGCCTGTACATGCTGGTGTTCATTCAGCAGCTTGTTGACACGCGCAGCAGAAACCACGGCTTGCTGTATCTGGCCAAACTGCAGGGTGATCTGTATCAGCGGCTCTACCACGCGGGCGATATAGCTGACAAAGGCATACAGCACACCTATCTCCACACCAGAAAAACTGCGCTGGCTGAAAGTGAAAATCACCACTACCAGTAACAGCGAATTCATCAGGTCCAGCGCCGGGCGCAACAGCCAGGCATTAGCACGCAATTCATCCAGCCTGGCGGCATAATGCAATTGATTGGTCGTGGCAAAGCGCTCACCAAAACGGCGCTCGGCATTGCTGGCTTGCAGCGTGCTCATGCCATTGATGCTCTCTGCCACCTGGGCATTGATTTCACTGCGCAACTGGCGCGCCTTGCTCACGGCAGGCGCACTCCAGCGCTGGTAAAACCAGACGATGATGATGACCGCCGGTATCAGCATCAGCACAATCAGCATCAAGCGCCATTCCAGCAAGGCCATGGCAGTCAGGGCGCCAAGGACGACGATGGAACTGTCAAGCATGACGAACAGCACCTGCACATACAGGTTCTTGACCGCCTCAGTGTCATTTGTTACGCGGCTCACCAGTTGCCCGGTAATTGCCTTGTCAAAGAAAGCCATGGGCAGACGCAGTACATGTTCATACACCTGTTCACGCAAGCGCCGTACAGAACGCATGGCGACACCAGCCAGGCGCGTCAGTTGCAGGTAGCGCAGCCAGGTCGCGCCCCAGCCCGTCAGCACATAAGCTGCCAGCAGGCCGATGACCATGCCCATGTCCATCTGGTGTGGCAACAGGTAACGGTCTATGAAAGCCTTGCCCAGAAAAGGGCCGACAGCTTCCAGGCCAGCGGCGATAGATAAAAAGAAGATGCCCAGCCAGACATGGCGTTTTTCACTGCGGGCTGCGTGCAGCAGCAAATGCACTGCCTGTTTTTTTTCTGACATGGCAGCGGGTAATTGTTTCGTATCAGGCTGCATCCAGGCTTGCTTCCAATTGTTGATAACGCCATTGCGTTGCATACCATCCATTCAAGTCCAGCAAGGCCTGATGATTGCCTTGCTCTATGATCTTGCCTTCGCGCAAAACCAGGATGTGATTGGCTTCCAGTACCGCACTCAGGCGGTGGCTGACGATGACGGCACTGCGTTCAGGATGTTCTTGTCGCAACTCTGCCAGGTGTTGCAGGATATGAGTCTCAGTTTGCGTATCTACTGCCGACAAGGCATCGTCGAGCAATAATAAAGGGCTGGCCGTCAACAGGGCACGGGCGATGGCTACACGCTGTTTCTGGCCGCCAGACAGAGTTACGCCACGCTCACCCACCAGTGTGTCATAGCCATGCGGGAAGCGCTGGATATCATCATCCACCGATGCCAGTTGTGCAGCCTTCATGACCTCGGCACGGCTGGCGGCAGGATTGCTGAGCGAGATATTGTCAGCAATCGAAGCCGAGAATAAAAACGGTTCCTGCGCCACCCAGTTGATGGACAGGCGCAGGGCTTGCAATTTATAGTCTGCCAGTGCATGTCCGCCCCAGGCTACCTGACCTTGCTCAGCCTCAATCTGGCGCAGCAGCAGGCGCACCACGCTGGATTTACCTGAGCCGGTAGGACCAACTATGCCCAGGGTTTGTCCAGGCGCAATACGCAGGCTTATGTCTTGCAAGGCTGGCCTGGTTTGTCCAGGATAAGCGAAGCTGACTTTGTCCACGACCAGATCACCGCTTGGTGGCGTGTCCAGCTTGCCCTCATCATTGACGCTGAGTTCCTGCGTCAATACCGGTTCCAGCCGCGCCCAGGCAGCCTTGCCGCGTTCCAGCAATGACAAGACCCAACCCGCAGCAAACATCGGCCAGATCAACTGGCCCAGATACATGGAAAAGCTGGTCAAGGCACCTATGCTCATTTCACCATGCCAGACCAGGTAACCGCCGACGCCCAGCGTCAGCGCACCGGCCGCAGTCAGGGACAGGCCCACTGCCGGTTCATAGGCAGCTTCCCAGCGTTGCGCATTCAGGCTGGCAGCGGCAGCGTTTTCTGCCAGTTCGGCGAACTGCGCGGCGCTGCGTTGTTCCAGGCCCAGGGCGCGCAGGGTGCGCACGCCGGATAAAGTTTCCTGTACCTGGTCATTGAGCTTGCTGAAACGGTCTAGCGAATCGCGTGATGCATCCTGTATATGATGGGTAATGTGCTTGAAGGCCCAGGCCATGAAAGGGAAGGGCAGCAAGGCCGCCAGTGCCAGTCGCCAGTCCACGCCCAGCAGCATCATGCCTATCACCAGGGCAAAGGTCATGCTGCCATCAAAACCGGCGAGGGCGGCTTCACCTGCGGCCAGTTCTATGGCATCTGCATCATTGGTGCCCAGCGCCATCAGGTCGCCAGTTCTTTGTTGCTGGAAAAAGCGTGAACCCTGCACACTCAAACGTTCATACAAACGGGTACGCAACTGCATGCCCAGTTGATAAGAAGCCGTAAACAATTGCGTGCGCCAGCCTACCCGCAGGAAGTAGATGGCCAGGCCCATGCCCAGCAGCCAGGACAGTTCCCACATCAGGGCTGTGTTGTCAAAACGACCCGCCACCATGCCATCGATAATCATGCCGACACGGCGTGGTATCAGCACCGTCATGACGGCAACGGCAAACAGCATGAGGCCAGCACTGATGTACTGACGCCAGTGCTGGCGGATAAATTGCGCTAAAAGCTGGTACAGACTCATGGATGATTCAGACCAGCAAGACAGAAAATGGTTGCATGCATCAAATGCAAGTCCTCGATAGATGGCAAAGCAGGAAATGATACAGTATCCTCAGACTTTGGCCTTGCTCACCCGTATCCGGCAGACTTTCGTATAGACATATAGTGTGACTAAATACAGCGTGATTAAATTAAAAGCATTGCAGTTCACCAGTATTACTTACCGCCTGGTTTTTGCCTGCCTGATGGCGGCGGTGGTGATTTATGGCAGTTCTTATTACCAGATGCGTGCCTTGCTGCAGCAAGTCATGACGGGCTGGATTAATCAGATAGCAATATCCAAACTCGATGCCATAGTGGCAAAACACCAATCCAGCCTGCACCTGATCGCTGAGCAAGCCAGCCGCCTGGTGCAAATGGATGAGCGCCTTTATCTAGCTGATCAGAACGGTCTTAAAGTAATTTTGCCCCTCTCGCCCTATGTTGGCAAACTGGCTATTTCTTCTGGCGCGAAAAATGAGGAACATCGCTTTGGCTGGCAAGCAGGGGTAAACAGGCAATCCTGGGAAAGTACCGCAGCAGATGAGGATCTATTGCATTCCTGCAATGCTGTTGATGGTCATGATTATTGGACCAGTCATATCAGTAATCAGGAACTGGTTTTCTGCACCGGCTTTTTTATGAAAGGGCAATCGCTGCAAAGCATTGCCATCCAGATCAATATGCAGCCCTTGTTGCTAGACCTGCAAAACAATTTGCACCTGGTTGATGAGGTCGATCATAGCGTGCAAGGCCACTCTTATGTAAAAAATAAGTTGACTGGCAATTTCTTGCTGGGAGCTGAATTCAATCTCAACAATATATCTACACGGCCAACTGAGGGATCTGGCAAGGGCGGTGACATACATTACAGCCTGCAATTGCGGGATATGCCGCTGGTCTATGGCTTTTATTTTCCTGCATCAGAGTTTCAGACGTACCTCGGTAAGTATTTCATGATCGTCATCTTTTCCATGGGCAAGGACATGCTGCTGATGTGCATCGCCATTGCCCTGGTATCACGGCAGACGACCAGGTCACTGCGCAGCCTTAGCAAAAGCACGGAAGAAATTGCCCAGGGCAATCTGGATACAGAACTGACCAAAATCCCCAGGAGCGATGAGGTTGGGCGCCTCTCGCGTTCATTCAGGCGCATGCGTGATTCATTGAAGCTGCACATACTGGAATTGCAGGAAGCTACAGCGGCAAGACAGCGTATGGAAAGTGAACTCGCCATCGCAGCCCAGATACAGCAAGCCATGTTGCCCAGCGCAGATGCGGCTATCGATCCACGCTACAGCGTGAGTACTTTGCTGCAACCCGCCAGGGCAGTTGGTGGCGACCTGTATGATTTTTTTCATATAGCTGATGAGCGTATTTGCATGGTGATAGGGGATGTCGCCAACAAGGGTGTGCCAGCTGCCCTGTTCATGGCGCGCACCCTGAGCCTGATGCGCACACTGGCACATCAGAGCAGTTCACCGGCAGCCTTGCTGTTTGCCGTGAACCGCGAACTGGCGCACAACAATCCCGAATGCCGTTTTGTCACCATGTTCTTTGCCATGCTCGACCTGAAAAGCGGTGTGTTGCAGTACGCCAGCGCAGGTCATGATGCGCCGCTGCTGTTACGTGATGGCCAGGTCAGCAAGCTGGCACTGGAAACCGGCCCGGCATTGGGGCTGGAAGAAGAAGCCAGTTTCCCGCAGTTTGAAATTCGCCTGCTTGCTCATGACATTGTCGTCATGTATACCGATGGCATCACCGAAGCCAGGAATCAGGATAATGAAGAATTCTCAGAAGCCCGATTACAGACTACAATTAGTCGACAGGCACCGGCATTTGCAGCAGACATTATTCGCAGTGTGACACTGGCGCATCAGCAGTTTATTGCGCAAGCTCCGCAGTTTGACGATTTGACATTACTAAGTATGCAATTTCATCCTGAAGCCAAACGACGCAAACCGGCTTTTGCCGACTGGCAGATCAGCCTTAATGGTCAGTCACTTGCCTATGATCAGGTCAGGCCTCGTCTGGCTGGTTTGCTGCATGCACAGCAAGTCAGTGATGAAGTGGTTGATGACCTGCAATTGATTACTGAAGAAGTACTGGTCAATGTACTCAAGCATGGTGCAACAGATCAGGACCCGGCATCCATACGGCTGGACGTGCATTTGCAAGAGTCAGAAGTGATACTCGACGTGGTCGACAATTCCCACGCTTACAATCCCCTGCATGGCGTCAGCCAGCCCGACCTCGAAGTGGATTTTGCTGACCGTCCTGAAGGCGGCCTGGGCCTGTATCTGGTGAATGCCCTGGCAGATCATATTGATTACAACTACGCGCACGGCCAGAATAATTTGCACATACGTAAATTTCTTGTCAAACCCTGAACACCTGCAAGCTAAACCATAGAGGACAGACAGTGTTAGAAATTTCCATAGATGAAACCCAATTACCAACCGCAAGAATAGATTTGTCCGGCAGCCTTGATACCAGTACCGCAGCCGACCTTGAGCAGTTCTTTGCCAGCAGCGTCAGTGAAGAAGTCAAGATTCTGGTCATGAGCATGGAAGCCTTGACCTTCATCTCCAGCGAGGGTTTGCGGGTGCTGGCCAAGATACGCAAAACCATGCGCAATCATGGCGGTGCCACTTATTTTGTCAATCTTAGCCGCCAGGTACAAAAAGTATTTGAAATTGTCCGTGCCGCACCGTTGAATGAAATTTTTACCAGTACCGCAGAGCTTGATGCTTATCTGGCAGAGATGCAGCGCAAGGTCGCTGAATAGCAGGAGCCCCGCATATAAAACGCTGATGTTGATGCCAGCGTTTTTTTATTTGCATGACCTGTCACTGCGAGAATCTTTTGCTAATTTGCTGTTAATTGGTCATTAGCCTGATCATTAGCTGGATAGAAACATAGAGGATTACCTCTCCCTCAATATTGCAAGACCACGATATAATCCGATTCCTCATTTTTAAAACCCCCACGCTTTTGCAAATAATCCGGGCCTGATTGCATGGCCCTTTCGTACTACCCCTATTCAGGCAAGCTCAACCAAGGCTGCACCTGAACATCTTTTGCAGCAGCCCCCAACAAAATGCTCAGACAGTTAAAGTTGTCATGCAGGGCATAAGGAAATCATATGAAATTGCGCAGTATTTTTCAGGCTGGCGTATTTGCGTCGGCCGCTGTTCTTGCTCAACTGGCATCAGCTGACACTTTGGAGCGTATTAAAAAAAGCCAGACCATCAATATCGCTTATCGCGAGTCAGCCTTGCCTTTCTCTTATTTATCAGAAAGCAAAGCACCAGTTGGTTACACCATCGATATCTGCAAGAAAATGGTCGATGCCCTCAAAAAAGAATTGAAGTTGCCACAACTGAAAATCAATTTTGTCCCAGTGACGGCTGATAACCGCATCCAGGCCATGACATCTGGCCAGACTGATATGGAATGTGGTTCAACCAGTAATACGGCTGACCGCAGGAAGCTCGTTGATTTCACGATACCGCATTTCTTTTCTACTCTGCGCATGATGGTGAATACCAGTTCAGGCATCAAGAACTGGACAGATTTGAAGGACAAGAAAGTCGTCTTCACCAAGGGTACCTCCACCGATAAATTCATACTGGAGCGTGACAAGGTGCGTGCCCTGCATATGGCGCTGGTGGAAGGCAAAGATCACAGTGATTCTTTCACCATGCTGGAAACTGGTCACGTCAATGCCTTTGCCCAGGATGAGGCGATCTTGTTTGGCTTGAAAGCCAAAGCCAAAGACCCATCCAGATTCATGATCGTCGGCGACCCGCTGGCTTCTGAAGCCTATGCCATCATGCTGCCCAAAGGCGATGCCGCATTCAAGAAAGCCATTGACATAGAAATGGCACGTCTGATGGCCGATGGCGACATCACCAGACTGTATGAGAAGTGGTTTACCAAAGCCATACAACCAAACAATATGAACCTGGCCTGGCCCATGGGTTCTTTGCTGAAGGAAACCATACGCTTTCCTTCTGACAAGGTGAATTAAAACGCTTCATCGCAAAAAGAAAAAGCCCGGGATTGTGCATCCCGGGCTTTTGTTTTTACGGCAGATACAGGCCGCCTTATTTGCTACTTAGTGCACTTGCACAGCATCATTGTCACGCTTGAGCATATTCCACAAGAAGGTGTAAGTGATCGCACTCATGTCGGCACGTTGTGCATTGTTCGCCGCACCACCGTGGCCACCTTCTATGTTTTCGTAATACCAGACATTTTTATGGCCCTGATCCATCATCTTGGCTGCCATCTTGCGTGCATGGCCAGGATGTACGCGGTCATCACGGGTAGAGGTGATGAACAGCACATTAGGATAAGTCACACCTGCCTTGACGTTCTGGTATGGAGAATATTTGGAGATGTAATCCCATTCTGCCGCTACATCAGGATTGCCATATTCACCCATCCATGAGGCACCCGCCAGCAGCTGGTTAAAGCGGCGCATATCCAGCAAAGGCACCTGGCTGACCACCGCATTGAACAAGTCAGGGCGCTGGGTCAAAGCAACACCGGCCAGCAGGCCGCCGTTACTGCCGCCCATGGCACCCAGGTGTTTAGGGCTGGTGATTTTGCTGGCGATCAGGTCTTCTGCTACGGCAGCAAAGTCATCATAAGCACGTTGACGGTTTTCTTTCAGCGCCAGTTGATGCCAGCGCGGGCCAAACTCGCCACCACCGCGGATATTGGCGACGACATACACGCCACCCTTGTCCAGCCAGCTCTTGCCCAGGCCACCGGAATAAGAAGGTGTCATGGAAATCTGGAAACCGCCATAGCCATACAGCAGGGTAGGGTTATTGCCGTCGTATTTCACATCCTTGCGGCGCACGACAAAGTAAGGCACCTTGGTACCGTCCTTGGAGGACGTGAATTTTTGTACTGTTTCATACGCACCGGCATCAAAGAAACTCGGTGCAGACTTCAGCAGCTCGCGCTTGTCATTGCCTGCATGTGCCATCATGTAAACGCTGGGTGTCAGGTAATCAGAATAGCTGAGCAGGTAATCGTCAGAATTTTCTGCATCAATGCCGCTCACGCCAACCGCACCCAGGGTAGGCAGGCTGACCTGACGGGAAGACCACTTGCCGCCATCGAATTTCCATTCTTTCAGGTTGCTCTTGACGTTATCCAGGGTCTGCAATAACAGATAATTTTTTGTGATGGTAGCGCCGCTATAAGAGGTAGTGTCGCTGGGTTCAAACAAGACGGTGAACTCACGGTTACCCTTCATGAAGGCATCAAAATCGATGGCCAGTACGCTGCCGGATGCATAAGTCTTGCCACCGACATTCCAGGTTTCACGCGGGGTGATCACGGCCTGTTTGTCAAAGAAATACAGATTGCTCTTGGCTGGCACATCGAGCTTGGTCAGTTTGTCGCCTTCTTTCAGATATTGTTCTGAAGTGTAGAAAGTGATCTGGCGGTTAACCAGTTCCCTGTGTATGCCCTTATGGTCGCTGGAATTGGCACCCACCGCCATATCAGTTTTCTGGCCCTCGAACAGCGTCTTGGCTGCAGATAATTCCGTACCACGTTTCCATTCCTTGACGACGCGTGCATAGCCAGAATCTGTCAGCGTGCCGGCACCAAAGTCAGTGGCGACAAACAGGGTATCTTTGTTGACCCAGTCCAGGTTCATTTTTGCTTCTGGCAGGCTGAAACCACCTTTGACGAAGGATTTGTCGGCCAGGTCAAATTCACGGGTGACAACCGCATCGGCACCACCGCGTGACAACTCGATCAGGCAACGGTCGTACACGGGTTCACGGCATACGCTGCCCTTGAATACCCAGTTTTCATTTTCAGCTTTGGCCAGTGCATCAACATCCAGCACGACTTCCCATTTAGGCTGGGCTTTCTTGTATTCTTCCAGTGTGGTTTTACGCCAGACACCGCGCGGGTGTTCTGCATCCATCCAGTAGTTGTAGACGGCATCACCCATTTTTCGTATGCCTGGGATACGGTCTTTCGAATCCAGCACGACCTGTAAATCAGCTTTCAGCTTGGCAAAACCTGCGTCGTTGTCAAGCTTGCCGCGGGTGACCTTGTTCTGGTCCTTGACCCAGCTCAGGGCCTTGTCACCGGTGACGTCTTCCAGCCACTGGTGTTTGTCTTCTGCCTGGGCCAGTGCCAGGCCGCTTGCACCTGCCATGCACAGCGCCGCGATCAGTTTCAATTGTGGTTTCATTGCTTTCCTTATTGTTGGACAGGCTGTCTCAGCCTGGTATTTTTTCTCAGGGGTTTGAATATGACTATATGGATAGTGCAGTAATTGACCCCGTGAGCTGGCGTTTAGTTCAGCGCGCCCGTCAAGGATTCTAAAGCCATGCTTTCCGATAGTGCGACGTGATTTGTGGTGGGATGCAAAACTAAGTTTTGCTTTTTCGGCAAAAACTGTTGAAGTCGTCGGATTATTATTTTTTTAATAATTTATTGGAATTATGCAGACTGGCACAGAGTTTGATTTGCCATGCCTTAGCCACGTCATTCCGGCATGCTCCTGGCCGTCATCCAGTGTCGTTATTTTGTCTCTCTGCAGACTTACGGATTTCCTCGTTGCAAAGTGAGTACAAAACTCACACCCTGGTCCACATTCTGCACGCTGATCGTCCCACCCATCTTCGCCATATAGGTCTTGGCAACAAACAATCCCTGGCCCCGGTTACCATTCGCGCCCGAATCATGCTGGTCCGACACGCCATATTCAAAAATCTTGTCGATCAGATCGTCCGCAATATGCGGGCCATCATTGTGGATAGTGATGGTCGCCGCCGTCTCAGTATTCTGCAACTGGATACTGATAGCACTGCCTGGCTTGCGGTAACGCTCGGCATTGCGCAAGACATGGGTCACTACATCTTCCAGCGAATACTCATCAGCCTTGACCATGACGACATCATCCGTGCCCTGATAGCTGACATCAGGTATGCCTACCATGGGGGCATTGTCTGCGACGTTTTTCAGGAACAGGGTGATATCAATTTCACTGACTTGCAAGACGGTAGATTGAAATGCCTCGCTGGGTGAGGCGCTGCCATACAGCACACGTATGGCCTGCTGCATGCGGCTGATGTAGCGGTTGCTCTGGTCTTCGGCATTACCATGCAAGGCCATCAAAGACTGTAGCGGTGACATGATTTCATGGCCGACGGCATGCCACATTTCTTTCTCTTGTTCAGTGCGTATGGTTTCGCGTTCCACGTCTTCCTTCACGCGCCGCAATAAATCATGCAGGCAACTGGCCAGCACACCCAGCTCATCCGGGCTGCGCAAGTCGCTGACGTCGAATTGTTCGAGCTCACCCGCACCCTTCATGGTCTTTGACAATGACACGGCACGCCTGGTCAGCAGAGTGATGCGCCTGATGATACTGACCTCGATCAATAGCCAGGCCAGTGTCAATGCCAGCAGCATCGCACCGACAAACCAGGACACACGGCTGGCAACTACGCTCAGGCTCTTGCTGACGCTACGCACATCCCCCTTCAGCAAAACTTCATAATTGGCCAGCGGTGTGCTGATGGTTTCACGGCTTTCGAGCGGGACATCGTATTCATCAACAGGCAGGCGGCGTATCAGGCGGGTGACGATGTTCCATGATTCATCGCTTTGCTCAAAGGCGCCGGTCAGGTTGATCAGGTCATCCTTGTTATCCTTGCTGTCCTGAGCATCACGCTTGCGTATGCGCAGGGTTTCGCCAGGCAAGAGATTGTCTTGCAAATCCTTGAGGGAGAATGGTGTTGCAGTTGGCGCATTCTTGCTGTCCAGCAGGGCGGTGTCAGAATCCGGTGGCAGGACGGACAGGCTGACTTCCATCTGATCGAGATCCTGTGGTGGCCAGACCGGGCGTTTTTTTTCAAACAGGGCTTCCTGCAATACCGGTATGGGCAGACGCAGCGAGAAGAAGGTATTTTTCTGGCAGTCAGCATCCTTGTCATCCTGGTCTGCCTGGTTGCAGATCGCCTGTTGCCAGGCCCAGCCACGGAAGTCTTTTACCGGGCGAGCATTCGGTCTGTTGGCTTCGCTTTCAATGAACCCTGTCCAGCGCCCACGTACACCCTGGTTTTGTCTCGCTGGCGCTATCTCTTCTTCAAACGGTGCTATCCAGCGATATGTCTGGCCGCGCAGGCTGACACTGACTTTCAGCCTGTGTGCCTGTGTCAGACTTTCATTGCCGCGCTTGTGTGACACCAGCTGGCTGCTATTGAAGTTACCCGCTATATAGATAAAGCCGCCCGCCCAGGGGTTATTGCCTATGCCGCTGCAGAGTGCGCCTTCATTACCATATTGCACCAGGCAACCCGACATGGCAATGGCTTGCTGCACCTTGTTCTGGTCGTCAAAATCTATTGCAGAATACGGCAGCAGCAAGGGACGCAAGGATGCGCGCTGTTTGTCATCAGGAGGATTGAGCAGCGCCAGTTGCCCGGCAGGGTGGCGTAGCGTGGCCGATATTTGCAGCCGGGTTTTATTGAAATTGCTTTGGTAATTGTTATAGCTGAGTTGCTTTTCCTGCTGTAAGACAGACAGCGCCAGGCCCACTGTTGCCAGCGCCAGCAATAAAAAAACGCCGCGAAATAATATCCGTAGCCGGTAAGTCGCCAGCAAGAACTTGCCCATCTCAGCTTCTGCCCGCGTCGTCATCCACCCATCTGAAACCGCGCATGGGGACGTTTTCTATGCATTCAAAGTCTGCATCAATCTCACGGAAGGCGTCGCGTATGGTTGATACATGCTTGCGTATATTGTCGCGGTTGCGCCCGCTCTTGACGACTTCATACAAGTCTTCATACGACACCACCTGACCACGGCGGGCAAACAGGGCTGCCAGTATGCGTTGCGCAGTCAGTGGCAGGTTGATACGCTGGCCTCGCCAGATAGGAGTGCGCTGGCGCAGTGGGTCCATGCTGAGTTGGTCGGCAACCGGGGACTTGGCCGCTTCCTTATAAGCAGCGCTCTGGCTCTCTTTATGTTGCTTGCGTTCTTTGACCGAGCGCAGCATTTCCAGGAAGGTTTCTATGAAATCGGCTTCTTCAAAGGTCGCCTTTTGCAGGTAATCCCAGGCATCCAGTGCCTTCATGATGCTGCGGTAAATGGTGGCTGGCATGGCCGACACCACCAGCACTGGCGTTGCATGCTGCTTGTTGATGGCATTGATGATGGCAACGCCGGCATGGCGCTCGCGCCCCAGTTCAATATCGAGCACCACAAGGTCATAGTTTTCGCGTGCGATGGCTGCCTCGGCATCGTCCCGGCTGAACCACTGGTCTATCTGTATGCCTGGTTTTGCTGCTTCTATCCAGGTTTTTAACTGATTGCTGGTGGGCAGATCGTCTTCAATGACAGCTACTTTGACCACTTCATTCTCCTGCACTGATATCAATATTCGCAGTATCTACGCTTTTCAGGCAAAAGTCATAAAGCCGCTGTGAGTTTTTCTTCACACGCGGCAAGGCTTATTCCAGGCGCGGAATAAATAGCTTGCCACAGTGATATTTCTGCCCCCGCCCCAGCATTGTATGTTCCGCCTAGTACAGCGCATGATGTGTCTCAGGGATGCAGGGCAAACGCCACTGCGCTAACCCTAAGAACCTGTTACTACCTCATTGGAGAACTATCATGTCTGACCGTATCAAATCCCTGGTACAAGCCGTAAGATCCACTCTGTCTTCCGTTTTCAGCAAAAGCGCATCGGGAATCAAAGCGGGGGCCAGGGTCACGACAGAATCAGGCATGTTCAGCAAAGTCACTTTCAAGCGTCTGGTAGTGCTCAGCCTGGTAGGTGGTGCCGTGTATGCGATCAGCACTCATCCGCCTGTCAAGCATATTCCGCGTGGTGAAATCGGTGTACGTATCAATCAATTGACAGGTCATGCCGACCAGGTGCGTGACGGTGCCCTGATTGTCGTGCCAGGTCTGCATGAGTTGCGCTTGTTCAGTTTGCAAGACCAGTTATATAAACCCACACGCAGCAGCCGTGCCGATGGCGAAGCGCCTTTTCAGTCGGTAGAAGGCCTGTCGTTGGGCGTGGACCTGAGCATACGTTATGCCGTTGACCCAACCAAGCTGACCAATATGTCTACCAGTCTGCCAGAGAACATCAACACCGACATCGTTGAACCGGCAGTGCAGGGCGTGATCTACAAGGCATTCACCTTGTATACAGTACGCGAGATATTCTCCAGCAAGCGGGCAGAAATCCAGAAGCAGATAGAAGCTGAATTAAAACCAAAGTTGGCGGCTGATGGCATCATCCTGCGCAGTGTCATGATGGGCAAGGTTGATCTGCCTGCCGACTATAAACGCGGCATGGAAAAACTGTTGGCCGAAGAACTGGAAAGCGAAAAAATGCGCTACACCCTGGAACTGAAAGACAAACAGGTCAAACAAACCGCGCTGGAAGCTGACGCCGACAAGATCAAGCGCGAGAAAGCCGCCGAGGCTGCTGGTAACGAGCAAATCATCGCTGCAAAAGCAGAGGAAGAAGCCATGAAGCATGTCCTGCCGTTCAAGCAAAAGCAGATAGAGCAACGCAAGCTTGAAGCCGAGGCAGAAAAAGTATCCCGCATCAAAACCTCGGAAGGCACAGCGCAGGCACGCGTCATCGAAGCCCAGGGTGAAGCCGATTCACGCCGCAAACTGGCCGATGCCGAAGCCTATAGACAAGACCTGGTTGGCAAGGTCACTAGCGTGCAGATGGAGAGGGAAGGTGTCCTGCTGACCAAGCACCCCTTGTTGATACAGAAAACCATGGCCGACAAATTGTCAGACAAGATATCGGTCATCATCGCACCCCCACCAACAGATGGCAGCTTCATTGGTGCCGCATTACTGGGTAGCGGCAGGAACAGCAAGCAGGGCATGCAAAAAGTATCAACCGAAGCTGAAACAGAAACCACTAACGAAAACAAAGAGAGCCAATAATCATGTTTGCTACTTTAGCTGCTGTCGCCGTGTTGGCTGTTGTCACACAAGACCAGGCACAATTGCGCGCCGCCCCCAAGGACGGCGCGCAACAACAAGCCGTGCTATGGCAGGGCGACAGCCTGGAAATCCGTGGTGAAAAACTCGACTACCTGCAAGTGTATGACCACAGGCGCGAACGGGCAGGCTATATCAAGGCATCGCAAGTTCGCCTGGTGTCCATGCAACCTGATGATGCACCGGATGCCTTCGCCGTTATCCGCTTCCTGCGTGATACACCAGGTGCAGAATCCCTGGGCATCAGCTATACCGCTGCTTACCTCAAGGCTGCTCCCGCCAATGCCATAGGTGCCGAAGCTTTTGATGCACTCGGCAGCATGGCAGAGCGCCTGGCCAAACGTGCATCCAGCAAACAGCCCAAGCAAAATGAGGCGACTATTGCCGCCCACCTGGAAGTGGTCGCCAATTACGGTATCAACATCAAAGGCTATGAACGCGAAGGCCGCATGCAACTATGTTATGACGGCGAAGCCTTCCGCCGCGTGCTGGCCATGAATGCCACGCCCGACCAAAAAGCCCGCGCTGCCTTGGCACTGACCAGGCAGGATTGCATAGACCCCACCATGCGCCCGACCGAGCGCTATGCCCTCGACCAGTGGCGTGCCGATGTGCTCGACAAGGTCAACACCACCAGCCTGCCCGAGTATCTGAAAAACCGTATGCGCATGCGCAAGGCCAGCGTCTGGTCCAGCATCGCCTTTCAGCGCGCCCGCAAAGGCGAAAAGGTAGAAGATGCCGCCAACCGCGCATTGACAGAACTGGCAGCCGTCAACAAAGAAGAATTCGCCGATGAAGATGTGTATGCCTATGCTGACGCCGGTGTGCGTGCAGGCACAACGCGTTGGGCAGCCGAACCCGCAGTCATTCCCAAACCTGGCCTGAACATCATCACCGCCCCAGGCCAGCCAGGTGAAACCTGTGTCATGCTGACTGACGCCAAACACGACGTCAAAACCCCGCTGGCAAAGCGCTGCACTTATAGCGTGGTCTGGCCCGCATCCGCCCGCGCCAATGCACAGAACACCGCACTGACGCTGGCCGTGCAACCCATGGAAAACTGGCGTGAACTCTGGCTATTCCACCAGACCAGCCAGGGCTGGATCATCGACATCCTGCCCCCAGCGAATAGTGACCCTGAGCTTGGCTATGCAGAATTCGCAGGCTGGGTACCCGGTACCAACAAGATGCTGGTAGCACGTGAAGCCAAAGTCGAAGGCCGCTTCAAAAAGAGCTTTGAAGTCGTCAGCATGGACAGCCTGCAAGTTGAAAATTATGCCGACAAACCGGGCTCTTTGAGTGTGTTCTACAAGTGGCAAGACCCAGCGTGGAAGAGGCAGACCGTCAGTTTGAGGTGAGGTATTTGTAGTGACATCATTAGCAATAATCAGTTGAAGCAAAGCAGGCTTTTATTCAAACGATACTTATACATTTATATCATTACCAGGAGTTTTGCCATGAATTTCAAATTAGCGTCCGTCGTCCTGTTATTCGCCAACAGCATCGCTTTTGCACAGGAGGTATCGCCCAGGATGCAATTGCCTGACTGGGCAAACAAGCAGCTTGATGGCTTGTCCAGGCAAGAATCAATCGAGGTGAACAGCCGTATCAATCCCTTCGTCTGGCGTGGCAATTTCCTGGGCACCGGTAAGGGAGACCTGGCGGTTCTGGTCAAGGACAGCAAGAGCAATAAAGAAGGCATCGTCTTTTTGTCACACGGCAAAGCCAGGCCTGTCATCGTCGGTGCAGGGCATGTGACAGGCAATGGTGGCGACGACTTTTCTTGGCTGGAACTTTGGTATGTCGAAGATAAAGGTTCGCAGCCGCACAGCTATCATGCCAAGTCTGTGAAATTGCAGAATGATGGCATTGTGGTAGCGAAAGAAGGCTCCGCCAGCGGCTTGATTTATTTGAAGTCGGGTAAAGCAGTCTGGCAGCAGCAAGGGGACTGATTTTTAAGCATGCATATGGTGGGATCGGACGAAAGCTTTTCATGACCTGGTTGCTGCATTTGATCAACAGGTGACCAGGGTAATCAGCCGATTTTTACAGTCCATAATATGCCGGTTTAGCTCGTAAGCACACGCAAGCTCGTGTAAGATATGTATCTGTACTTATGCGGGAATGAACGTGATGAGCTTAATGGAAACCCTGGGCGCAGTGATTTTTGGCCTGGCCCTGTTGCACACTTTCAGCGCCAAGTTTTTTGAAGTGCTGGCGCACAGGCATGCCAGGCATGCCGGTCTGTTCCATCTCCTGGGTGAAGTGGAAGTCGTATTTGGTTTTTGGGCTTTTGTACTCATCGTCGTTATGGCCCTGGTGTCTGGTGGTGATGCAGCAATAACTTACGCCGAGTCGCGTCAATATACTGAACCCCTGTTTGTCTTTGTTGTCATGGTGGTGGCCGCATCGCGCCCTGTATTAGAGATTGTCGGCCGCGTCCTTAAAATGCTGGCGCGCTTCATGCCTGTGCCTGATGCGTTGGCGATGGTCTGGTTTGGCCTGGCGGCAGTGCCCTTGCTGGGCTCGCTGATTACCGAACCGGCAGCCATGACGCTGGCCGCCTTGATGCTGGCTCCAAGAATTTTCCGCCAGGGCATGCCGGAGTGGTTGAAGTATGCAGCGCTCGGTGTGTTGTTTGTGAATGTGTCTATCGGCGGCACTCTTACTTCTTACGCTGCGCCACCAGTGCTGATGGTTGCTACTGCCTGGCAATGGGACAGCGCTTTCATGCTGGCGACTTTTGGTTTGAAAGCCGCTGTCGCCGTGTTGTTCAACGCTACTGTCGTCACACTGCTTTTGCGTAAGCATATCACTGCAGAAAACACGGAAACAAACACAGCGGTTACACCTGTGCCTTTGATCGTCAGCCTGATCCACCTGGCCTTTCTGGCGGGCGTGGTCTTGTTCGCGCATCACCCGGTATTCTTTCTGGGGCTATTCCTGTTCTTCATGGGGTATACCCAGGCGTATGAACGTTATCAAAGCCCCTTGATTTTAAAAGAGGGGCTACTGGTTGGTTTTTTTCTTGCTGGTTTGGTGGTGCTGGGTGGCATGCAGCAATGGTGGTTGCAACCCATAGTCGCGAGCCTGAAACCGCATACCCTGTTCTTTGCGGCTCTGGGCCTGACTGCGATTACTGATAATGCGGCGCTGACTTATCTGGGTTCATTGATTGCGGGCCTGAGCGACCAGGCGAAATATTTGCTGGTCGCCGGTGCTGTTGCAGGTGGCGGCCTGACCGTGATCGCCAATGCTCCTAACCCGGCAGGTGTGGCTTTGTTGAAACGCGGTTTCAATGATGAATCCATAGGCGCAATGGGATTGCTATTGGGTGCCTTGCCACCAACGGTGGTGGCGGCATTGCTGTTCTTGCTGTGATGCCTGAGTACGATCAAATTCAGATAAAAGCGGGATGTTATCCGTCGTTACAGGTGTGTTTCAAAAAAATGGATTTGAACTATACTGAGTAGGTGGGAGAACGCATAGCAGCTCTGGGAAATGATCTTTGCTACTGGGTAGGCGTTATCTGACAGACCCAGGCTCGCCAGCAGTGTAGTATGTCACTCATGGAGGCGCGTACACCATTGCGACGCGCATTTTGTGCGATTTGTGCAGGGTGGCATTGGTGAAAACAGGGAATTTCCATATCTGCCCCTGATGTAGCATCGCTTTTTTTTCATGTAATTTGCTATCAGCATGAGAATGCAGACACATTTCAGCTTATCAGCGATGGATAGATACCATGCCGGATGAAAAAAATGATCAAGCACCTCAAGACACCAAAAAAACAGAGCTAGTGCAGCCTCCTGTGCCAACAAGCTTGCCTGTCCATATTGCACCGGGCACTTTACCGGATGTACCATCGACTATTCAGACAAGCACGCAACCCACCACGCAACCTGCTACACAGTCGACAGCGTTTCAGTCTGCCATTGCGGTGACTCAGACAGAAACCATGGCCCAGCCGATGGCCAAGGATCAAGCCGACAGACAAGCACCTTACCTGGCTGATGAATCACCCTGGCGCACGATGATACGTGTGATCACCGCGCGCTTGCGGGCAACGTCCATGCGTACCGCAAAAGGCATCACTCAGCGCACGCTGAAGATAGGTGTTTCTGCCCGCATATTCCATCCCCAGACTGGCTCCAAAGGCCTCTCCAGCAAGACCCTGCAATATCTGGAAGAATCGATCGCGCAGTGGGTCATGGCGCGTGATGTGATGGTGTTCATGATCCCTTCAGTCAATACCAATGGCTTGATACGGCCCAGCAATATACGCTTGCGCGATTACGCCAGGCATCTGGATGGCCTGGTTCTGCAAGGTGGTGCTGACGTGGCACCCGAGAGTTATTCACAACAATCCACCCGCCCTGAATGGAATGGTGATCGCACCCGCGATATGTATGAGCTGGAGCTCTTGCATGAGTTTATTGAAGCTGACAAACCCTTGCTGGGCATTTGCCGCGGTTGCCAGTTATTGAATGTGGCTTTTGGTGGCAGTCTGTATCAGGACATCGTCACTGAAGTACCCGGTGCACTTGCCCACGTGAATGAACTGTATGACCAGCATGGCCATGAATTACAGTTCACACCGCAATCTTCACTGGCGCAGTTATTCCCACCAGGTGTCGTTGCCAAAGTTAATTCCATTCATCATCAATCCATTAAAAATCTTGGCAGGGATATCAAGGTAGAGGCAATTTCACCAGCAGATAATATCGTAGAAGCAATACGCTACCAAAAAGCCAAATTTGTCGTCGGCCTGCAGTGGCACCCTGAATTTCATTTGACAGGGCAGAGCGATCTGCTTGATTGCACACCCATACTGGACAGCTTTTTACGGGCTGCCAGAGAAACCCGATTCTAAAAAACAGCCTGGTCCGGCAGGGAGACAGCATGACTGAATTTTCCATCAATATCAGCCAGATGGCCTGGCCCTGCGTGCTTGCGCTGGCATGGTTGCTGGGTGATATTCTCAATCGTCTCTTGCACCTGCCGCGTATCAGTGTGTATGCGCTGACAGGCTTTGTGCTGGTGAACCTGTTTCCAGATTATCTGTCGCCGCTGGACAACCATAGCCTGGTGCTGTTGGCGAATATCGCTTTTGGCTTGATGTTGTTTGAGTTTGCTTATCGCATCAATTTGCGCTGGTTGCGTCTAAATCCATGGGTTGCCGTTACAGGTCTGCTGGAGGCGGGTGCCACCTTCGCCGCCGTGTATTGTGTGGCCTTATGGTATGGCAGTACGCAGTTGATATCGCTATTGCTGGCCGCACTGGCGATGTCGTCTTCGCCTGCTGCCGTATTGCGTGTGATTAATGAACAGCGCAGTTCAGGCCAGGTCAGCGAACGCATCCTGCATTTGACGGCCATCAATTCTGTGCTGGCAGTATTTGTCTTCAAACTCATCCTGGTGTACTGGGTCATGCAAGGCCCAGGTGATATCCTGAAAGCCTCTGCCCAAAGTTTGCATGTCATGCTGGTGGCTTGTGCTTCTGTATTGGCAGGTTCCATATTTGGCATTTTGTTGCCCACGATATTGCGCTGGCGTGGCCGGCAGGCACAGGATGCCACCCTGGGTTTTGCCTTTGCTGTTATCGTTCTGGTGGCACTCACCCATGCCAGCGGTTTGTCACCGATATTGGCGACCCTGAGTTTTGGCTTGATTGCCAGGCACAGGCGCATCAGCCTTGGCCGCACCCAAAGAAACTTTGGTGTCCTGGGTGAATTGCTGGCAGTCGTGCTGTTCGTCTTTGCAGCATCCACATTACCGTGGGCGCAGGTGCTGGCGGGTGCCATGCTGGGCAGCCTGTTGCTGGTCATGCGTCTGGGCAGCAAGATCGTTGTCACCACCTTGCTGGCACCTGTCAGCGGTATCTCCATGCGCAAGGGCATGCTCAGTGGTTTGGGGCTGGCACCGGTATCCGTCTTTTTGATCCTTAATCTTGAGCAGCCCAACAAACTGGGCATGGCCATGACCGACGAATGGTTTGCCCTGGTTGCCATGACCCTGATACTGGAAATCGCCGGCCCCATCCTGACTCATCTGGCCTTGTTTGCCGCCAAAGAAACCCCGGAAGAAACGGAGCAATAATATGCCACTCGGAGACTTCATGCAGTCTAACGCCCTCTCCATGGGAGTAGAACTGGAATTGCAACTGGTCAACCTGTCGGACTTTGACCTCACCGCTGCCAGCCCTGATCTTTTGCACCTGCTGGCCAAGCGAGCTTTCCCCGGTAATGTGACACCAGAAATTACCCAGAGCATGATAGAAATCTGCACCGATGTACAAACCAGTTATACCGGTGTCCTGAGGCAATTAACAGAGATTCGCGACACTCTCGTGCGGGCCGCCGACATTCTCAATATAGGCATTTGCGGTGGTGGCACCCACCCCTTCCAGAAATGGACAGACCGCAAGATATTTTCCAAGCCACGCTTTGTCGAAGTGTCGGCCCTGTACGGCTATCTGGCCAAACAGTTCACCATCTTTGGCCAGCATGTACACATAGGTTGCACATCCGGTGACGACGCCATGTTCCTGCTGCATGCACTGAACCGCTATGTGCCGCACTTCATTGCCCTGTCTGCTTCCTCACCTTATGTGCAGGGTGGTGACACCCTGTTCAATTCTGCCCGTCTCAATTCTGTATATGCCTTCCCCTTGTCAGGGCGGGCCCCTTTCGTATTGAACTGGGATGAGTTTTCTCACGACTATTTCAGCAAGATGGAAAAAACCGGCGTCGTCAAAAGCATGAAAGATTTTTACTGGGATATCCGCCCCAAGCCCGAATACGGCACAATAGAGTTGCGCGTCTGCGATACTCCGCTGAACGTGGAGAGAGCTGCTGCACTGGCCGCCTACCTGCAAGTTCTGTGTGCCTATCTGCTGGAAAGGCGCGAGCCGCCACCGGCAGAAGATGATTACCTGGTGTATAACTACAACCGTTTCCAGGCTTGCCGTTTCGGTTTTGATGGTGTTACTGTGCACCCCAAGACCTATGAGAGCACAGTCTTGCGCGAAGACATACTGGCTACCCTGAACAGGCTCAAACCCCATGCAGAAAGTCTGGATGCAGTGGCCGCACTGACGCATTTAAGCGAAGTGGCACGCACCGGCAATGATGCCCAGTACCTGCGCCAGCAATACCAGGAAAGCGGCAGCCCGGAAGGCATGGTGCATTCCGCCATCCACATGTTCCGCGACCGGCGGCGTCGTACCAGGTGGGTGGCAATGTGAGCGTATGGGCTTGCTTATCGGCTGCTAAAAACTAACATAAGAATATTCCCATTTTTCTGGCGGTGCGGGCATATGACCATGAAGTTTTTTCATCCTTATCGATGCCAGCTGAACCAAAACGATATAGCATGGCCAGATTGGCTGCGGCAATACCATCTCCTGCTTCCATTGCTTTGCTCAGGTAATGGAGTGCCATGCTGCCATCCGGTTCGACACCCGTGCCGGTTTGGTAAAGTGCCCCCATACCTGTTATTGCTGCTGGTATGCCATCCCTGGCAAGAGACTGCAAGATGTCCAGTGCTGGCGCATAATTTTTCCTGATGATTGCATATCCGGCTTCGCGTAAATCGAGTTGACATCGATCATTTGTCATGCAGGAAAAAACAGCTCTTTCTTGTATATGCAGCCAGTTCAGTTCGCCTGACAAGGCGTGATAGCAATATACAGTCGCGTTTGTTAGTGCCACGATGAGTGGAGGGAACATGCATACAATAGAGCTGTTCCAGCAAGGCTCGTGGGTGATGCCGGTAAGGCTTTTGTTTTCCTCAATCAGTACGTAATTACTATGGCCACATTGTAAACACTTTGGTGGCGAAGCGCGGGTCATACGCCGTTGATAATGCGCCAAAAAACTTTGATCGTCCAGATCAAGTAATCTGTCAGAGACGTAAATCTTTTTCTCCTGCATCTTGCGTACAGCGGCAGCTTTCATGTAATGATTTATCTCAGGGATACGCTCAACTAAAGTTGCTGTATCACATCGCAGACACCAGCAAGGTGAAGTCAGTAACGTGACTGCGCTGCCATCAAAAAAATGCGGCAGACCTGTGACTTCACACTGGAGATTGTTGACTTGGGCAAATACCTGATGATTCGTGTTACTGCTGGTGTACCGGTGATAGCGATCTGAGTCTGCAAAGAAAAAAACTTTACCACACCCGGTACACTTCAAATTGCTGCCACAATAGTCTTCCATCCGTGCTTCCTCATATTTTTCCGTGCATTTAAAGATACGTCTTCATGTCTAAGTCCGAGCTGGAAAAAGCTGTGAAGTGACAAAAGATAAATGATGGCTAGCGGATATATATCCCCATTTCCCTCGCCGTATGCAGGTAATATTTCATCTTTTCATCATCAGCCTTGATGCCCGCCATGCCTGCCCAGTACATCCTGCTCAGGTTCATGGCAGCCAGACCGTCGCCTGCCTGGAGTGCCTTGCTGAGGTGGTGGAAAGCCTGCTCGCCATCTGCCTCAACTCCAATGCCGAACAGGTAAAGCGTACCCAGCGCGGTCATGGCAGGGGTTCTGTTTTCTTTTGAGAGTGCCTCAAGAATATCAAAGGCCTCTGTTTCTTTATAGCGTACGATAGCGTATGCAGCTTTACGCAAATCAGCTTTGCACGGGTCATCAGTCATGCAGGAAATAACCGTTCTTCTATGTACATGCAGCCAATTCAGTTCGCCTGTCAAAGAGTGATAACAGTTTATTTGCGCCACATATTCATGAGAGCAAATATGTGGAGGTATGCATTCTATGGGACTATTCCAGCAGTATTCATGTGTGATGCCTGTATCGCGTTGGTTTTCATCAATCAATATATAGGCGCTATTACCGCAACGCAGACACTTTGATGGCGCTGTGCGTGTCATGCGCCATTGATAGTGCTCAAGGAAATTTTCATCTTCAAGATAAAGCAGGTAGTCACTTGCAGCGTTATGTCTCTCTTGCTCTGGTAATCTGCGCAAGGCAGCAGCTTTCATGTATTGGCCTATGTCCGGTATGCGTTCAATTAAAGTTGGTTTGTTGCAGTGCAGGCACCAACAAGGTGAGGCGAGCATCACCATTGTGTTTGGATCGCAATAGTGAGGCAGACCTGTGACCTCACATCTAGGATAGTTTGCCTGTGAAAATGCTTGTTGATTGGTCGTGTTGCGTGTGTATGTGTGAGAGCAATTGAAATCTTGAAAGCCAACCGTGTAAAAACACCCGCTACACTTGAGATAGCTGCCACTATAGTCTTCCATTGATGGAATCTCCTTCGCGTTGATTCAATTTCCTGGCATGTCTGGAAAGGTCGGCCATTCTAATGAGCGGATGCTTGCTTGCCTAGCCCGTGACTTGATTAAATTTGCAGCAAGCGGCATCTTTGCCACAGGGTGATATTTTTATGCGGGATTTTGTCATCCTGTAATTTTCCAACCTGAAGATCGTAGTAAAATACGTCTGGCAGCACGGATCAGAACCGGGCTGATTTACCCCTCGCTAGCCCATTCCGTGGCTTATATGGTGAGCTTTAGTCAGACATGACATTCTTGTTTTTGACTTGCTTTCCTGCAAAATTTGACAAATCTGTAGTTCAATCCGGCACTATGACGCAATTCAGTAATGAGAGTCGCCTGAAGAAGTTGACCTGTGAAAGGAATGCAAATGAATAACTGGACCCCCGATATCTACGAAAAGGCCTGGTCGTTTTCATCGCGCCAGCATAGCGGGCAAACCTACGGTGGCAAAGTGGAAGGTGAGCGTGTGGAATACATCAACCACATCGCCAGCGTTGCCATGGAAGTCATCTGGGCATTGCAATCGAATACCACTGCCGATGGTGCGCTGGCGGTGCAATGTGCCTTATTGCATGACACCATAGAAGATACCAGCGCCAGCCATGAATTATTGAAACAGGAATTTGGCCTGGCCGTGGCTGATGGTGTGCAAGCGCTGTCCAAGAACACCAGCCTGCCGACCAAGGCAGAACAGATGCGTGACAGCCTCGACCGCATCCGCCAGCAACCGGCAGAAATCTGGATGGTCAAGATGGCTGACCGCATCACCAATCTGTACCACCCACCACATTACTGGGACAACGAGAAGATTCTCTCTTATCGTGACGAAGCACAACTCATCCACGATGAATTGCTGACGGCAGATTTTGGCCTGGCGCAACGTTTGCAGGCGAAGATCAATGCTTATCCAAAGTTCCTGAGGAAGTGATATGTGCCAGGTACTTGACTATTGTATTTGTAGAACTCATTTCTATTGATGAAATGAGTTCTATCAACTACACTCCCTGCATGACATTTCAATTGACCACGACGACTGGTTTCACCGTCACCACGACTACCACTGGTAGTGGCGGGGTAGGCTAGCGCCTGATTTGATTGAGTCATCACAGGTAATTAAAAATTTACCTGATATAGCAAGCCCCGCCAGCAATGAGCGGGGTTTTTTCTTGCCTGTTCGCTGGCAATTTATCCATGCAGAATGCAAAAAGGAGTCTGGAAAATGGAACAACAATCGTATGTAAGCCCGGCCTTGCTGGTCATCGATGTGCAGGTAGGTTTGTTGCAGAGTGGGGCTATCCATGCAGCAGAGCAGGTGCTGACCAATATCAATCACCTGCTGGCCAAAGCACACGCTGCCGGCGTGCCGGTATTTGCCGTGCGCCACACCGGCCCGCAAGGCTCGCCCATAGAAGCTGGTAGCGCCAACTGGCAATTCATGCCTGAACTGCAGATAGACATGGAAAGGGATACCGTATTTGAAAAGACCAGACCCAGCTGTTTTGAGGGCACGGATTTACTGCAGCAATTGCGCACAAAAGGCATACAGGAACTCATCATCGCTGGCCTGAAAACCCAGTACTGCATAGACACAAATTGCCGCACCGCCAGCGAGCTGGGCTTCAAAGTCATTCTGGTAGAAGATGCGCATAGCTGCAATGACACAGCCTTGCTGCCCGCCAGCACCATCATTGCGCATCACAATATGACTCTGAATGGCCTGTTTGCCAGCCTGGTCAAGACTGAGGGGCTGTGTTTTTAATCCTGTTCTCAAGAGCAAAGGCCGGTAGTTTTTGAGAAAGGCTACCGGCCCGATAAGCCTCGGGCCAGATATTTCCTGGTGATAAAAATTGCAAAAGCTTCAATCACGACTAGAATAAGGATGGTCTGGCCGGTTTATTTCGCAGCCGGGTGAATGAGCATGGCACCACATTGTCAAATCCTGGATACGGGGGCAAGAATGAAATTACTGCGTTTTTATCTCGAAGTGGGCGGTGAAGAATTTGATGCTGACAGCTTTGCCCAGGCGGCGGATAACAAAGGGCTAGACGGTGCCGTATCCCGCATCAGCAATAACAGCAAGACGCTCAAGCGCTGGGGTGAAGATGCATCGGTGGCGATCAGTCTGGCAGGCGCAGAACAGCCAGCAAGCTCTGTCCCTCATGGCGGCCCCAGGCAATGGTGCACGGGCCTGGTTGAAAATGTAGCAGAGGCAGAGGCAAATTTGCCAGCATGGCTGGCAGAAGAAGCCCAGTTGCTGGGCTTTATTGAACAGGTCAAATACAAATTACCTGCTGTTGGCGATTTTTGCGATGGTGAATATTTCATCCTGCTCAGGCTGATCTATGCCACTTCCGGTGCGGGCCTGCATTATTCCGAAACCCTGATGCGCAGCCTGACAGAGATCAATGCCGGGCTGACGATAGACCATGCATAAAAACCAGAACCTTGCATGCTGCAGGCGAGGTTCTGGTGTTCATACATTTACCTGATCTGGCTTATCAGGCGTGATCGTAGGCAATATCAGTAGCAGGTTTGCCCAGCTTATACCAGTCCACTTTGCGGGTGGCAATCATGATGCCGGACAGGACTGCGAACAGCAACAAGCTACCCATCATCATGGCATTGTTTTCTGAACTCAATAAGCCAAACAAGATGCCGTACAAGACCGTCAGCGCGCAAGCAAATCCAAAACCACGCTTACGGTCGCGCAGCACATTCGCCAGATAGATACCGATCAGCAAAATACAGGCGGCACTGGCAATCAGATAAGCGAGTACGAAGCTGATTTTTTCTGACAAACTGACCAGCAATAAAAAGAAAATCACCAGCGCCAGACCAACCAGGGTGTATTGCACCGGGTGGATGGGTAACTGCTTCAAGACCTCAAACAAAAAGAAGGCAGCAAAGGTCAGGGCGACGAACATCAAACCATATTTGACAGCACGGTCAGCCTGCGAATAGATGTTGACGGGCTCAATGTATGAAACACTGAAGATATCGATAGGTGAGGCAGATGAAGTGGGGCTGCCATCTTCATTCGTGCTTGTCCCACGCGCCACATTGACTGCATTCCCGGCATTTTCAAGTCGCGTCATTTGTTGCTGCGCATTGCTGGACAGGGAAGAGATATTCCAGTTCGCACTGACACTCTTGTCTGTATTAACCCTGCCTTTTGGTGATGGCAAGAAGCGTCCACCGTATTGCACATGCGGCCAGTTTGATGCCAGCGTCACCTGGTTATTTTTTGCCAGTGGCGCAAAGCTGAGTTTTTCTATGCCATCAAGATCCAGATCTATTTTGAATTTAACTTGCTCGGCGCTGGCGAGCTTGACACCATCCAGCCCCGTATGAATACCGCGCTGGAAAGCACTGAGTTTGCTGCCTTGTTTGAACTCTAGGGTTTTTTCATCCCATGTCAGTTTAGGGAAATTTTGCAAGCCGCGGGTATCGCTCAGGCCCATGGAAATATAGGGCGTTTCTGCCAGGGTGATGATGGCCTTGGGATTGTCCTTCTGCACCATGTTCGACAACTCTGGCAACATGAAGTCACCAGTTATTTTGTGATGACCGGTATACACCAGCACTTTATGGATGCCACGATAACGCTGGTCGGTATCGATATTACCCATGATCTGCATCTCGTTCGGATAGATGTAATGTTTTTTATTGGCAGACAACTGGCGGCGCACGGTTTTATTGAGCGAAGCATCAAAGCTTTCATCTTCCCAGGTCTCGGTATAGGGGACTACAAGTACTGGGCCGACGATGACCTGCTCACTGACAGAATCCGCCGTGATACTGCGCACCGCTTCATCACGGTAACGCATACGCTCCCAGATGGTGGCTTGTATCATCGTCAGCGGCACATACAGCAGGATAGCCAGCAGGCCAACGATGACGATTTTGAATAACAGACTTCTTTGCATGACAGGCTCCGGTAATGGTGTAGCCTGTAATGTAAAAAAGTAATGTGCGGGGATGATGTGGTTTGTGTGAAGTGGGGAGGTGTTTTTTTGTCGCTGGAGTGTCAGTCAGTCGTAGGTTGGGCTACGATTTACCAGCCCAACCTACGTTATACGGTATTTACACTCCCAAGCACAACATTGCCCTTACTCCACCATCAGCCTGATTACTCACACTGATACTCCCCCCATGCAGCGACGCCACCTCACGCACAAATGGCAAACCCAGGCCTGTGCTTTTGGCTGCATGTGGACGGGGCAGGGAGTAGAAGCGGTCGAAGATTTTATCGAGGGCATAGTCGGGTATGCCCGGCCCCTGGTCGCTGATGCTGATTTGCAGGAATGGCGTACTGTCTGCATTGTTGACCAGGCTGGATTGCATTTTTATCGTGCTGCCAACAGGCGCAAAGGCAATGGCATTGTCGAGCAGATTACCCAGCGCCTGGCGCAAGAGTAATTCATCACCACTGATGCTGACGATGGCTGTGTCGATATCCTGTTGCAATTGCAGCGACTTGGCCAATAACCTGGGTTGGGCATCTTCAGTCACCAGTGCCAGCAAGCGCGGGATGTTGACGACTTGTACGTGGCTCAGGCTCTGCTGTTTTTCCAGCTTGACCAGGGCCAGCAATTTGTCGATCAATTGCCGCTGACGGGAATTTTGTTCGAGAATGTTGTTGAGAAAATGCTGCCTGTCAGCGGCGGCCATGTCTTCGCGCATGAGTTCGGCAGAGCCTTGTATTGAAGCGATAGGGCTCTTCAATTCATGCGCCATGGTGTGCATGAGTTGTTCTACGTATTGCTTGCCTTCGAGCTTGTCGCGCATGGCTTCGAGGGCGCGGCCGAGGCTGCCGATTTCATTATTGCCCAGTTCTGGCAGGCTGGCTTTCTCACCGTTTTCCACACTGGCAGCATAGCTTTGCAGTTTGCGCAAAGTACGGTTGAGCCACCATGAAAATCCCAGCCCTATCAAGAGCGAACCCAGCCACAACCAGGCACTGCGCTGCAGTATCTTGCGCTGGCTGCGCCAGATAAAAGGGTTGATGGTGGAGATGGGTTTGGCCACTGTCAATGAACCGATGATATTGCCATGGTCCATGATGGGGGCGGCCACATGCATGACGCTGCTGCCTTCATCTGTCGCCTTGCTGCGGGTGCTGCGTGCACCGTATTTGCCCTGCAGGGTGCGATTGACATCATTCCACAGTGAATAGTCTTTGCCTACGTCCTTACCATCGCTGTCAAAGATGACGATGCCTTTGATGTCGGTGATGTAGATCCGGTAATCAAGGCTGGTCTTGCGTATGCCGCTGATGTTGGCATCGATGCTGCGTTGCGCATAGTTTTGCAGGCGCTTCATCAAGTCACTATCGGCGACCTTGCCTGCTGCCACATCGTCGGCAACGAGGGTGGCCAGCATTTGTGCAGTGTCAATGAGGGTGTCTTCCAGCGTGGCGCGCACGCCGGGTTTGATTTCTTCGACCACCACATTCAGGATCAGCCAGGCACTCAGGCCCAGTATCAGGAAATAACCCAGCAGTATGCGCAGGCCTATCTTCATGCAGGTGACCAGCTATAGCCCATGCCGCGGTGAGTGATAATGCCTTCGTCTGTGGTTTCGACATCGTATGCCGCACCTGTATTGTTGAGCCTTACCTGCCGCAGTTTTGCACGCAAGCATTTGACATGGGCATCGACGGTGCGGTCCAGCGTATCTGGTGCGTTGATCCAGACGATCTCCATGAGCTGTGCGCGTGAGAATAAATGGCCGGGGCTTTCCATCAAGGTCTTCAGCAACAGGTATTCATAACGCGTCAGGTTCAAGGTTTGACCAAATGCAAGTATGCGTGCTTCTTGCGTCTTCAATTCAAAACGAGGCGCGGCTGCATCTGCTGCAGTTTGCACCTTGCCTTGCTGACGCCGCAAAATCGCGCGTATGCGGGCGACGACTTCACGTGGTGAAAAGGGTTTGCTGACATAGTCGTCGGCACCGATTTCCAGGCCGACGATGCGGTCTATCTCGTCATTGCGTGCAGTTAAAAACAGCACTGGCGTATCAGAGAACTGGCGCAACTGGCGGCAGACATCAAAGCCGCTGATATCGGGCAAACCGATGTCGAGCACGACGAGGGCCGGGGGCGTGGCAGTGGTACGTAATAGTTCCAGAGCTTCCTGGCCCAGGCTCAGGTGTAGCGGGAGAAAGCCGTCAGTCTTCAGGGCATAGGCCAAGGTGTCGGCGATGCTGACTTCATCTTCGATGATCAGTATGGATTTGCTCATGCAGGAGATGATGGAGATGTTGAAGATAGAGATGTTAAAAATCCCGCACAGCGATGTTGTTGGGATGCTGTGCGGGATAGTGGAGGATTATTCCGGCTTCAGGTAAAACGCATCCGGCAACTGATCACCCGCAGTGGTGGTCTTGACATCACCTTTGAGGTTGGTCAGCAGCACCGGCAATTCTGGCCCGCCCAGTTCTATGATGACCTGACGGCAAGCGCCGCAAGGGGCGATCGGGCCTTCGGTATCACCCGTCACGGCTATGGCAGCAAAGTCGCCAGGGCGGTAGCCGGCAGCAATGGCAGAGAACAGGGCAGTGCGTTCAGCACAGTTGCACAAACCATAAGAGGCATTCTCTACATTGCAACCATGGAAAGTTTTGCCATCCTTGGTCAAAACGGCTGCGCCGACCTTGAATTTGGAGTAGGGCGCATAAGCGGATTCACGGGCTGTATTCGCAGCTTGCAATAGTTCACTTTTGTTAAACATGTTCGTCTTTCGTTGATATAGGCGACATTGTATTATCAAAACATGTCAAATATGGTGAATCAGCTTAATTCCTCCGCTCCCGGCCTTGGCGGGCAGGGCGGACGAACTCATGCTGGCGTCAGGCAAAAACTGCAGGAAATAGCCTGGTTGATCTTCGCTGCCGGTCTCTATTATCTGGCGGCGCGCACCGGCATGCAATTGTTTGCCTTAAAGCCCAGCAATATTACCTTGTTGTGGCTGGCCTCAGGCATAGGCATGGTGATGTGCATGCGGCATGGTTTGCTGGCTTTTCCCTTTATTCTGATTGCCAGTTTTTGTGCAAATTATCCCGGCATGCTGGAAGCCCACAGGGTTTCACCCAAGCTCTACACCCTGATTTCTGCCACGGCAGATGCCATGGCCGGCGTCGTCGCCATGCTCATGATGCGTCTTTCTTTGCCTGATGGCTTACGCAAATCTACTGACCTGTTGCATTTCGGCATCAAGGTCTGTCTGATACCAACCATGCTCAGCAGCCTCATCATCAGCCTGAATATGGCAGTCGGTGGTTACATCCATTGGGATGAGGCAGGCAATTTTTTCCGCATGCTGGTGCTGGCAGACAGCCTGGGGATATTGCTGATTTATCCACTTTACCAGGCATGGCGCGACGACCACGAATGGCGAAGCAGCGAAGTGCAAAGACTGGTGCTGACTGGCCTGGGCATAGGCGTGCTACTGTACCTGGCGTTTCGCGGTCATCCCGGCTTTATCTATTTTGTGTTGCCCGTGCTGTTGCTGCTGGCTTTTTATATCAGCCTTAACCTGATGACACTGGCGGTGACTGCCAGCATGGTCGCCATCATCGCGATTACCGGGCAACAGCTGGGGCCATTCCAGAGCACAAATCTGGTCGAGGCGAATTTCATGCTGGTCTGTTTTGTCTGCACTACCACGTTCACCATCATGGCGGTGGCCTTGCATAACCGCCAGTTGCTGACCATAGAAGCCGCAAGACAGGAATGGCAAAAAGCGGCTGAGGTCGATGAACTGACCAAACTGGTTAACCGCGCCACCTTTTTACCCATGCTGGCAGAAGAGCACCAGCGTGCCAAGCGCCTGGGGCGCACTTATGCGCTTGCCCTGCTCGATATTGATCACTTCAAGAAAGTCAATGATGTGTATGGTCACCAGGCCGGTGATGAAGTGCTGGCCCACTTTGCCAGCCTGATGCAGTCGAATACCCGTGGCATAGACAAGGCCGCACGCCTGGGTGGTGATGAGTTTGCAGTCCTCTTTCCGGAATCGAATGCCATGGATGCAGCCGCAGCCATGGAAAGGCTGCGCTTGCGCCTGGAAAACAATCCTGTGACAGTTGCAGGCGTAAATATTTATGTCACCAGCAGCATAGGTATTACAGAATACCAGGGCGGTGACGTTACCCCTGACATGGTGCGCACACGGGCTGACCAGTTATTGTATTCAGCCAAACATGCAGGCCGTAACCGCATCATGTTTGATGCCGTGACAGATGAGGCTGCCTGAGCAAACTTTTGTACGGCAATAATGATCTATTTTTGCCATTGCAATTTCTCTCTTCATACACCATAACTAAAGTACAGGATCAAAAGTCCCCCACTATTTACTATGGAGCAATACTATGAGTATCGGCATATCCAGGCAAGATTTGTACGTCCGCACTTACCAGACTGCGCAAACCAAGCCACCCAAAGTGGGCGACAATGCGGCAGAAGACAGCGGTTCGGCCAATACCGACAGTGCCAATGTCAGTCTGGAAGGCAGCAAGAACGACACGGTCGTCTACACTGACCCGCGCCTGAACAAAACGGCGGCACCTGACCTGCAAGCCCTGCTGGAAGAATCCAACCGCAAGGCACAAGATATTATCAACCTCATCAAACCTCTGGTTGAGCAACAGGGGCTGGAATTATCCAAGGTCGTCAGCGGTCAGCAAAAAATATCAGCCAGCCCTGAAGCCATTAAAGCCGCCCAGGCAGCGATTGCAGATGGCGGTGAATTCAGCGTACAAAAAACTGCCGAACGCATACTCAGTTTTGCCAAGGCTGCGATTGGCGATGACCCAGCCAAGCTGGATAAAATTACTGCTGCAGTAGAAAAAGGTTTTAAAGAAGCGGCGGAAATTCTGGGTGGCAGCCTGCCTGATATCAGCAAGCAAACCCTGGAAACCATACGCACAGAATTTGCACGCTGGAAATCTGAAGGTATACCGTCCGGTGATACAGTAAGTTTGGCAAAACCAGCGACAGCTAAAGCAGCCTGAATTAAGCTCTTGTAGGGTGCGCCGTGCGCACCACCTTGGCTTACGATGTGTTTTACCGGCGGTGCGCACGGCGCACCCTACGCTGCATTGCAGATGCTGCCACGACAGCGGCATCTGCAGGTTTATGTTCGCTTACTTCCCGCCCAAATCCTTATACGCCGCAGGCACATTCAAGCCCGGGTGTACCCAGCCAAACAGCGCATAACCCGCATAATCAGGCATGGCAACCTGCTGCACGGTTTGCTCCAGATTCAAGCCCTGTGTAATGGCTGCCTGTACCTGGCTACGTACGGTTTCAAGATAAGCGATTTGCCATTTCAAATCTTCCTTGCCTATGGCAACGCCATGGCCAGGTACGATGCGGGCATCTGCCGGTAAAAAGGCATCAACACGACGCAGGGTTTCCAGCGTGGCAATCAGGTGCCCGTCCAGCAACCACGGCAGCGCAGGTTTGCCAGCGATGACAGGGTTGCCACTCCACATGACCTTGCTTTGCGGTTCCCACACCCACAAGTCACCGCCGGTCTGGGCAAAGCCAAAGTCCATGATCTCCACCACTTTGCCACCGAGATCCAGCTTCAATGTGCTGCCCGGTGCCACCAATACATCACCAGTGCGCGCCTTGATTTCTTCTATGCCACGGCCAGTGCCAAAGTTCTTGATCATGAAGGCCTTGTCATCATCCAGATGCGCATGGATATAACTGCTGGTCTGGGCATGCTGGATGATCCTGGTGCTGGCAGGCATATACATATTGCCATATGCATGGTCACCATGTGAGCTGGTGTTGACGGCGTACAGGATGGGTTTCTTGCCCAGCTTCTGGCTCAGTGCCATCACTTGAGAGTTCAGGCGCTTGTTGAGCATGGTTTCTATCAGCAAGGCACCCTTGCTGCCTACAATCAGGCCGCCACTGGTGGCTGCTGCACCACCCTTGGCATTGAGTTCTTTGGCGTTATTGGCATAGTAGGCATAGACGCCATCACCCAGCTTTTCACTGACCATCTCGACCTTGTTGCCATCCCAGATAGGTTCGGCTGCCTGAGCAGTAGTGGCAAACACCAAACCTGTCATGACGGCTAATACTGTGCGTTTCATCTTGTTCTCATTGAAAGTGTTGATGTATGCAGTGTAGTTACTACATTTATGCAATACAATTAGCTATCAATGACAACTCTATTTGCGAAAATGCAAAGCGTAGAAAACCTCAATGATTTGCGGCTGGTTGCCTGGATAGCCGAGACTGGCTCGCTGGCAGGTGCTGCCCGTCGTCTGGGATTGAATCATGCAACCGTATTCCGCCGCCTGAACCAGCTGGAAGCTGAAACTGGCGTGCGCCTGTTTGAGCGTATTGCAGGTCGTTACCACGCAACAGCAGCAGGTGAAGAACTCATGCTCGCCGGGGCAGAGCTGGACGCGATTGCCACCAGCGCCATGTTGCGGGTAGCGGGCGCAGATTTGCGACCCAGCGGCCAGGTGCGTATTTCCACCACCGACAGCCTGGCTTTAACGCTGCTGCCACCGATATTGGCCTTGTGCCGCCAGCGTTATTCGCAGATCAGACTGACGCTGGAAGTCGATAACAAGTCTGCCAATCTGTCCAAGCGCGATGCCGATATTGCCGTGCGCCCGACCATAGCGCCGCCGGATTACCTGATAGGCAAGCACATCGCCGCGTTGGAATTTTGCATCTATGCTGCCACGTCTTATCTTGCATTGCATGCAGACTTGCCGCTGGAACAGCATGAATGGATAGCGCTCGATGATGCCTATAGCGGTCACCGCAGCCTGCGCTGGCTGGCCAATATCCTGCCACTGGATGAGGTGGGTTATCGTAGCAGCAGCTTTGGCCTGGTCCAGCAAGCTTGCGTGCATGGCATGGGGCTGGCGATCTTGCCTTGCATACTGGGTGATAGCTCAGATGCCTTGCAGCGGGTGGGTGAACCTATACCCGAATGTGCGGCGGCGTTATGGTTGCTGATCCATCCGGATTTGCGTGAGACTACCCGTGTCAAGGCGGTGTTCCAGCTTTTGCATGAAGAGTTGGGGAAAGCAATGCTGCAGTTTGCGTGATTGATATCGCAAACCCCCATGTTAAACTGGCATTTTGCGATATACATTGAATTAGCCGTCCAACAAACTTAAGGGATAGTCCATGAATCTGTTCGCCGAGCTAATGCCTTTTTTTGCTGCTGCGGGCTTTGCCCTGTTTATTGGCGCGCTGTTAACCGAGGCGATGGTGCTTGTTCCCATGTGGCGATCATTGCCACCACAAGAGTTTTTCACATTACATGCGGCACATGCTCATCGCCTGTACACTTTTTTTGCACCACTCACCATGGGCGCAACGCTTCTTGCGGTTGTCGCTGCCATTACTTCTGTCGCCACAAACCGTCCACTCAGTTGGGCGTCGGTTGTCGCAGCTGTTCTCGCCTTACTTATTCTTTCAACCTACGGCCTGTATTTTCGGCGTGCCAATGCCAGTTTTGCTGAAGCGAGCATCACACACGAAGCTCTTCCCGCAGAGCTGGCACGCTGGGCCGCGTGGCATTGGTTCCGCACAATAATCGGCCTGATAGCTCTTGCCTCGGCATTGTTGGCATTGCGTGGTGGAACAAACTTTTAGCAAATGAACTGGCTGCCCAAGTTTTCTATTATCAGCTTTGGCATGAGAACTTGGTGAAAGCGATTGTGGTTCGCATAGAGTAGTTTGCGCTTTGTGAATACGCATATCGCTATTTAAACGCACACCCTCAAACCCGTCATGCCGGACTTGATCCGGCATCCAGTGGCGTTGTTGGCATGCTGAAGCAGGCTATTCTTGGTCGGCGAGTAAATTCACTGCTTTGCTGTGTGAACGATAAAACAAGCGGCACGGCTTAACGACGCTGGATGCCAGATCGAGCCTGGCATGACGATTGGGAGGCTATTACTGGCGATGAATATTGCCCTGCGTCGGGCAGCACCTCGAAGAATATCCAGGGACATGTGCAACATAAAAAAGCCCGTAACAGGAAACTGTTGCGGGCTTTTCAATTGTAGAACCTTGCAAAACCAAGCTACAAAAAACTTATTTCTTCACACCCAGCTCACGCAAACGTTCTTGCAGATAACTGCCAGAAGTATGGCGATCCGACAGTACTACGTCAGGACGCGGATGCAGGAACAGCGGCAGCGAGATGCGTGATTTTTTCGCTTCTTCACCGGTCGGATTCAGCACGCGGTGGATAGTCGATGGATAGTAGCCTGCAGAGGCTTCATCCAGCATGTCGCCGATGTTCACGATCAGCATGCCAAAGTCACAAGGCACGTCATGCCATGCATCGTCCTTACCTTGTACCTGCAAACCGGCTTGAGTAGCAGCAGGCAGCAAGGTCAGCAGGTTGATGTCGCCATGGGCTGCAGCGCGTACTGCATCCGGTTCTTCATCGCCACGCAGCGGCGGGTAATGCAAAACGCGCAGCAGGGTCAGATCGCTGTCGGTGATCATGTCTGACAGAGGCATGGAATACTTGGCCTTGACGTCTGCAGGGGAGTGGTCTTCTACCCATTGCAACAACTCTGCGGCCAGCTTGGCACCATCGTCATAATACTTGCGCGCAGCATCCGACACTTCAGACGGATAACGGCCTGTAGGGTAGATATGATAAAACTCTTTCAGGTCACGCTTGGTCTGGCCCTTGGCTGTCTCGGAAATTTTTGGCGAAAAATAGCCATCCATTTTCTCTGGGTCAAAGTCATACTTGTTCTTCGCATCGGTCTGGAAGAAGTCATACCATTCCTTGTAGATGGTTTCCAGCAGGCTTTGCGACAGCGGGTGATTGGTCAAGACACCAAAGCCGGTGCGGTGCAGGCTTTCAGTGAATTTTTTCGCAGCATCGGGTGCGCGATAATCAACTGGTTCGATAAACATGATGATTCCTCCTTACTGTGCCAGGGGAGCTTGCAACCAGTCAGAAGACAGTGTTGCATCGATCAATTGTTTGCAAGCCTCAGCATCGACTTTCATGCAAACGCGGGTCTCTGGCTTACTGGCTTCCCAACCCGCCTGTGGGTAAGGGATAGGCAGTTTTGCCATCATGGTCTGACCATTGCCTATGCCTTCTTTGGCGACACGCACACGGCCAGAACTAGTCTCGAAAATCTGCGGTGCCACCAGCCAGACAAATGCCAGTACATCATGACCATAGCAGGCATGACCCAGATCTGGGCGTATGCTTTGGTAGAAGTTGGCGTAGAAGTTGACTGCGTGTGACAGGGTATCCATCGCCACATGCTTATGCTGCTCTGCCAGACGTGCAAAGAAAGTCGAAGGCAGGACCACGCGGTGCGTCACGTCCAGACCCACCATGGTCAAATCCCAGCCTGCGGTAAAGACCAGGTCAGCTGCGTCCGGGTCATTCCAGACATTGGCTTCTGCCACTGGCGATACATTGCCTGGTTCATCAACTGTACCCGCCATCAGCACGACTTGCTTCAGCAGTTTTGGCAGTTGTGGTTCCATCTTCAGGGCCAGGCCCAGGTTACCCAGCGGGCCAACCGCGACCAGGGTGATTTCACCCGGATGCTGACGTGCCATCTTGACGATGAATTCCGCCGCGCTTTCTACTTCTGCCTTGCCACCGACTTCAATACGGCTGTTCAGGTTACCCAAACCGTCAGCACCGTGGATGAAGTCAGGCGGCGTACCGGCAGCCTTGGCAAAAGGTACGGGCACACCCTGGGCGACCGGGATATTGCGGCCAGCAATGCGAGTCAGGTACAAGGCGTTGATGGTCGCCTGTTCAACATAAACGTTACCGAAGGTCGTAGTAATGCCGACCATGTCGATATCAGGATGCGCAAGCGCAAAGTACAAGGCCATTGCATCATCGACGCCTGGATCAGTATCAAATATGACTTTATGTTTTGCTGTTGTTGACATGTGGATGCTCTCCAAAATTACACCGGCTGGCCATTGGGCAGAACCCAGTCGCGATGTGAATTGTTGCAGTTGACCCGGTTCAAGGAGGTCGAAATATTGTTTTGTAGTGTAAGACCTAAGGGCTCACCACAGAAAAAAGCAGGAGAAAAAGCCGAGGAGGTTGCAAGATTGTAGGTTGGGCTATGCCTTATCAGCCCAACACTCGGCGGTTCAACTACGTATACGTTTATCAGAGGGTGAGTGTTGGGCTGGTGAACCGTAGCCCAACCTACGCCCTCGCTACTTACTCGCCCCCTCTGTGCCTCTGTGGTGAGAGGTCTTATGTTTTTCAAATTACCGTGACTTCACAAACGGCTGACCAATCGCTTTCGGGGCGACGGACTTTGCCATCAAGCCTGCCAGAACGATCACGGTCACGACGTAAGGAATCATTTGTATCAAGGAGCCCGGTACCTTGCCTATGCCAGGGAAGACCACGCCTTCGATCTGGACTTGCAGGGCGGCGAAGAAGCCGAACATCAAACAGCCCAGGGCTGTGTGCAGTGGACGCCAGTTACCGAATACCAGCGCCGTCAGGGCCAGGTAACCATTACCTGCTGACATATCACGCAAAAAGAAGCCGCTTTGTACGATGGACAAATACGCGCCGGAGAATGAGCACAGCACGCCAGCGCACAGCATGGCCATGAAGCGGGTGCGTTCTACATTGATACCCGCCGCATCTGCTGCATGCGGGTTTTCACCGACGGCGCGCAGGCGCAGGCCAAAGCGGGTGTGGTACAAGACCCAGTGGACGACAGGGATCAGGGCAAATGCCAGATACACCAGAGCACTATGGCCACCGATGAGTTTGGTATATACCCAGCCTATGAAAGGGATGCCAGCGATAGTGGCTGAGCCCGGCAGCACGATATCAAACAGGCGCGCTTCACCCAGGTCAGGCGTGCGGCCACCTTGCTGGAAGAAATACTGGGCGATAACAAAGGTCAGACCGCTGAGAGCAATATTGATGGCAATACCGGCAACGAGCTGGTTACCCTTTTGTGTGATGCTGACAAAGCCTTGCAGCAGGGCGATGGCGACAGAAATACCAACACCCGCCATGATGCCCAGCCAGGGGTTCTTGGTCACAAAGGCCACGGCGGCAGAGACAAAGGCGGCGGCCAGCATCTTGCCTTCGAGTGCCAGGTCAACCACGCCGCTGCGTTCTGCAAACAGGCCAGCCATGGCAGCAAACATCAATACCGGCGCATTGCGTATGGTCGATACCAGGATGCTGGAAAATTGAAAATCATCAAACATCATTTTTCCTTACGCTTGAGCAGGGCAGACAGGGCAGGGGCATACAGATTTTCCATGGCACCGCAGAACAGGATGATCAAACCCTGGATAAAGATAAAGGTCTCTGGCGGGATATTGGCTTTTTCCAGCGACAGATCAAAGCCTCCCTGTATCAATGCGCCAAACAGGATGGACGACAGCAAGATACCCACCGGATGCTGACGCCCCATCAGGGCAATTGCGATACCGATAAAACCGGCACCGGCAGGGAAGTTCAGGTTCAGATAGTGGGTAGAACCCATGACAGAATTGACTGCCGCCAGCCCAGCCAGCGCACCGGAGATCATCATCGTCACAATAATGGTTTTGCTGATGGAGATACCCGCATAATGCGCCGCATGCTGGTTCAGACCAGTGGCACGCAACTGGTAACCCCAGGTCGTGCGCCAGACGACCACACCATAAATCACCAGTGCCACCAGCGCCAGCACGAAGCTGATGTTCAGCGGTGTTTCACCCAGCACAGGCAAAATGCCATTCAGCTTGGGCAGCCATGAGGCATCGGCAAACACGCGGCTGGCAGTGTTTTGCTGGCCAGCAGGGATGAGGAAGCTGACGATCACATAATTCATCAAGCTGGCAGCGATGAAGTTGAACATGATGGTCGTCACTACGACATGGCTGCCGCGTTTGGCTTGCAGGTAACCCGGCAAAAAAGCCCAGGCCGCGCCAAATACAGCCGCGCCCAGCATCGCCAAAGGTATCAGCATCCAGCCTGGCAGGGACGAATCCAGCCACAGCAAGACCAGGGTCAGACCCAGGCCACCGACATACATCTGGCCTTCACTGCCGATATTGAACAAACCGGCCTGCATGGCTACTGACACTGACAAGCCAGTGAAGATAAAGGTCGCTGCATAAAACAGGGTGTAACCCAGGCCTTCAGGGTTCAGCACTGCGGCGTTGATGAGGATGCTCAGGGATTCTATCGGGCTTTCGCCCAGCAGATAAATCACACCCGCCGCGACCAGTAAGGCGGAGAACAGGTTTAACAGCGGCAGGGCAAATGCGGTGGCCCAGCGTGGGAGGTCGGCTTGATTCATCTTGGTTTGGTCGCTTGTCTGTGCTTGTCTGTATTTGCTTGTTCTTGCAATAATCTAATTACGGCTCAATGGGGGAATGCACATCAATGCATATCAATGAGTATGTATGCCACCCATGAGGCAACCTATCTCGGTCGCATCAAATTCTTCTGCCTTCAATTCACCCGTGATGGCACCACCAGAGATGACCAGGATGCGGTCAGCCAGGGCGCGTACTTCTTCCAGTTCTACCGATACCAGCAAAATAGCAATACCGGCATCACGCATGGCCAGCAGGCGGGTATGCAGGCTTTCTATCGTGCCTATATCAACACCACGGGTAGGCTGGCCGACGAGCATCAGTTTTGGATTCGCTGCAATCTCGCGCGCCATCACCACTTTTTGCTGGTTACCGCCAGACAGCAGGGCGATACGCAGATGCGGGTCTGCCGGGCGCACATCAAACTTGGCCAGCAAGTCTGTACAATTTTTCAAAATGCTTTTGTAATCGAGCAAACCAAAGGATTTGCCCAGCTTTTTCTGGTAACCCAAAAAACTGTTCATCATCACCGAGAAATTCTTGATGACGGCATCACGCAAGCGGTCTTCTGGCACATGGGCTATGCCCAGATCACGGAAAGTGGCAGGCAAACCGTCGGCATCCTTGCGGCCAGCAAAGGGCAAGTCCTTGCCCTGCATTTGCAGCTTGCCACTGGTGGGCAGGCGCATGCCGCTTAAAATTTCCAGCAATTCACTCTGGCCATTGCCAGAAACACCGGCAATCGCGACGATTTCACCAGCGCGGATATTGAAACTGACGTTCTTCAACAGACTGACTTTTTGCGAATTCACCAGGTTCAGGTCCTTGACCTCCAGCACCGTCTCGCCCGGCGCATAGGCAGCACGTGGCAAGTGGGTGACGATGGGGCGACCCACCATCATCTCGGCCAACTGGGTGGTCGTGGTATTTGCCGTGGCGACAGAACCAATGACGGTGCCTGCACGCATGACCGTGACCTGGTCAGTGATTTCTAAAATTTCTTGCAGCTTGTGGGTGATCAGGATAATGGTCTTGCCCTGTTCCTTGAACAGGCGCAGCACTTCAAACAGCGAAGCGGCCTCTTGCACCGTCAAGACGGCGGTCGGCTCATCAAGGATCAGGATATTGGCGCTGCGGTAAATCTGCTTGAGGATTTCCACCCTTTGCTGCACGCCGACAGACAAGTCCTGTATCGTCGCCAGTGGGTCTACATCGAGCGAATAGCGTTTGCAGATTTCGCGCAACTTGGCTTCGACTTCATGGCGTTTGGGTTTCAGGCGAAAGCCGCCTTCCGTGCCCAGCATGACATTGTCGAGCACCGTCATGTTCTCGACCAGCATGAAATGCTGGTGTACCATGCCTATACCCAGGTTGATGGCTTCCTGGCTGTTGCGGATATGCTGTTCTGCGCCATTGATGAGCAGCTTGCCGCTGTCGGCGCGGTAATAGCCATACAGTATGCTCATCAGCGTGGACTTGCCTGCGCCGTTTTCACCAATCACGCCATGGATGGAACCCGGCGCAATGGAAAAGCTCACATCACGGTTGGCCTGTACCGCGCCAAAACGTTTGGAGATCTGCTGAAATTCGACTGCTGGCTGCATACTTGAGCGTTTCTTTAAATGGCGGTGTGCAAGGGCTTAAACATCAATCAGGGCGCATCGTATCCATGTCAGACACTTGCGCCCTGGATAAAAACAAATCCAAAACAAATCTGGTCAATGACTACCCGGTATCAGACCGGGCACTTGTTGCCTTCGCGGAAATCAACAACCTTGACCTTGCCGCTGATGATGTCTTGCTTGGCTGCGTTGACGCGTTTTTCCATGTCAGCGCTGACGACAGCGCGGTTATCCTTGTCCAGTGCCCAATCGACGCCGCCTTCTTTCAGGCCCTTGTATTGGGTGCCGCCTTTCCAGTTGCCATTTTTTAACTGCATGAAGCTGTCATAAATGGCCTGGTCTACGCGCTTGACCATGGAAGTCAGCATGCTGCCTGGGTGCATATAGTTCTGGTTGGAATCAACACCTATGCCCAGCTTGCCTTTTTCCTTGACGGCTTGCAAAGTGCCCATCCCGCTACCACCGGCTGCTGCAAAAATCACATCAACGCCGCGTTCAAACTGGGCGCGTGCCAGCTCGCCACCTTTGGCTGGGTCATTCCAGGCCGCAGTGGTGGTGCCGACCATGTTTTGTACGACATCAATCTTGGCTTCGGTGGCTTTGGCACCTTGCGTATAACCGCAGGCAAAGTTGCGTATCAGCGGGATATCCATGCCACCTACAAAACCGACTTTTTTGGATTTGCTGGCAATCGCTGCTGCCACGCCCACCAGGTAAGAACCTTCCTGTTCCTTGAACAGGACAGAGCTGACGTTGTCGCCAGTAGCAATACCGTCGATCAGGACGAACTTGGTTTTTGGGAATTCCTTGGCAATATTCTGTACTGCCTGCGCCTGGGCAAAGCCTATGGCGGCGATCAGGTCTACATTCTTGCGGGCCAGATTACGCAAGACTTGCTCAGTCTGGGTGTCGCTGGCGACCTGCACTTCGATGTAGTTGAGTTTGGTTTCTTTCTTGAAACGCTCTGCGCCTTCGGATGCTGACTGGTTGAAGGACTTGTCAAACTTGCCGCCTGCGTCATAGATTACTGCAAATTTAAGGTCTGCAGCATAAGCACTGGCCGCGCCGCCGACAGCCATCAGGGTCGCCAGGGACAGGCAGATTTGCTTGAGTTTCATGAAATTTCCTTCATCAGATGTCGTTGTGCTGTTGTGCTCACAAAGAGCATGCAGCGCCCAAATTAAAAACCATGTTTCTTTTGCTGCCACAGCCTGACCCGGATACAAATCAAAGCCAGACTTGAAAGCCTGTGCAAGCCTAACATGGTGCAGACATTTCGTTTCAGCCACGCGGGCGAAATTTTATCAAAAACAGTGTTCGTGCTGGTGGCCGGGCATGATTTGCTGCCTGCGCCCAATTTTGGTGCCGTTTTTGACGGCGACCTGGTCGTAATTCGTATTTTTTTAGCCTCTTAGCTTATCAAGCGGCTTTCCTGACCGCCATGAAGTCCAGCACTTGCTGGCGCTGCGGTATGGATGTCTGTGCACCCAGTTTGGTGACAGTCAGCGCTGCCGTGTATTGCGCTTCACGGCTGGCATCGATCACGCTCAGGCCATTTGCCAGACCAACCGCAAAAGCGCCTACAAAGGTGTCGCCTGCAGCGGTGGTGTCTACCACATCAACCTTGACTGCCGGGATGAACTGGCTGCCAGTGCTCTCAGTGATCAGGGCACCATGCTCACCCATGGTCAGCAAGACTGTGCCTGTGCCGCGTTGCAAGATTTGTTCCGATGCGGTTTTGGCACTGGCCTGGTCTGTCACAGTGATGCCACTCAGTTGTGAAGCTTCAGTTTCATTCAAAATAAGGTAATCGACCTGGGCCAGCAAGGCATCTGTCAGGTCTTGTGCCGGGGCCGGGTTCAAAATCACTTTGACACCCTGGGCGCGGGCGATTTCTATTGCGCGGGTGACCGTGGCCAGTGGGGTTTCAAGCTGGCAAACCAGCAATTGTGCGCCAGCGATGACGGCGGTAGCAGCTTCGACCTGCGCTGCCGTCAGTGTGGCATTGGCACCTGCTGCCAGGACGATGCTATTGTCGCCGCCATCTTCTACCAGAATGCCAGCCACGCCTGTAGCAACGCCAGCTACGCGTGCCAGGTGGGTCAGGTCCATGCCCTCGGCAGCCAGGCAATCATGCGAAAAACTGCCAAAACCATCATCACCTACCGCACCGATAAAGCTGACCTGCGCACCCTGGCGGGCAGCGGCTACGGCCTGATTGGCCCCTTTGCCACCGGGAATCTGACAAAATTCATGACCATGCAGGGTCTCACCCACAGCCGGCATGCGCGGCGTGCGAAAAACCAGATCCATATTGACGCTGCCGACTACAGTAATGCGTGGCTTCATGATGCTTATTCTCGGTAAAAAGTTGTCGCGCAATCGTTTGCGCAATCGATTTCGTATTTAACTATGGAGCCTGTTTAACGTCAAGCGCAATCTGATTTTTTGGTCAAAATTTGTGCAAAATCGCGGCGGGCAGGCAACCATAGTATGAATATTGTTTTAAGTCTGTTTTATTGGCATCTTCAGAGTGAGAATTTGCTGCATTGCACCAGATTGACCAATCATTAAAAATTGTCATGCTGGCTATAAATGGCACGCAAACGGGACACAAATAAGGCGCAAATATGCTAAAGCGCGCTGATTGTGGGGCTGTCCCTTGGGCTTGTCAAATGAAGCATGAGATTCAGGGATGCCTGAATTGCTGGAGTACTATCCAAAGCCAGGGGTTTTGCTCACTGGATACCCAGGCACCCATACTGAATGCGAGCTCAAGGGTAGTCGGGCATGATGTCCGTATCCGTCCTATATTGAGCCGGAAACAGCAGTGTTTGCCACATCCACCAATGATTAAATACCGACTTCACTATAAATGAAGGAGGTAAAATATGTCCCAGGTGCTGTTGGTGATCGATGTGCAGGAATCATTTCGTCATACCCTCAACTGGTCAGAGGATGAGCTGCCCTTTTATCTGCAGGCGCAAAATCGCCTGATTGCCGGGGCGCGCCTAGCTGGTGTGCCGGTCATACGCATTTTTCATGTGGAAGGTGATGCCCATTTTTCACTGGCCTCTGGCCTGGTGCGCTGCATGGAGGGGAGTGATCCTTATGCAGACCTGACGATAGAGAAGCATGTCAACAGCGCGCTGATGGAACCAGCATTGCGCGAATGGCTGGCAGAGCAGGGTATCCGTCGCCTGATCATCTCAGGCATGCGCATGGAACGCTGCTGTGAAACCACGGCCCGGCATGGTTGCGATCTGGGTTTTGAAATTGATTTCGTCACCGAGGCCAGCTATACCACGGCACACCGGCATACTGGTGGCAGGCTGTATTCCGCCAGTGAAATCAGGGAAAGGACTGAGCTGGTACTACATCAGCGCTTTGCCCGCATACGCACAGTTGATGAAGTGCTGGCAGGTTTTGAAGCGGCGCAGCTTGCATCAAGCTGATGAGATGATAGTCAATTGGCATGGAACATACATTAACCTTAAAGATGTCTGCCGCATGAACAAAACAGCTACTACCCCCATCCCCGTCTACTTCCTGCTTTTGCCCGGCTTTGTACTGATGGAATTTGCCGGGCCAGCCGAAGCCTTGCGGCTGGCGAATCGCTTCCGTCTCAGTTTTGATCTGCACTTCATCGGCCCTGAATCCGCGCCCTGCAATTCACTGGGCATGTCCACGCCTGGCCTGGCTGCATTGCCCGCTGAATTGCCAGACGGTGCATGGCTTGTGATACCAGGCTTGTCTGATGCGGACAGGAACCTGCAAACCCCGGCAGCCGTTGCCGCCATGCGCTGGTTGCGCGAGGTGCTGCATCCCGGAGTCATGCTGGTGACTATTTGCTCAGCCGCCTTGCTGGCCGGGCGTGCCGGGTTGTTTGATGGCCGGACATGCACAACGCATCACAGCCTGGTAGCGGGTCTGTGCTCAGTTGCACCTGCAGCCATCGTCGCAGAGAACCGGGTTTTCGTCATTGATGGCAATGTCGCCAGTTCTGCCGGTGTCACCACGGGTGTAGACCTGGTGCTGGAATTGGTCAGCCAGAGTGCCGGCCCCAGGCTGGCGCTGGATGTAGCGCGTGAAATGGTGGTATGGATGCGCCGTGACGCCGCCTCGCCTCAATTGTCACCTTATCTGTCGCACCGCAATCATTTGCATCCTGCCATACACCGCGTGCAGGACGCCATTGCTGCAGACCCGGCGCAAGCCTGGCCCATGCAGGAACTGGCGCGCATTGCCTGCCTCAGTGAGCGTCATCTGGCACGCCTGTTTAAAAACCATGTCGGCATCAGCCCGCTGGATTACAGGCAGCAAATGCAATTGTCACAGGTCGAACCATTGCTGGCGCAAGCCAATCGCTCCATGGAACAGATCGCCGACATCGCCGGTTTTGGTTCCGCCCGCGACATGCGCCGCGTCTGGCTAAAGCACAAGGGAACGGCTTTGCGGGCATGAAAGAAAGCATCTGTCCAGGCTTGCAAAAACCTGGTTCCGGCACTATGTGATTCATGATCAACACAGGAGACATCAGCATGAGCTTGCACATAGGAATAGTCGGTTGCTCCGCCGCCGGGGCGGCGCTTTGTTACCGTACCATCTGTGAAGAAGGGGCTGCCTTGATGGGGCCGCACGCCCATCCAGAAGTCAGCATGCATACGCCTTCGCTGGCTTTGTATGTGGATTGTCTTGAACGTGGCGACAGGCAAGGTGTGGCCGATCTCATGCTGGCTTCAGCACGCAAACTGGCGGGGGCGGGGGCAGATTTTTTGATATGTCCTGACAACACCATTCACCTGGCCTTTGATCTGGTGCAGGCTGCTTCACCTTTACCCTGGTTACACATCGCCGAAGAAGTCGCGGCCACAGCGGTGCACCGTGGCTATCGCCGTGTGGGTATCACAGGCACAAACTGGCTCATGGGCAGTGAGGTTTATCCAGCCGTTTTGCGTGACAAGGGCCTGGATTTTGCATTGCCAAATGCAAAAGACCGGGTGCGTTTGAACAGCATCATCATGGATGAACTGGTGCGCGGCATCATCAAGCCAGAGAGTGTGCGCGAATTTCTCGCCATCATAGACAGGCTCAAAGACAATGGCTGCGATGCAGTGATACTAGGTTGCACAGAGCTACCCTTGATCGTCAATGACGACAATTCCAGCCTGCCGACACTGGACTCTACCCGCTTGCTGGCGCGGGCAGCGTTGCGAAAGGCAATTGCCAGATAGCGGGAAGCAAGACGGCGCTTGCCCAGCAAGCACGCAAGCTCTCAACTGCCGTTTGCCTGGCACTGTTAGAATCGCAGTCCCACGACTTGCATCAACAAATTCATGAGCAACGATACAGGTAATAAATTTCTATCTTTATGCCGGGCAGCCTATAAGCGCCAAGGCATGCGCATACTCTGCGCCGCTGCCATGATCGCGGCGGCTGCCTCTTACCGCAGCAAGCAGTTTGATGTGGATATCATGCTCAAATTGCTGGCGGTCACTGTGGGCTTTTTTCTGGTGGCAGTAGCGATTGAATGGCAGCGCGCTCGTGTCGCAGAAAAAAAAGAATAAGCAGAGCAGGGCGATTGATGAATTCTACCAGCGTAACTGTGGCATATGTATGCCAGGCAAGATACCAAATGCAGACAGTACAATCACGATCAGCAAGACGATGAACAACACGCGCACTACTTGTGCCACCGGAGCAGGCAAGGGCAGAAAACCTACCAGCCACCACACCAGGCCGAACACGACAAGGTAGATAATAAGATTGATGAGCTGAACCATGATTTACCTTTAAAAAAGACGATGAGGTGGCAAACATGTGTTCATCAATGCCATAGCAAAGACGAGCACATGCTTGCCTGCGGATTTACTTCTGTGGCAAGACGACGATAGTGTCGCCTGGTTTGCCGGGTTCGCCCGTTTTACCTTTTTGGCCGTCATAGCCTGGCGCACCTTTTTCACCCGTTGCGCCTTGCATGCCATCAGCACCTGCGGGGCCAGTGGCACCTACAGAAGCAGGCGTGCCTGTTGCGCCAGTGGCACCAGTAGCGCCAGTGGCACCGGGTGCACCAGCAGGGCCAGGGACAGCGACCGGTACTGGAACTGCAACCGGCACAGCAACTTGCGCAGGTTGACGGTCACAGGCACTTGTTGCCATTACGCCAGCGAGTGTCAAAATGAGTATGGAAAATTTCATGGGGTGCCTTAGGTGATTAAAAAAATTGATTAACATTCGGAAATTACAATAGCTTCAGGAGCGATGCTGACACCCACCTACATGCAGGCAGCGCCAGCACAGATATCGCAATGCAGACACAGCATGCGCGCAATAAAGCGGTGCATCCGTACGCTGACGAACATACGGAGCAGTTTATTTGACCTATATTGGCGATACCGGTAATACAAAGTGAAGTACAAATCTCAGAATGCCTGCACTGTCAAAGCAAGCTGGTGTGGCTGGCGGGGTTGAAATAGATCAAAGCGAAATAGATCAAGAAAGAAAAAACCGCAGACCTTTAAAGTCTGCGGTTTTTTTGTTGGTAACTACTGTTGGCTTAATCAGCTTGCCTGGTTTTTACTTGGTTTTGGTCTTCAACAAAGTTTTTGGCAAAGGATTCAGATCAGGCCAGATATGACTAACGGTGACAGTATTGCTCTTGTGGCAGCTAAAGCAATTGGTACCGCCTGCCCAGTTGATGTTGGAGCCCTGATGCACGGTTTCCATAGTGGTATTGGCCAGCCTGCTGGTGCCCACCTGGTTGATTGCCGTGGCTGGTGGTTTGTCTGAATCCGGGGCGCGCCCACCGGTGGTCCAGGTTGAGCCTATCATCAGGTAATTCTTGCGTACATCACCTGCTGCCAGTTGTGAAATGACGCTACTGTTGATGGATAACAGGTCAGTGTTGGATTCAGGCGGGGTGATAACCGGGCCAGCGTGCGTAGGGTCAGCTTGGCGCGGGTTCTGGTCAGCGGCAGCTCCCCAGGGTTTCCAGCGTATGGTGTCATTGGGTTTGACAACGCAAGGTTTCACGCTTGTGTCGTTGCAGGTGATGGTATTGCCGGATGCCTTGTACAGGGCCTGGTTGAAAGGACCGCTTGCGCCGTCCTGGCTGAATAGCCATTTGCCCTTGGTGTTTTGCGGCACCAGTTTTTCTGCGCCATTGACATCGATGTATTTGTATTCGGCATTGGGCGTATTGTCCATGTGCTCAAAGCTCGCCCAGATCAACTCTGGATTACCCTTTGCGCTACCGACCACATGTACGCCAACCAGCGCCAGTTTGGTTTTTTTGTTTTTGACTGTTCCCTGTTTCAGCGACGCTGGCTGGTTGATGCTGATGTCAGGTACTTCCGCATCAATGATGATGAATTTCTTTTTGGTCGCTTCGTCAAAACCCGTGGTTTCTATCCATGCCAGCTTGACTTCAACTGCCAGTGCCTCTGGTGCAGCCAGGTCGCGCAGGCCCATTTTCTTCGCATAGGCAACCACGTCGGCCAATTCTTGTGCGGTGGTCGGATACATCAGGTCCGCTGGTGCATTTGGTTTTCTTTGCGTCAGGAAGTAGGCAAACAAATCATTGGCTGCAATCGAGTAATACACCAGCGAGCCGTTTTGTGCGACCAGTACATTGCTGCCGCCCGCCTGGCCTATGGTCATGTCGACCTGGTTACCAGCTGCGTCCAGGAAAATCAGGCCGCCCTTGGCACCGTTCTTGAAGCTTTGCACGATATTGCCATCTGTACTTGCCGCAGTCAGCAGGGCAGTTTGCTTTTTTGGCAGGCGTGCCCGCAGGTTTGCTACCAGATCAGTCTCAATTTGCTTGCCAGCCTTGGTCAGCAGATTGACCTTGCCAGCCGCACCAACCTCAACATGATCTACTTCTACTGTTTTGCCAGCCTTGTTGAGCGTGGTGGCCTTGCCATTGGGGGCCAGTTTGGGTGGCAGGACTTCAAACAGTTTGCCTGATTTATCAAATGCCACAGGCAAATTATTCGGCCCCAATTGCTGCAACAAAGGGCTGAAATTCATCGCCTGTTTAGTCAGTTGCGGTATGAAGCTTCGCGTTTTGCCGACCAATGGCGATACACCGTAGAAAGCCGAAGAAGAGAAGATATAGTCGCCACCGGAAAGCCCCTTGGGTGTGGGTGAGGTCAGCCATAAAAACATCTGTTCCGACCATTGGTAAAAGCTGCACGCCGATGCATCAGGGAAATTCACACTATCAGCAGCCTTGACCAGACCATTAAGCTGCACGCCGGCTGGTTCAAACCATTGCGCGAATGGTGTCGGCGCTGGTCCTCCGGGGCTGGCGGGGGTAGCGGTAGTACAGGTTGGTTTGGCATCAGACGGCAGGATTTGCGCCTGTGCCAGCGGGCCAAGGCAAGCCGTAGCTAGCAAAGAAATGCAGGTAGTCAGTTTCACTGCGTGGGCAGGCTTGCGCTGCTTGCGATCATACGTGTTCATGGTTTCCCTCTCGTTGGATTTTGTTTTGATGTGCGAGTGCTAAAAGCTGATGATTTATTTCAATAATGCATTGCGGGGTTTGCAGAGGTACTCGCACAGCAACAAGTATCTGCATCTGCGAGGTTATCATTTTTTTATCTAAAATTATAAAAAAGATTATATTTAATGTTAATTATTGTTATTTTATTGATACTTTCCAGCCCAGGTGATCTCAGACGAATACAAACAGTTGTTGACTTGAAATGTACAATTGTTTATTGTTGAGAACAATTGTTTGTAATCTTTTTGATTTGCATTTCACCTTTATGTCTATTGCACTGAGTAAAAAAGAGCAGCTCTACCAGCTCATCGCAGCCCAGCCTTTTATCTCCCAGCAAGAACTGGCTGACCAGTTGGGTCTGTCACGTTCTGCCGTGGCCGGGCATATTGCGGCCCTGATACGCGAAAAACGTCTGCTGGGCCGTGCCTATGTCTTGCCTGACCAGCGTCCTGTTGTATGCATAGGCGGGGCGAATATAGACCGCAAATTGCGTACCCTGGGGCCGGTGCAGATGGGTACCTCGAATCCCGTCAGCCAGCATGAGGCCTTTGGTGGTGTTGCCCGCAATATTGCCGAGAATCTGGCACGCCTGGGCATGCCAACACGCCTGTTGTGCGCAGTCGGTGACGACGCTGCCGGGCGCAGCATGCTCGACCATGCGCAATCCGTCGGCATCGATGTCAAAGCCAGCCTGCAGGCAACGGGCATGCACAGCGGCAGCTATACTGCCTTGCTCAATGATGAGGGGGATATGGTGCTGGCATTGGCGCATATGGAATGCTGTGATGCCCTGACGCCAGATTACCTGCACAGCCGCCAGACCCAGCGCGGCCATGCTGCGTTTACCATCATCGACTTGAATTTACCGACAGATAGCATAGGCTTATTATTGCAAGAAGCGCATCAACAGGCGATGCCCCTGATGGTGGTGGCCGTGTCTGAACCCAAGATGGCGCGCCTGCCGCAGGATTTGCATGGCTTGCGCCTGCTGTTATTGAACCAGGGCGAACTCGCAGCCGCAGTTGGACGCAGCATACAAAACCAGGCAGAACTGGACGCTGCTTGCAAACAACTACAGCAGCGTGGCGTGCAGGACATTATCGTCACCAAGGGAATGGCAGGCGTAACTTTTACCACCAGCGCTGCGGAACATGGCATGCAGCATATGCCCGCGCCAGCAACCAGCGTGCGCGATGCCACAGGTGCAGGTGATGCCTTTGCCGCTGGTGTAGCATGGTCTTTATGCCGCCAGCCAGGTGATCTGGGCTTGGCCTGTGAATATGGCTTGAAGCTGGCCAAACTGACGCTGGAAAGCGATGCGACAGTGGCAGCAACGATCAGCCCGACTATTTTTGAAGAAGCTTAGTACGTGACAAATATGGACTCATTCCATATTCAAAAAAAAGGAAACATCATGCAATCTTACCTGGTCTTATCCGATGAAGTCCGCGCTGCCCGCCTGGCGGCCAAGCCCGTGGTGGCGCTGGAATCCACCATCATCTCACACGGCATGCCTTATCCGCAAAACGTGCAGACTGCGCGTGAGCTCGAACAAATCATCCGTGATGGTGGTGCTGTGCCTGCCACCATCGCCATCATGAATGGCAAAATCCATATAGGCCTGAATGACGAAGAACTGGAACTGCTGGGCAACTCGCCCGACGCCATGAAAGTCAGCCGTCGTGACCTGGCCTTTGCACTGACCAATAACAAACTCGGTGCAACCACTGTTGCCGCCACCATGATCTGCGCTGCACTGGCAGGCATAGAAGTGTTTGTCACCGGCGGCATAGGTGGTGTGCACCGTGGTGCTGAAACCAGCTTCGACATTTCTGCCGACTTGCAAGAGCTGGCACGCACCTCGGTTGCCGTGGTCTGTGCCGGTGCCAAATCCATACTCGACATCGGCCTGACGCTGGAATATCTTGAGACCCATGGCGTACCCGTCGTCAGCGTAGGCCAGCCATCCTTCCCGGCTTTCTTTACGGCTGACAGCGGCTACAAGGCAGATTTCCAGCTCGACACGGCAGAACAACAGGCCGAGTTTATCCATGCCAAATGGAACCTGGGATTAAACGGCGGCATCGTCATTGCCAACCCGGTGCCGGTTGAATCTGCCATGCCCAAAGAAGAAATCGAAAGCATCACCCGGCAGGCGCTGAAGCTGGCTGATGAGATGGACATTACAGGCAAAGCCATCACGCCTTTCTTGCTGAACCGTATCAAGCAAATGACAGAAGGCCGCAGCCTGGAAACCAATATCGCGCTGGTCAAGAACAATGCGGTCGTCGGCACACAACTGGCACTGGCCCTGCATCATTTGCGCAAGCGTACGGTGTAAGATTTATCCCTGCCACTGCAAATGTGGCAGGGATATTTAAGCATCATCAAATTGCGGATAGCTGGCACCTTCCAGCATGTCTGGCACTGAGCAATTCACACCCGGTAAATTTTCCCAGCTTGGATCAGTCTCCGTGGTTTGCATCATGTTGGCCCAATGCAGGGTCGGGTTGCCAGATGATGTTGTCATCTGCATCTGGAATACCCATTGCCCTTCGAGTTTGCTCATATGACCAAAACCGGTAACGGTTTCCTGCAAGCGGTTATTGCCGATAAAACTGATTTGCACCTGTCCATTCGCGGTTACTGTACCCACCAGGCTGCGCTGTTGCGGTGCCCCCGTCCTGCCGCTTGATTCCGGGTCAAACATCAGGGCCGACGATACACCCCAAAAATAACCGTTCTTGTAGCCTGAGATATGCCAGACGGTCTGGTCACCCGTCCAGCTCAATACATTGTCGTCCGCTGAGAACTGCAAAGCTGGCAGATCAGGGTAAGTCACATACCAATAAGTATCAGCCAGAAAATCCCAGGTGGTGCGATTGCTTGCAGACATGTGTGACTCCTTTGCGAGTGTGAAGAAGCATCATCTGTTTATTCAAATTATTCAAACAATCAATCAATTTACTTCTGCGGCAATTCGTGGATCACCAGCCCCGCATGCGGTGGCAACGGTTTTTGCCATGACTTGTGGCGCAATGCGCGTTTGCAATCGTGGATGCCGGCGGCCCAGCGGGCTTCCACGGTGGCCATGCTGAAATCTACATCCTTGAAATAATTATCGTCCGGCAGCGCCTTCATGATGAGATGGACAACGTTGATAGTGTGGTCGCAACCCATGTCCATCAGCGGTTTCAATTCTTCTTTTTTACGCTCTGCTGCAGGCAGGTGTTCGGTCAGTGTGCGTATGGCACGCTGCAGGTCTTGTATGCGCTGGTAGATCAATAACTGTTCTGCCGAGCGGCTAGCATACTGTATGCTTTTATAGCGCGTCATGGCCGCAGAGATTGACTCTGGCCGGGTCTCTGACGGGTCCCACAGATCAATCATGAAGCACAGGGCATCTTCTTTTCTCTCTTCATCCAGGAAGACATCGAGCGGTGTATTGGAATACACGCCACCGTCCCAATAGGCACGCTCGCCTATCTTTACCGGTGCAAAACCGGGTGGCAGGGCACCGCTGGCCATGATGTGTTCTGGCCCCAGACGCCCGCGCTTGCTGTCAAACACCACGCCCTGGCCGCTGTCGATATCGACGGCGCAAATGCTGACGCGTATCGGGCCATCGTTGAGGTAATCAAAGTCCACATATTTTTCCAGCGTGGCCTTGAGGGGAGATGTGTCGTAAAAACCGGCTTCTTCTATCGGCACCCTGGCATTGATATCCCAGGCGGCACCAAAACGTGGTTTGAAAAAACCATTCACGCCCTGGGTAATGGCATTGAGGGTATTAAGGTTATTGGTGAGATTCATCCATGGCGAGAAGGTCGGCCAGAAACTGCCACGGCTGACAGCATCGGGTGCCAGGCTATCCCAGAAGGCACGCAATTGGGCGATGCGCGTCTCCGGTGGATTGCCCGCAATCAGTGCGCTGTTGATGGCACCGATGGATGTGCCTATGATCCAGTCCAGTGGCGTTTGTGCTTCATGCAATTGCTGGTACACACCCGCCTGATAGGCACCCAGGGCGCCGCCGCCCTGCAAAATCAATACGGTATCCTGATGGCTCATGCGCGGCTTCAGATGAATCCGCCGAGTTGTACCAGTTTGTGCTCTTCCCCGTCATGGGTGACAGAGATCAGGTCGACTTGATATGCGGCATTCAGTTCATGGCGCAAATGCGCACCCTGGCTGACTGCGGCCATAAAATCATCACCTGCTTCGGTGGATTTGACGATTTCTTTTTGTTCATTGCGGCTGATCAGACGATAGTGCATAAGTTCCTCGTGGAAAGAGTATTGTGTGGTGTTTTGATATCTTTTAACTCATTCTAGCATGTGCATTTTGTATGCATATTACATAGTGTAAAAAGCGAAAAATCATCTTTGTAGCTAAACGTAAGTATGTATTGCCTGCAATATAAACGATGTCATAATGCTTCGCTTTATGATGCCGGAAATGCTGAACCAGGTTTACGATTCCGGCTGGCGACATTTTCCGGAGCATGGCTATGCAGGGCATGATTAAATTGGTGAAGCTGGTGCGCATGCAGCCCACAGAGCGGCATTGCGAAATCGAGTTGTCTGAGGCGCCGCAGAGTGAAGGGTCAGTCCCTTTATACCTGGTTAATGTGCGTGAAGGCCATCCCGATGCCGAATGGCAGGAAAGCACCAGGACACCTTTCCCTGTCATCCTGGGGCAGGCAGAAACTCTGTATGCACAGGTGCTGGCCAGCAAACTGGAACAGGGCTTTGCAGATATGTCTGCACCACCAGCTATTCCAATTACATCAGCCACTCCAGCAACGCCAGCAACGCAGGATGAAGCCAAAGGCGATGCCATGCAATGGGGCCATTCTTCGCAAACCCTGGTGCAAAAAATCAGCAAGCCAGCGTCGGTATCTGGACAAGAAAAAATCCTGCTTGATCGTTTGCAAGCACGTGCCTGGTCTGGCATGTCGCGGGCAGAGCGCACGCGTACCGTCTGGCGCATAGCCGAGCGTCGCCTGCCTGCTGCCGTGCCACGCCTGGTCGAATTATTGGGCAGTGCCGATGCCATGCTCGATTACTGCATCGCCTATGCCATAGGCCGTTGCGGTGATGCCGGTGCCAAACAGGCCATGCTTGAGCTGAGCCAGCGCTCCAAAGATGCGCATGTCAAGCACATGGCGCGGCAAGCCTGGCTGACATTGGCAACAACAGAAGAAGCGCAGCAATATGCGCAGGGTTTGCTCGTGCAGTGGCCAACTGATTTGCAAACTGCCTGGCAAAAAGCGCAGCAGGCGGCAGACTTGCAAAAAGGCATGGATGAAGTCTTGCTGGCCTTGCTGTCAGCCAAAGCCTGGAAGGACTGGCGTCATGATGACTGGCTGGAGCAACTGGACATGATAGGCCAGGCCAGTATCTCGCCATTGGCGCGGCCTTTGCTGTTGCAACAGTTGCGCAACCTGCCTGTGAATTTGCTGGTGTTCCGCGCCTTCCGCCATCTGTACAAGACTGCAGAATTCAGGGCTGACGCTGAGATGTTTGGCATTCTGCACCAGCGCTTTGAAAAAGCCTGGCCGCTGTTTTTGCTCAGTTCCAATACCAGCTATGTGTATCTGGAAAGGCGTTACGTCAGCTATGCCGATGAAGTCAAAAAACCGAATACCAGGGTCGCCTATTCCAGCCTGACCCGCGATTACCTGCGCCGTCGTACCTGGCGCACACTGCGCCGTCTGGGTGAGCTGGAAAGTGCCGATTTCACCAGCATGGCAACCGGTGTATTGCTCGCCTGCGATGATACGCATGCAGAAAAGGCGCACATGCAAAGATTGGTTAACTGGAATTACCAGAGCCGTTCTTACACGACAGAACTGCGTTACCTCTCTCCCTATGCCAGCTGGATGGTATTCAACCAGCTTGTGCACCAGCATGATAGCGAAGTCAAGACCAGCCGCACTGCACTCAAGTGGTGGATACCAGCGACGACAGATAATCTCGATTATCCGCCTCGCACAAAACGGCAGGAAGCCTTCCCTGAACTATGGGATGCCGCACCAGAAAAATTGCTCTACCTGATGCAGCACAGCCAGTGCCACGGCGTGCATGTGTTTGCCGCACGCGCGCTGGTGGATAACCAGGCGTACTGCCAGCAGCTAAGCCTGGAACAATTGCAAGGCTTGCTGCAAAGCGCTTACCTGCCGACCAGGGAATTTGCTTTCAGCGTCGTCAAACAACGCTTTGCCGAACAAGTGCCAAGCCTTGACTGGTTGATGATCTTGCTGGCAACAGACTATGTGCCTGCCGCTGAATTTGCGCTGGGCTTTATCAGTAAAACCCCGGACCTGTATGCGCAAGAAGCAGGCTTGATCGTGGCGATGATCACCAGTCCGTCACAACGCGTGCGTGAAACCTGCCGCTTGCTGGCACATGGTACGACTGCTGCTACACGCCAGGTCGTCCTGAGTCGTTTGTCCATCTGGGTCAGGCAGACTACCATGGCCGCAAGCCAGGTCGATGCCCTGCGCGATGACTTGCAATGGCTGATCCAGAATGTGCTGGCCGGGCAGGTCGCACAATTGCCGGACCAGGATATTGCTGTCTGGTGTGATTTGCTGCAGGCGACCAACTTCTGGCAGCAGGCACTCGCGACAGATATCTTGTTGGCCCATCCGGCTGGCATCGCCCATGTATCACCGCTGACACTAAGGGATTTATTGCAGGATGCGGACTCCGGCAGGCAAAGCCTGGGCAGCCGTTTGTTTGCTGCCTTGCCCGCCGATGTATTGCGCCAGCAACCTGATCTCGTCGCCACGCTGGCAACAGCATTGGATGCGCGTGTGCGGGCAGCCATGACGCCGGTGATTACGCAACTCGCTAATGACCCCGTCTTTGCCGAAAAGCTGTTGGCACACTTTATCGACGTCATTTTCCGTAGTGATAATGCCGATGGTGAAGAGAGTGTGCATGCTGACATCATCAACTGGTGCAGTGGCCCTTTGCAGGCGGCGACACTGGCCCAGCCTGTGGATATGCAATGGCGTCTGTTGCAGGCACGCAGCAAGGGGGCGCAGGAACTGGGTGCCATGTTGCTGATACAGGTGAATGGTGCATTGGCTAGCAGTCTGTCAGTTTTGCAATGGGCTTTGCTGGGCAGGCACACCATCTTGCAAGTGCGGCTGCGTGCCCAACATTACTTCAGCCAGCATGTGCCTGAGGTGCGTGCAAACCTCAATGATGCACTGCGCATACTTGATACCCGCTGGCCAGAAACCCGTTCTTTTGCGGCAGATTATTTTGCCCGCCATATCAGTGCTGAGGAATGGTCGCTGAGCCAGTTGCTGGCCTTGTGCGACCATCAGCAAGCTGCGATACAAAGACTGGGCAGGCAATTGATCACCCGTCACTTCCGCGTGGAAGATGCCGCCGAATATGTATTGAGCCTCGCCCAGCATCCATCAGCCAACATGCAGTTATTTGTCAGCCAGTGGCTGGAGCAAGGTGTGCAGACATATGCTGATATACAGGCAGCACTTCAGCATCTTCAACAACTGCGTCCTTACTTCCTCAGTGTGTTGTCGCATGTGAACAAGGCGCGCACGGTCAAGAACCGCGTGATCCGCTTCTTGCAGGACCAGGGTTTGCTGTCCGCAGACCATGCACAATTTGTTGCCCAGATTTTCACGCGTCAGGTATTGACCGTGGCGATACAGGACAAGGCGCAATACATCCTGGGTTTGACGCAATTGCAGGCCGTATATCCGGCACTGGCTGAATCAAATGACTGGCCCATGCAACTTGTTGCCCCACGCTTGCACAAGGATGCAGCCACTATTTCTGCGGAGTCTGTATGAAGTTTGAATACCGCTATTTTGGCAATAGCCAGGTGAATGACAGCGCCACTGCCACCAGCATGCAGTTCGCGCCCGATACTTTACGCACACCCACGTATTTTGCCGCCACCCTGCAACCCACGCTGGCGCTGGCTTACCGTGAAGCCATCAGTGCCATGCATGATGTGGTGGTGTCTGACCTGCGTACGCAACCCAAGGACAGGGCAGCCTACTTCGCCTGGCTGGCAGAAAATGAAGCCAGCTTGCTGGCAGATTTCATGGCGCAAGAAAAAGAGTTGCGTGAAAAGATCACGCCCCTGCGCGCAGAACTCACCAAGGTGCAGAATCAAAAGTACGGTCTCATGCAGCCTTTCTACAAGGCCCAGCGTGAATACTTTGATTACCTGTACAAAGAAAACCGCGACATGTGGATAGTGCTTGACCCTGTCATCACCGTGCATCCCGATAAGGTTTTCTTTGAATGCTTCAGCCGTGATGAATCGACTTATGCCAGCCTGAGTTGCCGCCACAATGTCTTCAAGCATCTGGGTGAATTTGCCTGCGGTACTACGAATATCGATTATTCGTCAGCCCTGTATGATGAATTCCAGAAGATACGCGCCTATAAAGAAACCCGCTTTGAAATCCAGTCAGATGGTTTCAAAGTGCAGACCGGCCATGATGAGCAATACCATGAAGCCAAGATAGATTTGCCTGACAGCTGGATGCGCGGCTTCTTGCAAGTCAGCACTGCCATGTCCATGCCTGCCCACAAGCTGGAGCTGCACCCCATGGATGTGCACAGCATCTGCCACATCCTGCGCCGCAAGACTGAGCGGGTAGGGCCACGCTCGATACGTTTCATCCTTGAGCCAGGCCAGCCCATCACCATGCTGTTTGAGCCCTGGGGCATCAAGCTAGCGTGCCAGCGTTCTGTCTTCACCGGCAAAGAAGCAGCCGAGGTCAGGATATGGGGGCGTCGCCGCTTGCTGACGCTGGAACGCCTGATTGCTGTTGCCGACAAGTTCAGCGTCATGCTCATGGGCACAGGTTTGCCCAGCTTCTGGATCGCCCATCTGCCTGACATGGATTACACACTCGGATTATCCGGCTGGACAGCCAATGACTGGTCACGTGCCGGGCAATTTGATTTGCTGGCACCGCGTCTTGATGTTGATGACACGACGGCACAAGCCGTGGCACATGCCTTGTCGTCTCAATGGTCAGCCAGCACCGCCAGCCTGGCACAGCAATTACAGCTCGACAGCAAGCTCGTGGCATCTGCCCTGACCGGCCTCATGCAGGCAGGCCGCGTGGTGTATGACGCCGTTGATCAGGTAGCCCGCTGGCGCGATCTGGTGCGCGAACCCATCAATGTCGCCAGCCTGCGCTTCGCCAGCGAACGTGAAGCCCTGGCCGCGCAGCTCGTACACAAAAACCTCTTGCTCGATTTGCAGTCTGCCCGTGTAGCCGGTGGTGGCATCGAATGGAAAGCCAGCGTCAGCGCCAGTATCACGAACACCAAGAAACTCAGCAAGACCATGATCAGGCTGGACAATGATGACAGACTGGTGGACGGCAATTGCAGTTGCGATTACTACGTGCGCAACCGCATGTTCCGCGGGCCTTGTGAGCATATGCTGGCGATCAGGCAAGTGGCCAATAGCAAGTGAGTTGTTGATTACAAGTTTTTACATCGTAGTTATTTACAGGAGGTGAGCAGGACATTAGAATAAGTGCAGGCAGGAAGGCTCTTGCAATCCGGATGGTGTATCGCCATCCATGTTTTTTGCTTAGCTATGCATCACTGAGTTTCTCTTCACTGTGCCGGAAACGACTACCGGCGTGATGACGATGTGGATTCCGTGAACCCCATCACGCCGGTAGTCGTTTCCGGCGTCGAGTGGAGCCTCTCAGTCTGAAGGCTCTTCGATGAGCTTCCTGCCGCTTTCCCTTCTTTTGTCTGGCTCACCGTTTTTGGTTTATTTGGAAAACGTGAATTCTTTTTGCACTTGCTGATATTTGTTGATATCAGCGGGCAAAAAGAAAACAGAGACCAGCGTCATGACACAACAACAGCAACCGTCTGCACAGAGCGCATCTGACAAACCCTTGTCACAGATGACGCGCGATGAATTGTATGCCCACCTGCGCACGACCACCAAAGATGCCGTGGTCTTGCAAGAGATGCGCCGTCTTGGCTTCTGGCCTGCCGACAGTGGCAAGCCATCTGTGACCGACGAACTCATCACGCGTGAAGCAGAGCTCAGTAAAGAGTTGAATGACTTGACAGCCCAGTTACGCCGTGTCCAGGACCCCAAGGCTGCCCTGCGCGACATGCGCAAGCAACGCATGGCGGCTGCCAAAGAAAAACGCGAACTGACCAAACAAAAGCATGCACAATTGCGCCATGCCAGGGCGTTGGCCTGGCAAGAAAAACGCAAGAACGATATTGGCTATCTGGGTGAAGGTGTTTCCACTGGCTTGAACTACACCAGCACGAACACGGACAAGCTGGCCCGTTATCAATTGCCGGCACTGCAAAAATCCCTGGACCTGGCAACGGCGATCGGCATACCGCTGGCGGAATTACGCTTCATGAGTTTCCAGCGCAAGGTCAGCCAGGTCAGCCACTATCAACGCTTCGCGATTCCCAAAAAGACCGGCGGCCAGCGTTTTATCTCTGCCCCCATGCCGCGCCTCAAGCGTTGCCAGTATTGGGTGCTGGATCATATCCTTGCCAAGGTGCCTTGCCATCCTGCTGCACATGGTTTCTTGCCGCAACATTCCATCCTCAGCAATGCCTTGCCGCATGTGGGGCAAGCCGTGGTCATCAATCTGGATTTGAAAGATTTTTTTCCCAGCATAGAATATCCACGCGTCAAAGGCGTGTTCAAATCCCTGGGTTATGGCGACCAGATTGCGACCCTGCTGGGTTTGCTGTGTACTGAACAGGCGATGGAAGAAGTACGGGTAGACAAGCAAAAATATTTTGTCGCGGGTAAAAAACGCAGCCTGCCACAAGGCGCGCCATCCAGCCCCATGATCACGAATATTTTGTGCCACACCCTCGATAAACGCCTGCATGCCGCAGCGACCAAGCTGGGTTTTGTGTATACCCGTTATGCCGATGACCTGACGTTTTCCAGCAAGCAAAAAGAACGCCCACCTGTTGGCAAACTCCTGTGGCGCGTCAAGCAAATCATCGCTGATGAAGGTTTCACCCTGCATCCTGACAAGCAGCACATCATGCGGCACAGTCAAAAGCAGGAGGTCACCGGCATCGTCGTCAATCATAGCCCGACTATCGATGCCAAGACCCTGCACCGCTTCCGCGCCACCTTGCACCAGGTAGAAAAGAATGGTCCGGCTGGTTACCACTGGAACGGCAATACCGATGTGCTGGGTGCGCTGGAAGGTTATGCCCGCTATGTCTGCATGGTCAACCCGATAAAAGGCAAGCCATGGTTGCAACGCATCAAGACATTGCGTGCGCAACACGCAGCACAAGCATCTTCACCTGCACGCACCGCAAGACCAACGCTACGCCAGCAAGTTGCCAGCGGCAAGACGCCGCAAAGAGCAAACGGCCTCGACTGGTGGCAGGTGCAGGAAGCCGCCGCACCTGTTCTGGAGCAAACGGCACAGCAAGTGGCGGAAGAGAAGAAGGCTGTCAAGCAAGCCGCGAAAGAAGAAAAGAAAGCTGCTGCATCTGGCGCTAAAGAGGCCAGAGAGCAAAAAGCCGCCAGCAATGAAGACGCAAACAACTACACCATCGCAGAGCAAAGTAAAGTCAACGGTCGCCGTTACGGCAAAATATTCAGCGCAGCCTTCCAGCTCTTTTTATGCGCCATATTCTCAGCCAATCTGCACAGTGTTTATCCACTGGCCTTTGGCGTTGCACTGATCGCACTCAGCCTCATCACAGGCCGCAGCAGGCTGGTGTGGGTCATGCTGATGCTGGCTGTCAGTGTAATTTTATTGAGGTGAGTAGTCTGGCAGGTTGCGCCGTGCGAGCGGTTTTTGATAAACAGCAATCGTATTTTTAAAAATGGTGCGCACGGCGTACCTGACACCCATCATTTGCGACCAGCAAAAGCGCTGTTGAGGCGCTTGACCAGGTCGCGGTTCATGGCTTTGGTATCGCTGTTCCAGTGTCTCATGTTTTGCTGGATTTCTGCGTATTGCGCATCGGCGATACCTTGCTCACCTGCCTGCAAGGCCCAGACTGCATATTCAACACGGGTGTCCATGCTGCCAAAGCGGGCTACGGCGTCGGCAAAGGTAGCGCCAGCTTCTTGCTGGCGGCTGGCGCTGGCATAGGCTTTGCCCAGCAACAGCGCTTGCTGTTCTGGCCTGTGATTGGGCTGGTCTTTGCGTACTGCCTCGAGCAAAGTGATGGCCTCATCAGCTTGTCCATGCAGGATCTTTGCTTCTGCGGCATTCATACGGATGACGGCGTCACTGGCAAAAGGCCCTTGCAGGCAGATGTCATATTGTTGCACTGCCTTGGCAGTATCACCGGCATCCAGATAGGCATTTGCCAGACGCATCTGGTTTTGTGCTGTCGGCACCAGATCAAAGGCTTGCTGCGCTTCACGCAGTTCGCGGCCAGGATTCAAGCTTTTAGCGGCAGCGATCACGGTCTTGCGCATGCCGCGCTCCAGACGTGACTCCGGCAGATAGATCGCAAAGAAATACACTACGCTGCCCAGCAAGGGGAACATGAATAAAATCATCAGCCAGTACATCTCGCGTCTGTTACGCATTGCGTGTACTGCAAAAAACAGGGCGATGAGAAAATGAAAACCTGCTCCGATATATGGCATAAAAATAAATGGTAAAAAAATTGAGGGTAAATATGTCCCGTAAATCTGGACTGGATATACGCAGTCAAAGCGCGTGCAGACCAGGATGGAACAGAGAGGTAAAAGAACACAAACAATCGGGCCGTGGCTTGGCCGGGCCATATTTTACCATCACACAGCGAAGGGGATTTGATTGCTGCGACTGGTCGCGCCGCAAAATATCACGACCAGTCTGGCAGCAGGAAGCTTGGTAATACAAACACGGCGCAAATGCAAAACAGAACAAAAGCAGAACAGCGGCAAGATAAAAACGGTGCTGCTGTCTTTTATTTATAGATGCCGCAGGCAAAATAAATCTCGTCTACCCGTTCTACATAGGTACTTTTTTGTTCCAGCGCCTTGGTCACAGGATTTGGCCATTTGTAGTCAACCCAGCCTTTGCCTTCTTTGCTACCCGCCACTTCATTGATTTTCTTGACGAAGAAAACGCCATCGCCATCACGCAATTCACCCAGGGGTTTGCCCAGCAATTTAGGGTTGCCGCCATGGGCCAGGGTCACGCCGCCGGGTTTGACCGTGCCGGCAAACACATACAAATCCTTGTAGATGAATTGCCCTTTTGGGTCGTTGACTGCGGCATAGGTTTTTTCAGGGCCATTGGCTTTATAGTAGGCGATGACTTTTTTGATCATGTCAGTCGCTTCTTGTGCTGTGGCATGTTCAGCAGCGAACGCTGCGCCCTGAGCTAGCAGGGACAAGGATAAAGCCAGGAAGATGCTTTTGAAAAAGTGTCTCATGATGTCTCCGGTAGGTGTTTTTATGCGTGACCAAGTGTTTGATCAAATTTTTGACCAAGTGTTTGATCAAATTTTTGACATTAGGCAACAACGAATCCAGAGTAGGCTTTGCAGGCAGGTTTTGCAATGCAAAGACCACACTTTTTCCATCAGCACTCAGCCACGAGGAAAACAATACCAGATTTCCGTGCGGAAATGTTGATGATTTTTTCAGCAGCTTTGTGAATCAATGTGACAGCTGTCAGGCAGGTTTTTGTTCTGCACTAAACAGCTTGATATCGCTCAATAATCCCGCCACGGCAGTATCGATGATCTGCTGCCCCAGCTCTATCGTCGCCAGACTGGAGTCGGCACCAATGCGGCCATCCGGGAAACGGGCGCGGTAATCGAGGGCATCAAGGATAGGGCCAGTCGGCGGGATTTTTGGTGTCAGCTCTACCTGGCGTACCTGATCCGGGTAAGCCGCATAGGTGACGGCAATTTCTGATGGCGTCGCATGCGAGCCATGGCCCACCGGGAACATCTGGTTGCACAGCGTGATGACGCCGGGCAAGTCCCACCAGTTTTTCAGTTTCAGTGTCAGTGGGCAGGTCTTGTTGTTGTACGAGTAGTGCGAATAAATTTGCGAGAAAGCCGCTTCGATGGTGGCGATATTGCCGCCGTGGCCGTTCAAAAAATAAATGTGGTCAAAACCATGGCGCGCCAGCGACAAGACCCAGTCCTCAATCGCTGCCATGAAGGTCGAAGGCCGCAGCGAAATCGTACCGGCAAACCCCAGGTGATGCTGCGCCATGCCGATGTTGAAGGTCGGTGCCAGCATCATGGCCTGGCCGTTTTGCCGGGCGACTTTTTCGGCAGCGGTGGCGATGATCTCAGGACACATCCAGTCTGTACCAAGCAAGCCCATGGGGCCGTGCTGCTCATTCGAGCCTATGGGAATGATGACGGTCTTGGAGTCAGCCAGAAATGCCGTGATTTCGGGCCAGGTGGAGTAGGCGAGACGCATGGGGTTTCTTTCAAATCGGGGTGGGCTGTGTGGTGTTGATTCGCCCGCGGTGGGTTTGGTACAGACGACAAAATTCGCAAGGCATCATCTTGCCGCAAATTTTGAAAATCGCCAAATTTTTTTATCTCACGCATCATCGCATGGGTTGCGACGGGATAGAGGGTTAAGGGAATCAGGAATCAAGTTAAGGGAATCAGGAATCAAGTTAAGGGAATCAGGAATCAAGTTAAGGGAATCAGGAATCAGGTTAAGGGAATCAGGAATCAGGTTAAGGGAATCAGCCGGGCCAGTTCTATGCCAGGTCAGTGCTGGTACAGTATTGGCACCAGTTTTGCACCAGACTGATCTGATGCTTGAACGGGATTAACAGGATATTTGCGCAGGGCAAGTCCGGTAAAAAATGCAGATCGTCTGATGTCAAAAAAACTTAACATCGGTCGAAAACTTTGGACTAGAATTCAGCCACAGCGACAAATGCCGCTGCGCATTTTGTAGCTGTGGATAGCCCAGGAATCCATCAGCTCCATACTCTCAACAACCCTCGCCAGACCAGGAGTTTTGCCATGAAATACATCGATGGATTTGTACTCGCTGTCCCCAATGCCAACCGTGAAGCCTACCGTCTGTATTCGGAAAAAACTTCACCGGTTTTCAAGGAATACGGCGTGCTCAGCATCGTCGAATGCTGGGGCGACGATGTGCCACCCGGCAAGCTGACTTCTTTCCCACTGGCCGTGCAATGCAAGGAAGATGAAACCGTAGTCTTTTCCTGGATGACCTGGCCATCGAAAGAAGCGCGCAATACCGGATGGGAAAAAGCCATGGCGGACCCACGCCTAAGCCAGGAAGCCAACCCCATGCCCTGCGACGGCAAGCGCATGATTTATGGCGGCTTTGAGGTGATGGTGGAGTTGTGATTTGTTGAGTTGATGCCGGGTTCAGAATATGTTCGGTATAGGGCATGTAGGTTGAACGCGTAGGTTGAGCCGCGCTTGGTAGGTTGGGCTACGGGTTATCAGCCCAACACTCGGCCTCAACCAACGTATACGTCTTTTAAATGCACAGTGTTGGGCTGATGAAACGTATCCCAACTTGCGGTGCTGAATCCTGCTTTTAAATACCTGTAAGCAGTATTTAGGATTGCAGGCCGGTGGTAGACCAGCGGCTACTTCCTTTTCTTGGCGAGACAAGAAAAGTGAGTAGCTGTCGGGCTACCCCCGACCTATAATCTCAAATGCTGTTTGCAGGCAATTCAGAACAGATCCCAAAAATCATCTTTTCACTTTTAAGAATATGCGAATTGAAGGTCTGAAATCTGCATTATCGTTATGCTTGCAAAACCCCAAACTTCTCCTCATACAAACCCACCAACCAGTCCACAAACACCCGCACGCGCGGTGATAACTGGCGGCGGTAGGGATAGAGCGCAGTAATTGGCATGGGCGGGCTGTGCCAGTCGGCCAGCACTTCTACCAGGCGGCCATCGTGCAAGGCGTCGGCGATATGGAAGCGGGGTAGTTGTATCAGGCCGCAGCCGCTTTCAGCGCAGGTGACATAGTTCTCGGCATCGTTGACTGTCATCCAGCCGCCGACATCAAATTCTTTTACCTGACCATCGATATTCAGCACGATGGGATAGTCTATCGCGGTCGTGCTGGAAAAGAACCTGACAGCCTGGTGCAGCATCAAATCATCCGGATGATGCGGTGTGCCAAACTTGGCCAGGTAAGCCGGGCTGGCGCAAATCACTTGCGGCATCATCGCCAGACGGCGCGCTACCAAAGTTGAATCACGTGGGTTGCCGCCGCGTATCACACAATCCACACCTTCGCGCACCAGATCGACGAGGCGGTCGCCACTGCTGACCACCAGGTCTATGCCGGGATAACGGTCGCGAAACTCATGTATCCGTGGCAGCACCACTTGTGTCGCATGGGTGCCGTGCATATCCACTCGCAAGACCCCACGCGGATTGGCGGCCACATGCCGCATCGATGCTTCGGCATCATCAAGTTCACTGATGATATGCACGCAGCGCTCATAAAAAGCCTGACCGTCGAGGGTAGTTCGCACCTGGCGCGTGGTGCGTTCCAGCAGGCGCGTGCCCAGGCGGGTTTCCAGTTGCTTGATGGCATGAGTGGCACTGGCCCGTGGGATGTCCAGCATATCCGCCGCCCGGCTGAAACTGCCGGTTTCAACGATACGGGTGAATAGCTGCAGGGTGTCCAGTTTGTCCATGATTGTTGAGCTGGGTTGAATTATGTTCTGAGTTTATCAGTATTTATCTTGTTGGGTTGAATGGTTAAAGTGTGTTCCAGACAGGCGAGCTAGCCTGGACTAACTGGATCAAGGAGAGAATCATGAACAAAGAAATAAATAAGGAAGCAACCAAGGGAGCAACCAAGACAGCCATCGTCACCGGTGGTTCACGCGGCATAGGCCAGGCCATATCCCTGCGTCTGGCAGCGGATGGTTTTGCTATCGTCGTCAATTACGCTGGCAATGCTGCCAAGGCGCAAGAAACCGTCAGCGCCATACAGGCAGCCGGGGGCAAGGCGATAGCGGTGCAGGGCGATATCAGCCAGCCCGAAGACGTGACGCAATTGTTTGCCAGGGCGAAAGAAGTATTTGGGCGCGTAGACGTGGTCGTCAACAGTGCTGGCAGTATGACCATGACTACCATCAATGGCAGCAACCTGGATGCGTTTGACAAAGTCATCGCCACTAATTTGCGCGGCGCGTTTTTAGTGCTGGCGCAGGCGGCACAGCACATAGAAAAAGGCGGCCGTATCATCGCCTTGTCCACCAGCGTGATTGCCAAATCCTTTCCTGCCTATGGCCCCTATATCGCCAGCAAGGCAGGTGTCGAAGGTCTGGTACATGTACTGGCCAATGAATTGCGCGGGCGTGACATTACCGTTAACGCAGTGGCTCCTGGCCCGGTCGGCACGGAATTGTTCTTCAATGGCAAGACCGAAGAGCAGGTCAGCAACATCGCCAAGATGGCACCGATGGAACGCATAGGCACCCCGGCCGAAATTGCCTCTGCCGTCGCCTTTCTGGCCGGGCCCGATGGTGCCTGGGTAAATTCACAAGTATTGCGTGTTAACGGCGGCTTCGCTTAAACAATAGTCACTTATTTTTAAAGGAAAAAATCATGCCATTTGCTAATTTTAAATTCCCTGAAGGCATCATCGATGCCAGCCGCAAAGAAGAAATCATCCACCGCACCACCGCCATGTTTGTCGAGTATTTCGGCGAAGGCGTACGGCCTTACTCCATGGTGTTGGTGGAAGAGGTGGCCGATGGTGGCTGGGGCCGGGCGGACGAGACCTTGACACTGGAGAAGATGGGGATGAAGGGAAAGTGAAGGGGGAACTGTAGGTTGGGCTACGCTTCATCAGCCCAACACTCGGCCTCAACCAAGGTATACATCATTTAAGCGCCCAGTGTTGGGCTGGTAAAGCGTAGCCCAACCTACAACGCATAGCCTAACGAGGCCCGGCCCAACCTGCGAAATTTCTCTCATCCCGACGCATCAATATGACACAGCGCATTTTGAATTTACCAAATTCAAGACTATATTGTTTATTGGACTTACACTAACTTGTCCATACAGGTGTCCACAGCGCAAGTATCAGGTGGCGCTAAAATGGGAGCTGCACCAGCAGGAACAATGTAAGCAAGGTCATATTGAGGAGCCAGCATGAAAACCGCCCTGATCATCCACCATGTCGCTTTTGAAGATGCAGGCAGTTTTCTTGCCCTGCTGAAAGAGCAGGATTTTGCCATCCAGGAAGTCAATGCCTGCACCCAGGGCTGGGCCGCGCTGGATCCGTTGGCGGCCGATGTTTGCATCGTGCTGGGCGGACCCATCGGAGCCTATGAAGATGACAATTACCCCTTCTTGCTGCAAGAGGTGTATTTCTTGCAGCAACGCCTGCATGCAGACTTGCCCACGCTGGGTATTTGTCTGGGGGCGCAAATCATGGCGCGTGCGCTCGGTGCCAGTGTCTATCCTGCGGCTGACAAAGAGATAGGCTGGTTGCCGCTCAAGATGACGAACGAGGGCAAGGACACACCAGTGCGGCATTTTGATGCAAGGCATTGCAATATGTTCCACTGGCATGGCGATACCTTTGATTTGCCGCAGGGCGCGCAATTGCTGGCATCGAGTGAGGCTTGCCAGAACCAGGCATATAGCTGGGGCAAGCATGGGCTGGCATTTCAATGCCACCCTGAAGTCACGGCATCAGGGCTGGAGGCCTGGTATGTTGGTCATGCCTATGAAATGGCACATGAGAATTTATCGGTAACACAGATGCGCCAGCAGGCCGCTGCCCATGCGCTGGACCTGGCACATCAGGCACGCTTGTTTTTTACCGAATGGCTGAGAGTATGCGGAGTGTGATGCTGATTTAAGAAACGTCATAGCGCAAGTCTTTGTCGTTCAGTTACTCACCACGGTTGGCTGGAAAATTCCTCCACCAAAAAATCCAGCAAGGCACGCACTGCAGGCGACAAGTGGCGGCGTGATGGGAAGAGGGCGTAGATGGTCATGGGCGGTGCCGTCCATTCCGGCAAGATGATTTGCAAATCACCCTTGTCCAGATGATCACCCATGAGATAAGTCGGCAACAGGGTAATGCCTGAGCCGGCCAGCACAGCCTGCAATAACACGGTTGCGTCGTTAGCACTGAAGTGGCTGGCGATATCGATTTGCACTCTCTCATCCCCACGCTCATTCCCACGCACAAAGCGCCAGGTATTGCGGCCATAATTGGCATGACTTAAACAGCGGTGCGTGGGCAAGTCTTGTGGATGCTGCGGCAAACCCGCCTGCCGCACATAGGCAGGCGCAGCCACCAATACCGAATCACAAATCGCCAGTGGCCGCGCGATCAAGAGCGGGTCAGGTTCGCTGCTGATGCGTATCGCCAGGTCTATGCGCGCTTCGACCAGGTTGACGGTGCCATCACCGACATGCAAATCTATCTTCAGCAATGGGTGCAATGCCAGGAACTTGCTGATGACACGCGCCAGGTGACCAAAGGCAAACGAGGTACTGCAAGTCAGGCGTAATTGCCCGCGCAATTCTGCGTCATCGCTGCGGGTTTCTTCTTCAATATTCTCCATCAGCGCCAGCATTTGTTGGCTGCGGCGCAGGCATTGTTCACCCGCATCAGTCAGCGTCACGCTGCGTGTGGTTCTTTGTAGCAGGCGGGCATTGAGCCAGCTTTCCAGCTCACTGACATAGCGCGTCACCATGGCACGCGACATGTCCAGCTTGTCTGCCGTGGCACTAAAGCTGCCACTGGTCGCCACCTCGCAAAACACTCGCATTGCTGTCAGTCTGTCCATGATTTATATGCCATTTGCCCGAATATTGAAACAGTTATGTGCATTTTAGCTGGTTTATCTGACTAAAAAATGAAATTACACTGCAAGCACTGAATCAATACAGATTCAAAACCCCTTAAAATCTGGAGCCCACCATGCTGCGCACTACCATCCTGGCCACTACCCTCGCTGTCACTTTCGCCTCTGCCGAGGCAGCAACGCCCTTGCAAGTCAAAGTCTATAACGCTGACGGCAACAGCTTTAACGTTAATTCCACCCTGGTTTACGGCGAAAAAGAAGCCATGGTCATCGATGCCGGTTTCACCCGCGCCGATGCCTTGCGTATTGCCGCCAATGTGCTCGATAGCGGCAAGCAACTCAAAACCATACTCGTCAGCCAGGCTGACCCTGATTATTACTTCGGTGTAGAAACCCTCAAAGAAATCTTCCCGCAAGCCGATGTTGTCGCCACTCCAGCCGTGCTGGAAAAACTGACAGCCAAAGTCGCAGGCAAAGTCGCCTTCTGGGGCCCAAAAATGGGTGCGAATGCACCACGCACACCGGTCTTGCCGAAGGCTCTGAGCGGCAATAGCTTGACCGTTGATGGTCAAGTGGTCGAATTACGCGGCAACCAGGGCCTGCTGGCACACCGCCCTTATTTCTGGATACCCTCCATCAAAGCCATCGTCGGTAACATAGGCGTATTTGGTAACCTGCATGTGTGGACAGCAGACACCCAAACCGCAGCAGAACGCAGCGCCTGGGTAGCGCAACTCGATGAGATGGCGGCCCTGCAACCTAAAATCGTCGTGCCTGGTCATATGAAGTCTGGTACTGCGGTTGATATCAGCGCAATCACTTATACCAAGGCTTATCTGCTGTCGTTTGAGAAAAATGCAGCGGCCACCAAGACAGGTGCAGAGCTGATTGATGCCATGAAAAAAGCCTATCCTGATGCGCCACCTGGCTTGTCCCTGGATATCGGTGCCAAGGTAAATAAGGGCGAGATGAAGTGGTGAGTTTGTTTATTTAATTCACTAGACAGTCTCTAAGCATGGCGAACGATGGTTCGCCATGTTGCTACCTGCGAAGCGTAAAAAAATATGAGTAACCTCGATATCATCAAAAGCACATACGAAGGCAAGAGCTCGGAAGAAAACGGCAAGAACCTCCAGCACTATCTGGCTGCGGACGCCCGTTGGACAGAAGCAAAAGGCTTCCCCTATGCGGGAACTTACACAGGCTTTGCCGACATAGAAAAAAATGTCTTCTACCGTCTCGCCTCAGAATGGCTAGACTACAAATTCACAGTAGAAGATTATGTCGCCAGCGGTGACAAGGTGGTGGCCTATGGTACGTACAGCGGCATGCACAAGGCGAGCCAGAAATCCTTCACAGCCAGAGTCGCCCATCTATGGCAATTAAAGGATGACAAGATCATTCGCTTTGAGCAGTTTGTTGATAGTCTCACCGTTGTCGCGGCAATGACTTCGCAGCAATGACTTAGCACGCACTACACTCCACGCTTTGCGCTCAATGCCTGCATAATCTCATTCGCCAGACACTCCGCCGCAGGCGAATTATTTTTTCGCCCCTTGATGAGTACAATATCCAGCGGCGCTATGGGTTTCAGACCTTCCGCCTTGCCCAGTCGCACCAGATGCGCGGGCACGCTGCATTCAGCCAGGGCCGCAATCGCCAGGCCTGCTTCCACCATCGCCAGTATGCCCAGCAGGCTGGGACTGCTATAGGTTGAGTAATAGGGGCGGGTGCTTTTTTCCAGCGCGGCCAGGGTATGTTCGCGGGCGACGCAACCTTTTTCATATAAGGCTACCGGTAGCGGATTTTTCTTCCATGCGGCATGTTTTTCTGCAGCCACCCAGACCATGGATTCACGGCGTATGAAGGCCCCATCCAGATCTTCATCGCGGGTGACAAAAGCCAGGTCGATCACACCTTTCTTCAACAAGGGTTTCAGCAAGACACTCTGCAGGCACACCAGTTCTATTTCAACACCGGTGAACCTTTTTGAAAACCTCTCCAGCACGGCTGGCAGTAACGAGGACACATAATCATCAGGGGAACCCAGCACCACCTTGCCCACTACTTCTTGCGTGCGCAAGGCGCTTAGTGCGGCCTGTTCTGTCTGCAATAGCTGGCGCGCATAGGGCAGCAGGGTTTCACCTGCCAGCGTCAGGACTATGCGCCGGGTATGCCGTTCAAACAGGGGCTGGCCCAGGCTGGCTTCAAGTTTGCTGATCTGCATGCTGACTGCCGCCTGTGATCTGTGCACAGCTTCTGCCGCGCTGACAAAGCTCAGGCGTTCTGCGGCCAGCACAAAGGTGCGCAATTGGCTAAGGTTTAATTCAGGGAAGCTCATGATTCATATTTTCGAAAGTATGACTTCAATTTAATCAGCTTGTCTGATGTATGGATAAAATCCATGATAGCGCAATAATCAACCAGAGAGCAAAACATGCTTGCATCACCAGTCACCGTTCCATATAGCCGCAGCGCCACACTGGCTTATATTGCCGCCATGCTGATGCTGGCGACGCTGGGTATTTTTATTCATGAAGCCGGTCTGGATGCGGTGACCACGGTGTTCTTCCGTTGCCTGTTTGCCGCCGTCGCGCTGGCACTGTATTGCGCTTATAAAGGCATGTTTGTCGCTGCCAATTTCTCGCGCAAGAATCTGGCGCTGGCAGTGCTTGGTGGCTTGCTCATGGTCTTGAACTGGGTCACTTTTTTTGCGGCGATACAGCGCATAGGCATTTCTGTTACCACCATCGTTTTTCATGTACAGCCGTTTATCGTTTTGTTGTTGGGGGCAGTGTTGTTCCGTGAAAAAATCGTTGCCAATAAACTGGCCTGGATATGCCTGGGCTTTGCGGGGTTGGTGCTGGCCTGCGGTTTGCAAGTGAGCGGAGTGAATATGAGTGGGCAATACCTGACAGGTTTGCTGCTGACACTGACAGGCGCATGCGCGTATGCAGGCGTCACCCTGACCACCCGCGCCATGCTCAGTATGCCGCCACATCTGATCGCATTCATCCATTGCCTGGTCGGTTTGCTCTTGCTGGCGGCCTTCATCAGCTTGCCAACCAATGGCATACAGATGCAGCAGTGGGCCTGGCTGGCCGGTTTGGGTTTGCTGCCCACGGCGCTGGCCTATGTATTGATCTACGGCGCACTACCAAAAATGCCAACCAGCGCCATTGCCGTACTGACCTTTATCTATCCGGCAACGGCGGTAGGTGTGGATTACCTGGTCTATGGGCAGCGTATCAGCCCGGTACAAATGGCTGGGCTGATGCTGATCGTGCTGGCCAGCCTGGGTGTTAATTTGAACTGGTCGTGGCATGCTGTCAGGCAGAGGCTGGCGGCTTCGGGAAATTAGCGCCTGTTCATTAACGCCGGTGCAACGTCGCCCAAGGCACTTCATGATCATGTTTGCCAGCGACAACGACATTGCCCTCGATATCCGTCACCCCGCATAAACCCACGCCATGGGCTGTGAAGCCCAGGCGTTCCTGGTGCTTGCTGTAATCAATGCGGTCGTGATGATGGCCGTGAAAAGTGCGGCCCACGCGCATGCTGCGTGCCAGTTCATCAATGGCGATGAAGCCATGCGGATGGGCACTGGGGGCCTCATGCGTGACCAGGATATCGGCACGCTGGCTGGCGAGATAATTATAGTCAGTCGGGAAGATGGAGCTGTAATGTTTGCGCGGCAAACCTTCGCGCCAGCGGTTCTCTTTGCCAGCCTTGAGCGTGTATTCCCTTTGTGTCTGAAACTTCCTGGCACCCGGTGGCATCCAGATATGGCCACGGAACACGCCACCCAGACCGGCGACTCGGTAACCGGCAATCTCTGCTACCCGCCCATGCAGATTGCGGCTGGCCAGGGCTGAGCCAAACAGATGGTCATAATCGGCATCAGTATCGGTGTCATGGTTGCCGTGGATGTACCACACTTCAGTCAGGTCAACGATGGCGGCCAGTTCCACTTCCAGCGGCTTGCGGGCTTGCAAATCACCCAAAAAAACAATGGCGGCAGGGCGCTTTTCCAGCACGGCGTCAATGACATGCTGGAAATTGCCGTGGGTGTCACCGCAAAAATAAATAGCTTGCATCATGGTGCATTAAAAATAGGCGCGCATGGAAGATGACGCCGCGTGAGTTCAGATGCAAAGAATATACCTGAGAAACAAATTCAAATAAGATGTAAGCCTTAAATATTTTTTGAAATATTCAACTTATAGAAAAAGGCATTTATGTTTTCATGGAAATGGCTGTTCGCAGCAATCATCCTGATCTTTGCTGTTCAACACTGGCGCAACCGGCCTTTGCCGGTGCCGCCGGGCAGTATTGCGCCCAATGATCCAGTTCAGACCACGTCCGGCTCAGGCAAGACTTACGATCAAAACAATTACCAGCTGACCGCGCTGGCAGACTTTACGGTAGAAGCGCGGGTATTGTCCAAACAGACGTATTCATCCGACCGCGAAGCTGAACTTGCCCCCGTTGACCTGGCCCTGGGCTGGGGTTCCATGTCAGATACGGCCGTGCTGAATCAGTTATCGATAGGGCAGAGCAACCGTTTCTATTTCTACCGCTGGGAAAAAGAACCGCCACGGCCACCGGCAGAAATTGCTACCCACAGTGCCAACATGCATCTGATTCCCACTACACCGGCGCTGGAAAAAATCATGAAAGACGTGCGCGTCGGCCAGGTCGTCAGGATACGCGGCCAGCTGGTTGAGGCCAAGGCCGCCGACGGCTGGCGCTGGCGCTCATCCCTGACCCGCGAAGATACCGGGGCAGGTGCCTGTGAATTGATCCGGGTAGAGGCGATCGAGGTAAAGTGAGTTGGTTATGTGTTGATAATGAGTAATAAATTTGCAAATTAGTACTGTCATGTAGCGCCTTGAGGATGATATTTCAGTACTTTGTCCAAAAATATGGCACCAATCACCAAAAGTGACGACACTTTGAAATACTGTTTTGCTTGCCCCTCCCTTCCTTGTTCAGTATCAAGGTTATATGGGATGGCAAGCATAGCCTGATGGGCAGGAGGTAATTTTATTCCTGCCCAGCAGAATAATAATTCAAGGAAATGCTCATTATGCCTGCTGCTTCTACGCTCGTTTTTACTTTTACTCCCACAAGATATATCGCTGCGCTGGCAATCATGCTGGCATCAGCAACCACGTTTTCTGGTCAGGCGCACGCCCAGACTCAGACAAATGCGCCAGCCAGCTCATCTGCAAATTCATCAGCAAGCTCACCTGCAAGTGCGTCCGCCAGCGCATCGGCAAGTGCTGCCGAAGAGCTGCAAAGTGTAGAAGTCAAAGCCATCCGGGACCCCGCCATCATGCCGTATAAAGTGGCGTATGAACTGATGTCCAAAGTGCGTACAGCAAGCAAGGACAAGGTACAGATATTGATACGCATCACCTCGACCAAAACCCATGCACCGGTACCCAACCTGAATATCTACCTTGACGGCAAAAACACCCATCAGCAACTGGAAATATCCGCAACCGGTTTCGTCAACGTACCACTGGATCAGGCCGCCTATGCCGATGGCGCAGAGTTCGTCACCAATCAGAAAAAAGGCTCGATGGAAGTCAATATCCTGCTCTTGCCCAAGCTGCCACAAGATGTCTTTAAATATGCCGACATCAGCGAGAGCATCGAAGCCGCGCAAATGGCCATCAAAGAACTCGTGCCCTGGTACTTGCGCCTGTTCATGCCATCGGTGAATGGCATAGGGATTTGTTATGCAGAGCAAAACCAGACTGTACTGGTGAAAGGCAATGAAGAACAACAACTGCCAGCAAATAGCGACGCTACTGATCCTCTTAAAAACAAAGTCCATTGCGCCAGATTTGCTGCCAAGGATGCCGCCAAAGAAAAAGGCAACCTGATCATGCCGGCGACTGGCTGGCAGGCGATTTATATGTAAAGTCTGGCAGCGCTGGAGTAACATGCTTTTTAGATAATTGCATGATGATTCGTGTAATATACCGCTGGTCATTCATTTAGCCTTTCGGGATTACAGATGAAAATATCCTCAGCCTTGCTCGCAGTTTGTGGCCTCCTCGTGCTGGGGCCAGTAGTTGCCGCAGAAGATGTCACTTCATCAGTACAAAAGACCGCCAGCGCCCGCGTCAGCAGTGGTGCTATTCCTGGCCTGGTGGTGGCAACCATCAACGGACAATCGCAAAAAGTGCAGGGCTTTGGCCTGGTCTCGAATGGTAAATCGCCAGCGCATCTGCCAGATGCCAATACCGTCTTTGAAATTGGTTCAATCAGCAAAACCTTTACCGCGTTACTGCTGGCAGACATGCAAGTGCGTGGCCAGGTCAAGCTTGATGATGCTGTGGCAACGCTGCTGCCGACATACACAATTCCGCAATACCAGGGCCGTGCCATTAGCTTGCTGGACCTGGCCAGCCAGACCTCAGCCTTGCCGCGTCTGCCCGCCAATTTCGCCCCCAGGCAAGCTGATAATCCCTATGCCGATTACACAGAAAATAATCTGCGCGACTTCTTGCGCGGCTATCAACTGACACGCGCACCTGGCGCAAAATATGAGTATTCAAACCTGGGATATGGTTTGCTCGGCCAGGCCTTGTCCATACGTGCAGACAAGTCTTATGCAGAACTGGTACAGGAGCGCATCGCCAAACCGCTAGGTATGGCCGACACCGGCATCGCCCTGACTGCCACCATGCAAAGCAATCTGGCGACAGGTCACGATGCGCAAGGAAAACCAGCCTCCAACTGGGACATGCCCACCCTGGCCGGTGCAGGTGCACTGTGTTCCAGCACACAGGACATGCTGCGCTATCTGCAGGCACACATGCGTAGTGCAGACGTGAAAACGCCCGCAGGTTTGCAACTGGTACAACAGCCACAACGTCCCACTGGCATGCCGGGTTTGCAGATAGGCCTGGCCTGGCATATACAAAGCGTGCGCGGCCAAACCGTGGTCTGGCATAACGGCATGACGGGCGGTTATGCATCCTTCATCGGCTTCACTGCTGATGGCCAGCGTGGTGTCGTGGTACTGGCAAATGCCAGTGTCAGCGTTGACGACATAGGCATGACAGCGTTGCTGCCAGCCGCATCAGCCACATCAGAGAGCGACACCAGCAAAGCCAAAGACATGCGCCTGACCAGCAAGGAAATGGCAGAATACACAGGCCGCTATCAACTCGCACCCGGTGCCATCCTCAGCATCAGCGCAGGGCCAGATGGTTTGCTGGCACAATTGACAGGGCAGTCACAGGCCGCAATTTTCTCGCGCAAGAAAGATGAATTCTTTTACAAAGTAGTCGAAGCCAGCCTGCAATTTGAACGCGACGCCAATGGCAAGATCAAGTCGTTGACACTGCATCAAAACGGCCACGCCTCACCCGCCCCACGCATAAGCGACACCGCACCCGAGGCCGCCAAACGTACAGAAATACAAATCCCGGCTGAACAACTCAAACAATATGCAGGCAGCTACACTCTGGCACCCGGCTTCAAACTCATCATCAGCGAACAGGCTGGACAACTGTATGCCCAGGCCACAGGCCAGGGCAGCAACCCTGTCTTTGCCGAGGCAAAAGATAAATTCTTTTTAAAAGTCGTCGATGCCCAACTGAGTTTCCAGCGCCAGGCAGATGGCAAGATCAGCGGCCTGGTTCTGCATCAAAATGGCCGCGACATGCCGGGGCCGCGTGATGCAGATTGATTCTGATTTACCTCATGCCTATTTTTTGAATTGACATTTTTTGGAAATTTGAAGTGTGAGCAATCCTCAGGAACTGGCACTTCACACTCAGCGCATACACACTTCACATTGCAAGGCTAAGCTGGCGCATCTTCACTAGCTGCCATTTGGCCACGTTCACCGATGTCTTCTTTGCTGGCCCATGTTGCCGCTGGCCTGACGCTGTATTATTGCCGCAAGGGTCAGCCGCCACGGCTGCATGTCAGCATGGCTTTGACAGTCTTGCTGGCGATTGCACCTGACTTTGATTATTTTGGTATCTGGTTTTTTCATTTGCGCTATGAACAGCGTTTCACGCATTCGCTGCTGTTTTGCCTGATGACAAGCGGTATGGCTTATTACCTTGTACGTCGCATGGGGTGGCAATCCTCTGCTGTGCCAGGTTTCTGGATATTGCTGCTGGCTGCATGCTCGCATCTCTTGCTTGATATGCTGGTGGGGCGGTCTTTGCCTTTGTTGTGGCCCTTCATGCCTGTCGAATTTTCTCTACGTCTGGTGTTGTTGCCAGGGGCATCGCACACCGGGCTGATCAGTTACGCGTTCTGGCGCAACCTGATCATGGAAGCATGCCTGCTCTTGCCCATGCTGGCGGCCATGGTGATGCTGGTGCGACGCCTGCCTGTGCGAGCGCACATGCCAGAAATCATACTGGTGCTGGCTATGTGGTCCGGGCTGGCTTTTGCTGGTGGCAAGCTGATCTGCAATTGATCGGCATCAGTTTCTTTAATGATTGATGAAGCTACGAATATGCCATTGATGTTTTTAAAACGTTGCACTTTCATATTGATCGCTTTGTTTTTGATCATGGGTCTTGTATGGCGCTACATCTGTATTCCGGACGAGTGCGGTCAGACCGATATCATGCGCGATGGTGTGGCGACCGGCCTGTTGAGAGCTGACGGTTCCCGCTTGCCTGGTGATGTCTTGCATAAAACTGGCTCGTCGCGCGAGAGTTACCGTATCTATAACCATACCCAGTTCCTTGATTGCAAGGGCGAGACTGATCTTAGCCTTGTCAGACGATACCTGTATATTGAATATAGAGACCCACGCCTGAGTAATGACCTGGGCAGTACAAGTCGCCATGACAGTGCTAATGTGCGGGCGTATGAAGCTGCGGGATTTCGCTTTGATCCTGTCACCAGCGGTTTTCAATGTGGCCAGGTACACCATGCCAGATGTTCAGGCTGGTATTTTTTCTATGGCTGGAAACCTGAGGATGTGCTGATCAATGCACCTGCATGGCTGCCCAGACCAGCACTGAATGCGGCATCATTTGCAGGGTTTTATGGCGAGGGGACGCTATTCAGGGGCAGTGAGCCTGATCAGTTTTATTGGGTGAGTTTTTAAATCAGTGTTTTCTACACGTCAGCATGCTGCGAATCTGCTGTGTCGGATAGACCCCTTTAATGCGATGGCTGCCACACCAGTCATTTACTCATCAAGGCTAAAAGTTTTTGACCAAAACCCTGCTGTCAGTAATAGTACCACTTTGGTTAATTGTAATAATTGGTATTGTTATGGTATTTAAATTTTGATGCCTGTTTTATCATCACGCCCCTCAGTTTTTCCTTTCCAAAGCTCAACTTTCGCAATTGGACTCTTCTTTTGTAACAATATTTTCTTTCCAAAAAAACCACTTGACCGCCTGATATTTAAGCAACATCTTTGTCGAAGGTTTCTACTCAGAATGAAGCCTAAATCACGAAAATGACCCCGAACAATTGGGGCATTCGTTTATTCACACCTCAGGGGGAATAGGATGAGACAAAGAACTGGAAATCGCGTTAACCATCTAATGCTAGGTCTGGTCGGCAGTATGCTGGCGGCTTGCGGCGGTGGAAGTAGTACCAGCAATCTGACAGACACACCCAAGACTGGCGCGCACATGGCAATGCCGCCGGCACAGATGGCTGATAGCAGTTGTGCTGCATGGAGTAACACGCAAGTGTATACACAAGGTAATTGCGTCACCTATCAAGGCACAACATACAAGGCCAAGTGGTGGACACAGGGGAATGTGCCAGGGGCAGAACAGTGGGGCCCTTGGGAAGTGAGCGCGGTCACGCCAACTCCAACACCTACACCAACTCCGACACCAACCCCCACACCAACGCCGACTCCTACCCCAACACCAACGCCCACTCCTACGCCAGCTTGCGCTCCTTATGTTGCCGGTACCAGCTATCTGGCAGGCAGTGTCGTCAGCAATGCGGGTGGCGTTTATCGTTGCGATGTGGCGGGCTGGTGTTCGACAGGCGCATCTGCCTATGAACCTGGTGTAGGTTGGGCTTGGAGCACAGCATGGACTGCGGTAACGTCCAGTTCCTGCACAACGCCAACGCCGACGCCAACGCCGACGCCAACGCCGACGCCAACGCCGACACCAACGCCGACACCGACACCGACACCGACACCGACACCGACACCGACACCGACGCCTACTCCGACACCAACGCCTGTCGGTGGCCGCGAAGTTGGTTCGTATTTTGCACAGTGGGGCGTTTACGGTCGTGGCTATGAAGTAGCAGATATCCACACTACGCAGACGCCGGTGAATGGCGTGCAGACCAGCATCGCTGATCAACTGACCTTCATTAACTATGCCTTTGGCAATGTGTATGCCAAAAACGGCGGCTATGAGTGCGATATGGTCACCAAGGCAGAGACAGGCAATAACAACCCACCTCCAGCCGATGCCGGTACCGGTGGTGATGCCTTTGCCGATTACCAGCGTCAGCCCGCCCGCACCGTGGATGGAAAAACCATACCATGGGACGCCAAGCTCACCGGTAATTTTGCGCAACTGAAATTGCTCAAGGCGGCACACCCTAACCTGAAAGTCTTCATTTCACTTGGTGGCTGGACATGGTCAAGGTATTTCTCTGCGGCGGCGAAAACCGATGCCCTGCGCAAGCAACTGGCGAGGTCTTGCGTCAAGCAATTTATCGCGGGTGATTTGCCGGTGCAGGATGGACGTGGTGGGCCAGGAGCAGCCAAAGGCGTGTTTGATGGCATCGACATCGACTGGGAATATCCAGGCGGTGGCGGGCAGTCATACAATACCTTTGATACTGTCAATGACAAGCATAACTTCACCTTGCTGATGGCAGAGTTCCGCGCGCAACTTGATGCACAAGGGGCTTTGGATAACAAGCGTTATGCCTTGACTGCGGCAATTGGTGCGGGTACTGAAAAGATCGCTCAGACTGAGCCTTCTCTGTATAGCCAGTACATGGATTGGGTGAATGTCATGACTTATGACTTCCATGGCGGTTGGGAAAACACCACCAACTTCCATTCACCGTTGTACCATGACAGTGCAGACCCATCCACGGGTGTGCTTGCCAAGTACAATAGTGATGACGCCATCCAGGCACTGGTCACAGCCGGTATGCCACGCAACAAGATCTTGCTGGGTATCCCGTTCTATGGGCGTGGCTGGAAGAGCGTCAGTGCCGGGCCAAATGGAAACGGCTTGTATCAAGCAACGGGTGGGCCAGCACCGGCCACTTATGAAGCAGGGATAGAAGACTACAAGGTCTTGAAGAACAAGACCGGTACGCGCACCCTGCATCCTGTGACCAAGCAGTTGATGTTGATGACCAATAATGGCGAATGGTGGAGTTATGACGATCCGGCTGTCATTGCCATTAAAATGAAGTATGTGCGTGACCAGAACTTGCGTGGCGCATTTACCTGGGAGCTTGATGGCGATGCCAGCGGTGCCCTGGGTAGCGAAGTCTGGAAAGGGCGATAAGCCTGATTAGTGAAATGGTATAGTTCACTAATAGTGTAGGGCTGCGGATGTGATGAGTACACGAAATCACATCCGCAGTTTTTTCAGCGAGAGGAAAGCAAATGAATGCACAACTTGGTTTGCATGCACAAGTAAAGCAAGCAACTCAGTCCATGAGCGATGACTGGCGTCGCTGGATCGCAGAAAATCTGCTACTCGGCGCACATCCGGCAACCCTGGAAAATGTATTGCAAAAAAATTCCTTCAGCCTGCATACAGCCAGGCTGGAAATCAGTGCAGCTTTATCCAGCCCCTATTTTCAAGGGGTGCAAAGACTCAAGAACCGGCTCGACAAGCGTGACTGGGTATTGGCCATCACTGCCAAACTCGATCAGATAGAACCGCTTGCACTGGAACGTCAACATCAATTATCCGGCGAACAGTTTTTGCATGACTATTACCAGCAAAACCGTCCCGTCATCATTACCGGCGTGCTGGATGATTGCCCGGCGCGCAGCCGCTGGAATCTGGCCTGGTTCCGTGAGCATTTTTCTGAACGTCAGGTAGAAGTGCAATTTGGCCGCAATAGCGACGCCAATTATGAAATGAACAGCATCGCCCACAAGCGCCAGATGCGCTTTGGTGACTATGTCGATCTGGTGGAAAAAAGCGGCCATAGCAATGACATGTACATGACTGCCAATAATGATTCCAGCAACCGCAAAGCACTCAATGAACTGTGGGAAGACGTTCCCTCATTGCCCGAATACCTGAAGACAGATCAGGGCAAGCAAGGCTTTTTCTGGTTTGGTCCGGCGGGGACGATTACGCCTTTCCACCATGACCTGACCAATAATTTCATGATGCAGATCATGGGTCGCAAGCGCGTCAAGCTCATCGCGCCATGCCACCTCGCCAAGCTGCAAAATGAGCGTCATTGCTTTACGCCGGTAGATGGGCGCAACATCGACCTGACATGCTTCCCCCTGATGCGGGATGTGCCTGTACTGGAATGTATATTGGAGCCGGGTGAGATATTGTTCCTGCCTGTGGGCTGGTGGCATTTTGTAGAATCACTGGATATTTCTGTCACCATCGCTGCGACAAATTTCCGTTGGGATAATGACTTCTTCAGCAATTACCCGGCTAATCACGACTTCTGAGCAACAGTCTTTCATAAAAAGAAAACTGCGCTTCCAGCGTATGCCGGAGCGCAGTTTTTTTGTATCAGCTATCCATGCGTTGCCTGTCATCTGACAGACAACGCATTTCAACATTAAGGCAAGGTTTTCAAGACAGCCTTGGTCGGTGCCGAGAAGTTATAGCCATCATGTTTATCCCAGTTGATAGACCAGGTCATGACTCCTCTGAAGCCAGGGTAAGCCTGTTTGGGGACGATGGTGCCGCAGTTCAGCAGCTTGGTCAAACAGTTCAGCGCATTGCTGACATCTGCCGAAGTGGTAAAGCCTGAATTGGCTGAACTGCGCCCGGATGGCACACCAAAAGCAACCTGGTCAGGACGCAAACCGGCAAAAGTGTTACCACCATACGTAAAGCCCTCAATCAGCATTTTTGCCGTACCCACCAGCTGGTCTGCCGACCCAGCCCTGAGTGGTGCAGACTGATAAGGTGTATAGATATCGCCATTGTTGTAATACTGTGGATGCAGGATGGTCAGCTCATCACGCAGCGCGTTGATGATAGGGATATACGCACCCCAGATCGAGCCGTATGAGGTAAAGCCACCTTCCACATAGACCCATTCTGGCGCCATCGACAGATAGAAACTGGAGCCAACTTTGGCCTTCAGTTTTTTGACGGCAATAGGCAGATAAGTCTGGATAGATGCGCCCTGCGCGACGCCGTTTTCAAGATCAAGGTCGATGCCGTCAAAACCATATTTGCTGATGATGCCGTACAGGCTGTTGGCAAAGTTGGTCGCCTCTGCATCAGAGCCCACCGAGACTGAACCATTCTGGCCACCTAGTGACAACACCACTTTTTTGCCCTGTGCCTGCTTGGCTTTGATATCTGCAATGAATTGCGCCTCGCTACCTGCACCTGGGTCCAGCGTAAAACTCACGTTGCCCCCACCAGCATTATCGCCAAACGAGACGACGATGACATCCCAGTCATTGCTGACCTGCGCGATAGGATAAGTATTACCGCTAGGGTTGGTAAAGTTATGCCAGTAACCGACCAGCGCATGCTTGGCCAGGCCAGGGACTGGCGTAGGAGTCGGCGTTGGCGTAGGAGTCGGGGTTGGTGTTGGAGTAGGTGTGGGGGTAGGCGTCGGCGTTGGTGTCGGAGTGGGCGTTGGGGTAGGTGTCGGCGTTGGGCAGGCACTTGATGTGACTGATGTCCACGCACTTGTCCAGGCCCAGCCTACACCAGGTTCATAAGCCGATGCACCGGTTGAGCACCAGCCCGCCACATCGCAACGATAAAAGCCACCCGCATTGCTGACTACTCTTCCAGCGGCATATTGAGTGCCGGCGACATAGGCAGAGCAGCTAGGTGTTGGCGTCGGAGTCGGAGTCGGTGTAGGTGTGGGTGTTGGGGTAGGTGTTGGCGTCGGAGTAGGCGTCGGAGTAGGCGTCGGCGTCGGCGTTGGTGTGGGCGTTGGAGTAGGAGTAGGAGTGGGCGTTGGCGTGGCATCACAAGCTCCTTTGCCTGTCCAGGGTTTGCCACTTCCAGATGCGCCGCTATTGGTCGCAGGGTTTTCATTTTGCGTCCACCAGTTCGCCACATAGTTATTGCCCCCTGTACTGACCAAGGCACCGCCGTTGTAGGCTGTTGCTGCATCCCATGCCGCATAGCAGGCTGTAGAAGCCACTGCTGGCGGGGCTTGTGGTGGTGTGTTTGCCTGGCCTGTGCTCGCGCTGCTACCACCGCCGCATGCCACCAGCAAACTGCCACTGGTCGCACACACCAGCATGTTTTGAATCAGATTTCTTAAAGTTGTATTTTCCACTGCTGTCTCCCCCATGATTTTGTGAATTCAGAAAATGTGTTTATTCCCCCAGATACATTCTTGATACGCTTGCCCTTGCTGCAAACAAGCGCTCAGGAATCAAGCATGTAGGCCTTGAATTTGGACGTCAACTGGTTTTGTTTTTATCTTGCCACTTAAATACCACTTAATTGACAGGCAACAAGATGCAATGGAAATAAGAATCAGGTAAACAGCACATCCCCTGCTTTTGCCGGGCAATGATCAGACCAGCCATGGCGATTTGCGACAGTGGTATTAGGGTTTTTGTAATGCGCAGGAATGATAGTGGGTCAGATGATGGCGCATGCGGGTGCAGACCTGCGCGCGATGGGGAGCAGAGTCAGCCAGCTTATTCAGGCTGGCCCAGACATAGCCTCACTCCTGGTACTTTTCAAATAATTTTGCCAGCGTACCCTGGCGCTCAAGCAAGACGATTGCAGCTCTCAGTTTCTTTGCATCTTCAACTGCCAGGGTTTTTGACAGCACCATGTAAAGCTCATCTTTAAGCATTACCTTGGGCAGCAGTTTGATCTGGCCTTCCAGCCCTGCCTGCCGTATTTCTGCAGCGATGCCAGGCGAGCGGTGACAATAAAAGCGGCCCCTGCGCGCAAGCAGTTTGTTCAGATTGGATTTGGACGACACCGCACTGGCATCTACCAGCAAGCCGCCCTGGTCCCTCAAGCGATCATTGATGGCATAGTTGTGCATGGACAAGATGATGCCGTCCTTGCCCAGCTTACGTACGTCATCCCAACTGGTCACCTGTACATCGTCGTCAGCGCGCACTGCCAGCAGATAATTGACCGAGAAGATGGGGGTATCGATATAGTCATAGAGCAGGGCGCGCTCTTTGGTATGCAGCACGCCGCAAATGGCATCCATGGGGCCAGAAGTGATACGGACCAGTGGCAGCCAGTTTTGATCGCCAACAAACTTGATGCCGGGCTCCACCGCTTCTATGGCCCGCATGATGTCAATACATATACCGCCAACAGCAGGTTTGCCATCTTGTACGATAGCGATGAATTTGGGGGCAGACGCTTCTTGCGCCGCTGTCCTGATCAGGCTCTGTGCACTGGCTGTCCCGGCAAAAAATAACAAGGAGGCCGCGAGCAGAAGAAGGTATCTTGCGCTTTTGATATTCAATACGAAACAAGTCACGTATTGCCCCCGTTTTTATATTTTTTAGCGCAACATCCTGGTTCGATTTTAGCCCGAGACAAGCTTGCGAGCGCTTTTCATTATTGTACGCCAGCGTATACGCGTTGTCTCTGCCATTCAAGAGAACAGAAGCCCAGTACAAGCTACCCACGACGGAACTTGCTGGCAATTGTCCATCTGCTTGCGAGCATATGCTGCGAATTCAGGGCGAACCTTTATCAAGAGTATGATAGCTGGTTTCAGTTGCAATTTACTGGCAATATTGGAATGCTGATACCTGGCAGATTTTTACAAATGACTGTCAAGTTTTACGCAAATACTCAACACCTGAAAAATCCTTACGGAAAATAACATGATATTGAACGACTCTGTGCCGCCCCCAGGAATGAGCAACAAAATTTCGTCTCCGCGCTCAGATGTGCAGGCAGATAACGCAGCGGATATGGTTTTTGAGATATTGAATGAGTACTCTGTAAACCTGAATACGCAAAGTTATCCAGCCAGCCTGTATGCAGAATCGTTGCTGTACATGATTTATTGGTTCCATCGCCTGCGTGATCCCGTTCGAAAGAATAGCATTGAGGATTGTGTAGCCAGATACTTGGACGTAACCAGCCAATCAGCAGTAGTGAAAGCCTTATTGTCGGATCAGACGCTGAAAGCACAGGCAAAGCAGCGCATTGACCAGGGTGTCATGGTTCGCAAGACGGTTGATGTGCTTGTGATGCGCGATGGGCAGAATGGTAGGGAATTTCTGGCTCTGGACAGAACAGTATTTCCTGAGGGCATCGCTCTGCCGGGTGGCTTGCTGCAAGATGAAGATGAACAAAACGAAATTGGAATTCCAGCCAATATTTTTGCTGCACTCCGGGTAACCGGTAGCAAAGTGTTCGGATCTGCAGCGCCAGAATATGGGATTGCAGAAGCAGGCGGACGCAAATACTATTTTGTGCGGAGCAAGGCAGAAAGCAAAGCCAAAAACGAAGCCCGCATCTACATGGACAGAACCGTTACTCACGGATACCGCGACCATCTCAAAGAAATTGCCGTCCCATCAGACCCGCGTCACATCGTCGATACGATAGGATTTCTCGTAGAAATTTCCGACACCGAAGACGTTCATGGCAGGTGGCTGCCTGAGAGCGTGATGATGACACCGTATGCGAAAGAAGGCTCTTTTGCTTTTGGTCATCACAAACAAATTGCCGCTGCGCTGCTTGCGAAAAATTTTACAAAAACACAGGGTATTTCCCATCACGAATGGATACGGGAGTGGGTCAGGAACCCGGTGGACTTATACCGTGAATTGCGCTCGCGATTTGAGTTCAATGACAATAATCTGGATACCGCAGTGCTGGAATTGCTGCCCGTGGTCGAGTATATCCGCAGCCAGATGATGCTCCCGGCGATGGACGATAAGTGCCGCGATAATGCAGCACTTTCCTTTATGCGTGATCAACTGCTGCATAAATTTCATCACGTCACCATACAGAACGGTGCGATGTGCCCGTATGCGCCAACCTTGCGTATTCTGTTTGAGGCTGTCGGCTTCTTTGATGTGGCATGCCGTACCGACAAAAACCTGAGTACCCATTTTCAAAAGAAATATTGGTACCGTTATGAAGAGCTGATGCGCCGGATTCCTGAAGTCATCATCATCCCGACTTTCGATAATATTTCTGCGACTGACCTCATGAAGATAAGGGGCACGCCAGTCTATTTTATCGGGGTATCAACAGAGCCTGTGTATGTGGATGAATTCTGGCAGTCTCCACTCGAATTTCTCATTCACGACCTGAACCATGCCTGGAAGATGATGGACATGGACGACCGGTTTTTCCAGCACAGGCCAGAGATCAGCAGGGATGAACTGATCGACAAATCCAATACCTTCATCCGCGATTACTTCCCGACTATCGCGATTCAAAAGACGGATACGGAAGAACAGAAGGAAATGAAGAAGCTCAAGAAGATACTCTTGTTTGAAGTTGGTCACGAAGACGCGAGGCCCCTGCTGCCAAACATCGTCAGCGAAGCACTTCTGGAAGATGAGGGATACGAGTTTCCGGATATTGTCGTGCGTTATGATGAGGAGGGAAAACAAGCCTATCTGGAACAGCGCACCATTCCTGGTATCACCGCTCTTTCTTATGTCAGGCACAAACTGCAGCATGGCTTCTTTGATCAGACCGATTCGCAAAACATCCAGATCGTTTCGCCAAAGTATCGCTCTGTAGAATGGATAGTCAGGGCCACTGAAGAATTATTGAGCGAAATGCAGGCGACTATTCCACCCGCTGTGTTAGCCGAAGGTTTGACGGAATACCTGACCCGGCAGGCATGTTCCAGAGGCCCTTCGATACTGCATGCGCCGGAAAATCTGGACCCTGCAGTAGAAGAATACGGAGATGGAACGGTGTCAAAAAAATAGATGTCCTGTCCACCATGAGTGCCAGTGCTCAGGCTGGCACTCATGGTGTCCCTCAAAAATCAATGACTGACAAAGCCGATTTTATTGCCCCTTGATCACAATGAGCGCCGCTTCCCAGCCTGGATAACCTGCACCACTACCACCGACCGTACCAGAAATTCCAAATGTGCCAGTGGCGGCTGGGTGCTGCTCATAAATACGCGAAGTGATGTAGGTACCCGCCGCCGGGCTGACAAGTTGCCAGGTTCCGTCCGGGCTGAATGGAATGGCATTGCCTATGCCCAAATCAACCAGTGCAAGCACGAGATCATTCGCTCTTGTGCTCGTCTGCGTTTGTGAAGACAGAGCCGTAGATGCAAAGCGTGGGCCTGAGCTGGTTGTTAAAGGAGCGTCCAGCAAATTCACCGCGTCTGCATTCTGGATTTCCACGATGTGTATGCTGCCCTGGTTGGGAATGCCTACGGTCAATGCGTATGTACCAGATGTCGTGGCCTTTGCCGCATACAGATCAGTACCCATTCCGTCTACATAGATGCGTCCCAGAGAGGTGAAAGAACTGATATCGGCATGCCCCTGATTGTCAGATAATGTGCCTGACACGCCAAGCGCATTATTGTTCACGCCTACGGTCACCAGTATCCAGTTGCCTGCCGATACAGCGCTGGACAATTGATGCCTGCTCGTTCCCGCTGTAATGACACCAGAGTATTGCTGGCGCACACTGGGCGGGGTGGATGGGTCAGGATTGCTAGCGAGGTTCGCGCTGCAGCTTGCCGTTGTTCCGCCATTGCTGCCAGCACAGCTCCATGCCCAAGTGTTGCCGGTAAATGACACCAATGACGCAATACCGGATGAGCAAAGCTGGCTGCTCGGTGCTGTGCTGAACGACTGACCGCTGGCGCTGCCACACATGCCATTGACAGGTGTGGGAATGGGCACGGTGGCACCGCTTAACTCAAAAGCGCCGATGTCCTTGCTTGTGCCTTGTGGGCGCGAGACGTTGACCATGTCGTCATTGACACTAAAAAGCCCTGGTTGGGTAGCCGCATCAACCGCCGGGCTGGTCGCCAGCAAAGTGTAATCTCCCGCTGACGCATTCCTGAACTGAGGGCTACCTGAGATTGCCAGGTTGTCGCCCAGCGTCCCTGGCGATGGTGCAGTTTGACCGTTGCTGAAGTACAGGTTCTGTTTGAAGTCGTAGCTGGTGGTCGTTGATGGTGTACTGTAATCAATCAACCATGTGGTGCCAGATTGTGTGTCAGGGCCAAACGCAAAAATATTATTGTAGAACTTGTTGCGTATGCCTGCACCACTGCCAAAGCCTTCATCCATGATGTAGGCTTTATTTCCGGCTGGCCCGGTCATGGCGTTATACACGGTATTGTAGGCAAACCACATGTTTTGTGTGGTGGCGGTTGAGTTGATGCGTATCGGGTACAGCTTGGTGCCGGTGATGACATTGTTCCAGCTCTGCGCTTCATAAGTGCCCTTGTGCGTGCTGCCCTGGTCATTGAAATTGATGCCGTATTTCGCGGCGTTTTCCAGCCAGTTGTGATGTATGCGTATGCCGGTAAAGCCCTGCCAGATGCCACCGTGAGGCAGCGTCACCGAGCCTGCACCGCCTTCATTATCATTGAACTGCACGGCTGAACCGCCAGTGATATTGTGTATCCAGTTATAGGCTACTTCCCAGTTCTGTGCCGTGGTGTCTGCGTAGATGCCATGGTTTTGCAGTTCAGACGTGCCAGCAATATCATGGATGTTATTGCCCAGAACTTTGTTGCCGTTACCGTGACCAGAAATCCCTGCTGCATTGAGCGTGGCAGAGTTGCCTGCAATCCAGGGGCCAAGCTCATTGTTGACCACGCGCCATGGGCCTGCAGTGTATTGGAAATTGATAGGCGCAGCATCCCGGTTGGCACCGCCCGCGATATCCATCCTTAAATTGGAAACCGAGATGAACTCGCCTGAAGAACCGGCAATGGCAGACCAGGGCCCGGCGATACCGCCTGATGCACCGGCTGGCGTCGTGTAGTGAACATCTTCTATGGCGTTGCCGTTGATGGGGCCAGGGTAGGCAGTGATATGTATCCACGCAGAAGGGCTGCCGTTTCTGGCATAGGTGCCGCTGCCGAAACGCATCCATGTTTTATCCTGGCCGTTGGTGTCGTGCCAGGCACCGCCACGTATCACGATCTGGTCCCCTGCCTGCATGGCAAAGTAGGCACCTTTCAAGGTGCTCATGTTTTGCAGCGAGCGCCAGGGCTTGGCAATATTATTTGCCACCGCGCTGGTATCGGAGCCGGACAGTGAAACGAAAAGGATGCGCCCTGAACTTGGCGTGAAGCTATTGTCCGTATTCGACGATGCGCCGTTGGAGACGATTTTGATGGGTAGCGCTCCACCTGCAGGCGCGCCGGCAAGTGAACCTACCTGCACTGTTATTTGCTGCAAGCCTGTCCTGGCGCTTGATTTTGCGTTTCCCAGATAGCGGTAATTGGCAACTTCGTTGTCGCCTATGTAGACCTTGGTATTTGTCCCCAGGTCACTGGCGGCACCAAAATTTCTCCCAAAAATGGAAAGATAGGCACCCTGGTTGTTCTCGCCGCCTGTGGTCGGCCCGCTGAGTGTATCGGTGTACAAGACTTGCGGTGCCTGGCTGGTGCTGGTTACCGTTGCTTTTGCCGGGGCCAGAGCTGGCGGGCTTGATGTGAGTACCTGCGGAGCATTTGAACCAGCTCTGTCGTTTGCACCACCGCATGCAGATAGCAGCGTGACAATGCTGGCTTGCAGCAGCAAGGAAATCCATCCGGACTTGCGAATTTTATACATCACTTTGCCTTTTGTAAGAGTGTTTTCCGGAGGAATGCGCAGGGCGTTTTCATGTTAAAAAATGCAAAGCAAATGCTGGCAGATTTAGCATTTATTCACAATCGTAATGAATTTTTGTTACCAAAATCTACAATTGGTAACCACGATTTTTATGGAATCCAGGATACTCAGAATCAGGAAATCGCAGAATGAAATCGCAATACCGATTTTCGGTTTGCTTGCGCTGGCTGAGGGCTCACTCGCTTATTGTCATTGATGAGATAGATATTAAAAATCCTTCAATATCAAGCCGCAATAATTAACAAAAAAAAGGATGAATCCGCCATATATTGAAAGAGACATCAATCAGAAATACTCTAAAATAAATGCAACGTATAAAGCTGTCAGGGATAGAAAAATGAAAAAAAATAAAAGACAGCTTGACCGCTTAGAGCGAATAATTGAAACACAATCACTTCTCGCCCAGGCAGATCTGGATCTTGTGGCGTTCATGCAACTTGTTGTAAATACACTGCAAGAACTCACAGAGGCCAAAGGTGCGGTAGTCGAACTGGTCGACGGCGACTACATGGTTTACCGCTCCGCCAGCGGTGCGATATCCCAGCATGTCGGTCTGCGCCTGCTGAGAGCGAATAGCTTGTCAGGCTTATGTGTTAGTAGCGCAAAAATTCTTCAATGTGATGATGCAGAAACCGATCCACGCGTTGATGCAAATGCCTGCCAAAAAGTGGGCGTTCGTTCAATGATTTGCACGCCACTTTTTGAACGTGGTCTGCCAGTTGGTGTCCTTAAAGTCATGTCGGAACAGGCGTATGGATTTGACGAAGAAGATTTGCAAACACTGGAACTGATGGGATCAGCACTGGGGGCCGCTCTTGGAAAGCAGGTAGCTTTTGACGAGATGTTTCGTGTGCAGGCACAGCTACGTGCGAGTGAAGAAAGAATACGCACAATCCTGGAGCATGCCAACGACGCGGTGATATCAATCGACAATGCTGGCATTGTGACGCAATGGAACCGCTCTTCTGAATCCCTGTTTGGCTGGAGTTGTAGCGAGGCTATGGGCCGCAATATTGTGGATCTGATCGTGCCACCCGCTTTCAGAAGTTCTTTTGTCAATATCCTGACGCATTTAGATAAGCTTGGAAAAAAATCTACGACCGCAAGGCGCGAGCTTCTCGCTGTTGACCGGGACGGTAAAGAGCTCTCGGTCGAAGTAAGTTTGAACGTCAATCATATTGCGGGCCAATTCGAATTCACGGCTTTTTTGCACGACATTTCCGAGCGCAAAAAATGGGAATCCACACTGAATGAAATGGCCTTGTCAGATGGCCTGACCGGTCTCCCGAACCGCAGGCACTTTATGCAAGTACTGCATCAGGCGATAGTCCGGCAACTGCGGCAAAACAATGGCCTGGCTTTATTGTTCATGGACCTGAACGGGTTTAAAAAAATCAATGATACCAACGGCCATGATACGGGTGATGAAGTACTGAAAGAATTTGCAAAAAGAGTTTCTGGCTGCTTGCGTGGGAATGACATCATGGCCCGCCTTGGTGGGGATGAATTTGTGGTGCTTGCCGAAGGCGTACGGGTTTTGGAACATGCCCAGGTTCTTGCACGGAAAATTGTCTCTGCACTGGAACTGCCCTTGCCCGGTTCAGCGATCATGATGTCAACCAGCATCGGCATCAGTATCTATGATTCCACGACGAACGCCGAGCAGTTCCTCAAAGAAGCCGACATCGCCATGTACAAAGCAAAACAGAGCGCATCCAGTCGCAGCGCCATTGCCGCATTTGCAGAGTAAAGCGCAGTTAGATCTTGTTGATGTGCAGACTGAAACAGCTTCATCCGGATCTGATCGGGCCAAGATTTGAAAAGCCGTATGACCTGGTGACAGCCGGATCAAACTGGCAGAGTCAAGGCAGCAAGAAAGTGAACAAGAAAAAGTGAACAAGAAAAAAAGAGAGGTCAAACTCGCCTCAAGCTGATCTTCAAAACATATGCAAACCATGGTGTCAGAATTTGATGCAAGCATCTGCTTATCATCCAGAGAAAACTAACAAAAACCAGTAATCGCCTCAAATGCAAATACTTGATTTGCTCACCAACTGATTAGCAATAGCTATCAGCCTGCCGAATTAATTTTCAGTGCTGTCAATGGCTGCAAGCATTGCGCGTGCCGATGAACTTCCGGGGCATTCAGTGGTCCGCCGTGTCCCATGTAAAAACGCTTGCTGCCTGAAACCAGCATTTTTTTTAATTCAACAGATACGGTTTCTGGATTATCTTCGAATGGCGGGCGCATTGCATGACCAGTCCTGATCAGCCCGCCAAGCAATACACCAGATGCAAGTAAATCTCCAACCATTGCATCCCCGGTATCTAGCTGGACTGAAACTGAACCTGCTGTGTGTCCAGGAGTGTGCCTGGCGGTGCCAGCTGCTCCAAAGCAGCTTAAGTCCAGTACTTCACCAGCTTGCAATAGAATGTCAGGCGTAAAGGGAAGGTAAGGCTGCAAAATTAGGCCTGTCTTTAGAAATATCCGGCCAAACCATCCAGTCGCGCAAAAAGTCATCTTCTTCTTTTGCTGGTAATAATCAAGATCCCCCTCATGCGCAAGAATCGGAGCACCTGACAATTCGCGCATCCGTGCAGCGCTTCCCGCATGATCTACATGAGCATGGGTGATGATGATGAGTTTAATGTCGCCAAATGAAAGGCCACGTTTTTTTAGTGCACGCTCTATTTTTGATTCTGATCCTGGCAGACCAGCATCCACCAGAATGCAGCCAGTTTCACCAATAATGAGGTGACAATTAATCATCCCGAAGGGGGCAATGGCAATCCGAATAATTTGAGGCGAAATCATGGCGATACTTTCCTTGAAGATGAATGGTGTTCTGCCAGCTCCTGCTTTGCAGATAAACTTATTGTCTATCTTCTCCACCTTCACGTACCATGCGGATATCAGCTGTTTTATGGTCAATTTCGTCAAAATTACAGAATGCTCGTCATGACAGATTCAACATCCTTGCGGATAGCTATATTGGTGTACGAAGCCTGCATGGGGTCTCAGGTGTTTGGCATCACCGATGTCCTGAGGATAGGAATGGATCTTGGTCTGGGTATCAAGTCGCGCAAGAGGCCAGCGTTCGATATAGAGCTGATTGGTCTTGCGGGGAAAAGCATCAATATTGCTGGTGGAATTTCTATTGGAATTAAGCGACCTGCGGGTAAATACGATTTACTCGTTGTGCCGGGGCTTGAAATAAACCGCCATGTTGACTGGGACAGAAAACTGGCTTCTTTGTCACGCGAGCTTGCTTTCATCAAAAAGACTTTTGCTGCGGGAACTGCAGTTGCTTCCGCATGTGTCGGAGCATTCCTGCTGGGCGAAGCTGGTCTTTTAAATGGCCGCAAATCTACAACTGCCTGGCTGTTTGCCCCAGAGCTTGCCCGGCGGTATCCGGCGACCAGGCTACAGGCTGATGCTGTTTTTTTGGAGGACGGCGCAGTCATGACCACCGGCGCAGTCAGTTCATCGTTTGATCTTGCCATTCAGCTTATCAAGCGCACGCTGGGTGCTGACGTGGCAACTGCCACCGCACGGGTTGCCTTATTGCCCAACCAGCGTGCCAGCCAATCGCCATTTATCGATAGCGCTTTGATGGAGAGAGGTCTGCCCGCTTTTTCGCAACAATTGCAGCGCTGGTTCAGTGATCGATTGACCGACGAGTATGACCTTAATCGCCTGGCGTTCACTTTTCATATAAGTCCAAGTACTTTGCTGAGGCGGATCAAAGTCGAAACAGGGCAATCACCCCTAAGTATGCTGCAACTCGCACGGGTTGAAAAAGCAAAGCAGTTGTTGAACAGCACAAGCTGGAGCATCGCGCGTATTACTACAGAGGTTGGTTATTCTGATGTCAGCAGTTTCTCCCGCTTATTTACACGTCTTGTAGGCGAAACCCCCGCCAGGTACCGGCGGCGTTAGAATTTATGGGATATTCGAGTCAATTATTGAATTGGCTGAAGGGCTATACCACTTTTTTCGGGGAGATAGTGGCTATACCAGCTCTGATCTTAAGATTGCAATTCCTTGATTAAAAATTCCCCTGCCATTGCTTTTCCTATCGCAAGTTGAAAATATGAAGCATGCATGTCCCATCAACAGTCGGATTGACTTTATGGTTTCAAATTACTAATCACGTCTATTTGCATTCGACCGCAGTCAGACGTGCCATGTAGCACGGGTGGGACATATCGGTGCCTCGTATCGTCAATTTCTCAGTTTTTCATCCTGCCTTGCAGGATTATGTCTGTTTCCGCACAGAACGATATCGCGTCAGATCCCATACTGAAGAAAAGCCTATATCCACAGAATCTGATCATGACTATCTTAAGCGACACGCGTCCCAACGAGGAAACTGATGGTGTGCCCCCACCACCCAAGAGGCGTCGTACTGCCTTTCTCTCACTTTCTGCGTGGCGGCAATTCATTGATGTCGCCAAACCTTACTGGCTGGGCGAAGAATGGAAGAGAGCCTGGATCCTCCTGGTGCTGCTGATCGTGTTAATGCTGTTTGAAACCAAGTTTGCAGTCATGCTGAACGATCAGGCCGGAGAAATGACGTCGGCACTGGCCGCTAAGGAAGGAGAGCGCTTTTGGGAATCCGTGCGAACCTGCCTGATGGTGCTGGCCTTTGCCGTGCCGACTTATGCGTTTTACTATTACATGCGTGACCTGTTCGCCAACCAGTGGCGACGCTGGCTCAGCGGGCGCTTTCTCGACGGCTATCTTAAAGACCGTAAATACTACGCACTCGGTGCCAATAGCGAACTCGACAATCCTGACCAGCGCATCAGCGAAGACATTAATACCTTTACAGGCAGGTCCATCAACTTCCTGCTCATTTTTTTGGGGGCTGCCATGCAGTTGGTGGCGTTCAGCGCCGTGCTGTGGTCAATCTCCCACTTGCTGGTCGGCGTATTGGTGGTGTACGCCCTTATCGGTACTGGTGCAGCGCTGTATGCATTTGGCAACCCCTTGATACACCTGAATTTCTGGCAGCTTCGGCGCGAGGCCGACTTCCGTTACAGTCTGATGCGTGTACGCGAAAATGCTGAATCAATCGCCTTCTACCGCGGCGAAGCGCAGGAGCGCGCGCATATAGACAGCAAGCTTCACCGCGTCATCCAGAACTACGACAAGCTGATCAAGAAACAGCGTTCTCTTAATCTGTACCAGCGCACGTTCAGCCAGCTCACTTTGGTATTGCCAGTGGCGATACTTGCCCAGCAAGTCCTGTCAGGTGAGCTGGAGGTGGGGCGCGCGACGCAGGCGGTCGGGGCATTTGCTGCCGTACTCGGCGCAGTGGGCGTGATCGTTGAAAACTTCGAGAGCCTGAGCCGCTTTGTGGCGGGCGTAGGCCGGCTGCAGACATTGTCCGACCTGGTTTTACCGAAGACGAAATCCGAACCGACTGCAGAGGTCGAGCCCGTACGCATCCAGTTACGCCCAGGCACCCGGCTCGCACTGGAATCAGTCACACTGCATCCACCGCAATCACAACGCGTACTGATCAAGGAACTGAGCCTTGCATTGCAACCAGGTGAGGCACTGCTCATTACCGGCGACAGCGGCTGCGGCAAAAGCTCGCTATTACGGGCGATTGCCGGATTGTGGCACACCGGTAGCGGCCTCATCCATCATCCGCCGCTGGAAGATTTCTTTTTCCTGCCGCAGCAACCTTATTTGCAGATGGGTTCGCTGCGTAGCCAACTGATCTACCCTAGCGCTGACTCAGAACTAAGCGACGAACAGTTACTGGAGATTCTCGATCAAGTGTATCTGCCACAACTGGCTGAGCGTGTAGGCGGCCTGTCTGCGGTGCAGGACTGGGAAAAGCTGCTGTCCGTCGGCGAGCAGCAACGCATGGCATTCGCCCGCATCCTGGTCCATACACCTGGCATTGTCATTCTCGACGAAGCAACCAGCGCACTCGACAGTGCCAACGAATCAGCCCTGTACGCACGCCTGCGTGAGAGCGGCGTCACCTTGATCAGTATCGCCCACCGCCCCGCCGTGCTGAAGCACCACACTCATGTTCTGCACTTGCTAGGTGACGGCGCATGGAAGCTGCATGAGGCGAGTACTTACCAGTTTGATGCAGCAGTAGTCAATATGGTCAGTGTGAGCGATGAGACAGCACAGCCTTTGCCTTCGTTACAGGCTGCAGCAGCATAATTAGCGGGTGCAAGGTGCAAAAGCGCAAGTGAGAGGTGCCGTCAGTTGAACGCGAGCGTGGAAACTGACAGTAACTTTATTCTTTTGATCAGATTTATCTATCGGCTGTCAAAATCGACTGCCGAGAAATTTTGCCAAATGAATAATAATTGGATGATTGCCAATACTTCGCTGTAAAATCCCCCGTTCAGCAATCAATGCAAAAAGTCGCTTGCATAAATCACTGTTTTTTTATACAGTACTGCAAATCGCAGGAAATTAAGCCTGTATTCCTTTTTCCACCCGCCGCTTATTGAATGAAAGAATGTATGGACGATAAGAAACCAGAAAATGCCTCAGAAAAAGCAAAGGCACTTGCAGCAGCGCTGGCACAGATAGAAAAGCAGTTTGGTAAAGGTTCGGTCATGCGTATGGCCGACGGTGAAGTGGTGGAAGAGGTGCAGGTTGTCTCTACTGGCTCTCTGGGGCTGGATATTGCGCTGGGCGTCGGTGGCTTGCCACGTGGCCGTGTTGTTGAGATTTATGGCCCTGAATCTTCTGGTAAAACCACATTGACGCTGCAGGCGATTGCTGAAATGCAAAAGCTGGGTGGTACTTGTGCGTTTATCGATGCTGAGCATGCGCTGGACGTTGGTTACGCTCAAAAACTGGGTGTGAATCTGTCTGATTTGCTGATTTCACAGCCTGATACAGGTGAGCAGGCACTGGAAATTACCGATGCGCTGGTACGTTCAGGCAGTGTTGACCTGGTGGTTATTGACTCGGTCGCAGCTTTGACGCCACGTGCCGAGATTGAGGGCGACATGGGTGATTCTTTGCCTGGTCTGCAAGCACGTCTGATGTCTCAGGCTTTGCGTAAGCTGACAGGCAGTATCAAACGTACCAATACCCTGGTGATTTTTATTAACCAGATCCGTATGAAGATTGGCGTCATGTTTGGTAGCCCTGAGACGACGACAGGCGGTAATGCACTGAAGTTTTATGCTTCCGTACGTCTGGATATCCGCCGCACCGGTTCTATCAAGTCTGGTGATGAAGTGGTGGGTAATGAAACCAAGGTCAAGGTTGTCAAGAACAAGGTGGCACCGCCATTTAAAGAAGCGCACTTTGACATCATGTATGGCGAAGGCACTTCACGCGAAGGCGAGATTCTGGATCTGGCAGCCGATGCCAAGATCATAGAAAAAGCAGGCGCATGGTATAGCTATAACGGTGAGCGTATTGGCCAGGGTAAGGACAATGCACGTACTTATCTGAAAGAGCGTCCTGAACTGTCATTTGAAATTGAAAACAAAGTGCGTGAACATCTGGGCGTACCTTTGTTGATGCCATCAGCGGCGACGGCTGAGTAAGTTGAAACACTGAGTTGAAACACTGAGTTGAGGCACTAAGTTGTAGCACCAAGCTGCGACACTGTCAGCACCATAGTTTTGTATCATGCCGGTTGGTCGCTGCCAACCGGCATTTTTTGCTTTTAAAGTATGAAAAAACCTGCCATTAGTCTGAAAGCCCGTGCCCTGCGTTACTTATCCATGCGTGAGCATAGCCGCATGGAGCTGGAACGCAAGCTGGCACGCTATGTAGAAGAAGGCGATGACGTGGCTGCCGTGCTGGATTTTCTGGAGGCGGCCAAGTATTTGTCTGGCGAACGATTTTCTGAGTCGCTGGTGAACCGGCGGCAAGCTAGGTTTGGTAATAACCGTATTTTGGCGGAGCTGCAAAGCCATGGTCTGGATGCGCAGGATATAGAAAACGTCAAGGAAGACTTGAAAGAGTCTGAAGTAGAGAGGGCGGTTCAGGTCTTGCACAGGAAATTCCGGCATGCGCCGCAAGACCATCAGGAAAAAATGAAGCAGGCAGCGTTTTTGCAGCAGAGGGGGTTTTCAAGCCGGGCAACGCAGGCGGCGATGCGGGTGCCGCGGGATGAGGATGATGAATAATGTTTAAAATTCCAACATCCTCATCATTTCAATCATGTTGCCCCAGCGCAGGCTGGCCTCCGCGGCGTTGTTTAATTTTGTCTGTTCTTGACCCATGTTTGTTTTTGATCTGGTTGCGTGGACTTAAAAATCTTCAATAAGATCGCGGCAGATTTTGCTCTAAAAGTGTTAACACGATGGATTCCTGCCTGAGCAGGAATGACGGAGTGAGGGGATATCCTTGCTATTGAAGCTTAGATGTCGGGTTGGTAAGTTGTTACCTGATGAGTCCAGACCTGACCTGCAAAGCGAAAACTTCGACCCGAACTTTGAAACAGGTGCCAGTTTGCGATTTGAATGAGCGCGGCTTTCAAGTACATATCGATATTGTAAGGAAAGGCATTTGCCTGATAATCGCCCCGTTTTCTTCTGCCAAACAACAAAAAACTTAATTTTCTGCTTAGATTTCTGCATAAGCATACTCAGAAAACTGCTTAAATTGTAGTCAAATGATGAGTTCGCGGCTGGTCTGTGCTAAACTCTGCTGGTTTTTTTGCAGGGCCGCAGGAGCGGCTGTTATCGTAGAAGCTGCGGTAACGACACGCAATTGTGGCTATTTATTGAGTATTTTGGTTTAGCCGCCAGCAGGCATGATGCCCTTATCTTCGTCAATCAACCGACGCGCCCTGAAGCATACGCGTACTATCCAGATCGAAGCGTTCGCGCGCGATGATGGATTGTGGGATCTTGACGCCCGTATCACTGACTATAAGCCCCGCGATATCACCCTCGCATCTGGCGTGCGCCCCAATGGCAGCGCGCTGCATGACCTCAGCCTGCGCATTACCATCGATTTGCAATTGACCATCGTTGATGTAGAAGCGTCTTCTGATGCAGTCCCTTATCCAGGTTACTGCGAAGTTATCACCCCTGATTACAAGAAACTCATCGGCCTGAATTTACTCAGGCAATTTCGCCAGGGCGTGAAAGAACGCATGTCTGGTGTGCATGGTTGCACCCATTTGACCGAAATGGCGCAAATCCTGCCGACGGCGGCAGTCCAGGCTTTTGCCGGGGATGTGATTGATACTCGCGACGGCGCGACTGACCGTGGCCAGCAGGCTCAACAACCTTTTCAACTTGATCGCTGTCACGCCCTTCGTACTGATGGGCCGGCGGTTGTTCAATATTACCCGCGTTGGGCAAAAGCATCGCCTGACGTGAAATCACCCAGCTAGTTTGTTTGTTTAATTATTTATACCTCAGTGTCTGAAGGGAAGTCGTATGAAAATTCATGAGTATCAGGGTAAAGAAATCCTCCGCAAATTCGGAGTGACAGTACCACGCGGTATTCCATGCCTGTCTGTTGACGAAGCTGTCAAAGCGGCTGAAACGCTGGGCGGACCAGTCTGGGTTGTCAAAGCACAGATACACGCCGGTGGCCGTGGCAAGGGTGGTGGCGTGAAAGTCGCTAAATCCCTGGAACAAGTGCGTGAATACGCTGACGCGATTCTGGGCATGCAACTGGTCACGCATCAGACCAGTGCTGAAGGTCAAAAGGTTCGTCGCCTGTTGATCGAAGAAGGCGCGGACATCAAAAAAGAACTGTATGTCAGTATGGTCACTGACCGTATCAGCCAGCGCGTGGTCTTGATGGCCTCCAGCGAAGGCGGTATGGATATTGAAGAAGTAGCAGAAAAACATCCAGAACTGATTCACAACCTGGCAATCGATCCGACTGCTGGCTTGCAAGATGCTGAAGCGGATGACATTTCCCGCAAAATCGGTGTGCCAGAAGGCTCTATCGCTGACGCGCGTGTACAGTTGCAAGGTTTGTACAAAGCCTTCATGGAAACTGACTGCTCCCTGGCTGAGATCAATCCTTTGATCCTGACTGGCTCCGGCAAGGTTATCGCACTGGATGCGAAATTCAACTTCGACGCGAATGCATTGTTCCGTCAACCAGAAATCGTGGCTTACCGCGATCTGGATGAAGAAGATCCGGCTGAAATCGAAGCGTCCAAATTTGACCTGGCTTACATCTCCCTCGACGGCAATATCGGTTGCCTGGTCAACGGTGCTGGTCTGGCGATGGCAACGATGGATACCATCAAACTGTTCGGCGGCGAACCAGCCAACTTCCTCGACGTAGGTGGTGGTGCGACAGCAGAAAAAGTGACAGAAGCCTTCAAGATCATGTTGAAAAACCCAGGCCTGAAAGCCATCCTGGTCAACATTTTCGGCGGCATCATGCGTTGCGACGTGATCGCTGAAGGCGTGATCACTGCATCCAAGGCAGTTTCCCTGCAAGTACCACTGGTTGTGCGTATGAAGGGTACTAACGAAGACATCGGCAAGAAGATGCTGGCTGACTCTGGCCTGCCTATCATCGCGGCTGACACGATGGAAGAAGCAGCACAGAAGGTTGTTGCAGCTGCTGCAGCTCAAGCTTAATAATCGCAAGGAACAGATATGTCCATCCTGATCAATAAAGACACTAAAGTCATCACCCAAGGTATCACTGGCAAAACTGGCCAGTTCCATACTCGCATGTGCCGCGATTACGCAAACGGTAAAAACTGTTTCGTCGCTGGCGTGAACCCGAAAAAAGCTGGCGAAGATTTCGAAGGCATCCCGATTTTTGCTAACGTGACAGAAGCTAAAGCTGCTACTGGCGCGACAGTTTCCGTTATCTATGTTCCACCAGCAGGCGCAGCCGCTGCCATCTGGGAAGCCGTAGAAGCTGACCTGGACCTGGCAATTTGCATCACTGAAGGCATCCCTGTCCGTGACATGATGATGTTGAAAGACCGCATGGCTAAAGCCGGCAGCAAAACAAAATTGCTCGGCCCTAACTGCCCAGGTCTGATTACACCAGACGAAATCAAGATCGGTATCATGCCAGGCCATATCCACCGTAAAGGTCGTATCGGCGTGGTTTCCCGTTCCGGTACTCTGACTTATGAAGCAGTGGGTCAACTGACTGCGCTGGGTCTGGGTCAGTCTTCTGCTGTTGGTATTGGTGGCGACCCTATCAATGGTCTGAAACACATCGACATCATGAAGATGTTCAATGATGATCCAGATACTGATGCTGTCATCATGATCGGTGAAATCGGTGGCCCGGATGAAGCGAATGCTTCTTACTGGGTACGCGACAACATGAAGAAGCCGGTTGTTGGCTTCATCGCCGGTGTGACTGCGCCTCCGGGCAAGCGCATGGGCCATGCAGGCGCGCTGATCTCTGGTGGTGCTGATACGGCACAAGCCAAGCTCGACATCATGGAAGAATGCGGCATCAAGGCCACTAAAAACCCGTCAGAAATGGCGCGTTTGTTGAAAGCCATGCTGTAAGTTAAGCGCTGTAAAGCTGCTTAGCAAGAAAAAGAGTCGCAAATTTTGCGACTCTTTTTTATTTATGCCTGGGTTTCTTGTGGATATCCGTGCAAATAGATTTCCTTAATGTTAAGCTTAAACATACGTAGCCATTGGCTATTAAATTGTGTATGTTTGGCTTAACTGATTATTTAGCTTATTGTGTAAATAATTTGTGAAGGGCCAAGCCAGAGAACAAATTTAAAAAATATAGGTAGAGAAAGAAAAAGAGGATTTACGCAAAATTATCAGGCAACTCCCAGACGGCAGTATTTTTAAAATACGGTCGCGCAGTCGCATAGTCGCACCAAAGGCGGGTTTGCAAAGTAAGACTGGTTGTTTTGCTTAAGCTCTCATTAAGATAATCCGAATATAAGATAACTTCAAAATCTTATCTAATTAATATAAATTTATTCACTCCAGGATTTATCCCAGCGTTTATTGATGCCATACCAGCGCGTATTAACATTTGCTGCCCTATCTGATACGGGCTTAGTCAGGTCGCACAACGAAGATGCCATCATCGTTTGTGCCGACTATGGCTGTGCGGTCCTGGCTGATGGCATGGGGGGATATAACGCGGGCGAAGTCGCCAGCGCCATGACCGCCCAAATCATCGCTGAATATTTATGTAGCAAGATGGATGCCATCTGGTTCCCATCCATGGGGCCAAGGCCATTGGCGATGGCGCGCTGGATCACCGAGTCGGTCGAGCTGGCTAATCGCAACGTCTTATATACGGCGCAAACCAATCCAGAATGCGCAGGCATGGGTACCACGGTGGTGGTGGCATGTTGTTTGCAAGATAAGCTCCTGCTGGCGCACGTCGGGGATTCCCGTGCTTATCGCTATCGCTCAGGCGTATTGACACGCCTGACGCAGGATCATTCCGTGCTGCAGGAGCAAATTAATGCCGGGCTGGTTACTGAAGAAGAAGCACGTTATTCTTCTATTAAGAATCTGATTACCAGGGCGGTCGGTACACTGGCTGAGGTGCACACGGAGTTGCATACGCACCATACTGAAGAAGAAGATTTGTATCTGATGTGCTCAGATGGATTGACCGATATGCTTGGGCATGATGAAATCCAATCCTTGATCAGACAGTACGAGTCTGACCTTGACCGTTGTGCCGAAGCGCTGATCGATGGTGCCAAGGACAGGGGGGGGCTGGATAATATTTCAGTTGTCCTGTTCCGCCTGGTCAACGAAGAAAACAAGTCCTGGTTGCAAAGAACATTTACCCGGTAGGTCGGGGGTTATGAATTGATGAGAGATTTATGGCGAAAATTATCGTCACCTTTAATGGTTTGGTTCAGCAAGAAATCACTATCAGCAAATCACGCCTCACGGTAGGTCGGCGCCCTAGTAATGATATTGTCATCGATCACCTGACGGTCAGCGGTCAGCATGCCGCGATAGATACCTCTTCCAATGGTTCTTTTGTACTTGATCTTGGTAGCACTAACGGCACCATGGTGAATGCACAGCCTGTCAAAAAACACCTGTTGCAGCATGATGATGTCATCGACATCGGTAAATACAAACTACGGTTTCAGGTAGAAGAGTCAGGCAAGCAGACTTTTGTACCCGAGCCAGGCCAGGTGCAACCGGCTTCTGTCGATAAGCCCAGGGCCAAGATCAAGGTCATGACCGGCCCTAATTCAGGTAAGGAACTCAACCTGATCAAGGCTGTTACTACAATAGGCAGCCCTGGCACCCAGGTTATTGCTATTACCCAGCAGGGCAAGGACTATGTCATCGCCCAGGTAGAAGGCAGTGCATCGGCCACAGTCAATACCCAGTCCATCAAGGACAAACCACATACCCTCAAGCATGCAGACATGATAGAGCTGGCAGGGACAAAAATGGCCGTGATTTTCTATTAATCAGATGCTATATCCCTGATCCCTGCCAGCGTTTATGCGGCAGGGATAGCTCAAGTCTCACGACCTGATTTTCCGCGTTACTATTTTCTGAGCAGTAATTATTGTCAGCCCTGTCCAAGTGCATTTGCGTGCACACGTGTGTAACGTAGTTCTGGCGCCAAGAAATATTCTTTTCAAATTTGTATCAAGTCTTGAAACAATTTTTTACATGACTGACAGACTTGTCAGTCGTCTTTGTGATCTGACACAAACATTGACAAATATTAGCATGGATAAAATGTCAACTATTGACGCATTTCGTCACTTCTTGTCCGATGATTCATGAAACTTACGATTTCCGCATAAGAAAATGCGTAGTTGCCCAGTAAACAAAAACTGGCACGGTGATTGCTACATGTGAAGCGTAGTTCCTGATTTCAACTTTTTCCTGGAGTTCATAATGAAAGCTATCCCTAAACAGCTGCAACGCGGCTTTACACTGATCGAATTGATGATTGTTGTTGCAATTATCGGTATCTTGGCTGCGATCGCTATTCCTCAGTATTCTGATTACACATCCCGTACTCGTGCTGCTGGCGCGATTGCAGAGTTGGACAGCTTGAAATCTGCCATGTCTATCTGCTTCCAAAACGAAGGCGCATGGACTAACTGTACAACAATGGGCACAAACGCAATCCCTACAGTTGCTACTTCCAAGTTCCTGCCAGCTCTGCCAACTATTGCTGGTACAGGTATCATCACGCAATCTTCAACTGGCGCAACAACCAGCGCTGGTGTAGCTTTGGCTGCAACACTGTCACCTTCCACATTGTCCGGCCAAGCAAACATGCTGTGGACAACTGCAGGTACACTGTGCGATCCAGTACGTGGCTTGAAAACAGGTCAAGGCGGTTGCTAATTCTTAGCAGCTCTTGCAATAAAAAAAGCCCGTTCAACGGGCTTTTTTGCTTTTGTAAGGTATCTTTTTTGCTTGTTGTTTACTTAATATTGTTAGTAGTGCCATAAAAATTTTTGAAAGAATTTAAGATGAAAGCTATCCCTAAACAGCTGCAACGCGGCTTTACACTGATCGAATTGATGATTGTTGTTGCAATTATCGGTATCTTGGCTGCGATCGCTATTCCTCAGTATTCTGATTACACATCCCGTACTCGTGCTGCTGGCGCGATTGCAGAGTTGGACAGCTTGAAATCTGCCATGTCTATCTGCTTCCAAAACGAAGGTGCATGGACTAACTGTACAACAATGGGCACAAACGCAATCCCTACAGTTGCTACTTCCAAGTTCCTGCCAGCTCTGCCAACTATTGCTGGTACAGGTATCATCACGCAATCTTCAACTGGCGCAACAACCAGCGCTGGTGTAGCTTTGGCTGCAACACTGTCACCTTCTACCTTGTCTGGTCAGGCAAACATGAAGTGGACAACTGCAGGTACACTGTGTGATCCAGTACGTGGTTTGAAAACAGGTCAAGGTGGCTGCTAAGTTTTATTGTGAGCCCCTGCAATGTCTTGCGAAAGCCCGGTAACGGGCTTTTTTCAATTTAATTTCACTGTACTTGCATTGCTGCTCGCATTGTGAGTTCAATTCGACTGCCGATAATATTGTCAGGGTATGATAAGCAAATGATCAAAAGAAAAAGAAACGACATGAAATCTCAACTGAAAATGCTGCAAAAGGGATTCACACTGATTGAGTTGATGATCGTTGTGGCCATTATTGGTATCTTGGCCTCTATCGCCTTGCCTCAGTACGCTGACTATACGTCACGTACCAGAGCAGCAGGTGCAATTGCCGAACTACACAGCTTGAAGACTGCAATGTCGCTCTGCTTTCAAACGGATGGAGCCTGGACGGCCTGTACGAGCATGGGGACGAATGGAATACCTACAGTTGCAACATCCAAGTTTTTGACGGGGGCAGCTCCAACTATCGCCGGTACGGGGGCTATTACCCAAGCGTCAACTGGAGCGACAACCAGCGCAGGTACCCCCTTGTCGGTGACGCTTACCCCTTCGACCCTGTCTGGTCAGGCGAATATGTTATGGACTGCTTCGGGTACTATCTGTGATCCAGTTCGCGGTTTGAAAGCCGGGCAGGGCGGTTGCTAGCAGATTTTGTCAGATTGTCTTGAATCATTATTGAACCATTTCCCCATACAAGGTGCTGATAGTTGAGCGTCGCTTACATAGCTTCAGCACACCTGTCGTCATGCATTGCCCTACTTCTCTGAAAACATCTGTCAGCGCAGTTCATGAGACAAATGCATCGCACTTCAGATGATGACTTGTGAGCTGCGTTGAATCTGATTTCTGTGCAGTACTTGACCTTGAATATTATGAATAGAGTGAAGAGTCTGGTGCAGTTTTTCGACGCTTCCGAAACTATTATGCATTAGATTTTCCGCGTCATCGTCGTGATGAAGGACTAAGTAAGATTATTGAGCTAACGACCCAGTCCGTGCAAAATCAATGACCTGCTATCTCCAGCAATTCTCTCTGCTTAACTGCTAGCTCTAAACTGCTTCCCATTTCTGAATGTGAAAAAAACTCCAGAAGCGAGACATCAACTTTTGGAGTTCAGTTTTTCGAGTTCAGTTTGTTTTTTAGATCGCAGATAGTTTATGGCATGGACGCGCATGAATCATATCTACTTAAGAACTAGCTACGTGCAGGTGAATTCGGGTGCTGTAAGACCAGAGGTAGTCATATTAATGCAAGCATGATCTGCGACCGCAACCTCAGACTATTACAATACTTGAATAAACATGAGGGTCCATTCTTACTCAGGTGTTATCTTGTGCTGATAAGCAAAACAAACGTCTACTCAGTTCCTCTTAGTTCATCAAACGCAGTTCAAATATCTTGCAATAATCAGCAAGCGCCTTGACCAGGTTTCAGGCCGCGCACTGGATCACAGATAGTGCCTGTATTAGTCCAGATCAGATTAGCCTGGTTTGCCAAAGTGGATGGCGTCAGAACGACACTCAAAGGTGTGCCCGTGTTGGTCGTTGCGCCAGTTGCCGCTTGGGTAATTACTCCAGTGCCCGAAATAGTGGGAACTGCACCGACTAAAAACTTGGAGGTGGTGACAGTAGGAATGGAGTTGGTCCCCATGACTGTGCAATTGGTCCAGGCGCTTTCATTCTGAAAGCAAATGGACATTTCTTTTTTCAGGCTGTTGAGTTCTGACATGGCACCTGCAGCTCTGGTGCGCGAAACATAATCAGAATATTGAGGAATGGCAATTGCTGCCAGAATACCAATGATGGCAACTACAATCATTAACTCTATAAGTGTGAAACCGCGGTGCAATTTAACAAGTTGGCCGTGCATTTTTTTCTCCTCGATGGCAAGGATAATGGTGGATACGGTCAATCAGCAAATTCTGTGCCAATCAACATAAGTTTTTTAATTATTGCTATGCTAGGAGCAGTAAAGTGAAGGTACAACTTTTTACGGCTATACGGCCAATAGGATTTACAATCCTTCACCTTGTTGTACTGAAGGAAAATCATTTGTTTAAAGGTAAGTAATGCTGAATTGGTTAAAGAAGCAATTTTCATCAGCGAATAATGTGGTTCAGGTGAAGGACGCATTACACCAGTCAGTGGATGCTGGTGACGCCCTTGACGGAGCAGGCACCACTCTTTCAGACCTTGCTGAGCGCAGTTACCGTGAAGGAAAACTGATCGATGCAGCACGCTATTACCAGCAAGCCTTGCAGGTAGAGCCAGAAGATGCCAATTTGAATAACAAGCTGGGTGATGTCTTTTATGATCAGCAAGACTATGTCGGGGCTGAAACCCAGTATCGCCGGGCACTGCAAATAAAAACTGACTTCCCTGAGGCTGAACTTAACCTGGGATTGACACTGGATGCATTGGGGCAGTTTGAAGCCGCGCAGGCGTGCTATGAGCGAGTAATACAGCAACAACCAGCAAACCACCTTGCCTATTTCAATCTTGCCGTTACGCTCACTTCATTGGGGAAGCCGGAAGAGGCACGCTCTGCTTACCAAAAAGTGCTGGAACTCAAGTCAGGGTTCAGTCATGCGCATTTCAATCTGGCAGCGCTGTTCCAGGCCCATGATTTACTGGATGAGGCAACAGAGCAATATCTCTGCACCATAGCAGCTAATCCCCAGCATTTCGCTGCGTATTGCAATCTGGGCGTGATTTACCAGACAAAGGGGCAATTCGCCCAGGCAAAAGAGCAATACCTACAGGCACTACGGATACACCCGCAGCATGCGGAGACTCATCAGAATCTGGGCTTGGTTGCCTGTCATCTGCAGCAAACTGACCTGGCAATCACACATTTTCTTCAAGCCCTGAATTTGCGTCCGGATTTTGCAGAAGCAATGATCAGTCTGGGGGATGCTTATAAGACACAAAACCGGCTGGCTGAAGCAGAAGTACGTTATCGCCAGGCCATTGCCACGCAGCCGCAATTGCCGGGAGCGTATTGCAATCTGGGTATCATTTTGCACGAGCGCAAGCAGTATCTGGAAGCCATTGCCATCTATCAGCAAGGCATCGCCAATGATGCGCATTCTGTCTTGTTGTACAACAATCTTGGCAACACCTATAGCATGATCAATCGTTTCTCTGATGCAGAGGCATGCTATGACAAAGCCTTGCAGATAGGCAGTGACGTAACAGAAACCTATACCAATCTGGCCGGTTTGTTCGCCGGACAAGGCAAACTGGAAGAGGCCGAGAATAGTTACCGGCAGGCAGTCAAGCTTGACCCCGGCTATGCCCAGGCGTATAGCAATCTGCTGTTCATGCTTAATTATGATCCTGACCGTAGCGCAGAAGCAATTTTTGCTGCTTACCAAGATTATGAAAAACTCTATGCAAATCGTTATCGAAGTGAGTGGTTGCTCTTCGGCAATGACAAAAATCGTCAGCGACGACTAAAAATTGGCTATGTATCGCCAGATTTTAGCCGCCATCCGGTTCAATATTTCCTTGAACCATTAATGTGTCATCATGACAAGACTTTGTTTGAAGTGTATGCCTACGCCCAGCTCAGTGTGGCTGATGGTGTCACCGAGCGCTATAAAAGCTATGCTGACCATTGGATAGAAACCGGTGGCCTGACAGATGCTGCACTTGCCGAGCGCATACGTAATGACGGGATTGATATCCTGGTCGACCTGGCTGGTCATACTGCCAATAACCGCCTGTCGGTATTTGCACGGCGACCCGCCCCGGTGCAGGTTTCCTGGCTCGGTTATGGCTATACCACCGGCTTGACAGCAATTGATTACATGCTGACCGATGATGTCAGTGCCCCTGCCGGCAGCGAAACCCTGTTTGCCGAACAACCCTGGCGATTGCGGGCACCTTCCTACGCTTACAGGCCAGCACCAGGCATGGGTGAGGTAAGTCTTTTGCCGGCACTGAGGAATGGTCATATCAGGATAGGCACATTGACCAGGTCCATACGCATCAATCACCGGACCATCAGGGTCTGGTCGGAAATACTGAAGCGCTTAAAAAATGCAGTGCTGGTGGTCGACAGCGCAAATTATCAGGATGTGAATTTGCGGCAGTCCTTGTTGGACAAATTTGCTGCCCAGGGTATAGACGAATCCCGTCTTGATATCGGCTTTCATTCTCCACCCTGGGACACGCTCAGGGCACTTGATATAGGGCTGGATTGCTTCCCCCATAATTCTGGCACCACCTTGTTTGAAACACTGCACATGGGTGTGCCCTTTGTGACGCTGGCAGGCCGGCCAAGCCTGGGACGCCTGGGTAGTTGCATACTTGAAGGTTTAGGGCGCCCGGAATGGATAGCGCATACAGAAGATGAATATGTAGAGAAAGTCGTTGCGCTGGCAGAGAATGTAGAGCAACTGGCAAGTATCAGGGCAGGATTGCGCCAGGAAATGCAAAACAGCGCCTTGATGGATGAGCCAGGATTTACCCGCAAGGTTGAGGAAGCTTACCGAGCAATGTGGCTGAAGTGGTGCGACGCGACGTGAGATGGTATGCGGTGGTGAAGTTTGCGATGCTGTTTGATACATCAGCCTGAACAGGTAAATCCTGTCCTGGCTGACTGAAAAACTTTAAAACCCAAGTGCAGCACCATCCGGGTTGCGCGGGTCTGAATACCCGGCAAAGCCTTGCGGGATTATCTGTATGGTCTGGGTCTTGCCCAAAGTGCCGGTGGGGCGTAATACCTGACCTTTTTGTTCCAGCAGGCGCAGGGTGTCGATGCTGATGCCTTTTTCAAAGCGCAACTGGTCTGGCATCCATTGCTGGTGTATGCGCGGCGAGATGGTGGCTTCGGCCACGTTCATGTCATGGTCTATGACGTTCAGTATGGTTTGCAGCGTCGTGGTGATAATCCGGCTGCCACCGGGGCTGCCAGTCACCAGAAAGGGTTTGCCATCCTTGAGCACTATCGTGGGCGACATCGAGCTTAGAGGCCGCTTCCAGCCTTGTACAGCGTTGGCGTCGCCACCCAGCAAGCCAAAGGCATTTGGTACGCCTGCCTTGACCGAGAAATCATCCATTTCATTATTCAGGACGATGCCTGTGCCAGTGGCGACGATGCCGCTGCCAAAGTTCAGGTTCAGGGTGTAAGTGGTGGCGACGATATTGCCGAATTTGTCGGCCACACTGTAATGCGTGGTCTGGTCGCTTTCATAGGGCAGGGGTTTGCCAGGCTTGATCTCGCTTGAAGGTGTGGCACGGTCTGGCTGTATTTTCTTGACCAGTTCACCAGCATAGGCGCGTGAAGTCAGGGCCTTGGTCGGCACTTTGTAATAATCAGGGTCACCCAGGAATTCAGAACGGTCAGCATAGGCCAGTTTCATGACCTCGCTGAGTTGATGCAGAGTCTGGGCGCTATTCGCTCCCTGTTCCTTCAGAGGGTAATGTTCCAGCATGTTCAGCATCTGGATGATATGCACGCCACCAGAACTGGGTGGCGGCATCGAGACCACTTCATAGCCGCGATAATTACCGCGTACCGGGACGCGTTCCACTGCCTTGTAATTTTTCAGGTCGCTGGTAGAAATCAAACCTTCATGCTGCTGCATTTCAGCGACGATTTTTTTTGCGATTGCGCCTTCATAAAACGCTGACGGGCCTTGCTCGGCAATCAGGCGCAGTGATTGCGCCAGGTCTTTTTGCAGCAAGCGCTCACCGGCCAGCATGGGTTTGCCATCCTTGAAAAAAATTGCCCGGCTGGCGGGCCATTTGCCCAACTGATTCTTGCTGGAATCGATCAGCTCTGCCAGATGCGGGCTGATCTCAAAGCCCTGATCGGCCAGACGTATGGCGGGGGCGATGACATCCTTCCATTTCATGCTGCCGTATTTGCGCAGAGCCAGGTCCATGCCTGACACCGTGCCAGGCACGCCGACTGCCAGATGGCTGTACAGGGATTTGCCAGAGATGACATTGCCCTTCGCATCCAGATACATGTCACGGCTGGCTTTTTCTGGTGCCAGTTCACGGAAATCCAGCGCGATGTCCTTACCTGATTTGCTGTCATGAATAATCATGAAACCGCCGCCACCTATATTGCCAGCGTTCGGCAAGACTACAGCGAGTGCAAAACCAACTGCCACCGCAGCATCTACCGCATTGCCGCCTCGTTTGAGTATGTCGAGGCCAACCTGGGTCGCCAGCGCCTGCTCAGTCACCACCATGCCTTGTTTGGCATAGACCGGGCTGATGATGGGATAGCTGGTATCGTATTTGATGCCAGCCGCCAGTTGCGCCTGGCTGGCAGGGCTGATTATGGTGAAACACAGGGGAATGAGCAGACTCAGGCATAGCTTGCGGCAGGAGGGGGAGGGCATGCGAATAACTCCGGAAATCAGTGATAGTAGAAATAGTAATATCTATTCTCGCATGATGCATATGCAAAGTTTCCTGCATTTAAAAAATAAATCAGGCTTCTGAGGGGATTGTTAAGGTGTTTAGTACGGCTAGGAGCTACAACGCAGCTGGGGCGGTTTTTCGTAAGTCCTAATAAAAAAGCCGCCCGAAGGCGGCTTTCATTTAATTCGCATGAATGCAAATTATTTTGCTTCAGCTTCTGCAGAAGTTGCGCCAGCTGGCACAACAGCGATAGCAACAGTAGCGTCACCACCGTGTACAACAGCTGTCACGCCTTTTGGCAGTGTCAGTTGGGATACGTGGATGGATTGACCGGCTTCCAGTTTGGACAGGTCAACTTCAACGAATTCTGGCAAGTCTGCTGGCAAGCAGGAAACGTCCAGTTCAACAGCAACGTGGCTGATCACTGCGGAAGACAGTTTTACAGCTGGGGATACGTCGGCATTGATGAAGTGCAGAGGCACTTTAACGTGGATTTTTTGGTTAGGATCTACGCGTTGGAAATCAGCGTGCAAAACCAGTTGTTTGTATGCGTGGACCTGGAAGTCGCGCAACAATACTTTTTCTGCTTTGCCATCAACTTCCAGGTCCAGAATGGAAGAGTGGAACGCTTCTTTTTTCAATGCATGGTACAGCGCATTGTGATCCAGAGTGATGGCGACTGGTGCTTCTGTACCGCCGTAGATGATGCCAGGTGTTTGGCCAGCATTGCGCAGGCGGCGGCTCGCTCCGGTCCCCTGTACATTGCGTGCAAATGCGATTACTTTCATGGTGTTACTCCAAAAAATGCAAACCGTTTTTCGGTTTTACGGTGTTGAACCCCCGCGACCAGGGGCCCAGAAAATAGCCCTGCCATCAAGGAGATGGCAGGGCCGGAAAAAGATTTAGTCCGTGAACAAGGAGATGACAGACTCGCCCTTGGTGATGCGGCGGAAAGTCTCTGCCAGCAGGCTATCGCAAGACAATTGACGTATCTTGGAGCAGGCACGGGCAGCTTCTGTCAGCGGGATCGTGTCTGTCACGACCAGTTCATCCAGCGGCGATTGCGAAATACGCTGTATCGCAGGGCCAGACAAAACAGGGTGAGTACAGTAAGCCAATACCTTCTTGGCACCACGCTCTTTCAATACTTCAGCAGCTTTGGTCAGTGTGCCGGCAGTGTCAACCATGTCATCCATGATGACGCAGTTACGGCCTTCAACTTCACCAATGATGTTCATGACTTCAGAGACATTTGCTTTTGGACGGCGTTTGTCGATGATGGCCAGGTCACAACCCAGGCGTTTTGCCAGGGCACGGGCACGTACCACACCACCCACGTCAGGGGACACTACCAGCAAATCTTCGTAATTCTTGGCGACCAGGTCACCCAGCAAAATTGGCGAAGCATAAATATTGTCGACAGGGATATCAAAGAAGCCCTGGATTTGATCAGCATGCAAGTCCATGATCAACACGCGGTCTACACCGGCTTCTTCCAGCATGTTGGCAACGACCTTGGCAGAAATCGCCACACGCGCAGAACGCGGACGACGGTCTTGACGGGCATAACCAAAATAAGGGATAGCAGCAGTGATACGACCGGCAGAAGCACGTTTCAGTGCATCGACCATCAACATGATTTCCATCAGGTTGTCGTTGGTGGGTGCGCAAGTGGATTGCAAAACGAACACATCTTTACCACGGACGTTTTCGTTGATCTCGACCATCACTTCACCGTCAGAGAATTTGGAAACGTCTGCCTTGCCGAGGGGGATGCCGAGTTGTTTGGCAACACCGGCAGCCAGTGCAGGATTGGCGTTGCCAGTGAAAACCATCATGTTGTCATTTGCGCGCGCATTTGCCATGGCTGGGACCTATCGGCTGAGATTTTGTGGGTCTGGCTTATTTTGCATGGGTTTTACACAAAAATAGCCGCTGATAAAACTGAAAAAGCCGCCGCACAATCTATGCGGCGGCTTTAATTTAATGGCAGGGGAAGAAGGATTCGAACCTTCGCATGCCGGAATCAAAATCCGGTGCCTTAACCAGCTTGGCGACTCCCCTACACAACCGTTTGCCTGTTTCCAAGTTCGCCGCTATTTTAGCGTTAAACCGGCTTCAAGCCAAATATTTTTCGATCCCAATTTCTGCGCCATCGGGTGGCTACTCAGCGCTTTTGCTTTCCATGATGTCCAGCGATCCGGTACTTGCTTTAACACTATGTCTGCTGCCGTTTCGTCGGCAAAGGCACAAAAAACACAAGCTCCTGATCCCGTCATCTTTGCATCGCCGTATTGTGAGAGCCACTTAATGGCTGCATCAACTTGCGGAAACAATGCGCAGGCAACTGTTTGCAGATCGTTTTTCCAATTATGTTTTGCATCACTGGAAAAGTCCGCTATTCTGACCGGATTTGTGTCCCTTGTCAACTCCTTTGCCGAAAAAATTGCAGGCGTGGGGACTTGTACGCCTGGCTCCAGCACCACAAACCAGACGTCTGGCGTGACCAGGGCCTGCAATTCTTCTCCCACCCCTTCTGCAAAGGCATTTGTTCCGAATAGAAAGAATGGCACGTCTGCCCCCAGTTGCAGGGCCAGCTTCATCAGCTCATCGCGCTGGACGCCGGTTTGCCATAAATGATTTAGCGCCAGCAGGGTAGTGGCCGCGTCAGATGAACCGCCACCCAGGCCGCCACCCATGGGCAGGTTTTTGCGCAAAGTCAGGTTCGCACCCAAAGTGCAGCCAGTATGGGTTTGCAATAATCTTGCTGCACGGACGATCAAATCGCTGTCCGCAGGCACGCCCTCTATTTCATTGCAGCGGTGTATCTGGCCATCGGCACGCACTTCCACATCCAGATAATCGCAACGGTCTATCAACTGGAAGGCGGTTTGCAGCAAATGATAACCATCTGCCCGGCGGCCTGTCACATGTAAAAACAGGTTGAGTTTGGCGGGGGCAGGGCAATTGTCCAGTCTGCTCATTTCCATTCATTCACCACGATGCGGATGGAGATATCGCCAGCCTGTTCAGTATATCTTTGCAAGTCTATGCGTTTCGGAAAGCTGGGTTGTTCGTGCCAGCTGACATAGCGCAGCTTCCAGCCCTGGGTAGTCACGGTCTGGTCTTCTGCTTTCACGGCAGTCAGTTGTTTGCCGTCGATGGCGACAAAGCCTTGCAGCCAGTCGCGCAAACCTGCTACCGGCAAAGACCAGCCCAGGGTATCTTGCAATAACTGGTCAAGGTCGCTGGCTGAGCGTGGGGTTTTGCCATCCTGTTCCAGTATGGCACCTTGTGCAGTCTGCGTAATGCGTGCCATGGTCTGGCCCAGGGGTGACAAGAGATTGATGCGTATGCCTTTGGCATCCTGTTCCCATTCAAAGCCGCCTGGCAGGCTCTGGGGCTTGTCAGCCTGCTGGTACTGGATGGATATCTTGCCGCTGATTTGTATCTGTTGCTGATATTGCCGGGCGCTGGCAGTTGTGGCTATGGTGGCAGTATTGGCCCCTGCAGTCGCAGGTGCTTGTGTCTGGCTGTTCAGGCTGGCGCAGCCTGTGCTGAGCAAGGTGCAAAAGAAAGCTGAAGCGAGCAGACTAAATCGGGTGTTTGATGACATGTTTGCTGTGTTGGTTGTGCGTATGTTTGCGTATAAATGACAAGGCGGACATTGTCTGTCCGCCACTGTACTTCTATATCAAAACTTTGATGTATATATCATGAACAAGATTGGTATCAGGGCTTGACTTTCAATCTTTCCAGAGTGGACTTCAGCGTTTGATTTTCCGGATCTTTTTTCTGGGCATCGCGCCAGATTTTTTTCGCATCATCTTTCTGTCCCATGGTCCACAAGACTTCACCCAGATGCACGGCTATCTCGGCATCAGGACGCATCTGATAGGCGCGGCGCAGGGCTTGTTCAGCTTCGTCATATTTGGACAGCCTGAACTTGACCCAGCCCAGGCTATCAAGAATGAAGGGATCATCCGGTGCCAGCTGGTTGGCTTTTTCTATCAGGGTATTTGCTTCATCGAGTTGTACATTGCGGTCAGCAAATGAATAACCGAGGGCGTTATAAGCGTGCTGGCTGGTTGGTGCCAGCTCTATGACCTTGCGCAGTGATGCTTCCATGCTGCTGATGTCTTTTTGCGACTCGGCCAGCATGGCAAAGTCATACAGCAAGTCGGGGTTATTTGGTGCCTGCTTGATGCCTTGTTCCAGCACGGCTTTGGCCTGATCCGGCATACCGGCATCACGCAATAACTGCGCTTCTGACTGTATTAGCTGGATCTGCTCGGTTTCATTGCTGGCCTTGATTTGCTGTATGAAGGCGCGTGCTTCCAGCAGCCTGCCTTCCTTGGCCAGCAAGAAGGTGCGGCGTATCTGCACATTGAACCAGGCAGGATTGCGGCCATCATAAGATTCCACCTGAGCCAGCCAGTCTTGTGCTGCCTTGTAGTCCTTGCGGTCTGCAGCGATGCGCGAGAGATTCACCAGGGCGGTAGTCGGGTCGCGTTCTTCGCCGCTTCTGCCTTCCAGTGCCTGCAGATATTGCAGGAAATAGGTTTCGGCTTTTTGCGACTGATTGCGTTCCATCGCCAGCACACCCAGGGTGTAGATGGCGCTGATGTCATCAGGTCTGTCGCGCGCGATGGTTTCAAATTCGTGGTTTGCCTGGTCCAGTTGTTTCAGGTCTATCAGTATGCTGGCATAGGCCAGGCGCACATCGCGGGCGCTAGGGTTCTTTACCAAAAAAGCAGCCAATGACCTGGCCGCATCTGCCTGCGAAGATGCCTGGGCGACCGTCAGTATCGCCAGTTGTGAATCAGGCCTGGCTTTCAAGACTGCCTGTGCTTCGCTGACGGCAAGCTTGTTGTCACCTTTGGCATATGCGCCCTGGGCCAACGCCATATGCGCATCGGGACTGTTTTTATACGGTTCCAGCAGGGTTTCAAGAGTGCTGAATGCGGTATTCTTATCACGTGCGCGTGACAATAAGCGCTGTGCCTGCAACATCATCACTCCCAGTTGCTTGGGCTCGGATGATTTCAGTTTTTGAGTATAAACAGACTGAATTTCAGCCAGATTATTATTCATCAGCATGAAGCCAAGATAATACTGGGTGGCTTCATTTGAATTTGGTGCCAGCTCGCGCCACAGGCGCACGGCCTGCAAGGCCTCGCCCGATTGTTTGGCCGCCAGGGCGATTTCAGCAGCCCGTTTGGCAATACGCGGGTCACGGGTTTGTTCGGCAACTGAGTACAGGGTCACGTAGGCGCCTTGCCAGCTGCCACGCTGATTGGCGATTTCTGCGGTAATGATTTTGTAGAATATTTCTTCAGTCAGTTTTACTTCAGGCAAAGGGTCTTCATGGACCGGTGCGCTGCTGACGCCGTTCAGGGTTTTTTCAGCAGACAGGGCAGCCTGTGCCGCATCGCTGACATGATGGGTATCTTCAACAGCTTCGCCGCTTTGCTTACCTACGCTTGCACATCCGCTGATCAGGGCGGCGCTTAATACCAGCGCCGCAGGTCGCCACAGTGAAGCGGCAGACATGGATGATATTGCGGATACAATAGGGTTAAATAATATAGTAGGCAGTGTTTTCAAAACGAATCCGGATTTGACGTTGATGACTGATTTTACGCTGAAGCAGCAGAACTGTGGGTTTCACTGCGTATATACACTGTGTCAGATTGTAATAGTAAAAGTTCCCGCCCATGCCAGAATTACCTGAAGTAGAAGTTACTCGCCGTGGTGTAGAGCCACACTTGACTGGCAAACAGGTCACCGACGTGGTCATGCGCCGGGCTGGCTTGCGCTGGCCTTTCCCTGCCAATTTACCTGTCCTGCTGACAGGGAGGCAGATATTGGCGACTGGCCGCAGGGGCAAGTATCTGTTATTGCATTTTGAGAACGGTATTTTGCTCATACATCTTGGTATGTCCGGCCATTTGCGTGTGCTGGATAAAAATGTGCCACCGGCAAAGCATGATCATATTGATATTGTCGTCGGTGAATTTGCCCTGCGCATGACAGACCCACGCCGCTTTGGCGCGGTACTCTGGCACGATGCTGTCGACGGCGATCTGGAAGAGCATTTGCTGATACGCCAGTTGGGTGTGGAACCGCTGGAAGCCGGATTTAATCCAGAATTGTTATATAAATTAACAAGAAAACGTAGTGCACCCATCAAGCAAGTCTTGCTGGCCGGGGGCATCGTGGTTGGTGTTGGTAATATTTATGCATCAGAAAGCCTGTTCAGGGCGGGCATCAATCCTAAAACTCAGGCTGGACGCATCAGTCTGGCGCGCTATACTTTACTGGAAGCGGCCATACGTGCAACGCTGGCCGCAGCGATAGAACAGGGTGGCAGCACCCTCAAGGATTTCATGGGTGTGGATGGGCAAAGCGGCTATTTTCAGCAGTCTTATTTCGTGTATGACCGCACTGGCGAGCCTTGCCGGGTCTGCGGTGAAGCCATAAGACAGATAAAACAAGGGCAGCGCAGCAGCTTTTATTGTGCAAAATGTCAGAAATAAACCCACAAATCCAGCCGAATTGGGGGCAAAATTCGATTTACGCGTATTTTTTCAACGCTTCCATATATACTTGGAATATCAAAAAAGTTAACTGAGGGGAACATGAGCAATCTGGTTCAGAAATTCCAGGAGTACAGCGACTGGCGCAAAGGAGTGGTCAAAGCGCTGGAGCAGTACCGGTCATGGATACATGGATCGGATATGGCCGATGCCGCCAGTGATCAACGCATTGCGCGTTTGATGGAACGTCTGGTTGACGACAAATTGTCCATCGCCTTTGTTGCTGAATTTTCACGCGGCAAGTCCGAACTCATCAACGCCATATTCTTTGCAGACTATGGCCAACGCATTTTGCCGTCATCTGCCGGCCGCACTACCATGTGCCCGACCGAGCTTTTGTATGACGATACCATCCCGCCTTGCATACGCCTGTTGCCGATAGAAACCCGCGCTGAAGCGCAGTCGACCAGTGAATACAAGGGCCAAAGCCATGTCTGGACCGTGCTGCCCTTGAACATCAGTTCTGGCGACGGCATGCTGGAAGCCTTCAAGCAAGTCAGCCTGACCAAAAAAGTCAGCATAGACGTGGCCAAGCAATATGGCCTGTTTGATGAAAACGACCCCGACGCACCGCTGGAAGTCGATGAAGATGGCCTGGTAGAGATTTCTCAATGGCGTCATGCCATCATCAATTTCCCCCATCCTTTGCTCAAGGAAGGTCTGATCATTGTCGATACCCCGGGCCTGAATGCGATAGGTACCGAGCCTGAACTGACACTGAACCTGATCCCGAATGCGCATGCCGTATTGTTTATCCTGGCCGCAGACACTGGCGTGACCAAGAGCGATATCGATGTTTGGCGCAATAATATCGGCAATGGCCCTGGCCGCATGGTCGTCCTGAACAAGATAGACAGCATGTGGGATGAATTGCGCACGCCTGAAGAGGTGGAAGCACAAATCGTCCGCCAGGTCAGTACCGTTGCCCATACCCTGGGCCTGGAAGAAAAGCAGATTTTCCCTATTTCTGCGCAAAAAGGCCTGGTTGCCAAGATTAATAAAGATGCGCCTTTGCTGGCACGCAGCCGCCTTCCTACCCTGGAATATGCGCTGTCCAAGGAATTGATACCGGCCAAGCAAAACATCATCCGTGCCCAGATGTCTTCAGAAATCAATGAAATCATCCACGCGCAACAGGCAGTTATCTCTGCCCGCAGCCGTAGCATGGTTGAGCAGATGATGGAATTGAAGAGCCTGCGCGGCAAGAACATGAACGTCATCGAACACATGATGAAGCGCATCGATGCCGAGAAAAAAGAATTCGACGCCAGCCTGTTACGCATGCAGGGCACGCGCTCGGTGTTTACCCGCTTGTCTACCGAGGTGTATACTAGCCTGGGCATGGACATCCTGCGTGAAGAAATCCGCAAATCGCGTGAATCGATGGAGAAGAGCAAGTTCTCGGTTGGCCTGCGTGATTCGGTCAAACAGTTCTTTTCTCAAGTTAAACTGAACCTGCAGACATCGAATAAAAAGACGGATGAGATTTCGGAAATGATGACGGTCATGTACCGCAAATTTTCGACTGAGCATGGTCTGGCACTGTCGGCACCGATGTCTTTCTCGCTCGACAAATACATCAAGGAAGTCGAAGCTATTGAAGCTGTCTACCAAAAGCAGTTCAGTACCGCGACCCTGCTGACCACACCACAAGTGGTGTTGATGCACAAGTTCTTTGATTCTGTTGCTGCCCGCGTCAAGCAAAGCTTTTTGCAAGCGAACCGCGATGTCGAAGCCTGGCAAAAAGTCGTCATGGCCCCGCTGGAAGCGCAAATACGCGAGCACAAAGGCCAGTTGAAAAACCGCATGCAATCGATACAGCGTATTCATGTGGCGACCGACAGCCTGGAAGACAAGATCACATCGTTCGAGAGCTTGCAGGCAGATATCGATGCGCAGAAAAAAGCGCTGACCGATCTGGAAGATACCCTGCGAACAGCATTGACTGCAGAACTGACTGCACTCAGGGTGGCTGCCTGAAATAATGAAGTCCACAGCATCACGCAGCAAGGCTGACCCGGCGGGTCAGCCTCGGGTTCAGCCTGAATCTCAATCTGCTTTATCACCAAACTTTGCCCCAAACCTCGCCCCGTACTTCGATCCGAGTTTTTCTGCCGCGCTCATTACCTGGCAAAAACAGCATGGCCGCCGCGGCTTGCCCTGGCAGCAAAGCCACGAGGCCTATCGCGTATGGCTGTCTGAAATCATGCTGCAGCAGACCCAGGTCACGGCAGTTATTCCATATTACAAACGCTTCCTGGAAACTTTTCCTACCGTGTTTGACCTGGCTGCCGCGCCGGTTGAGCAAGTCATGGAACACTGGAGTGGTCTGGGCTATTACACCCGTGCACGCAATTTGCACCAATGTGCCAAACAGGTGGTGGATAAATACCAGGGCAAGTTTCCGGCTGACCCAACCTTGCTGCAAGACTTGCCAGGCATAGGCCGTTCTACCGCAGCGGCGATCACGGCATTTTCTTATGGCACGGTAGCGGCAATCCTCGATGGCAACGTCAAGCGCGTATTCGCCCGTGTGTTTGGCATAGATGGCTATCCTGGCACCAAACCCGTTGAAGACAATATGTGGCTGCGGGCGCAGGCTTTATTGCCAGTGCAAGATATAGGTGCTTACACTCAGGGCCTGATGGACCTGGGTGCTACGGTATGCACGCGTAGCAGCCCCAAATGTACTCTATGCCCCTTTCAGCAACGTTGCGTGGCTTATGCTCAGGGCAGGACGGCAGAGCTGCCAGTACGCAAACCAAAAAAGGCGCAAAAAGAAAAACAGGCCATCATGCTGCTGATGCAGGATGGCGCAGAAGTCTTGCTGGAACGCAGGCCACCCACCGGCATCTGGGGCGGTTTGCTATCACTGCCCGAGCTGGCAGGCATGCAAGAATATAGCGGCGAGGATGATGCCTTCTCTGTCGATGCGCAAATGACCACAGTGCGAACACGTGCCAGCCATTTTGGCGACATCGCCAGTATCCAGGTCTTGCCAGTCTTTGCCCATGTATTCACCCACTTCAAACTGCACATCTTGCCGGTGCACGTGCAACTCAAAAAACGTCGTCTGGAAGTTGCAGAAGGTGAGCATGGCTGGCATCCGCTCAGTGAAGCAATGCAACTGGGTTTGCCTGCGCCTATCAAGACTTTGCTGACCAATCTTGGCACGCAATCACAACTGCCATTTACTGATTGAGTAATTGCGCTTAGACTCCTGAACTTGCTATTCAAGTAAGCAAGTAATCAAGTAAAGCAGTTTCAGGAGACCAATTTGAACAAAAGATTCATGCTCAGGCTCATGTCCGGGCTGGCGCTATGCAGCGCGGTGACAGCGCACGCAAATGCCGCCGCCTCCACCACTGCCACCAAGGCTTGCCGTCTTCCAGACTTCCCACAAGAAGTACAATGCGGCCAGATACAAAGACCTTTGAACCCGGCGCAACCACAAGGCAAGCAGATAGACATCCATTATGTGGTTGTCCCTTCGCAGGACAGGAATAAATTGCCGGATGCGGTCTTTTTGCTGGCCGGTGGCCCAGGGCAAAGTGCCATCAGTGTCGCCAGTTGGGGTACAGGCCTGATGGCGCGCCTGAACCGCCGTCGCGACCTGGTGTTTGTCGACCAGCGCGGCACTGGCCGCAGTGCGCCTCTGGAATGCCCGGAACTCGAAAAAGCTGAAGAAGTTTTATCACCGGAACAAAGAGTTAAAGTTACTGATGATTGCATGCGCCATTTGCAGACCCTGCCTTATGGCGAGCTGCAATACTTTGGCACCAGTATCGCCATGCAAGATCTGGAAGCCGTGCGCCTGCAGCAAGGCTATGGCCGCATCAATGTCGTCGGTGCTTCATATGGCACGCGTGCCGGGCTGGAATATCTGCGTCAGTTCCCGCAATCAGTGCGCCGCATCGTACTCGATGGCGTGGTGCCGCCTAGCATGCGCCTGGCCAGTGCCGATGCACAAAAAGCGCTCGATGCCCTGTTCAGGGATTGTAAAAAAGAAGTCGCCTGCAATACCAGTTACCCGGACCTGGAGAATCGCTGGAAAAAACTGCTGGCCAGCCAGCCACAGAAAATCAGCTTCACGCACCCACGCATGGGCACGACTATGAAGACTGAGATGACGCGCGACAGTTTGCTGGGGCTGGTTCACAAGTCCTTGTACAGCCCCAATTCGCTGGCCGCTTTGCCGTATGCTTTGACTCAGGCAGAGCAGGGCAATTATGCACCGCTGGTTACCATGACAGGCGCTACCAATCTGCCGGGGCCTGGTGGCATTTCTTACGGCATGCATTTCTCGGTCTGGTGTGGCGAAGCTTTTGCCCAGTCTGCGACTTTGCCCGCTAATGATGACTTTGAAAAACTCATGGCGGAGCAATATACACAGACCTGCAAAAAATGGCCGCGTAGCGAAATACCGGCAGACTTCTTCAAAGTGCCAGTCTCCGCTTCCTCTGCCTTATTGCTCAGTGGCGGTCTTGATCCTGTCACCCCGACCAGATACGGTGATGAAGTCGCCAAGGCACTGGGCCCGAATGCCCGCCATGTAGTGATAGAAAACACTGGCCACGGTTTGCTGGGGCAAGGTTGCATACGCGACGTGGTACACCGTTTCTTGAATGCCAAGGAAGACAGTGAAGCCGTCAAGGTTGATACTGCCTGCGTGCGCCAGATCCCACGCGCCCTGGCCTGGCAGGCACCCGTGCCGCCCGCGGCCAACAAAGCTGGCAAGGAGGCCAAGCCATGATCATCGTCAATGACTTGCACAAAGAATTTGTGCGCCTCGGCAAATCGTCGGGCAATACTTTTGTCAATGCCGCCCGCAGCCTGGGCTTGATGAAAAAAACCAGTGAGGTAGTGAAGGCCGTTGATGGGGTCAGTTTCAGCGCCAATGATGCATGCATCACAGGTTTGCTGGGCGCGAATGGCGCAGGTAAAACCACCACGCTGCGCATGATCGCCGCACTCTTGCAATCCGATGAAGGCCAGATCACGGTTGATGGCACGGCTGTCAAAGCGGGCACTTCATCGACCCAATCACATATGGGTGTGTTGTCTGATGCACGAGGTCTGTACCCACGCCTGACTGCAAGGGAAAATATTCATTACTATGGTGTGCTGCATGGTATGGATACTGAGCATGCGGAACAACGTACCCAGCAGTTATCGCACTGGCTGGATATGGACAAATTGCTGGACCGCCGCACTGATGGCTTCAGTCAGGGTGAGCGCATGAAAACTGCGCTGGCAAGAGCGCTGGTGCATGATCCAAAAAACATCATCCTTGATGAACCTACCAATGGCCTGGATGTGGTGGCTACCCGCGCACTGAGAGAATTCTTGCGCTTCTTGCGTTCGCCAGAAGGTGGCGGCAAGTGCATCATTTTCTCTACCCACATCATGCAAGAGGTAGAGCGTCTGTGCGATCAGGTTGTCATCGTTGCCCAGGGCAAGGATGTGGCGCATGGCACGGTAGAAGAATTGCTGGCGCAATCCGGTGAAAATAATTTTGAAGATGCCTTCGTCAAACTGGCATTCCTGCACCCACAAAAATCCCTGACAGGAGTGAATTGATGAAAGCGACTTTAGCTATCCTGCGCAAGGAATTGCGCGATGCCTTGCGTGACCGCCGCACCCTGATGGTGGCCCTGATCAGCTCTTTGCTGGGCGTGCCATTGATGCTGCTGATTTTTTCTGTAGTGCTGACCCAGGTTGAATCTCAGGAAGAAAAACGCACCGTCATGGTCAAAGGTATAGAACATGCCCGTGGTCTGGAAAATTTCATCCTGCGTCAGGGTTATCAAATCAAAACAGCGCCTGACGATTATGCCGCCAAATCACAAAGCAAGGAACTTGACCAGCCCGTCTTGCTGATTCCGGATGATTTTGATGAAAAACTGGCCTCAGGTGCCAAGGGTACATTGGAAATAGCCTTCGACACCTCGAACCGCCAGGCAGAATTTGGTGTGCGCCCCTTGCGTCGTTTGCTGGATGGCTATTCGCAGGAGCTCGCTACATTGGGGCTTGCCATGCGTGGCGTATCGCTGGAATTATTGCAGCGCATAGACATTCGTGAGCGCCATATCAAAAAGCCGGAAGAACGCAAGGCCACCATCACCACCATGCTGCCTATGATGGTCTTGATGGCCATCGTCCTGGGTGGCATGTACGCCGCAATTGATACCACGGCAGGCGAACGCGAACGTGGCTCACTGGAGCCACTGATGATGAACCCCGTCAACGGCTGGCAACTGACTATCGGTAAGTGGGGCGCAGTCGCCATCGTCGGCATGGGTGTGGTGGTGCTGACCATCTTCAGCTTTTTCCCCTCGCAATGGCTGATCCATAATGAAACCTTGCGTGCTGAATTTCAATTCAACTTCAAGGATGCCATGGGCTTTTTGCTGGTCTTGCTGCCATTGGCAGCCAGTGTTGCCGCCATACAGATTGCGATTTCACTGGACTGTAAAAGCTATAAGGAGGCCCAGGTACGCAACCAGATGGTGACCATGTTCATCCCCTTTGTATCGCTGGTGCCTATTATCTTCCCGGGGCGCGAGCCTGCGTGGTTCCAATGGGTGCCGGTTTTGTCGCAAAACCAGATGATGAACCAGGTACTGAAAGGCGAAACCCTGAGTGTGGTGGCAGTTGGCATCGCCTTTCTGGTGTGTGCTTTGATGAGCCTGGTCAGCCTGGCTTATATCTCACAAAAAATGCGCAGGGTGGTGATGCATTGAGGCCGTCAAAGTAAGCAAAGGTCCGGAGTTTTCTTTCATTCTCAGGACAACAAAAAGCCCGCAAGTCTTGCGGGCTTTTTGTTGTTTGCTTAGCTCACTTGGCCAGCACACTGAGCCAACTCACTTTGTCAGCTTACCTGGCCTGCATATTCGCCGACTTGAGCAGTTTGATATTACGCCATGGCTGCATGCTCTTGTCGCGCAGAGGTATGCCCTGTGATGGCGGCGGCGCTGGACTGAAACTGGCCGCAGGGCAAGAACCTGTGCTGGCATAAGTCAATGCTGCAGACAGACGATTTTCACTTTGATTGCCGAGCTCATGATTCAAATCATCCGATGCTTTGCACAAGGGTGTGAAGCCATTGGTAAAGTCACCCTGACCCAGGGCATTGACGCCAGCAAACTGGATCGCAAAATACGCTGTCTTGCAATTATTGGTTTGTATGAAACCATATGGCTTGCCACAGGTGGTGTCGCCAACCAGAATGACTTGCATGAATGGTTTAAGGCCATTGATGATGGATTCACTGGCTGAACATGTACCGTTGCCAGTCAGGATGAACACCCGTGGCAGGTTCAATTGTGGCAGGAAGCGATCATTAGTGTCGGTGTCATAGAAGTAGGAGATATTATCTGCCGTCAGGTCAGTGTGCTTGTCATTGAACTGCAGTTGTTCAAAGACCTTGTTGACGACCTTGGTGCCGGCAATCATGGCTGACAATTCATTGGCGATATACAGATAACCACCACCGTTGTAACGCAAATCCAGCACCAGATCATCAATGCGCGCTGTCTGGAACTTGCGCATGGTTGTCACCAGCGGCGATTCTGCCGTGCGTATATGGTCAGTGAAGACCATGTAACCTATCTTCTTGCCATTCACATTCAGTATCTGGTCTTGCAAGACAGGTGCAGTTGTCACTGTCGTGGATGTCATGCTGACGATGCGGCTGGTGCTGGCACTGGTGTCCTGCACCCTGAAGCTATGTGTCTCCGTTTTTGACGGGAACAGGGCATCGTACTGGACATCGCTCAGAGAACCACCCAGATCAGTATTATCTACACTCACCAGTGTGGTGCCACGTTTCAATTGCGCAATATCGGCAGGCGAGCCAGGTTGTACGTAGCGCACGCGTATCTTGCTGCCTTCACGCACCAGGCTATAGCCATAGCTGACATCTTCACCAGACTGGAAGTAATCATCTATGCTGCCTTGCGCATCAGTGAAGCTGAACCTGTCCTTGGACCTGACGATCAGGGCGTCGAAATAACTGGTCGGTGTGCTGTAGTTTGTTGCCGGTACATTGACGATATCGCGGTACCACAAGTACACATCGTCAAGGTGGGCACGCACCCAGCTTTTTTCACCACTTGGAGTACAGATATTGGCCAGACTGTCTGGTGAGCCATAGCTGCCAGTCGTGCCTGTGCCGGTTGTAGGCTGGTTGATGGCATTGCCACTTACGCCTATCAAATCACGGGCGGCTGTGGTTGAGGTGCTGGTGACGGCTGCTGCAATCGCCATGGTCTTGGTGATATTGTCGTCCAGCGTCAGATAGCTCAGACCTTGTTGGACGGCGAAATAATTGGCCACATCAAGCTTGTTGTTCAACAGTTTGGTGACCCAGCCCCAGGTTGCATCATTGGCATATTCACGTGCCGATACCAGGATGGCCCTGACCATGCTGCCCTTGGGCGTGCCATTCTTCAACTGGCTGGACCAGTAATCGATTTCTGCCGCGTTCGGTGCGGTGCTGCCGGTGCGGCCCAGTACATTTTTATAAATGATGCGGATAAAATCATCGTTGCTCATACCGCTGGAATAACCAGTCAGGGCAGGTGATTGCAGGGCAACGAGATAAAAGCTCTCGGCAATTTGCGCTTCATTCATGCCTGCCTGTACCTGGTCTATCCAGTAAGACAGACCATCGGCATCTGGCACACGGTTGAAGAAGGCCACATACAGATCAATCAGATTGTTCAGGCTGGTGGCAGAAAGTGCCGCAGCCTTGTCACCAATGCGCAGATTGACACGAAAATCGCTGAATTGCAGGATATTGGTTGTCAGAGGGGCGCTGATCGGTGCAGCGCCACCCACCATATCGACAATTACATAAGTGGACCCCAGCCGTGAGATCATATAATTCTGACGTTTGCCAGTGAAGCTCATGACATCGGCGGCAGTTGCTGCCTGTATTGCAGGTGCTGGCGCTGGTGGAGTGGCTGCCTGTTTAGCATCCTGGTTACTGCTGCCACCACAGGCAGCGAGGATCAGGCTCACTGCAGATAAGGCGAACAGGTTTTTACTGCTTTGCTTAAAACGCAACATGGTGGTTCCACTATCTGATGACGAACGACGATTCTAGAAGAAATGAGTAGAATGTCAATTCGGATTGAAAAATTTTGTTAAAAATTCGGTTTTCCCCACATGATATATTACTCCAGATGGTTTTTTACGTATGAAGACACGCTGTAATTGGGCCAATCCCTCTAACCCCCTGTACCTGCATTACCACGACCATGAATGGGGCGTGCCCTGCCATGATGAAGTGCGCCTGTTTGAAATGCTCAATCTCGAGGGTGCGCAGGCCGGCCTGAGTTGGGAAACCATACTCAATAAGCGAGAAAATTATCGGCTGGCATTTGATGATTGGGATGCAAAAAAAATCGCCGCGTATGATGATGAAAAAGTCGCTTCCTTGTTGGCCAATGCTGGCATCGTCAGGAACCGCTTGAAGGTTGCCGCTGCCATCACCAATGCCAAAGCCTACTTGCGTCTGTGTGAAGAGCAAGGCAGCCTGGATGCCTATCTGTGGGCCTATGTAAACGGCAAGCCCATCGTCAATAGTGGTGAGCGCATTATCACGACGGAATTGTCTGACCGCATTTCCAAAGACTTGCTCAAGCGCGGCTTCAAGTTTGTTGGTTCGACCATTATCTATGCCTATATGCAAGCCATAGGTATGGTGAGTGATCACTCTGCAGATTGTGCCTGGCGAAAAACCAAGGCCAGGAAGTGAGGCGCTGAACAGCGCTGGCCGAGTTTGCAATTGCCAGTGAAACCTGTGACATTTGTGTCAGGACACAAGCTCTGATATTGTTTGCCATCGATTGGACATGTTAAAAAAATGAAGCAAATTATTCTTAAACCAGTCTTGTTCGCAACTTGCCTGAGCCTGGTATTCGCTGTGTCCGCTCATGCCGAGATCTATAAATGGGTCGATGCAAATGGCAAAACCCATTATTCCGAGAAAAAGGATGATGCTGGCAGAGCCAAAGTGGAAGAAGTAAAAGTCACCGCAGGGGAAGGAAAACCCTCTGCCGCACCGAGCTGGCAAGAGCAGGAAATCGAATTCCGCAAACGCCAGATGGAAAAACAGGCAAAGCAAGCCAAGGAGCCTGTAGCGAAACCCAAAGGGCCCTCTCCCTTTGTTCCCGGCAACCAGCCTGAAACCAATGAATCACGTTGCGCCATGGCCAAAGGCATACTGAACGGTGACCTGGTGCACGGCAACCGGGCCAAGACTGATGCGAATGACAAGGCGATTGCTCAGCGGGATGTGAGTACCTATTGCCGCTAGTATTCATTCGAATAAAAATACAAAAAGACCCTGCAACTGAGCCTTCAGTTTCTAGCATAAATAATATTGATTGAAGGGAGTATATGGCATCATCATGGGACGGGCCCGGGCCAAAACGCAAGCTTGAAGACATGCATCGGTATAGTTGCTACCTGTATGGCTTGGTGACACTTTTTTTCGCGCTTGGCATATTCGTAACTGGCGGTCAGTCAATTCCACATATTGCGCTATTTGTTCTTACTGCGACTTTATCTTTTGCACATTTCAAATTGAGCGCTGCGGTTGAGCAAGACAAGACATGGAGTCGCAGTGCATCCATGGCTTTGGCCTGCCCATTACTTTTGGGTTTTCCCATCGGCACTTACATGGGTGTCACTATCCTTATCAACGCCGTCAGGTATGAACCTTAGGATGCGCTAAGCCGGAGTTGCATCAGCTTTAATGCGACAAGCCTGCCTGTAAATAATACTCAAGCCTGCCTGGTATTATTCGGCTGTTGCGCCAAAGACTGCAAAGGTGATGGCGTAGTTGTGTTTATATCCCGCAATTCTGGTGGTACGGCTACACGCACAGGTTTGCTGTGCATGTTGGTGGCTGACAGGACATTGCCCTGTATCTCAGGGCTGGCGTTCCAGACTGGATCAGCGATGCTTTCAAAGACAGACTTCAATTGCAGACCCCAGGTATTGCGTATCATCTGGAAGTACTGATTTTTCTCATCGATAGTGACAAAGTGGGTGACTGCCAGCTCATTGTTTTCATACACCAGCAAATCCAGCGGCAGACCCACTGACACATTTGAGCGCAAGGTAGAATCCATTGATATCAGCGCGCACTTGGCTGCCTCATCAAGTGGCGTGTTTGGCGTCACGACGCGGTCTATGATGGGTTTGCCATACTTGGCTTCACCAATCTGGAAATAAGTATTTTCATTATGCGACTCAATGAAATTACCGGCAGAATAAATCTGGAACAGACGGCAACGTTCGCCCTTGATCTGGCCCCCAAAAATCAGGCTGACATTAAAGTCTATACCAAACTCTGACAGCGATTTGGCATCGCGGTGATACACGGTGCGTACGGCTTCACCAAGTATGCGTGCGGCCTCATACATGTTTGGTGCAGTCCAGATGCTCTTGCCATTGGCATCAACATGATCAGATACTAACTGGCGTATTGATTGTGAAATTGATAAATTACCCGCAGTCATCAAGACCATGGTGCGGTCACCAGGATTTTCAAACACCGACATCTTACGGAAGGTGCCCACCTGATCCACGCCCGCATTGGTGCGTGAGTCGGAGAGAAACACCAGCCCGGCGTCAAGGCGCATGCCAACACAGTAAGTCATAGTACCGATTCTTGATCTGTCGAAACTTGAATTCTACCCCAAAGCAGGGCGTTGAAATACGCGTGTCACATTTGTATGCAAAGCTGGACTCAGTTCATCCGTGCCTGCGCGCGCCCTTATGATGAAAAGTCATTGAACAGGGCGATGTTTCATTGTCAAGCAGAGCGATATTTGCATTTGTTCCTCACATTGTTCTTTCGTTAAAAAATGCATCTGTTTGAAAAAACACATGTATTTACAAGGTACAATATATTGCTGTATTTGAATTATTTTTTTATAACTGCGATGAGGGATTAGATCATGCAAAAGAACTTTGCTCCCGGCACTGACGGCAAGTTTGCCAGGCTCGCCAAGACTGCGCGATATGGCATATTGGCTTGCCTGAGCGTATTAATGCTGTCAGCTTGTGGTGGTGGCGATACCCGCAGCAGTGCAAGTAATGCGAACCTGGCAGCTCCTCCGGTCGCTACCCTGGCTGCCAGTGTCAGTGCCAGTGTTTTACCCGCGAGCACCACGCCACTCTATGGTGGCAAAGCAGCTGGAACCTGGTTGTGGGATACCACCAGTATACTCAGCACTGGCAACAAGCTCACCGCGGCAGATAAAACGCATGTCGATGCCCTGATACGGTTCTGCAAAGACAAACAAGTCACGGAAGTGTACTTGCAGATCAATCGCGACATCCCTGTCAGCAAATACCAATATCTGGTCAGCACGCTCAAGGCGGCACTGGTCACCATAGGCAATATCAGTACACCTATCTCTGTACAAGCCCTGGATGGCGCTTCAAACTGGGTAGTCGCTACTGGAGCAGCGCGCAAGAATGCTTTCCTGGATTGGGTCTTTGCCTATCAACAGTCAGCAACAGTGGCACAGCGTTTCAGTGCCATTCATTTTGATGTGGAGCCCTATACTGCAGAACCTTGGAAAAGTGATCTGGCAGCAGGCATTCTGGCATATCAAAATTTTGTGACCGATGTGAAAAACCGTATTGATGCCAAAAGTGCCAGTCTTGGATGGAATCTTGTCATGGTGGTAGATATTCCTTTCTGGTATGACGAACGCCTGTATAGCAATAGCTATGGCAGCGGCAATCTGGCTGAATGGGTTTACCAAAATGTGCCCATTGTTGCCATCATGTCTTACCGCGATACCAGCGGTCCCATGTTTGATTTCATCAAGAATGAACTTGCTTATGGTGTGACCTACAACAGGCGCACCATCGTCGGTGCAGAAACCTCTCAACAAGAACCTGCTTATGTCAGTTTTTATGAAGAAGGCGAGGCCATCATGCGTACTGAGCTCAATCGTGTGGTAACTGCCATCAGCCTCAATGGCAGCACTGCCGGAGCCCAGTATTCGTTCGGCATACATGATTACACGAACTGGAAGAGCATGCCTTTGTCACCGCGTTAAAGGCTAAAGGTATGCCGGATAAAGCATGAAACTCATTTGGGTGTGACTTGCACCGTCACACTCAAGGTTTCCAACCCGCCACCACGGCGCACACCGCGCACAGGTGCAGCAGAATCATAATCACGACCGATAGCCAAACGGCAATAAGCGTCCGTCATCAGGGCGGCATGGGTGGCATCAACGCTGACCCAGCCGCTATAGTCGTTGTCTTCTACCCAGACATCCACCCAGGCGTGGCTGTCGGCATGACCGGTTGATTCAGGATCGATATAGCCAGAAACATAACGTGCAGGTATGCCGCGTGCATGACAGCAAGCCAGCATGATATGGGCATGGTCCTGGCAGACGCCACGGCCCAGTTGCAGGGCATCGCTGGCACTGGTCGTGACGATGGTTGCACCAGACTGATACTCCACTGCACCACGGATGTGCGTTGCCAGATTTAATAGTGCAGCCGTAGTGGTTTTGCCGCTGTCAGGTAAATGACTGAGGGCAAAGTCCATGATCGCCGGTACTGGTTCGGTCAGCCTCGTCGGTACGGTAAATACCAGTGGTGAAAATGTATCAGGGTCAGTGATGCGTCCTTGATAAGGATTCGTCAATTCAACCACGCCCTCGGCAATGATGGCAACCTCATGATGCTGACCAGTGATGGTCAGCGTATGCGAGGGATTGCCATAGGCATCGATATACGCATGGCGCTGTCCTGCAGTCTTTATCTGCCAGGAGATGGCATGCTGGTGCTGCTCGGCGCGTGGCGTCAGGCGCAACTGCTGTATGGTGTAAGTCAGCGGCGCTGAATACTTGTAAATAGTCTGGTGACGTATAAAAAGTTGCATGATATTTTATTTTCTCAGGCCGCCAGCGGCACCAGGAAGTCGCGGCTGACACGGTTACCCAGGTCAAAAATGTTTTCCAGGAAGCGCGTCAGGTTGTCATGCAAACCTTCTGCCAATATCTCTTCGATACGGGCAAATTGCAATTCTGCATGCAGCTTACCAGCAAAACGCTCGGTATCGGCTGAGACATCATTGCGCACTTCTTTCAGATTGGCGACCACTTCATCCATGCAGGCCAACAATGAGCGTGGCATATCACCGCGCAGCATCAGCAATTCTGCCACCCGCTCAGGCGTGATGACATCACGGTAGACCTTGCGGTAAATCTCAAAGCCGGAGACTGAGCGCAGCAACGCCGCCCAATAATAGAAATCCCTCTGCAAATTATCATTGCCACGCCCGCTTTCCTTGGCACCGTGAAACTTCACATCCAGTATCCGTGCGGTATTATCTGCGCGCTCTATGAAGGTACCCAGGCGGATAAAGTGTACCGCTTCATCCTTGAGCATGGTACCCAGCGTCACTCCACGCGATAAATGTGAGCGGTATTTCACCCATTCAAAAAACTGGCTGGGGTCGTTTTCCAGTATCGTGTCAGACAACCTGTCCTGCATGTCCAGCCAGGTGGCGTTCTGGGTTTCCCACACCTCGGTCGTCAGCGTACCACGTACTGCCCGCGCATTTTCCCGCGCCTCCTTCAGGCATGATGCAATCGAGGATGGATTCATCGGGTCACGGACCATGAAGTCCAGCACATCCTTCTTCGTCAGCAAACCATATTGATGGTCAAAGGCAGACTGCAATTCAGATATACCCAGCATGGCACGCCAGCCACGTTCAGCATCTTCGGCAGACTGTGGCAGCATTGAGGTCTGGATATTCACGTCCAGCATACGGGCAGTATTTTCTGCGCGCTCGGTATAGCGCGCCATCCAGAACAAATGATCAGCGGTACGGCTCAGCATGTATATTCTCCTGACTTAATTTTCAAGGATCCAGGTATCTTTCGTTCCGCCACCCTGTGAAGAATTCACCACCAGCGAACCCTCTTCCAAGGCCACCCGCGTCAAGCCGCCTGGTACCATGGAGATGGTTTTGCCAGACAAGACAAAGGGCCGCAAATCAATATGGCGCGGGGCGATGCCGCTTTCCACAAAGGTAGGGCAGGCCGACAATGCAAGCGTAGGCTGGGCAATATAACCATCAGGCTTGGCCAGCAAGCGCTGACGAAAATCTTCTATCTGCGCCTTGGTCGAAGCCGGGCCCACCAGCATGCCGTAACCGCCAGCACCATGCACTTCCTTGACCACCAGTTCACCGAGATTCGCCAGGGTATAAGACAGGTCTTCGGGTTTGCGGCACTGGTAGGTCGGCACGTTATTCAAGATCGGTTCTTCCGTCAGATAAAACTTGATCATGTCCGGCACGAAGGGGTAGATCGATTTATCATCAGCCACCCCCGTGCCTATCGCATTCGCAAGTGTCACGCGCCCAGCGCGATACACCGACAACAAGCCAGGCACACCCAGAGAAGAGTCGGGCCGGAAAGCCAGAGGATCAAGAAAATCATCATCAATACGGCGGTAAATCACATCCACCCGTTTAGGGCCACGTGTAGTACGCATGAAGACCGCATTGTCATTCACAAACAAATCCTGGCCCTCGACCAGTTCCACACCCATTTGCTGGGCCAGGAAGGCATGCTCAAAATAGGCCGAGTTATACATGCCCGGCGTCATGACCACCACGGTCGGGTTGTCCACCCCCATAGGGGCAACTGAGCGCAGGTTATCCAGCAACATGTCCGGATAATGATCAACCGGCGCAATCTTGTTACGTGCAAACAGCTCAGGAAAAAGCCGCATCATCATCTTGCGGTCTTCCAACATGTAAGACACGCCGGATGGCACGCGCAAGTTATCTTCCAGTACGTAGAACTCGCCCTCGCCAGCCCGCACAATATCCACACCCGCAATATGGGCATAAATGTCAGAAGCGACTGAAATACCCTGCATTTCAGGGCGATATTGGGCATTTTTATAGATCTGCTCAGCCGGGATGATGCCCGCCTTGATGATATTCTGCGCGTGATAAATATCATGGATGAACATGTTCAGCGCCTGTACCCGCTGCGCCAGGCCCTTTTGCAACTGCGCCCATTCACCCGCATGAATGATGCGCGGGATGATGTCAAACGGAATCAGTCTCTCCGTACCCGCATCGTCACCATACACGGCAAAGGTAATACCCACCCGGCGAAAACTCAGGTCAGCCTCTGCCCGCTTGCGTTTCAATCGTTCAGCCGGTTGCTGAGCCAGCCAGTTGCAAAACTCGCGATAATGTTCCCGCGTCAATTCTCCGCCCGCGCCACCCGATACAGCGGCATCATAGGCGTGCATTTCATTGAAAAACTTGGCCATGTTCTAGTCTCTTGGTTACGGTTCCAATACAGCATATCAAGAAACGTGCCAGATAACATTGTGGCTAACCGAAGCGTGGTTTTTTTGTCGTTGTCAGTCGATCAGGCAAACAAGAGTGGCTGAACCGACGATAGTACAATGTTCATTTTTTATCAAAGCTCAGGTCGTATGCCCAAAAAAATGCGAACACTACTATGTCTGTTGATGTTGTCAGCAGCTTGCCGCCTGGCCGTTTCTGAAGACAGCAATCAACAGGCATTGACGGGTTTGCCTCATATCGCACAAGCAGCGGATTCAGCCAAAAGCAGACTAGGCCAGCAGATTTTTTTTGATAAAAACCTGAGCCGCGACGGCACTATAAGTTGCGCCACTTGCCATCGGCCAGAGTTGGCTTTTAGCGATGGCAAAAAACTGGCAGAAGGCATCAAGGGACAAATCGGCACACGCAACACCCCCAGCCTCATCAATGCTGCGTTTAATCAAAGCCAGTTTTGGGATGGCCGCCGCAGCACGCTTGAATCCCAGGCCATCGATCCATTCTTAAATCCGCGTGAACATGGCCTGCAAGACCAGCAAGCCATCCTCACAGGTTTAAGCAAAGATCCAGCTTACCGAGCATTGTTACAGCAAGCCTATAACATCAAACCTGCGGCAATAAACCTCGAACAAGTTGCCAGCGCGCTGGCAAGTTTCGAACGCACTTTGGTAGCTGGCGACAGCCCGTTTGACCGCTATTATTTTCAGCAAGACAAATCCAGCATCAGCCCCGCAGCGCAACGCGGCCTGCAACTTTTCATGGGCAGTGCTCTATGTATCAACTGCCACAAGATAGATAAGACGCATGCCCTGTTTACCGATAATCAGTTCCATGGCCTGGGCGTGGGCTTTAAAAAGATCGAAGCCCGCCTGCCAGAACTGACGCAACGCCTGGCACGCGCACAAGAACAAAAAATCAGCCTGGACCAGGAAGTACTCAGCGATGAAGACATCGCAGAACTGGGCCGTTTTGCAGTCACCCTCAAGCCAGCAGACATCGCCAAATTCCGCACACCCAGCCTGCGCAACGTAGCACTGACCGCACCCTATATGCACGACGGCAGCGTTGCCACGCTGGAAGCCGCAGTCGAAATGGAGATTTATTACCGCAGCGCCGAATCACAAAAGCCGCTGATACTCACCCCTCTGGAAAAAGCTGACCTGGTTGAATTTTTAAAGTCACTGACCAGCGCACCCTTGCCCAAGCATCTTTCATCAGCCCCAGTGCGCAAATGATGCAGTACTGGCAGCAGTGAGGGGATGTATTAAATTACTGCCATATTTTTCATCAAAAGTCTTAATTTTTAAGGCAATAAAAGTAAAAAATAAATAAGTGGGCTTGCTCTCTTTGCATTATAGTTGTGCGGAATGCATGACTTTAATATAAATTAACTATTGCTCGTCCGTATTTTTACGGATTTCAGCCCTGATGCTGGCAGTAGGATGAAACGCAAAGGGATGAACAATGCAGCACCGGTTTTGCCTGAAACATGGCCTTGTACACTTGTTGGCAATTGTGTTGGCGGCATGGAGCATGGTCATCCAGCTTTTTGCAATGCGGCCTCAGCGGGCTTTGTGGCTGCTGGCATTTTGCCTGGGAAGTCATCTTGCATCGCCTGCACGGGCGGCTGATGTGCAATATGTGTATGACAATGTAGGACGGTTGGTTGGTACAGTCGCACCGGATGGCAGCAGTGTGCAATATAACTACGATGCGGTCGGTAACATTATTGGCATACAAAAAAATACAGCCACCACATTAGCGATTACCGAATTTGCCCCATCTGGCGGCGCAAGTGGCATCACAATTCAACTTTTTGGTAGCGGTTTTGATACTGTTGCCGCAAATAATAGTGTCAAGTTTAATGGCGTGTCTGCGACCGTTAATAGCGCGACTGCAAATTTGTTGATTGTGACAGTACCAGTTGGCGTTGTTACAGGAAAAATATCGGTCAGCAATGCCAACGGCAATGTGCTTAGTAATAAGGATTTTGTTGTCGGCGCATTAGCACCCCCAACCATTGCCAGTTTTACTCCCGTGTTGGGAGGTGTTGGTACTCCTGTAACGATATCCGGTAGCAATTTCCAAATAATCAAAGAATCGAATAAAACCAGTTTTGGTAATTTTGCTTCGACAGTAACTTCATCGACTGCTTCTAGCCTGGTTGCAAATGCACCGGGTTCGTCGTTGTCAGGCAAGATCACTGTTTCCACTCCGTACGGGAGTGCAGTAAGTGCAAATGATTTCTATGGCCTGCCTGCTGGGTGGCTAGCAGGCGATATTGGCTTTACCGGTCGTATTGCGGTGAATGGGCCTGCAATGCCGCTCACCACCACAGTGGCAGGAAAAAAAGCAATTGTCTTGTTTGATGGCGTAGCGCAACAGAGAGTGAGCCTGATGTCGATCGCAGGAACATTCGCAAGCAGTATTCCCACTACAATTTACAACCCCGATGGCAGTATGTTGATGGCTGCTACTGTGTATAACAGCGACTCAGTAGACCTGATAACTTTACCTGCCAATGGCACCTATACCATAGCAATGGCTCCAAAATTCAATGATAAAGGCACAGTTAATTTGTCCCTGGTCTCAGAAGCCGTTGGCAGCATTACCGCTGATACTCCTTTCCCTGTCAATCTTCTCGCGGGTCAAAACGGGCGCTACTTTTTTTATGCCGAAGCGGGCAAGACATACGGCTTGGCGCTAGCCGATCTTGTATTTACCGGCAGTGGAAGTATCCCACGAAATGTCACAATAACCTGGGAAAAAACCGATGGTACCAAGTTGTACACATGTGAAATTACATCCACTAACAGTTGCGATTTTTCAGACGCCGCCAGGCTTGGTGTGACAGGCAATTACGTAATTCGTTTTAATCCAAGTTCTACCCATGCAGTCAGTTTTAACGCGATTTTGTCAAAAGATGTAGAGGCTGGTGATTTGATTGCGGGTGCTGCACCAGTCACTGTCACAACAGTGCTGCCGGGTCAGAACGGGCGCTACACTTTTGATGGCATTGCAGGTCAAAACTTTAATCTGGCTATCACCGGCAATACCATGGACGATGGCAATGCAGGCACCAGTAACTCTACCTATATTTATATTTATCAGCCCGGTAATAGCACATCGGAATGGAAATGGGATTATCTGGTGACAGGAAGGGTAAATGGTGTCATCGCTCTCAATAATTTACCGCAGACTGGCAAGTATACAATTGTAGTGAATCCGACCGTGCTGGATAAGGGGAGCATGAGCCTGCAATTACTTTCTGCCACTACAGGCGTGTTAACAGTAGATAGTGCAACAGCAATGAACTTGCCTATGGGGCAAACTGCACGCTATACCTTCACTGCTGAAGCAGGAAAAACTTATGGCTTTGCTGCGGCGGATTTGGTATTTACCGGTAGCGGATCGAGCGATAAAAAACTCTATGTTTATCTTGAAAAATCAGATGGCACAGCGCTGAGCAATTGTTCATTCTCATCAAGCAATAGTTGCGATTTTTATGATCCAAAATTGTTTACGGTTGGTGGCACTTATGTGATGCGCTTTGTCCTGGGATCTACCTATGCAGCAAGTTTTAACGCAACGTTATCTAAAGATATCGAAGCAGGTAGTTTGTCTGCAGGTGCATCACCGACTAATTTAACAACTTTGCGTCCTGGTCAGAATGGCCGATTTACTTTCAATGCAACGGCAGGACAAAGTTTTAATCTGGCATTAAGTGGCAATAGCATTGATGATGGTAGTCCGTCCAGTATCAATCCTATAAACGCGTATATCTTTAAGCCCAGTAACACGGCCTCTGCGTGGACCTATGACACTATTTATACCGGGACTTCAAATGGTGTAATGTCGCTCTCAAATCTTCCTGAGACCGGAACTTATACTGTCTGGATAAATCCGACTGTGCTAGATAAAGGAAGTATTAATCTTCAATTGCTGTCTGATGCAACAGGTGTCCTCACGATGGACGCTGCCACTGCCATCAGTTTGCCGATGGGTCAAAACGGTCGTTACACATTTACTGCTGAAGCAGGCAAGACTTATGGATTCACGCTGACAGATTTGGCATTTACTGGCACTGGTGGTACGAAGAGCGTGGCAGCTTACTTGCAGAAAACCGACGGTACAGCCCTGACCAATTGCACTTTCACAGCTACTGAGAGCTGCAATTTCTATAACCCGGGCTGGTTTGCAACAACAGGTACATATGTAGTGCGCTTCTTCACGAACTCTACCTATGGTGTGAGTTTTAACGCCGTGCTATCAAAGGATATTGAGGCTGGTACCTTGACAGTGGGTGCCGCCCCTATAGCTCTCACGACTTTGCGCCCAGGCCAGAATGGGCGCTTTACCTTCACTGCAACCGCAGGTCAGACCCTGAGTTTGGCGGTGACTGGTAATACGATGGACGACAGCAATCCTGCAACCAGCAATAGAAATTACATCTACATTTACAAGCCTTCAAATATTGTCAGCTATTGGAAAACTGATTCTCTCGCGGCTGGTGCAGCGACGCTGACCATGTCTTTAGGGAGTGCACCCGAAACAGGAACTTATACAGTCCTGATCGACCCTCAGGGCGCTGACAAAGGTACGGTCAATTTACAACTCAAATAAATTGACGTGAATATCTTCGAGAAAATGTATGCAAAAAGAAAGTAGCAAAGTGCCTACCCCAAAATTTAATGTCTATATGTTGAACCGATTTATGAAAAACCTTGCACTTGGCAAGCAAGTCAAGAACACATTTGCAATGGCTTTGGCTTCAGCCTTGCTGGTGGCCGTGCTACCTTCCGGCGCCTTAACGATCGCGGCGGATGCTGGCACTGGCAGCGCCGACAATTTCATTCAGCAATTATCACCGCTTCCCGCCAGATATCCTGGGCAAAGTGCCACGCAATTGGCCGATGGACGCTGGTTACTGGTAGGTGGGCAGACTGGTTCTGGCCTGCTGGATCCCAAGACAAATCAACTCAAGCCGTTGACCAGTCAGTTACAGCATGCGCGCAGTCATCACAGTGCGACCTTGTTGCCAAGCGGTCAGGTCTTGATACTGGGTGGTGTTGATGTCAATGGTGAAGTGCTGGATGTCGCTGAACAATTTGACCCGGCCAGTGAACAGTTTCGTGTTATGGGTAATCTGGGGCTGATCCCGCGCAGCGGGCATACCGCAACAGTACTGGCAGATGGCAAGTTGCTCATTGCAGGTGGGGTGGATAGTCGTCAGCGCTTGCTCTATGAAGCTGAACTATACAACCCACAAAATCACAATCTCGAACACTTTAATGCCAAGCTTGACAGCGCCAGGGCTAACCATGTCGCAGCCATGCTGCCCAATGCGCAAGTCATGTTATGGGGTGGACAGGGCAATGCCCAACAGGCATTGTCAAATGGTGAACTATACGATGCGCGCAGCCAGGCGTTTACTTTGTTCGACAAAAAAGTCGCGGCACAATTAGCTGCCAGCCTGCAAGTCACAGGCGCACCTGCCGTTCAAGATAGCCAACCTGCGCCCGAAGCGCGCGCAGTACCCGTAAACCAGAACTTGATCATACGTTTTAACAGCCGTATGAATGTTGCAGACCTCAATGCTGACACTGTTACCTTAATCGGGCCGCATGGTTCCACGCCAGTTAATGTGGTGCCAGTCGAATTCGGCTTACTCTTGTTTATCACGCCACAGCAAGACTTGCTGCCGGGCAGCCGTTATACACTTTTCATTAAAGACGCAAAAGCGAACAATAATCTGGCACTGCCATTTACCGCCATCGGTTTTGATACTGCGCAACTGAGCAGCACTGGTGCCGCCAGCTATCCAAATACAAATCAGCTTGGTCAAGGTCAAGCTAACCAAAGCAACGGATCGTTTGGTAGCGTCAGTGCGGGTGAAATACCACGCACGGTAAAAAACTCCGCTAACACAGGTGTTTCCACTGCAATAGCATCTGATAGCAGCGCGCTCATAGCTGCCAGCCCAGTTGCTCCTTCCAGCGAAGTGAATGTCGTAAAACAATTGTCTTCAAAAGAAAAATTGGCAGTGAGTGCGGCGGACAGCACGCTCGTGGCAGAAGCATGGCATCCTGATGCCAGTCATTTCAAGGGTGACTGGAGAGCGCGCCGTGGTGCCAGCCCCTTGCAACAACTCCCGCCTTTGCAATCATCCAATGGCGACACTGCATTGTCAGGTCAGGTACTCAGCCTCAATGGCCGTGGCCTCGCCCACGTGACACTCAGTATTGGCGGTCACACTACCCAGACTGACATTACAGGACGTTTCCTGTTGCCGCATCTTGATGCTGGCAACCAGATACTTGCGATAGATGGCCAGACTGCGCAAAAAACCGATACCCGCTACGGCTATTACCAAACACAGGTCAATCTCGAACAAGGTAAAACAACGGCACTGAACTACACCATCTGGGCTACTGCTCTCGATGCTGCAGGTGACATTGCAATCAATTCGCCCACGCAAAAAGAAACTGTCGTCACTTCACCCCGTATTCCTGGACTGGAATTGCGCATCCCCGCAGGGACTGTCATCCGCGACCGCAACGGCAAGATCGTCACCAACATCAACATGACGGCGATACCGGTTGACCGACCACCTTTCCCATTACCTGCGCTTGGTGTACCTGTATATTTCACCATTCAACCAGGTGGCGCGATATTGAGCAGCATCAATGGCCAAAGCCAGCCAGGTGCGAGACTGATTTATCCGAATTTCAGCCAGGCCGCGCCAGGTACCCGTATGGAGTTCTGGAACTATGATGCCCGTGGTAAAGGCTGGTATGTCTATGGTCTGGGCAGCGTAAGCAAAGACGGCAAGCAAATTGAGCCCGACCCAGGTGTCGCGATCTACGAATTTACCGGCGCGATGATTGCCAAGCCAACAGTCGCCCCTGATACTGGCCCGGTAGTTGGTGGTTGCCAGTGCGGAGATCCTGTCGATATTTACACAGGCTTGTTCATCAATAAAAGTACCGATCTTTTCGTCAACGATATTATTCCTCTCGACGTCAGCCGCAGCTATCGCCAGAATGATCCAGCCTCGCGAGCCTTTGGCATAGGCACCAATCTGGGTTATGACATCTTTCTGGTAGGTGACTCTTCACCCTGGACTTATCAAGACCTGATTTTGCCCGATGGCAGCCGCATTCACTACGCCCGGACTGCGCCCGGTACCAATTATTCAAATGCAGCGTATCAAAGCACCAGTAGCCAAGGGCAGTATTTTGGATCAACATTGCGCTGGGATGGCATAGGCTGGACAATTGAGCTCAAAGACGGCAGTGTATTAAAGTTCCCTGAAGCCACGCGTCAGGGCGCACGCCGTGCTGCAATCGTCGGCTTACGCGACCGTTATGGCAATTCACTAACCTTCAGCCGGGACAATGCGGGTAACCTGACCCGTATTACCAGTCTGACCGGTCGTTTCATTCAATTCACCTACGATGCAAACAGTCGCATTACGCAAGCGATAGACAATCTGAATCGTCTTGTCAAATACGAATACGATACGGCTGGCCATCTCGTCAAGGTCACGGACCCCAATAACCAGTTCGAGGTATTTACTTACGATACCAATCACAACATGCTCACCGTGCAAGACAAACGCGGCAAGATCATGGTCACTAACATCTATGACGCAAATAATCGCGTCACCAAACAAACCTATGCTGACAACAGCACCAACTTGTTTGCCTATACAGTAGGTGGCAACGGCAAGGTTACACAAACCGACCATACAGACGGTAACAGTATCGTTACCCGCTATGTTTTTGATGCCAATGGTTACCCCAGCAGCGTCATCAGCGCCTATGGCTTGCCCGAGCAGCAAAGCACCACCATCGTCCGCGATCCTGCCACCAGCCTGGTGCAGTCGGTGACTGATGCCCTCAATCGCAAAACGACCTACACTTACGACAGCATGGGCAACCAGCTCAGCCAGACTTTCCTGGCTGGCACGCCCAATGCCATTACCACAAGTGCCACCTACAGCAGCGACTACAACCAGATCACCAGCATCACTGACGCGTTGAACCGCACCACGACCATCAGTTATGACGGTAAAGGCAGCCTGCAACAAATCAAAGACCCCACCAACAAAATACATGGGTTTGCCAACAATGTAGCCGGTCAATTGACGCAATACACTGACCCCCGCAACAAACAGACAAAGTTTGCTTATGACGGCTACGACCTCAGCAGTGTAACTGACCCATTGAACCGCATTACAAATCTGCATACAGATGGTGCCGGTCGCCCACTCAGCAGCGTTGACCCGCTCAACAACCTCGCACTGACCAATATCGATCCGCTTGATCGCGTCAGCAGCGTCGTCGAGCCCAATAACCAAAGCACCGGCTTTGGCTACGACAACAACGACAACCTCACCAGTGTCACCGATGCCAACAACCACAGCACCCAGTTCGCCTACGACAACCGCAACGCCGTTACAGGCAAGACCGACGCGCTGAACCAAAGTAACAGCATCGTCTATGACAAAGAACATCGCATCACACAAAGTACAGACCGTAAAAACCAGCAAACCACATACACCTATGACGGCCTCAACCGCCCTTTAAAAACCACCTACGCAGACGGTAGCAGCATTACCCGCAGCTATGATGCCGGTAACAGAGTGACACAACTGGCCGACAGCCTTAATGGCAACATCGGCTTCAGTTATGACAATCTGGACCGCGTTACCCAGATCACAACGCCCAAAGGCATTGTTAACTACACCTATGATGCAAATAGCCGCCGCAGCAGCATGACCGTCGCAGGCCAGCCAACGCAAAGCTATACCTATGACGATGCAGGCAGATTGCTACGCATAGACCAGGCCGCAGGAGCCATCAACAACAACCAGACACAAGCCATCCAGTTCACTTATGACGACGCAGGCCGCCTCACCAAAACCACCTACGCCAACGGCATCACCCGCGACAACAGCTATGACGATGCAGGCCAGCTCACAGGCATCACCTACAAAAAAACCGACAACAGCCTCATCGGAGACCTGGCCTACACCTACGACGCCAATGGCCGCCGCACCAAAGCCAGCGGCAGCCTGGCAAAGACAGACTTGCCTGACACAATCAGTACAGCCAGCTACGACGCCAACAACCGCCTCGCCACCTGGGGTAGCCAGATACTCAATTACGACGCTAACGGCAACCTCACCAGCGATGGCCTCAAAACCTACATCTGGAACGCCCGCAACCAGCTCATTCAGATCAAGGACAGCACAGGCACAGAAGTCGCCAGCTTTAGTTATGACGCTTTAGGCAGAAGACAAAACAAAACCATCAACGGTGTCAGCACAGGCTTTATGTATGATGGTGTCAACATCGTGCAAGAACTCAGTGGAAACAACGTCACCAACAGCTACATTAGTGGTGGTGTAGATCAGGTATTTGTGCAGCAGAGCGGTATGGGATCAAGTGCCAGCAGTCTGACTTACCTTACGGATGCACTAGGTTCCACTATCAGACTCACTAATGCAACAGGCGACAAAGTTGTTGATTACAGCTACGATCCTTATGGCAATACCAAGGCAGATGCTGTCATCAACAACGCCTTCCAATACACTGGGAGGGAGAATGACGGGACGGGGCTGTATTACTACCGTGCCAGATATTATTCACCTTCGACGCACCGCTTTATATCGGAAGATCCGATTGGGTTGGCTGGGGGGATTAATACTTATGGGTATGTGGAAGGTGATCCGATTTCACTTATTGATCCGACTGGTTTAGCGCCAAATGGAATACCAAGTATATTGGCGCAAAAGTATTCCTGGGCGACCCAGCAAAAAATATATGGGGATATGCTTTGTGATTTTGGAAAAAAATATGCATCTGTGAGTGAATCTGTTTTAACTTTGCTTTTGTTTGCACCGGAAGCTGCAGTTGCAAAGAGTGTATTACCTAGAGCGGCTGCAAAAATCGACTCAGCAAAAATTCGCGAAATCGAAAATATTGTAAGGTCAAATGGATCTGCATTCCCACTTGATACAGGTGCTCAACTTAGGGCTGTAGCCGAATCTTTTGCTAGCAAGGTACGGGATCGTTTGCGCGGAGGATTTGTGGAACAAGCAGCACATATTAGAGATGTTGGTTTAGGGGCCGTTGATAGACTTGACCGATTTAACGCGCTAACTCCTGCAGCCAGACAACAATTGCGAGACATCATTAACGGAGCTTTCAAACCATGAACGATCCACTGGATATTATCCAAGACCTAGCTTATACCGAGCTATTGATTACGTGCCAAATACCAAGTTGTCAAAGTTTATTTCAGCGAACTGTCGAAGAACCACCTACTGAGCCGGTAGAGGAATGGGCAAAAAGAATGGCTAATTTTGCTCGTGATGCAGGCTGGGATGTAGATGTGACTGGACGAGTGGTGTGTCCAATACACAATCATTTATTGATTAAAAGCTAGTTGTCAGCACAGTCTTGCATGACAGTGTCAACATCGTGCAAGAACTCAGCGGCGCGAGTCCTATCAACAACTACATCAGTGCAGGAGTAGATCAGGTATTTGTGCAGCAGAGTGGTGCGGGGACAAGTGCCAGCAGTCTGACTTACCTCACAGATGCGCTTGGTTCTACCATCCGTCACACAAAATCATCCTCTAAAGAATGTGCTGAAACTATTACAAATGATAGCAATGTAGTAGATTTTTAAACGCTATTGGTATGACAAGTATTGGATTCTAAAAATGGCAGCGTTTAATTGGATAATTTTTAAAAACATCTGCCCTCACTGTGGTGTTGGCGCTGTCATTAAGGCCCAATGCCATGTTGCGTCGACATTTCAGGGAGATGAACGCGGAAGGTTTTGCAACAACACCTATCAATTAAATCAAGACATGATCTGGTGGAGTGAGGACGATCCTAGATGGCCGCAATGGATTGATAGAGGAGAATTAGCAAATGGCAAGACGGACTTAATTGATGAGTGCTGCATTGCTCACTGCGAAACATGTAATACAGACTTATTTGCAGTAATTACATTTGAACCGATTAAGCCAGTCAAATTAAGACAATTAGGATTGGAAAGGGATTGGCCATCAAGTTATAAAAAATAGCGAAGCTATATGTCGTATTTCAAAGACCTAACCCCATATTCCTATCATTCAGGGATGTTCTATCGCTCTAATACTCTAAGTATTGGATGGTTAGCTCTGGGTCAGTCGTTTACAACGAAATTACCATCTGAAGAGTTACTGGCATTGACATGGAGTTTCTGCAAGATATCAGTAGCACAAATGAGAGGTATACATAAGTGTGAATTTTGTTCAACTGATGATTGGTTTATTGCTGAGAGAAATGGCGAGCGACTTCTTTTGGGAACTTCAGAGACGCGCGTGTTTTCGCCAAATGGCATAGTTTATGCCGCACCGACACTTATCTATCACTACATTTCTGTACATAATTATTGCCCACCCGAAGAGTTTTTAGTTGCAATGAAGGAAGGGCCGCAACCATTCAGTCAAGAATATATCGAGCAGCTTGAATTATTAAAATTGGAATGGAGTATGACATCAGTACCAGAGGAAAATGCAAAACGCTTTAGAATTGAGTGAGCGAAGGAATTTGAAATAAGAATAAAAATTGATGCGGATTAAACAAACCAGCAAAGCTTGGCACGAGATACTAATCTGGTCCATACTTTGCTTGGTGCCTACTTTGTCTGCACGGCATAAGTCATGCTCATACGCAAGGCACCCGCAGCTACGACACCGGCAACCGCCTCACCCAGTTAAGCGAAAGCATCAACGGCAACATCGGTTTTAGCTACAACAATCTCGACCGCGTCACCCAGGTCACCAGCCTCAAAGGCAGCATCAGCTACACCTACGACGCCAACGGCCAGCGCAGCACAATGACCGTCGCAGGCCAGCCAACACTAAGCTACACCTATGACAAAGTCGGCAGGCTCACCCGCATAGACCAGGCCGCAGGTGTCATCAACAACAACCAGGCACAAGCCATCCAGTTTGTCTACGACGACGCAGGCCGCCTCACCAAAACCACCTACGCCAACGGCATCACCCGCGACAACAGCTATGACGACGCAGGTCAATTGACAGGCATCACCTACAAAAAAGCTGACAACAGCCTCATCGGAGACCTGGCCTACACCTACGCCAATGGCCGCCGCACTAAAACCAGCGGCAGCCTGGTCAAAACAGATTTACCTGACACAGTCGCCACCACCAGCTACGACGCCAACAACCGCCTCGCCACCTGGGACAGCCAGATACTCAATTACGACGCTAACGGCAACCTCACCAGCGACGGTCTCAAAACCTACATCTGGAACGCCCGCAACCAGCTTATCCAGATCAAGGACAGCACAGGCACAGAAGTCGCCAGCTTCAGTTATGACGCACTAGGCAGAAGACAAAACAAAACCATCAACGGTGTTAGTACCGGGTTTATGTATGATGGTGTCAATATCGTACAAGAACTCAATGGTGCAAGCCCACTCAACAACTACATCAGCGTTGGAGTGGATCAGGTATTTGTGCAGCAGAGTGGGACTGAGCCAAGTGCCAGCAGTCTGACCTACCTCACAGACGCACTCGGTTCCACTATCAGACTCACCAATGCAACTGGCGACAAAGTCGTTGATTACAGTTACGATCCTTATGGCAATACTAAGGCAGATGCGGTCATCAATAATTCGTTCCAATATACTGGTCGGGAGAATGACGGGACGGGGCTGTATTACTATCGTGCCAGATATTATTCACCAGCGACACATCGATTTATTTCGGAAGATCCGATTGGGCTGGCTGGAGGAATCAATGGGTATGGATATGTGGGTGGAAATCCGGTTTCATTCATTGATCCACTAGGATTACAGGCAGGGCGCAGGTACGACACTGTAGAAGGCCAAGTAGCTGGTTTCGATAGGGCTTTTAAGGAAAATGGCAAGCTTGACTGCGAAGGCATGGTCGGCATAGAACTTGCAGTTAATGCGTTAAGTTTAGCCACAGGGGTAGGAGATGTAGCCGTTGGGATAAAATCCTTGGCGATGATGTTGAATGTTGGACGAAATTCGGCGCAGAGGGTTTTAGTTGGAGGTGGTGCAACATTAGAGAAATTGACATTCTGGGAGGTTAAAAGAATTCAGAATGCGGCCAATAGGACGGGGACGGAAATCACAGTGGTCGGAAGTAGAGTAAATCCCAATAAAGCGCTTACTGCAAACTCTGACTTTGATTATGTTGTTAACGCAAATAATAAAATACGTAGCGATTTGAAAGGATCTTTGCCAGGGGCAAAGAGTGTTCGAGACGGACTGCCTGGCAATCTAGATATTTTTAAGACTCCTGTTGATACGAGTCTTCCTTTTGTAACTTTTTTTCCATAACAGAAGAGGTAGATATGACGAATGAAGTCATTCTAATGAGTCGCCCAACAAACTTTGCTGTTGTGCAATTACCTGGACGGAATTACCCGGGAGTTGTTGTGCAAGGGGATACTTTGAAATCTTTAGTTTTGGCGGTCGGTGAAATGGTGCGCTTGCTAGCAGCAAAAGATTATGACGAACTTTCAGAAGAGATTTCAAGTGTGGAGGAGCAGTTGAATGAGGCTCTATCGCAATATGAAAGAGTTTGCCTTGAAAGGAAAATTGATCTTCCCTATTCAATAGGGTGATTTCTAGTAAAGAATTTGCTTGGATAAAACAAAGCCATTTGAAAAAATGGCACAACTTACAAAGAATGGCTCCATGCCGCCGATTAAAAAACTATTACTGGTCATATTCATGTCGTGTGCGATGCAACAAGGGTTGGCGGCTACTCCAGATAGAGTCACGATGTTGGAGCGAACCACCTTGATGACAACTAAATTGATTAAATTTGCTAATCAGAAAAGCGCGAAGTATGGCAACGTTGAAATTGACGAAGCAGCAAGTGACCAATTGATTGTTGAGCTTGAGCGTTTGTTAAGCCAGGAAAAAAGTGCTGCCGTATTGGCAAGAGTTGCGATTATTACGCGAGTGTTTGCGGACAATGGGCGTGAGTCTCGTGACGACGATACAAAAGTAGTGGCAGAAATTTTGACTGAAGCTTGGTTCGCTTGTATGACTAATATAAAGAAAATTGGCGGACAAGAAGCATTGGAGGCATTAGAAGATATTAAAAGAAATCTTGCTTATCGAACTATTGATGGAGCAATTGGATTGGCTTTTGATAAAGCACGGAACGAGGTAGAAGAAGGAATAAAGGCTAAAGGTATCAAAGCGAAGGTGCCGTCGAAATTACCGTCTAAGACCAAGTAGCTATCCATCTCTTTTAGATTGAAAATTAAAAACTGAAATATATGTCAATCGGTATTAAATATGGCTCCCCAAGTCCTGGCAGTTCATTGTTTGAGCATTGGACGAGTGATTCATCTGTGTCCATTCAAAACCCCGCAACGCAACAAGAAATCGCTTTGTTTGAAAGAAAAAACAATGTTGCGATATCAAATGACTTCAAAAATTATTTGATGCTTGTGAATGGCTTTAATCAGTCGGACAACTATCAAGATGAGCACGGCTTCAATTTCTGGCCAATTGAGAAAATTTGCAACGTTCAATCTTTTGAGGAAGGACGCATCATTTTTTATGGTGCAGGTTCGTATTACATTTTCTGCGACTATTTGGATTTTTCTTGGGCATATGCCATCAATTTTGCGGCTGAGACGGAGAAGAATACAGTGATCGCTATCGGCACAAAAAATAATGTTCCACCCGTAGTAGCCGAAGATTTTTCGGAGTTCGTTGAATTTTATTTACTAGATGATGATCGTCTTTATGATATTTGAAAGCATAAAACACAGTCGATAAAGATAAGAATGGTGGCATTAATGTTGTTGAAGATTGAGGAAATTAAAGCGTTAGGTGTGGCAAACCTACAATAAAAAATAAGCCCTTCGCAGCTAGGCCTGTTAACTATGCAAACACCGCGACATCATTTTTAAAAATAAATGAAAATCCTCCTATTACTTGTCACGCTCTTCCTCTCTGCGCCTCTTACTGCGATGGCTCAAACTTGTCCACCAACGATTGGTGGCAGCATTGCACTTAAAACTATAGCTCCCGGATGGAAGGTCAAATCTGGTTATCAAAAATTTGACCTGGAACGCGTTTCGATTATTGACGGGCCTATGTCTAGTAACCCGTCAGAACCTGATGCTGAATTGAAACCAATGGAGAAAAATGGAATTCAGTATTGGGCGTTTGGCGAACCCATCAGAAAAAGGGAAATGTGGATGCGCTGCGAGTATGCTCAAACATCTGTCACGTTGAGTAAGATGATTCGTTCAGATACTGTTCTTTGTTTTCAGCGGAGTGACCTTGGCCCGGAGAAAGCGGTAAGGAGTGAAGTTGTTATTATGTGTGTTGATTCGTCGCATAAAGCTAACGAAACGCTCAAGCCATACCAAGCCCAATCCCTTTTGCCAAATGAATGAGAAAAATTTTCCTGAGTTAGCATGTGATAAAAGGGAAGTTTGATTTCGTACTCTCAGCTCTCTAGTTGGGACAATATTCAGCATGACGGCGGCCACCACATCAGAAAGGGCGGCAGCCTGGGCAAGGCAGACCTGCCAGATACCGCACCGAACCTATTTCTTCATCTAGTCAATGGAAAACATTATACCCCAAAGGACGTTAAACGATGATTAAGTATCTTTCATGGAGTGCAATCGTCATTCTGATGTGCCTTGCTACATGGTTAGCTGTGGATTTTTACAGGAGTAATTCAAAGCCAGCAGCTAGTCATTTTCCTTATTCTATTTCGACAGATGAAAAGGCCGATCTTGAACGCAAAGCAGTTCTTGGAGATTGCGATGCGTCAGCGCGATTAGCTCAATATTACCTTTACGGTGCTTTGGATTTAGATGCTGCCATAAAGTATCTTCGTATTGCTGCCAAGTGTTCAGATATTGCGCCCAAAGAATATCTGGTCAACATACTGATGCATAACGTGAGCAATCCCGGTGTCTCCGCAGAGATCAAATTACTGGTAGATGATATCCGGAAAATTGATCCGCAAAAAGCAACGAAGTTAGACGATCAGTTAACAGCATCGAAAGAATCAAAACCATAGTCTATGTTAATAATTAAAAAAATATTATTCGTCATATTGTTGACATGTGTGACTCAAATAGGTGTTGCAGCAACACCAAATCGGGTTTTAATGTTTGAGAGAACCAATGTACTGACGACAAAATTGATTGAGTATCTCAAGAAAAAAAGCGAAAAATTTGGCAAATCTCAAATTGAAGATCCAGCGAATACTGAGATAATGAATGAGCTGGATCGATTAATAGGGAAAGAGAAAAATCCTGCAGTGTTGGCGAGGGTTGCCCTGAATGTTCGAGTGCTTGGTGACTATGGATTTGAATCTCGCGAAGATGATGGCGAAGTGATAGAAATAGTCTTGCTGGAGATTTGGTTTGCTTGCCTGAACAATATAAAAAAGGTTGGGGACGCAGATGCTTTGGCAGCGCTAAACGACATGAAAAAACTATTTCTCTTCAAACTCTTGATGGAGCGGTAAGCCTTGCATTTCGGAAAGCGAGAGAAGAAGTTGAGGAGGGAGTAAAGGCGAAGGGTATCAAAGCAAAGGAGCATTCAAAATCACCTTCCACGAAGAAATAAATGTGTGGGCATGTCCTTATCGGACTGGTTTTTAAAGAAATTGATAAATACTATGACGAAGAAAGAAGAATTTTTTGAAGATATGGCAAACGCTATAGATTCTTGGACTGACGCAGCGACCAAGGCTGTAACTGAACAAATTTCTGGTCTTACGTGGGGTGCCAATAAAGATTCTTTTAAGCATATTCGGCAGGTATTATTGTCACATTACGTACCAAAAGAAGTCGTCGAAGAGATGTTTAGCGAATGCTTCCAAGGATTGGCACACTCTTTTTTATGTACGCTGGATGGTGCAACGGCATTGTCAGATACAGGACGGATTTATGTTGTTGATGAAGATGGTAATGAGCTTGGTGATGGATTGCACGGGGATTTTGTTGAATATTTTTTTGACAGGAAAGAGTCAAAAGAAAATTGATCGGATAGGCTTCTATGCTCTACGAAAAACCATATATTGAAGCGTTCCTTTGCAGATTTGTGCGACCCAAGAGACCAGATCTTGAAGCTCCACTTCTGGATGCGGTTGGCGCATTAAATTCTAGAACAACTCTTTCTGATGCAACTTTGGCGGCCACGGTTGACGCTGCTTCCGAAAAGCAAACAACCGTTTATGAAGCATCGACTCAGATTTTTGGAGAAATTGCCGAATATGACGATAGAGCTTTGCAGATGATTCAAGAAATGGCGACCTCGAAACATGCTCACGTCCGACACAACGCTTTGCTGTGCATCACGGAAAAAATACCGTCATTCGTATGTCTTGGAATGATTCGCGATGGTTTGAAAGACAAAAGCTCACGAGTCCGAAGCAAAGCAGCAGATTGGGCGCATAGAATGCGATTAAAAGAAGTTGCTCCGGATATCGCCAATGCATTGTTAACAGAATCTCATAGTGATACAGCACAGATTATGCGAGCAGCGATAAGGGTTTTACAAGCTGAAGTAAGCTAAACGAGTTCCCATCAATTCAGTAGAAATAAGAAGCGATGGTAAAAATTGATGCGAGTTAGACAGATCAGCAAAGCTTGTAACCAGATATTAATCTGGTCCATGCTTTGCTTGTTCAGCACCAATCTGTTCGCCTATACACTAGACGATGCAGGCCGCCGCACCAAAACCACCTACGCCAACGGCATCACTCGAGACAACAGCTATGACGATGCAGGTCAACTCACAGGCATCACCTACAAAAAAGCCGACAACAGCCTCATCGGAGACCTGACTTACACCTACGACGCCAATGGCCGCCGAACCAAGACCAGCGGCAGCCTGGCAAAGACTGATCTGCCTGACACAATCAATACAGCCAGCTACGACGCCAACAACCGTCTCGCCACCTGGGGCAGCCAGATACTCAATTACGATGCCAACGGCAATCTCATAAGCGATGGCCTCAAAACCTACATCTGGAACGCCCGCAACCAGCTCATCCAGATCAAGGACAGCACAGGCACAGAAGTCGCCAGCTTCAGTTATGACGCACTGGGCAGAAGACAAAACAAAACCATCAATGGTGTTAGTACCGGGTTTATGTATGACGGTGTCAACATCGTGCAAGAACTCAATGGCGCAAGCCCAATCAAACTACGTCAGTGGTGGAGTGGATCAGGTATTTGTGCAGCAGAGTGGGTCAGGATCAAGTGCCAGCAGTTTGACTTATCTTACAGATGCACTCGGTTCTACCATCCGACTCACCAACACAGCAGGCGACAAAGTTGTTGATTACAGTTACGATCCTTATGGTAATACCAGGGCAGATGCGGTCATCAATAATTCGTTCCAGTACACTGGACGGGAGAATGACGGGAACGGGTTGTACTACTACCGTGCCAGATATTATTCACCAGCGACACATCGGTTTATATCGGAAGATCCGATTGGATTGGCTGGAGGGATTAATGGTTATGCATATGTGGGTGGAAATCCGATTTTGTATGTGGATCCGATTGGATTGGCAGAAAAAAAAGTCGAATTAAATGACAACGCAATTGTTTGTCGTGGAGGGCTATGTACCGCTGAAAGTCTTATAAATGGCAGTGGCGTAAGAATCGATGCTGCAGGGAAATTGCAGGGGGTTTCTGTTAATAGCATGAATGGAATGAGTTTGCAAGATTTGTCATGTGGTATTCCGAACGGGCAAGTAGGTCAGACTACAGTTGGGAAAGTCAGAGCGCTTGGTGGAGATGTTAAGTACTCACCAAATGGGAATAATCTTAATCATTCAACTTTAAGTGGCATTACCGCTGCTGAAGCAGAATCGTTATTGAGGCCAACAGTTAAAAATCCAAGTAAAAATGCAAAGATTAGCGGTGCAAAAATAGGTGCACTTGGGCCTCTAACTACGGCCGTGCATATGCTGACGTTGGATGCTTGTACAAAAGGTGAAGTTACGCAATGTTTTTGCGCACTCTCAGCAGAGATGAGTGTTCAGGATCCCGGTAGTTGCATGTCTCAAATTTATTAAAAATTGACTTGCATTAAATCAGACTAACCAAGACTAAATTTTATAGGTGAAATAATGTCGATAGAAGAAGAGAATTTGAAAGATATTTTAAATGCGGAACTGAAAAAAATATCGAGAGATGACGTTCGTGACGCAATTAATAAGCTACTAATACCCCCACGTTGCGACTCTCGTACTTGGGATTACGGACCTGAAGGTCAAGTTTTCCCTTGTTGGATTGTTCTCGAACATACTGATTCTAATACCTGTATTGCATATTGTGATAAGGGCTTCGGCCCATCCCATCCTTGGGGACTATTATTCATATCTGGCACCTATAATAGTATGGGAATGGATAGCGGTTGGTTTCGATCACTTGAAGAAGCATTTATCGATTCTTCGGCTTGGGAGCAATAGAATTCAAAGGCTTAAATACTTGGTGTGTAATTGTGTGTGATGTAATTCGCTCTTTTGGAATGAGAACTGCAACAATAAATTACAGGCCGGATTGTGACCAGATATTGTCGTCCCTTCTAACAGTGGGCCTGCTCATTGGCCAATTAATTAGGAAATGAAATGACTCCAATAGAATTTTATCGAACCATTTACATTGGTGATCGTTGGTGTAAGGAGGTTATGATTGATGGAGTAGCGAGAGAAATTAAATTGAAAATAGATTTGATTTCGCGAGTGCGTGGTGCACAGTGGGATTACTATGCCGATGAGGACATTCTAGATGGGTTTATTGTTCTGGAAAATGTAGATAGATTTGAATTTTCACCGCAAGGCCTTATTCCCAACGATTGGATAGATTTTGTCTCAGTCTCCGAAGTAACTGAGGATGGCAGCTATAGGTTTGATTTTAGTTTGGGTGCCTGCACGTCTGAAACTGCGGCACCTACTGAGGTGACACTAACAGTTTTCGCGAAACAGCTTTGCTTAGCGGATGCGACCGGACATAAGATTCGAATCTGATCTACTGCACCCACATAAATATGGGACAAGGGTAGCTAAATCAATTAAGTATTGTGAGCGACGTTGAATCGGAGGTCCGATCAATCGGCAGCACGGGCGACCAAATCTTGATTAGTTGCCTGCTCTGCCTATTCTGTCTGGTTTCTGCTGGCATCGCAGATACCCACAACAAAGCCACCGAATTTGGCTACAACGACAACCTCACACAACTGGCCGACAGCCTTAATGGCAACATCGGCTTCAGTTATGACAACCTCGACCGCGTTACCCAGATCACAACGCCCAAAGGCATTGTCAACTACACCTATGATGCAAATAGCCGCCGCACCAAAACCAGCGGCAGCCTGGCCAAGACAGATTTGCGAGACACAATCAGTACAGCCATGTTCGTTTGCTAGCTGAATTGATAATCATCTAGCCGTCCCCCTTCGGCAAGCACTGAGAGATAAAGTTACGGTGCAAACC